>NZ_CP017780.1:4832623-5497747 GCF_002849735.1 Amycolatopsis sp. BJA-103
CGGTGCGCCGGAGCCGGTCCGTGGCCGGAGGTCCGTCGTGGTTGATCGCCACGTCGTCGAGCGGGCTCGGTTCGCTGACCCGCGGATCGCGCGGTCGGCTCAGTTCGGGTATCAGCGTGTCGACGTCCGAGACCAGGGTGTCGAAGTCCACTTCGATCGAGGACGCCTCCGGCGAGCCGTCGCCGAAGACCAGTTTTTCCGGTACGCCGGCCCTCCGCGAACGGAATTCCGTGACGACGTCCTTGTCTTCCCGCCAGAACACGCCGTCCAGCCCGTAGCGCGCTGTTCCGGTGTAACGGCGGTACGGCTCACTGCCGAGCGTGCCGTCCGGACCGGGATGTCCCACGACCTTCGTGGTTTCCGTTTCGACCGACCGGCCGATCCTGGTGGACCGGTCGGTGGTCATGGTGACGCCGGACTTCACGTCCAGAAGCTGCGTGATACCGAGAGCTCCGAAGTAGAAGCGGCCGATCAGGGCCCCGCCGAAGGACTTCTTCGCTCGCCGGGTGACATCCGTTGTGCCCTCGGTCGAGCGGACGGTCTCCGGGCCGCGCTGACCGTCGACCTGGTCGCCGCGCACGGCGGTCTCGATTTCCCTGGTGACCTCGATGAGCACGTGGTCGGTGTGCCCCGTGCCCTCGTGGGTGAACGCCAGGGTGGTCACCGGGCTCGCACCGAGCTGGTCGTCGCGCAGCTTCCTCCGCGCCTCGGTGGCCCGCTCGACCTGCTCCGCCAGCTCGCGGCTGAGCCTTCCAGTGACGACCGGGTCATCGGGATCGACGAGGAAATCGGTGTCACCCCACTTCCAGAGCCGCTTCTCGCCCTGCCCCGGGGTCTTCCGCAGCGTTTCGATGACCAGCTTCGCCAGTCGTTCACCCGCCCCGGTGTGTGCGAGCATCGCGCGGTGCAGCACCGCGGGCGGGGACGAGGGCTCCCGCTCTCCCTCCAGCGTCGGCCCATCGGGGCCGGCGACGATTCCGGTCGCCCGAGCCTCCTCGGCCGTGGTCACCCGGTAGGAGGTGAGTGCCCCGCGGAAAGTGATCGGCGGCCTGCCGACCACCCGAACCTCCACATCGGACTCGGCGAGCCAGATGACGCCGTTCTCCGTGGTGGTCTTGACGTCCTGGCCGGTGTTCCTCGCCTTCGACGTGTACTGGTGGGCATGCGCCCCCGAGCCCATTACCTGTCCCCCACCGGCCGGCTTGACCACTCCCAAATCGCCCAGTGCGCCGCCCGCGAGTTCGAGCATCTTCTCGTGGGTGGCGCTGGTGGTGTTCGCGACGCCGTCGCCTTCGCGCCGCGTGCGGGTGACCTTCAGCCCGTCGACGTCCTCCACATGCTGGTATCGGCGGGTGACCACCCGCATCTGCACCTGCGCCCGGATGGTCCGCCGTGCCTTCAGCCAGTTGGCCCCCTTGACGAGGGTGCCCACGTCCAGCCACCCGCTCGCCCCGTCCTCCTGCTGCGTCGGCGTGATCTCCATCGACTGCAGGTTCCGCGCCACCGTCGCGTCGCTGAGGAACTCGTGGATGGTCTTCCGCTCCTCCTCGCCGAGGCGGGGCAACACCTTCCGCAGGTAGGACTTGACCTTGTCGAAGGTCCCGGGTCGCTGAAGATCCTTGCCCTTGTGGGTCGCCGGCGCATGGGGGTCCAGGTGCACATCGATGACCCCGGCGCGCGGGAGTCGACGGCCGGTCGCCAGCCAGCCGCCGGCCTGCGGCGCGGGAACCGTCTCCGGCACGGCCATCGGCGCCCATATCGGGGAGCCCAGTGTCCGCTCTTGCGCGATCGCGACGCCGCGGTCGAACACGGACACCACCGTCCGGAAAGGAACCTCCGCGTTGTGCAACCGCCGGGGCACCTCGTACTCGATCGTGTGGCCGGCCTCGCGGGTCACCGTCTCGTCCCGCGTCGTGCTCGGACGAAGGAAGGTGGCGACGGCCTTGATCGCACCGAAGAAGCCGAGTCCCGGCGTCGGCATGACGGCGATCATCCGGTGCGCGCGGTCCTGATGGAGTGTCCGGTTCAGCTCGCCGGCCCTATCCGACGACTCGTGCCGCCCGGACACCTGTCCCGGCGAATCCGCACCCGGCTCGCGGGCCTGGCCGAAATCGAACTCCGTGCGAACCAGGACGTCGAGCTTCCGGCTGCCGGCGGTGATCTCGAACCACCTTCCGGTACCGCCTGCCAGCTCCTCCGGGCGCTCCGCCAGCTTGGTGTGGAGAGCGTCCATGCCGGTGACTTTCGACGCTTCCGGCAGCAGCCGCCGCAGGTCGCCGACCACCTGGCCGACGTCGCCGACCCGGCCGGCCATGGTCGCGCCACCGAGGGTCCGGGCCGGGGTGAAGTCCGGCCCGGCGTCGCGCCGCCGGTTCTCCGCTGCCGTGCCGGGATCGGCACCGTCATTGTCCGCCGTCTGTGCGGTCGTTGGTTGCTGCTCCGGCTCTGGTTCCGCCGCTGGTGGCGGACCGGACGACTCCCCAGGCTCCGGCCGCCGAACCGCCTCGCTCGACGGACCGGAAGGCGACTCACCGGGGAAGAGCTCCCGACGCGATCGCGGCGGCGCACCACCCGGCAGCCCGGCCCTGCCACCCGACAACACCAACCGGTCCACTGCCCCACCAGACGCGTCGGGCCGTTGCGACGGCCGCGCCCCCAGAAAATACCCACCGTCCGTATCACGCTGAAGCAACACCACAGTCGCAGCGTCCGGCCCTGCACCAAACTGGTCAGACTGATGCAGTCGCACCGCACCCGACTCATTCACCACCGCGACCCGAGTCCCGGTCATCTCCGCCACCGCGTCCACGACCAGATCCACCATCAGCCCGACAGGCGCACCCGGCTCACCCAGCCACTGCACTTCGCGGTGGTAGTCGAAAATCTCCCACCCATGCCTATCACGAAAACGAACAGCATTGAAATCTTCACTCAAATACCCGACCACATTACTGCGCAGATTCTCAGGAGAACCATAAACTGCTTCAGAATCCGGAATAACGGCAAGCAGAGCAACGAACAAACTATCACCGGAAGGCGCTACAGGAACGGGATCAAACCCCCACCCATCCAAAATGTCCCGCTGCCCCTCCGTCGGACCATGACCATCCATATCCAACCCGACGGAAGGACCCTCTTCCACACCACCATCGACAATTCCCTCGGCACGCGCTTTACCCTGCGCCACACCCAGGTAGAAGCCCTCCCCCGCCGCACCATGAACCAACACCACGGTCCCCGCGATACCCTCACCAAAATCCCGATACTCACCATTCTCTCCCCGCACCCGAACACCCACACCGAATCCATTGGCCAAAGCCGTCAACACCACCTCGTCCAGCCCCGCCAACGACCCACCCGACCGAACCGCAGCGACCGCACCCGAACTATTCGGCAAATCCGCATACCGACCCCAATTACCCGTAATCTCACCGGCCACCCGCGCACGCACACCATCGCCACCGGTAACATCCACCACCCCCCGCGCCCCCGACCCAAAAGCATCGAAAACACTACTCACACCAGCAATCGCCAGGTCGCCACCAACCTCCCGAAGATGGCCGGCCGCAGCGTCCAAACCCAGAACACTCCCCGCAGCCCGGAAATAACTGACAAGACCAGCCGAGGTCGGTTTTTTGCTCACCAGCAAAGCCTCGGCATAGTACTCCCGAACAAGAGGAATTGCCGACGACTTCGGCAGGCCCGGCAATTGTGGACCCGGGATACCCAGCTCACCCCTGACCTCGTTCACAACCGACCGTAAGACGTCGGTGTCGACACCCTCTTTTACGCCATCAACCGGCTCACCGAACAAAGCTACCCTAATCGACCTTATCGACGCCTCAGGGTTCTCCAGTAGATAGCGACTGACACGCACCTTTAGATCTTCACGACCGACACCCTTCCCACGAACCCGAGTCGGCTCACCGGCCTGATCCTTAGCCAATCGCAAATACCTGGCTATGGTGGCCCTGGGAAGATTATCGACCGAGATCTGATGCTGTCGCAGGTACTCTTTGTACTCTTTCCAGTCGGTGTCCCGACCACTCGCACGGTTCTCCGCAACAAGCTGCGTCCCGAGAGTCTCAACGTCCGGATCGATAGACTTGCGCCGAACCTGAACCGGCTCACCGGCCCGCAACTTGGACTCATGCCAGTAATTCTGCGCAGATCTGTCGGTGACAGCTTCAAACCCATTCGCTAACAGATAGTTCTTGTATTCTCTCCACGTAAGTTTTTGACGACCCCTCGCACGGTTCTCCTCAATGAACTGCACCCCGAGAGCCGCCGCACGCTCTTTCGTTTCTTTCCTTCCACCGCCACCCTCACCCGCCGCGGAACTCCCCACACCGGCATCAGCGCCCTGCAGCTGGTCCGCAGGCAGCCCCACCGGGAACACCGTGAGATCACCCACCGTCCGCCTGACCAGTTCCCGAGTCTCCAGCTCGGTCAACCCGCCGTCCTGCTCACCCAGCAAGGAGTCCAGCCACCGCGCCGCACTCTGGTCCGGCCGCGCCTTCACCGGCTCGGACGAAGCCGCCAAGCCCTTATCACCCAACCCCTTGTCACCGACCAAACCTGGCGGCAGGCCAAGCAGTTCGGCATAAGACGGCGGCGGAGGCTCGTAAGCCGGCGGCGGAGCATCCTCGTCCGCAAAACCCGCCAACCCGTTCTCGATGTCACTCCCGGGCACCAAGACGGGCTCTGCTGGACCGTCCGACTCCAGACCGGCCTTGGACACAACCGGTTCGCCCGGTCCCCGCTGCGGCGCGAGCGCGCCATCGACCGAACTCTCCCTTCCCGACGGGTGCGAGGTGGGCTGCCAGCCGTCTGGTTTGGCGGCAGATGACCGGCCCACGACGGGCTGCTCCACCCCCGATTTCTGCGGCGTCTGCGCGGAGCCCGGCGAAACGACGGGCGGAGCGTCGGTCTGGTCCGTGCCCGGACTGTCGTGGTGCTGAGCGGCCGCCGGATCCGGGGACGGCCCGTCGGCCTGCCGACCGGCAGGCTCCGGCGCTTCCTTCGGTGCGGCGTGCGACTCGCTGGCTGTCCGCCGCTGGTCGAGAGAGTGCTCCGGAGCATGATCGGTCAACCGCGATTCGACCGTCTGTTCCGGGCTCTTGCCCTGGTTCTGTTCGCCGCCTGGCGCCCTGGCCGCGGGGGCTTCGGGTGTCCCCTGCTGGCTCGGCGGTCGCTGAGTCGTGGAGACCGGGTGCGTCCCTGGCGACGCCCCACCGCCCGCTCCGCTCTCCTGGCTCGGTGAACCTTCTAGCTGTCCCGCGAAACCGCCGGGCTGCTCGGCCTCGGCAGCGGGCCCTCTTCCCGACACGGTCCGGTTCAGGTTCGAGTCGTCCGGCACGTACTCGTGTCCCGACGGCTGTTTCCCGCCGTCCGGCGCCACGTCCGCTCCGCCGGAGACCGCCTGTTCGCGCGGTCCGACTGGCCGGGACAGCGTCTCCTGGCCTGTCTCGTTCCCGTGAGCCGACCGCGCGGACGTGGCGTCGGAGGACTGGCCGACATCGCCGTTCGTGAACGTTCGCGGGCGCGGGTCCGCAGCCTGGCTGGACTGCTGCCCGTCGCGCTGTGCCGGGACGGACTGCTGCGAACCTCGCGGCTGCCCGGAACCGGCGCCGCCTGCCTGTGTGCCCTGACCGTTCGAGATCGGCACCTGCTGCGAGGAAGCACCGCTCTGTTCCTGAGTGAACAGGGTGCCGAACTGCTGGTTGTCCGCTCCGGTCACCGCCAGCTGCCGCACCGCACCGCCGCCGGGCGAACTGTTCGCCGAGGTGTCCACAGCAGTGTCGGATCGCGAGTGTCCACTGGACGACACCGACCGGTTGTCGGCATCACCTGCGCTCTCGGACCGGGTCCGCGCGTCGTCCGCGGTCAGGTCGCCGTCACGGCCTGCCCCGCCCTTTTCCGAGAAGTCCTGGCCGACCTCGGAATCGCTGTCGCCCTCCGGCGCCGGTTTGGAGTCATACCCCCCGCCCTCGGACGGCGGAGCGTCGGTCTCCGTCCGCATCGTGAGCCCGTGCGTGTCCGCGAGGCCGGGAAGGTGCTCCAGGAGGTGCTTGGCGATCTTCTTGCCGTGGTTGCCGGCGTGGTCCAGCGGGCCGAACTCGCCGAGCATGCCCTCCCACCACTTGCCGTCCTCGTCGCCGGTGGCGAGGAAGACCAGCGGGTTGGTCAGCACGATCGCCAGTGCCTGGCCGAGTGCGTGCGCGACGTTGCCGATCGCGCGGTAGTTCTTCGGGACTTTGGGAAACTGCTTCGACAGCGTCCGCCCGATACCGCTGACGACGCCGGCTCCCGCGCCGCCGATGGCACCGCCGACTCCCATTTTCCAGACCGATTCGCTGTCGAACTTCTCCCGCAGCCCGCCGGGCGCCAGCTGTATGCCCTGGATCGTCGCGTCCAGTCCGGCCATGAACGCCGCGCCACCGACACCGAACTTGACCGTGTTCAAGAGGATGTGGGGAGCCTTCTTGAACAGCTCCCGGAGGCCTGCGAGCGCGGCGGGGCCCGCCTTCGCGAGTGCCTGCTGCAGCAACCGCAAAAGCACGCCCTTGAGAATCGCCTTGCCGACCTCCCGGAAAGCTGTGACGACAAGGCCTGCCAAGAAGGGCATGACCGAATACAGGAGAGCAATGAACGAGATCAGCGCGATGACGGCGAAGGCCACCAACATGATCATGGATTTTTCGACGTCGGCGGCGGTCTGTCCGACCATCGACTTCAACTCGGCGCCGACCTCGGCAAGCCCCTCGGCCTGCGGGATGAGTTCGTCGTCGATATACCGCAGCAAGTGACCGGACGACTCTCCGTCCATGCCGGCGTCGAACTTTTCCCTGGCTTTTCGAAGTTGCGGAAGCAGCTCCTCGACCGCGGCGCCGTAATCGCGCCAGAAATCTCGGAGAAGTATCATTCCCTGAAGGTTGGCTTCCGGCCAGCGCAGGCCGACGACCACTGAGAAGAAGTTCTGGAGATCCTGTGGAAGCTCGGTCGGTTTGAAGACTCCCGACGCGCCGGACTCTTCTCCAGGTCCGTTGTACTCGGTGCCGCCCGTGCCTTTGCCGACACCGCTCATTTCAAGCCCCGCGAACCAGGGGCCTGCAGGCTACCGCGCGTGGTAGCGGCAAGGCTCGTCGTCATCATGCACCGAACTCTCGGATCAGTCCTTTTTGGTTTCAAACTTGATCGATTTGTCCATTCGTCGCACCGCCTCCTCGTCCAGCCCGACGAACTGTTCACTGAGTTTCATGATGTTCTCGCCCATCGCGTCGGCGTTGGCGGCCGCCGCAGCCGAACCCATTTCTCCCACGTCGGCGTATTTCAGGTAGTTCTTGACGAAAGCCTTACCGATATCGTCGTCACCCCAGCAACCGCGTGTCATGTCCAGCCCTCCGATCAGCCACTTCGAGAGGTCGTCCAGCCGCCCTCCGACTGCGCGCAACTCCTTGGCGGCCGCGGAAACCTCATCCTCGTCGAGGAAGAACTGTTCAGCCATCGCGGGAGTCCTTCCGCGTGTCGTCGGAGAACCAGTTCCGCATGTTCTCCGGCGACAGGTTGTCCATTCCGTCGAGCATCGGCCCGAGAATCTTGTCCAGCACGTCGGCGGGATCGGCGGTGCCGTTGATCAGCCCGTCGAGATCGAGTCCGGGTACCGCTGGAGCGTGCGCGGTGAGTTTGGCCGTGCTCTCGGCCCGGCCCTTGCGCACCATGTCCACGATCACGCTGGCCAGCTGGGCGGGCGCCATGGAGCGGTATTTCGACCCGGTGAAGGTGATGCCGGTGAGCTCGCCACGGCCGTCGAAGGTCATCGACATCGACCTGTCCTCGGCGGTGACCGTGGTGGTCTCCTCCCGCCACACGCGGCTGGTCTCTTTCGCGGTTTCCCGCTGCCGCTCGAGCGCGGCGAGCGCCTCGTCCTTCATCCGCCGCATCTCGTTGAGATCCGAACTGTCCGGCCAGGTCATCGGCCTTCTCCTTTCTCGTCCAGCAGCTTCGACAGATCGCCGAGGTAGCGCTGCGTGTCGTCGCGCGGGTCGTCGTCGGCCGGGGCGGGCCCGGGCCTGCCCAGCACCCCGTCCGGCTCGGCGCCGCCTCGCCACAGGTCCCGGTGCTCGGCCAGCTCGGTCACCGACCGGTATCCGCCCTGGCTCTGCGGCGCCCCGGCTCCCGCGGCCATGGGCCCCATGCCGTAGCCGGGCTGACCGGCACCACCCGTGCCGGTCGACGACCGGACCTGTTTGCTCTCCAGCGGGACCCCGCCCGACGCGGCGCTACCCGGCCCGCCCGGCACCGACGCCAGCTCGGAAGGCAACTGGCGCACCGGAAGAGTCGTCGAACGGCTACCCGGCTCCGTCCCCGAGGTCGATCCCGACGCGGACGACGAGACCGTCTGCGGATTCGTGCCCTGCCTGTTCTTGGCCGACTCGCCGGCACCGGCCGACGCGTTCACCTCGCCCCCCGCGGTACGAATCCGCTTCGAGGACCGGGTGGATTCCCGGGGGGAGCCTTCCTTGCCCGGACCGGTCACCGAAAGACCGGTGACCGCTCCCGTCTCCGACGACACGTCGCCTGGCGAGCCCTCGTGACCAGAACCGAATTCCTCGGGCCGGCCCGGGCGCGGGTCCGTCGGGTAGCCGCCGGACTTGCCCAGCGGGAGATAGCCGGGTACTCCCGGATCGGGGAAGAGACCATACGGGTCGGAGGCGGAAACGCCGAAGGATTCCGGGGAGCCCGTGGAGGCCGGGGAACTCGTGCCGGGCCGGTACGCATCGCCGGTCGTGCTCCTGCCCACCACCGAGCCGAACGGCATGGCCGACCCGGCGGCCGGGAAGGTCTCGCCGGTCGGTGTGGTGACGTTCCGGACGACGATGCCGGTCGCACCGCCGCCGCCGCCGGTGGCCGAGCCACGCCCGTAGCCGCCCAACAGGGTGTAGACCACGCCACCCGCTCCACCGCCGGAACCACCGTGAGCCGCGGGGTTCTCCTGCGACGTGATCGACCCGGCAGGTGGCGGATCGACACCCACCGACGAACCGCCACTCGCCGAACCGCCGCCCCCACCGGGCACGGCCGTCCCGCCCTCGCCGGACTGCCCGGCAAGGGCTCTGCCGGTGTCGAGGTAGACCTTCTCCAGGTCGTTGAGGATGCGCCACGCCTCCGGCCGGACGGCCTGCTCGCCCGCCGCATCGGGCTGTTCGGCGCGCGCCCGGAGCAGAACACGCATCCGTGCCTGACTGTCCAGCACCGCGTCACCCGCCCTGCGCAACAAGGCGCCATGGCCGGGGTCGCGCAGGACGTGCAGTTGCTCGGCCGTGATCGCTTCGACGCGGCGGCTCGGGTCGTCGAAGGCGTCGGCGGACAACCCCGCCCACCGCTCCAGCGCGGCGCGGTGGGCAGCGCGGAACCCGTCACGCACTCGCGAGAGTTGGTCGCGGGCACGGTCGAACGCGGCCGCCCATGCGTAGAGACCGTTGGCGTCGATACCGTTGACCAGCAAGGCGATCTGATCGACGGTCGGCCCGTCGGCCGGCGGCGCCTGCGACTCGGGTGCGGTCACTGTTCGGTCCCGCCCTTACCTATCACCGGCGTGGGCTTGTCCGCGGTGTCCTCCCATACGGTCGGATCGGCCTGCACCCAGATCTGTGACTCTCTGCCCTGGTTCTGCGCGCCACCGCCGCCTCCCATTCCGCCACCCATACCGCCCATCGGCATGCCCATCGGGGGTGCGCCCGAGGAAGACCCTGGGAAGGTGGACGTGACCTGTTGCCCGCCCTGCTGGCCGGTCATCGCGCCGAGCGACTGCTTGGCCGCCACATCGAACCGGGTGGCATCGCTGCCCCGGCCGTATCCGTTGCCACCGCCCTGGTTGCCACCGCCCTGGTTGCCACCGCCCTGGTTGCCGCTGCTTTGGTTGCCACTGCCCTGATTGCCGTTGTACTGCGAGTTGTGCTGGCCCTTGCCGCGCAGGTAGTCGTCCAGATCGGACGTTCCGTTGCCGTTCGATCCAGTCGACTTGTAGTGGTCGCCACCACCACCCCCGCTGCTGCCGCCACCGCCGGAAGTACGGAGGTTGAGATCCTCCGGTCCGATGTGGCCGATCGACTTGCGCACGGCTTCCTTGGCGTCTTCGAACGCCTGCTGCCGGGCCGGGTCGTCGGTGTCCTTGCCGAGGTCGTCGATCGCCGACAAGGCCTCTTTTTCGACCGCGCCCAGCGTCTTCATCTGGTTGGTGGACAGCGGTTCGTGCTCGCCCAGCCCGGTTACGGCCTTCTTCGCTTCCTCGATTTCGTGGCGCACGGCCGGGTCGTCGATCGACTTGCCCACCTTGTCCAGCGCGGCCGACAGATCCTCCTTGGCCTGTGCCAGTTCCTCCGGAGTCTTCGCTTCGCGCAGATCGTCGAGCGCATCCCTGGCGTGCTCGACGGCTCCCTGCTGCTCCGGGTTCAGCTTGCGCTCGGCAGCGTCGTCCAACGCGTCCGTGGCCTCGTCGGCGGCCCGGTCCACGGTGCGTGGATCGGGCATGGAGTGACCGTCACCGGAACCGCCCCGATCCTTACCGAGCGCCTCGTCGAACTGGTCCTTGATGGCGTCCTTGGCGTCGTCGATCGCCTTGTTCAGACCCGGATCATCGTTGCGGAGCTTGTCCAGCGCGTCCAGCGCGTCCTGCTTCGCCTTGGCCAGGTCCTTCGGGTCGTCGTCAGGCGACATCCCGCCGATGTCTTTCTTCGCCTGCTCGAGAGCTTTCTGCTGCTCCGGCGTCAGGTCGTTCTTGCCGAGCTCCTTCAGCACATCCTGCGCGCCGCCCTTGGCCTTTTCCAGCGCCTTCGGATCGACCTCGGCGTCGCCCGGCTTGTCCTTCTTGTCGTCGCCGAACCGTTTCTCGATCGCGTCCTTGGCGTCGTCGATGGCCTTGTCCTGCGCGGGATCACCGTTGCGCAGCTTGTCCAGCGCGTCCAGCGCCTCCTGTTTGGCCTTCTCCTGCGCTGCTTTCTCTTGCGCGGCCTTCTCCTGAGCCGCTTTCTCCTGAGCCGCTTTCTCCTGAGCCGCTTTCTCCTGAGCGGCCTTCTCCTGTGCGGCGCCCGAACCGCTGCCGCCACCCTTGGAGTTCGGGCCGCCCGACTGGGTCTGCTTCTTGTCCTGGAAGTTCCCCGCACCGCCACCGCTCGGCCCAGTACCGCCGGTTTCGCCACCGGTCCCGCCGTTACCCTCGCCCAGCTTCCTCAGTACTTCATCCGCTTCCTGCTTGGCCTGTTCCTGCGCGGCCTTCTCTTGCGCGGCCTTCTCCTGGGCTGCCTTCTCCTGCGCAGCCTGTCCTGCGGCGGCCTTCTCCTGCGCGGCCTGTCCCTGCGCGGCCTGTCCCTGCGCGGCCTTCTCCTGGGCCGCCTTCTCCTGGGCCGCCTTCTCCTGGGCTGCCTTCTCCTGCGCGCCACCCGAGCCACTACCGCCACCCTGGGAGTTCGGACCGTCCGACTGGGTCTGCTTCTTGGCCTGGGAACTACCCGCACCGCCACCGCTCGACTCGGTACCACCGGTTCCGACGTCACCCTCGCGCAGCTTCCTCAGCGCTTCATCCGCTTCCTCCTGCGCGGCCTTCTCCTGCTCCGCATCAGTGTCGTTTCCACCGCCCCCCGCGTTGCCGCTACCGCCCTTGCTGTTGCTGCCACCCTTGTTGTTGCTGTCACTGCCCTTGTTGTTGCTGCCGCCGCCCTTGCTGCTGTCACTGCCCTTGCTGCTGCCACTGCCCTTGTTGCTGCCGCTACCCGAGCCCCCACCGCTACCGCCGCCTGAGCCAGCGGCACCGGTGACCGGTTCGAACGGAACCAACTCCTGCCCTCGGGTGCTGTACTTACCCGAAAGTTCACTAAGAAGCTTCAGCAGCCCTAAAATCATGGTCTTTTGAGCAGTGCGCAGCTCCGCTGGCGAACGCGATTCATTGATGCTCCTCTTTCCTTCTTTGTACGTGTCCCACCAGCCTTCGGCGAAGACCTTGATGTCATGCCCGACATCACCAACCTCGTACGAATAGGGCATACGCCCTCCGTTGAGAACCGAAAGCACACTCCGACTTTCCCGGAAGATCCTCCCGGCATAATTCTCGAAGGCAGTGCCGGATTCGCCTGCGAAACGCGCATCCTCGACAGCCCTTTTGATCTCCTTGTGAAAGCCCTCGTTAACGCTTTCGAGCACGTCGATCGCGGAGCCGAAAGCTTGCCCCAGCTCATGCCAACGATCCGCGACGGGATGGTTTCCTATGCCGGCCTCGCCACCGCCCGGCAGATTGATCAACTCGGCGACCGCGTCCCTCAGTTCGCCAAATCCATCGTAGTGGCCGCCCGACGCAGGCGGGCTCTCATTGAAGGAGCTCGGCTTACCGGCACCCTTGTCAGCCATCAGATTCCTCCAACCATTCGCACCGATCGATGGTGACTAACTTGCTGAATTCGAAGTCAAAGTGGGTGTTCGCCGCGCACAAGACTCAGGCTCGCGGATTCTCCGCCAGGTGACGACCTGCTTCCGCCGTACGACCAGATAGTCCGGCACAGTGACGCTACTGCAGCGTCTTCTGACCTTTGGACAAATCGCTACTTTTGTCGTCTTTGTCGTCCTTCTTGTCGTCCTTCTCGTCGTCGCTGTCGTTCTTCTTATCGTCGCTGCCCTCCTTGTCGTCTTTGTCGTCCTTCTTATCGCCCTTGTCGTCGCCGTCCTCCTTCTTGTCGTCGCCGTCCTCCTTCTTGTCGCCCTTGTCGTCCTTCTTGTCGTCCTCGTCCTTGTCGTCCTTGTCGTCCTTGTCGTCGCTGCCGCTGTCGCCACTGTCGGCGTCGACAGCTTTCGAGATCTTCCCCGGCATGTCGGAAATGATCTCCGTGATCTCCTTCTCGATCTCTTTGGCGTTCTCCAGATCCTGATCTTCGATCAGATCGGCAACCTCCAACAGATTCCTCGAAATCAGCTCGTAGATCTGCTTGAGGTTCTCCCCGTGCGTCACCACACTGTCGGCCTGTCGCTGCACCACGTTCTCGAGCCACGTCGCCATCTTGAAATTGCCCGCATCCGTCTTCAGGCCCTTCAAGTTCTGAAACGCGGACATGTCGTCGAGCAATGCGCCGATCTTCTTGGCCACATTTCTGAGAATGACAGGATCGGCCTCGGTCGCCTTCGCCACTCCACTCTTCCTTTCCGTTCCATTCGCTGCATTTGCCGGAGTGCGGATTCCAGCCGGGTCAGACCGGCGAGAAGCATCCCACTCGGGTTGTCTCGATGCCGGAATCAACTCTGTGTCTTCGTGGTCCCGGCCGAGGCGGAATGGCCGACGTCGCGGATGTGGCGTCGGTACAGGAGGTCGTGAGTGATTCAGATCGTCAGAACGACCCGAATCACTCACGACCCCGCGGCCGACGCCCCTGTCGCCACGACCTGCCACCGTCCGTAATCGAGAAACCTGCCTGACGCCGCATCGACCGTCGTCACCGACAAGGACCACAGGCCGAGAATTCGATCAACTCCACTCGGGTGGTATCGCGCCTGTAGCCGACCTGGACACACCCGGACCCTGCCTAACCTCGGCAATTCCTGGGAAAGACCGATCAGGCGCCGAAACCCTTCGCGCCGTTGCGGTCGTTGTCCTGCATCCTTTCCGAGGCTTCCCGGACTTGCTGCTCTTTCAAGGCGAGGAACTCACGTGCGTCGTGCAGCTTCTGCTTCAGCTGGTCTACCTCCATGCGGTAGCCAGTGGCCGTCTCGCCTTCCCAGCCTTCCTGCATCAGCTTGTCCGCCTGCGAAATCAGGAGGTCGGCCTTGGAGCTGATCTCGTTGGTGGTGCGGCGCATTTCGCTCGCACAATCTTCGATGGCATCGTACTTGTAGTGGATCGAATCAAGGCTTGGCATGCCTTTTACACTCCTGTCCTCAGTTGATGTGGGTAAACGCCCTGGGCGGATGCGGCCCCTTCACGGCGTCGAAATTCGCGGCACGGCGGGCTTCTACAGGGGGTAGCCTTCGGTTCGGCCGACGCTGGCGTTCTCCTCGTCCAACGCCACCTGGCCGGACGCGGCCTTCTGCATGAGATTGCTCATGTCGTTCAGGTCCTGGACGACACCGGTGCCGACCTTGTCCTTGAAGAAGTTCGCGGCCTCGGCGAGAGCGACGGTCATGTTGGATTTGCTCTCCCCCGAAAGCTGTTCCGCCCGCTGGCAGATCATCTGGACCTGATTCTTCACGGAATCGGCCAGGTCGGCATGGGCGTTTGCCGTGCTTTTGACTTCAGTTTCGTTAACACCCGTAGTCACGGGAACCTCCGTAGTCACAATCGATTTGTCGGGGGCGCCACCGGTTCACGAACTGACGCCGTGTGTAATCACAGTAGGACCGAATACCGAAGGCCCGGACTGTCTGCCGTGCATTCGGGTGAAGATGGGGAAGTCCCCTCGGCAACAGAATCGGCGCGTTCACGGCCCCGCCACGCCGCCGCTCAAGTGCAGCGCGTCCTGGGCGCGCAGCACCGGCCCGGCGGGCAACAGGTCGATCAGCTGCGGCGCGACGTGCACCACGTCGGTTTCGCTGTAGCCCAACGCTTTCAGCTCGCCGGGGCCGGCGAGCGGGAAGCGGGTGCCGGTCGCGGTCACCAGGTGCACCGGACCGGCGCTCCCCTGCGCCGTGGCCGCCCCGGCCACCAGCGCGCCCCCGCCGAGCGGAATGGTCACCTGGTCGACGGTCGTACCGCCGACGTGCTCGGTCACCGGGGCCGCGCCGGCGTTCACCACCGCTCGCGGCAGGAACTGGAAGGCGACCCGCCCTGCCTCCTCCGAGCCGCTGTCGTACCGGCCGCACAGGGCCGAGTCCGGCGGCGGGACGATGGCCTTCGGCGGTGACGGCGGCAACGTGCCCACCAGGTCCGGCCCCGACGACGACTCGGGCACCTCCGCCAGCGCACCGGGACCGGCCTCGATCAGGGTGGGCCACCCGGAGTACGCCTGGCGGGCCGCGGGCGCCGCGAGCAGCAGCGCCGCCGCCGTCCGGCTCAGCGGCGCCTTGCCGTCGGCGCGCACCAGGTACAGCTGGGTCGTCCCGGTCGCCGGATTGCGTATTTCGAAGACCTGGCCGACCCGGGTCGGTTTGCCGTCCACCTGCGGGCCGGGCTGCCCCGCGCCGGGAGTGTCCGGCACGGCGACGTCCGGCCCGGACGGGATCGGGTTGAGCCAGGCCAGTGTCACCGGCGTCGGCACGACGGCGCCGTAGCCGAGGGTCTCCAGGACGACAGGGGCGGTGACCCGGTGCCGCCGCCCCTGCCACAGCAGGTACGTCACGCCGTCGGGGGCGGCCACCAGCGCCGCCTGCTCCGGCCCGGCCGGTGGCGTGGGGTCGGCCCGCAGCAGCAAAGCCGCCTTCAGGCCGCTGCCTTCCACGGCAGGCAGCGCACACACCGTCCACGCGCCCTTGTGCGGTTCGACGGGCAGCTCGTCGGGAGCTCCCGGAATACCGATCGGCAGCCCTACCTCCGCGCCTCGCAACGAGTTCGCCGACACCGCGACCGGCGGCCCCGCGCTCCCGGCGACCAGCCGGGCCGAGGCGAGGTTGTGCACCGGGTGCAGTTTGCCGTCCAGGTAGACGTACTTGGCGCCGCTGTCCTCGTTCAGCACGACAGCGCCCTGCGCGCGCCACGACGTGTTCCCGCCGGGCTTGAGCAGGCCGATGATGCCGAAAATCGCCATCACGACCACGGAAAGCACGACCCCGAGCAAGGTGCCGAGCCGGAAGCGCTTGTTCGGCAGCTCCAGCGCGTTCGGCCTGCCGTGGGTGACCGCCGCCGACAACCGGCCCAGCACGAAGAAATAGGCATGGGCCTGGTCCCGCCGCGACTCCATCAGCCCGCCAGCCCGCGCACGATGACGAACACGTCCAGCACCTGCAACAGCAGCGGCACCACCGCGATCGCGACGAGCAGCTCCACGATCTCCACCGCGCGTCCCCAAGGCGGCACGAGCCTGCGCCCCGGTAGCCGCTGCCCGGCCAGCACCAGCAACGCGGCCACGGCCAGCACCGGCAGGAACACCGCGAGCACCAGGCCCAGCGGATCCCGCTCACCGCCGATGTGCAGCACGTTCAGCAGCACGCACAACGCCGCAGGAGCGAGCAGCGACCAGCGCTGCGCCACCCCGTTCGGATGCCGTGCCCGCAGGCACAGCAGGAACGCCACCACCAGCGACAGCACCATCTGCCAGCCGGAACCGGACAGCGCCAGCATCGGCAGCAGCAGACTCAGCGCCAGCCCCAGACCCACGTGCAACGCGACGGAGTAGGCGGTGGTCGCGGCGCCGCGGTCGATCACCAGGGCACTCGGCACCGGCTCGATGTCCTCACCGAGCTGTTCCGGCGCACCCGGCAGCATCGGCAGGGTCAGCCCGGACAGCCGGAACGCGGTGGTCGCCACGAACATCCCGGCGAGGAGGATCACCGCCACCCCGATCGCCGCCGCCTGGTGCGGCGACAACCCCGACACCGAGCCGATCAGGCCCGGTATCGCGATGGCGATGGCCAGCGTCAACGCCCCGGCGAACACGGTCGCGGCGTCCGCGACCGCCACCAGCCCGGCGGTCAGCGCGAGGATCGCCGACCCCGCGGCGGCGGTCAGCGACACCGGGAACGGGGCCGCCGGGGCCAGCGCGGCCACCAGCGACCACCCGGTCAGCGCGGCGTAACCGACACCGCAGCCGGCCAGGATCGTGGCGACCGGCGGGTTCTCCGCGCCGCGCGCGACCAGCGCGCCGCCGGCCAGCAGGCCGAGAGCGGTCGTGCCGGCGAGTGCGGCGGTCAGCACGGCCGAGCCGATCCCGGCGAGCAGCACCGGCCCGGCCAGCCAGGTCAGCACCGCGCCGATCCGCAGCATCCACCGGGTGTGCCCGGCCGCCCACGTGCCGGGGTGCGCCCGTACCTGCTCGCCGACGCCCTCCACCAGGTCGTCGTAAGCGATCGCGGGCAGCTGGTCGGCTCGCGGGCGCAGGTAGACGGTCTCGCCGTCGAGCAGGTTCAGCTCGGCCAGCGTGCGATCCTCGTCCAGCGGCGGCTCGCCGAGACGCTGGGCGACATAGCCCTCGTGATCGGCGGCCTCCTCGACGCGCTCGGCCCCGAATCGGGGCAGGATCGCGGGCAGCAGATCGGCCAGTGGAACCTCGGTGGGCAGCGCGACTTCCGTCGTCTGGTCCCGGAGCACGAACCGTAGCCTTCCGGCACTGGTTGTGCGATGCTGCGTCTGCTGCTCTTCCATAACGGGTACGGGGTCCTTCCTGCCAGGGCTAGTGACCATGACCCGGCCCGCACGGTACTTCCGGAAACCGGCCTCGCCAGGCCTTCCGGCGTCCGAGGGCCGGAAAAGAGGAACTACCCCCACCAAGGAGTGGCAGCGTGAGCACAGTGCTGTTCGCCCGGCGGTCGCGGCGGCCCAAGCCGGCCGCGCCGACCGACGAGATCAAGATCCAGGAGCCGCCCCCCATCCCGGAACAGGCCGACGGCGGGATGAGTTCGGTGCTGATGTACGCGCCGATGGCGCTCGGCTCCCTCGGCATGATGATGATGATCCTGCGGCCGGGCGGAGGTGTGTTCGCGCTCGTCGGCGGGGCCATCATGGGCGCCTCGGTCGTCGCGATGCTCGTCGTCGGGCTGCTGCGCAACGCGGTGCAGCACAAGCGTCAGCTCAACGGGCACCGCCGGGACTACATCCGCTATCTCGCCCAGCTCCGCGGACGGGTGCGCTCGTCACTGGACGCGCAGCGGACGGCGGCACGCTGGGTGCATCCCGATCCCGGCGCGCTGTGGTCGGTCGCCCTCGGCTACCGGCTGTGGGAGCGGCGCCTCGCCCACGACGACTTCGGCGAGGTGCGGATCGGCCTCGGCAAACAGCAGTCCGCACTCACCCTGACCCCGCCGGACACCAAGCCCGTCGAGGACCTGGAGCCGCTGGCCGCGCACGCGCTGCGCCGGTTCCTGCGGGCCTACACCACCCTGCCGGACGCGCCGATCGCGGTGTACCTGCGCGGGTTCGCGCAAGTACAGCTGCGCGGCGACGACGAAGCGGTGCTCGGCCTCACCCGCGCCATGCTCGCCCAGCTGGCCACCGCGCACGCCCCCGGCGACGTGCGGATCGCGGTCTGCGCCGCCGATGAACGCCTGTCCCGCTGGGACTGGCTGAAATGGCTGCCGCACAACCAGGACCCCGACCACCACGACGCCGCGGGCCCACGCAGGCTGATCACCACCGAACTCGGCGAGCTGGAGGACCTGATCGGCGGGCCCGAGTTCGCCGGTCGCCCCAGTTTCGAGGCGAACACCCCGGTCACCACGTCCGAACCACTGATGGTGATCGTGCTGGACGGAGTGAACGTGCCCGACGAGCACCGGGCGGCCGACGAGGGCTACCGCAACGCGGTGGTCCTGGACGTCTCCGGCGCGCTCAGCTGGCAATCACGGCCGAGTGCCCTGTTCCTGGATACCGACGGTGAGCAGCTGTCCACGGTGAACTTCGACCGGCTCGGCAAGGCCGTGACCAGTCCGCTGTGCGTCCCGGACAGGATGAGCCAGACCGCCGCCGCCGCGCTGGCCAGGTGCATGGCCCGGCACCGGATCGGCGAAGCCGCCCAGGACGACGAGCCGCTGGCCGGCGACTACGACCTGGCCTCGCTGCTCGGAATCGGCGACATCCGGACCTTCGACCTGGCCAAGTACCGGCGGGAGCGAAAGACCGGCAGGCGGCGGTTGCGCGTGCCCATCGGTATCGCCGCCAACGGCACCGCGCTGGAACTGGACATCAAGGAAGCCGCCGAGGACGGCATGGGCCCGCACGGGCTGTGCATCGGCGCCACCGGGTCGGGCAAGAGCGAACTGCTGCGCACCCTGGTGCTCGCCCTGGCGACGACGCACTCGCCGGAGGAGCTGAACTTCGTGCTGGTCGACTTCAAGGGCGGGGCGGCGTTCCTCGGCTTCGACCAGCTGCCGCACACCTCCGCGGTGATCACCAACCTGGTGGACGAGCTGGAACTGGTCGACCGGATGCAGGACGCGCTGACCGGCGAGCTCAACCGGCGACAGGAACATCTGCGGGCGGCGGGCAACTACTCGTCCCGGCGGGAGTACGAACAGGCCCGCGCGCAGGGTGCGCGGCTGGAGCCGATGCCCGCGCTGTTCATCGTGGTCGACGAGTTCAGCGAGATGCTCTCCAGCAAGCCCACGTTCATCGACGTGTTCGCCATGATCGGCCGCCTCGGCCGCAGCCTCGGCGTGCACCTGCTGCTGGCCTCGCAGCGGCTGGACGAGGGCCGGATCAGCAAGATCGAAACCCATCTCTCCTACAAGATCAGCCTGCGCACCTTTTCGGCGATGGAGTCGCGCAGCGTCATCGGCGTCCCGGACGCCTATGAGCTGCCGAACAGTCCCGGCAATGGCTATCTGCGGCCGGACACCCAAACCCTGTTGCGGTTCAAGGGCGCCTACGCCTCCGCGCCCTACCGGCCGCGGCGGCGGACCGGCAAGCTGGCCTCGGTCGAACAGCACATCGTCGACTTCGGCACCGACTACGTCGAGCCCCCGGCGACCCCCGAGCCGGAACCGGAAGCCGAGTCCGCCGAGGAGGCCGCCACGCAGACGATGATCGACGTGCTCATCGAACGGATGCGGGGCGTAGGGCCGCAGGCCCATCAGGTGTGGCTGCCACCGCTGCGGCAGGCCGCCACGCTGGACCAGCTGCTGCCGCCACTGGTGGACCACCCGGACCTCGGGCCGCGTCCGGTCGGCGACCTGCACACGGCGAACCTGGCCGTCCCGGTGGGACTGATCGATCTGCCCGCTCAGCAGCGCCGGGAACTGCTCGTCGCGGACCTGGCCGGGAACAGGGGCAACATCGCGATCGTCGGCGGCCCGCAGGCGGGGAAGAGCACCCTGCTGCGCACCATCGTCAGCGCGCTCGCGCTCACCCACACCGCGGCCGAGGTGCAGGTCTACTGCCTGGACTTCGGCGGCACACTCAGCGTGCTCGCCGGCCTGCCGCACGTCGGCAGCGTGGCCAACCGGCTGGACCGCGACCGGGTGACCAGGACCGTGCGGGAGATCATCAACCTGATGTCCCGGCGCGAGGCGCTGTTCGCCGAGCACAACATCGACTCGATGGCGTCTTACCGCAGGGCCAGGGCACAGGGCAGGTTCGCCGACAAGGACCCCTACGGCGACGTGTTCCTGGTCGTCGACGGCTGGTACACCATCCGGCAGGACTTCGACGACGTGGAGGACCAGTTCACCGAGCTGGCCGCGCGCGGCCTGAGCTTCGGCATCCACCTGGTGGTGGCCGCGAACCGGTGGTCGGAGATGCGGCCGTGGCTGCGTGACGTCCTCGGCACCCGGTTCGAGCTGCGGCTCGGCGATCCGGTGGACTCCGAGGTGATCAGCAAACTCGCCGCCACCGTGCCGGAGGTCCCCGGCCGGGGGATCACCATGGACGGGTTCCACTTCCTCACCGCGCTGCCCCGGATCGACGGCGCGTCCAGCACCGACGACCTGGCCGACGCGACGATCGAGCTCGCCGAGGCGCTGGCGACGCCAGCAGCTCCCAGCGCGCCGAAGGTGCGGCTGCTACCGGTCTCGGTGTCCGCCGCCGAGCTGCCGGGGCCGAAGGCGCCCGGCCCCGCCGCCGAGATGCGGGTGTGCCTCGGTATCGAGGACGGCAAGCTGGAACCGCTGTGGCACGACTTCGACGCCAGCCCGCATCTGCTGGTCTACGGCGACACCGAGTCCGGCAAGACCAACCTGCTGCGGCACATCGCACGGGCCGTGGCCGCGCACCACCACCCGAGCGAGGGCAGGGTGCTGTTCGGCGACTTCCGGCGCGAGCTGCGCGACGCGATCCCGGAGGAAAGCCAGATCAGCTACACGGTGGGCGCGGACGCCCTCACCGAGTTCCTCACCGGAGCCGCGATCACGTTGCGGGAACGGCTCCCGGGACCGGACATCAGTCCCGGCAGGCTGCCCCAGCGCGACTGGTGGACCGGCGGCAGGCTGTACGTCATCGTGGACGACTTCGAACTGGTCGAAGGCATGGGCAGCGGCCCGCTCGAGCCGCTGCTGCCGCTGCTGCCACAGGCCGCCGACATCGGGCTGCACGTGATCATCGCCCGCTCCACCTCGGGCGCGAGCCGGTCCATGATGAACCCGGCCGTCCGGCGCATGTGGGAACTCGGCACCCCCGGCCTGCTGCTGTCCTGCCCGAGGGACGAGGGCTCGTTCCTCGGCAACGTGCGCCCACGGACCCTGCCTGCCGGACGCGCGCAGTACATCAACCGCAGGCGCACCGTCCAGCTCGTGCAAACCCCCCGGGTCACGGACTGACCGAGCGGGGCCGAGGCAGCGCCGGCGTGCTGGCACCTCATGTGGCGGGGTGGCGGCTCACGCACGTGCCGGTTGTCGACGATGAAGGAATCGGGACGTTGAGTGTCCCGATTCCTTCATCGTCGATGGGGGTCGGTCTGCTTCTCGGGGCTTGGGCCGAGCCGGAACCATTGGAATGGCAGTGTGCTTGATCGCGAGCCGCGATCAAGCACACTGCCATCATGACGCCCGGGAACCGCTCAAAGTATCCTGATCTGTTCGATTCTCACTCCGCCGGGGTGGCCGGGAAAGCTGAACAGGACCCATTTGTCCACCGGGTTTTCCGGCTGCCAGCGCCCGTCGCCGTACCACTGGACGCGATTGTTTCCGGTCCAGAACTTGTCCAGCCACATCGCTCCGCCGTTGCCCCACTTGTTGTAGACACTGTGCACTCCGGCGTTCGCGAAACACTGCTCGTAGCTCGAGTCGTTGATCGGATGCACCGTGATGTTCAGGAAGTCGTCCCTGCCTGCGCACGGAACGATGTCGGTCGCCTCCGCAACGCCGACCGGAATCACGATCGACATCGCGAGGGCGGCAACGGCGGACAGGACCAACTTTTTGACGTTCAGCGCCAACTGAATCCTCCTTGACCTGATTTTCCGGGCGTGATGAACCCGATTCGCATCACTGTCACATTATCGCGGTGATCGATGTCCACACGCGATACAAGCGCCGAAGAACTGCTCGCCGGGCCGATAGGCCTGACCACCGGAGGCGATCAGACTATCGCCAGTGATTGGATCTTCACTCCGCCGGGATTATTGGGGAATTCATACTGGGTCCACTTTTCCACGGGTACGTTCGGCTGCCAGCGCCCGTCACCAAACCACTGCACCCTGTTGTTTCCCGTCCAGAACCTGACCATCCACGCCGACCTTCCCCAATAGTCCTTCATGTCGATCTCACCCCCGTTCGCGAAACAGTAGGCACGATTGGGCCCTTCAGCCCAATGCACATAGACCATGAGGAAATCGTTCCGATTGTTGTCACATGCCACCTCGTTGGCCGCAGCCGCGGTACCGGCGGGAATTGTGCCAAAAATGGCGATTGTGGCCAGCGCGGTCAACGTCAACCTCTTGATATTTCGTTTCAACCAAACCTCCACGATAGGATTACGAATCGCCGAAGGCGGCCGATCTCGGCAGCCTGCGAGGTCGCTACCGCGTATCGCGACGCGATCCCCGTTGCGCGCGGCCGGACGTCACGCGCATCGACTCAGGTCAGCCGAGGCACCCGAGAGTCATGACGGACGACGCGGCTTCCGGCACGTCGGTCGGCTCGGAGTCCACGGTCATCTCTTGCAGGCCGAGGATGTTCATGGTCACTTCCTTTGTTCGGTGTGGGTTTGTTGTTTCTCGCGGTGACAACGCGACCGTCCCCGGGCGCGGACCACCGTGAGCTCATAGTGGGCCGGCGACCGTCAAGGACGGTCCTGGCACGGATCCCGCGATCGGGCGGGTCACCAGCCCAGGCACCAGGAGGTCGGCCAGCCGATTGACCCCCGAGGACAACGACGCGTGTACGAGGAGCAGTCCGGCCGAACCAGCGGTCAGGTCGCAACTGAGGCGGAGCAGCCCCTCGGCGGGAACCGCGATGCCCTCCGTCGTCCGGACGGCACGCGCGTGCATCTCCGCCACCGCGGCGGCCCGGACGTCGAGATCGGCCTCGGCGTCGGCTGCGGCGAGAGTGAGGGCCACCGCGCCCCAGTCGAGTGCCAGCAGTCCGGCCCACCCCAGCAGGGCGTGGGGTGTCACCGCTGACGATCCAGGTTCGGGGAAAGGGAGGGACCCGGCCAACCGGGCGAGGGTGTCACCGTGGGCGGAACCGCCCGAGCGCAGGTGGAAACCGAGATAGCCGACGATCGCGCCGAACCGGCCTGCGTCGAAGGTGTCACTGGTGAACACCCAGCGCTCGTGCGCGACGTAGTCCGCCAGGTCCCGTCCGCGAGGATGATCGAGCAGATCCAGCACCGTCGCGGTGCCCAGCGTACCGGCGAAACCGGGGGTGGCCGGCTCACGCACCGCCCACGCTCGCCGAGCGAGCCAGTCGACCCACGGTGCGGGAGGGGTGACCCCCGAGCACCGCCACGCCCACAGCACTCCCGCGGCACCGTCGAAGACATTCCTTCCCCGGTAGCCGGACGTGGACAGCGCCGAACCGGGAAACAGCAGATCATCGCGGTCGGGTGTCGCGCGCGCCGCGATGAAGGACCGCAGCGACTCGTCATCGACGACGCGGTGTTCGGCGGGCTCGACGCCCAGGAAATCCACCGCCTGGGCGAAGTCGGGGCCGCCGACCGGGTACCGGGCCTCGGCCAGGGCGTATCCGCGGGCCACGGCGGTGGGGTCGAGGGGGGCCAGCGACGGCAGGTCGTTGAACAGCCACAGCCGCAGGACGGCGATGGCGTGCGCGTCGACGTCGTCCTTGTCCGGCGCGAAGAAACCGGGCGCGCCGATGGCGTGGGGTCGTGGCCGGTCGATCGGGTAGGACGCTTCGAAGTCGATGAGGCGCACCGCGTCATCGGCGGTGAGCATGATGTTTCGCGAATGGATGTCGCCGATGACGACACCCGCTTCGTGCACCTTCTTCACGGCGGCGGCGACCTTGTCGAGCACGGCGCCGACCCACTCCGCATAGCTTTGCCCGCTGAGTCGCTCACGCCGATCGGCCGCGGCGGCGGCCAGTGTCTCCCCCTCGATGAATTCTTCGACGAGGAACCAGTGGTTCCACAGGCGTTCGATTCCGTGGACGCCGACCACCTCGGGCACCGCCCGGCATCGGCTCAACATCTGGAACTCGTGGTGCAGGAGCTCGACCGCGTCGGAACCGGAACCGAACGGAGCGGTGAAAGGCCTGGCCTCTTTGAGCAGCACACGACGTCCCGATGCGTCGGTGCCGCGATAAACGCCTCCCCCGTTGGAGAGGTGCAGGGCTTCGGTGGCCCGCACGCCGGAGCGGACCACCACCTGACCGGTCACCTCCTGCTGCCGGGCCAGGACGGCCTGAGGGGGACTGACGAAGTCCGGGACCGTGAACGCGACCCCGCGGGGGTCGGGCACCAGCCGACCGCGGTCGTCGCGGATGGCGGGGACCGGCGTTTCGGTGCCGGGCATGGTGAGCTCCCGATACGCGCCGTACCGGGTGAAGACCGGGCTGTCGTCCGACCAGCTCAGATCGTTGAGCACGTACGGACCCGGAAAGCCCCTGAGTTCTCTGGCGAGCGCGTCGAGCAGGTACACCGACTCGTCGTCGTCTCGCGGGTAGACGGTCAGGAACTTCCCGGACGAGACTCGAGGCGCGTATTTGCCGTTCATCGCGTCGAGCAGCGTCTTGCTGCGCAGGTACTTGAAATCGACTTTCCGTTCGGCGCACAGCGCCGCGGCGACGGCCAGCGTCGCCCGCGCCAGCGCCGGGGTGGTCGAGACGTGAATCTTCCAGCCCTGTTCGGGAAGTTCCTCCCCGAACGCCACCACGGTCCAGATGTTCCGGTGCGTCACCTGCGCATCGGCTGCCTGCACCGGGGGAAGAAAGCGCTCTTGCTCGTCATCGACGAGAAAAATCCGTTCGTGGAATCGTGGGCTCGCTATCATCGCGAGGCTCCAGTCCGTCCCTGCCATGGCGCTCCCACGTTTCTCCGGCGGACACGAAGTTTCACTACGCTTCAGCTGGTGAAAACACTAATGGCAGACACGGCGGGCGGGTAACAATTTGCCCCTTCCATGAACGGGAGCTGCCCCTTATTACATTACGAACTCTTTATATGCGCACGGCTGCCGCGTTCGCCGGGTCAGAATTCGAATGTCCGAAATGGAACTGAAATGACCAGCAGGCGAGGTTCCCCATGTCGCATCTGTGACGCTGAGCGTCTCCAATGCGACATGGGAACAATCGTGCGACGAGGCCGACACCTCGGGGATTACGGCTCGGTGGTGGGTTTCGGGCGGATCGTGCGGGCCGGGCGCCAGCGGCGGCGGTGGGCCGAGCCGACCAGCCTGGCCAGCCACACCAGCACGAACGAACCCCCGATCGCCGCGAGCACACCGGCCACCGCCAGCACGGTGTGCAGTTCCTCCGTGGCGGCCGGAGGCGGTGGCCGCAAGTCCGGGGGCCGGATCAGCGCACCGCTCTTTCCGGGCAACACCTCGGTCACCGCAGCCACCGGGTCGACCGTGCCCCAGCCGAGAGCCGGGTCGGGCACCGCGGCGGCGGGCGGGATCGCGGTGGCCCGCAACCGATCCCGCACTCCGGCAGCGTCGAGGTCACGGTGATAGGCCCGCACGAGCGCCGCCGTACCCGCCACGAACGGCGCCGCGTAGCTGGTCCCGCTGCCCTGCCAGTGCCCGGGACCGCCCGGGCCGATGCTGATCACGTCCTTGCCCGGCGCGGCCAGACCGACGTACCTGGCGACGGCCGAGGTCTCCACGTGCGCCCCGGCCGAGTCGACCGCACCCACCGCGAGCACCGACGGGAACGCCGCCGGGTAGGTCGCCTTGACGCCCTGCTCCTTTTCGTTGGCGACCGAGGCGACGACCACGACGTTCCGCTGCTCGGCATAGAGCACGGCGGCGGCCAGCTCCGGGCTCTGGTCCGTGGTCCCGGCGGACACGTTGATCACGCCGGCCCCGCCGTCCACCGCCCGGCGGATACCGTCCGCGAGCCGCTTCGGCGTCAGCGAACCGGCCTTGTCGTTGTCCATCGTGGTGGCCACCCGGATCGGCAGGATCGTGACCGCGGGCGCCACCCCGGCGAAACCGCTGCCCGCCACGGGGGCGGCGCCGACGATCCCGGCGACGAACGTGCCGTGGCCGAGGCAGTCGTCGTTGGCGGCGCCGTTCGCGGTCACGTCCGCTCCAGCCGATACCCGGCCGCCGAACTGTGCGTTGGCCGCGTCCACCCCCGTGTCCACGACGGCGACTGTGACGCCCTCGCCCTTGCTGAGCGGCCACACCTGCTGTGGCTGCAACATGTGCTGCGGCCACGGTGTGCGCACCGCGGTCTCCTGTGGCGGAGGCAGGCACTCCTGCGGGCGTTCCGGCAACGGCTGCGGCTCGCCCTGGGCGTGCGCGGGTACCGGCGTGACGGCCAGCAACACGGCCAGCGTCGCGGCGTACCCGGACAGGCGGCGCACCGCGGTCATGACGCCGTCTCCATGGGCATCCGGTCTCGCTGCGCGATGTCGGCCCGCACCTGAAGCAGCGATGTGGTCAGCCTGGCCACCGCACCTCCATCGTCCATCAGGCGGATCGCCGCCTCCTGTCGCTTCGCCAGTACCCGGTCCAACCGCTCCAGAACAGCCAGGTCCCTGGCGTCCAGCTCCGTCGAGCCCGGCGACTCCCCCGGAGCGAGCTCCCGCAGCAACACGGCGTCCCTCGGCGCGGCCGGGCTACCCGGTTCGTGATCCGGCTGGCCTTCGGCCGTACGCACCGCGAGCGCCTTGAACCTCGCCCCGGCCATGAAGATCGTCTCGTTCAACGCACCGCCGGGCAGCAACTCGGTGGTCCGGCGGGCCGTGCTCGGCCAGATCAGCACGTCGAAAGCCGCGTCGGGCAAGGTGACGTCCAGTTCCGTACTGGCGCTGAGAAATCCGGGCTCGGTCAGCACCGTGCCCGGTGCGCCGTGCCGCTCGACCGCGTCCGCCGAGAGGCCTTGGCGCAGGACCGGACGGCGGTGGGTGGGCAGCCTGCGGACCCCGGAGACCAGGCACGGCAGGTGCCCGTCCAGTGGCGGGTCCTGGCCCGTGTGCACGGCGTCGTTGAGCGCGGGACCCGCACCGTCGCCGGTACCGAAGTAGAGGTACACGGCCACGTAGTCGGTCTTGACGCCGTGGTCGTTCTCCTGCCGCAGGGACGGCCAGGACGCCATCGCCGCGTTCACCGCGGCCAGCGCCTCGGCGAACCGCTCCCCGGCGGCCTCGGCGAGCCGGGCCTGCTCCGCCGTGGTGCTGGCCCGGTCCGGCAGGTCCAGCGCGACCACCGGGACCGGGGCGGATGGCTCGGGCCGCTCCGCCGGTTCGACGGCCCGCGGCTCCGCCGGGTGGGCGACCACCTCCTCCGCCCATGCCTCGGTCGCCGTCTCCGCGGGCTCCGGCACGGTCGGCGCCACGGCGCTGCCGAAACTGCTCACCGATCCGGCAGGCACACCTGACACAGTGGCCACCGGAATCGGTGAGGGGGTCACGATCCGGTGTCCGGTCGCCGCGGGCCGGACGGCCGGTGCGGCCGCGGGCTCGGGGTCCGGGCCGGGTGCCGTCTCCTCGGCTGTGTCGTCGGCGAGCACGGCTGCACACAACTCGGGGGTGGAGAGCGCGCCGTGCTCGATAGCCGCCACGGCGCCCTCGTCGAGAGTGCCGGCCAGACTCACGCTCAGCGCGGCGCGCTGGTCGCCGTTCAGGCCTGCCAGCAACCGATCCGCGGCGCGGAGCAGGGCGAAGCCGACCCGTTCACCCGGCACGCCGATGGTCAGGGTCCACACCGCCGGGTCGAACGGCGCGGGCGGGGTGAACTCGGGTGATCCGGCCGGCCGGATCACCACACCCGAGGGCACCACGTCGGCCACGTGCGCTGTCTGCCCGTCCTCGTCGGAAGGACACCACGATCGCGGCCCGTGCCGGATCCAGCCGGGCGGTGGCTCCGTCACGGCGAGCACCTCCTGGTCCCCCGTACCCGCGGGTTGCCTGAGCACGGTGGGAAGCGGCCGGAACCGTCGTGCGCCCGCCACATCCGGCACGACCGTGTGCAGCATCCCGGTCGCCGAGGCGCGCTGCGTGCCGGTACTGAACACGACCTCCTCGCCCAGCACCATGGCCAGCTCCGCCTGCCAGACGTGGGCCGCGACGTCCGGATGGCCGGGGACCAGCTGGAACCGGCCGAGCCGCAGCTCGCCGAGCACACTCGCCACCTGTTCCGGTGCCGGGACCGGCCCGGCGTCACCGACGACGACCTTCGGCAGCCGGTGGTCGACCGGCACCACGAACGTTCCCTCGACGTGCTCCGTCGGCGCCCAGCTGTGCCGGACGGCGACCCCGGCGGGAACCGGCAGCGCGACGGCACCCCTCGTGGCCACCGGCTCAGCGGGCAACGCCCGTTCCCACGCCGGGGCCGGGTACCGGGTGCCCGCCCATCGGCCGGGCAGCCCCGGTCGGAAGCGGTACCACCCGGTGCCGCCGGTGCCGTACCCCGCGTACATCGCGGCCCCCGGCACGGCGACCGGTACGCCGTCCGGGGCGAGGATGTCCACGCCGAGATCGTGGCTGGCCGACCACACGCCGTCCGGCGTCCTGGCCAGCCCGGCCGCGCCGAGCCAGATCGCGCCGACCTCCACTGCCCTGTCCCGGCTCGCCAGCATGGCCCGGAGCAGCGAGCCGAGTTGCACACCCACCGAAGGCTCGCCCGCGACCCGTCGCGTGGCCAGCACGAACAGCTGGCCTGGTACGGCGGGCGCCCAGGTGAGAAACGCCTCCGTCCAGGCGGGCTCCTCCCGGTGCCGCACCAGCACGTGCGGCCCCCGCCACTCCCCGACCAGACTCATGCCGGTTGCCCGGTCTCGGCGTCCAGGTCGGCGGCGGTCAGCTTGGTGAGCTCGGCCGGTTCCACCGACGTGGCGCCTGCCAGGCGGGACGCCTGGTGGTCGGCCATCCGTTCGAACACGCGGCGGGCGGTGCGGCCGTTGCCGAACGTGCCGTCCTTGGGAATCTTGTCGAAATAGCGGGACAGCGCGTCGGCGGCTCCCTCGTCCAGCCGGTAGTCGTGTTTCTGGCACAGCGAGCGGACGATGGTCACCAGCTCGTCCGGCGTGTAGTTGACGAACTCGATGGTGCGGCTGAACCGGGACTCCATCCCGGGGTTGGCCGCGAGGAACTGCTCCATCTCGGCCGAGTAGCCCGCCACCACCACGACCACGTCGTCGCGGTGGTCCTCCATCAGTTTCACCAGCGTGTCGATGGCCTCGCGGCCGAAGTCGGGCCCGGTGCCGCCGCCCCCGCTGCTGAGTGTGTAGGCCTCGTCGATGAACAGCACACCGCCCAGCGCGCTGGTGAACGCCTCGGTGGTCTTGATCGCCGTGCCACCGATGATCTGGGCGACGAGGTCCGCTCTGGCCACCTCGACCAGATGCCCGGACCGCAGCACGCCGAGCTGGGCCAGGATGCGTCCGTACAGCCGGGCCACGGTCGTCTTGCCGGTGCCGGGTGCCCCGGCGAACACCAGGTGCCGCGACATCGGCGGGGCGGAAAGGCCCGCGTCGATCCGCCGCTGGGCCATCTTGTTCAGGTTGACCAGGGAGGTGACCTCGGCCTTGACGCCGGCCAGCCCGACCAGGTCGTGCAGTTCGGCGAGCGGGTCCTTGCCCGAGTTCGGGCGCGTCGCGGGCCGCGAATCGGTCCCGCCGGTCCCTTGAGGCCCGGTGGGTGCCGCGTGCCTGGGCGCGTCAGCGGTCACCGCGACGCCGTACGCGTCGGACCCGACGTTGCCGCTACTGGTCAGCCGGTTGACTTCGATCGCGGCACCGGCCACGGTCTGCCGGAGGCCGCTGCCGTGGTTGTCCCGCACCACACAGTCCACAACGGACACCGTGTCGTCGGTTTCCACCCTGATCCCGTCGGCGGATCCGCCGCTGAACTCCGATTCGGTCACCTTGCCGGACGCGCCGGGCTCGAACCTCAGCCCCGTACCACCGCTGCCGTGCACCCGGCTTTTGGTCAGCGAAAGGTCACCGCCCGCCCGGACGAGCACACCGTCCCCGCCCGTCCCGGTGATGTCGGCGTCGGTGAGCGCCAACGTCGCCTCGGCGACGACCACGGCCGACGTCCCGGCCCCCTTCACGCTCAGCCCGCTCACCGCGGGACGGGCACCACCGGCCACCACCAGGCCCGCCGCCGCCGCGCCATCGATCTCCACCCGGTCCAGCCGTCCTCGTGCCTCCCCGGTGACGGCGATCGCCGTGTCCCGGCTGTCCCGCACGTAGAGCCGCTGGAAGAACGGGTCCGCACCTTCGTCGACGTACACGCCGACGGTGCACTCCCGCACGTCGACGCCGTCGAACTCGGGCACGCTCCGCTCGGTCACCCCGATACCCGCTCCGTCCACATCGGATATCTCGACGCCGCTGACCACACCGCCGGACCGGTCGGCGAAATGCAGTCCCCTGCCCCCGGCACCCCGGATCCGGCAGCCGCGTAGCTGTGGTGCGCAGGACTCGGCCACGTAGACGCCTTCCGCCGAGCTACCCTCCACCCGGCAGTCCTCCAGCAGGATCGACCCGGTACTGGCCAGGAACCAGCCGAGGGCACCGGTGTCCGCCACCGTCACCCTGGTCGCGGTCAGACTGGCCTGCTGCTCCACCGCGACCGCCGGTTTGCCCGAGTCCCGTACCGTGCTGTCCTCGACGATGAGCGTGCTCTGGCCGTTGAGGAAGATCCCGTTGCCTTCCGCCGAGTCCACCGTGCAGGAACGCATCAGGAGGCCGCCGTCCCCGGCGACGACCACGCCGGAGGTGCCGAGGCCGGACAACGTGCAGCCATCCAGCACACCGCCCTTGCCCGCCGCGACGACCACCCCGGCGCCCGCTGGATTGCGCACCGAGCACTCGCGCATCAGCACGGTCCCGCCGTCGCACGCGTACACCGCCGCCCAGCTCACCGCCCGCACCTCGCATTCGGTGAGGCTGAGCTGCCCGCCGGGAACGAAGATCGCAGGCGTCTCCTCGTCGGAGGACACGATCGTCAACCCGGACAGGGCCGCGGAGTCCGTGGCGAGCACGACGGCGGAGCCGGAACTCGCCGCGAGCCGGACGGTCCCCGGCCCGCTTTCCGCGGTGATCGTCACCGGTTTGGTCAGCACCACCTGCTCGCTGTAGTGGCCCGGCTCGACGAGGATCAAGGCGCCGTTCGGGGCGTAGGCGACGGCCTCGCCGATACTGCGGTAGCCCTGGCCCGCCGGGGAAACCGTGATGGTGTGTCTCATGCTCGCTCCTCCGCGCACCCGCCCTGTCACGCGCTCACCCGCTCCAGCCGCCCGCCGAGGCTGGCCGCGGCCAGCTCGTGCCGGGTGCGACAGCCAGTCTGCAAATACAGTCGCGTCAGGTGTTTCTCCACCGTCTTCTCGCTGATCAGCATCGTGGCCGCGATCTGCCGGTTCGACATTCCACTTTGGACCAGGTGGACGATCTGCTGTTCCACTTCGGAGAGCTCGTGCGGCCGGTCACGGGACGACGGCGCGGAGACGCCGCGATCGGCCATCACCCTCTTGACCTTCGCCCGCAGCGATGTGCCGCCCAAGGTCGTCGCGAGCCGGTAACCCTCGTACAGCCACGGCCGCGGCTCGGCGGTGACCAGCCCGGTCGCCAGCAACGCCCACACCCGGTCCGGCTGGTGACCACGGCGGCGAGCCATCGACTCGCTCGCCCGCACCCACGTGGCGACTCCGTGCACCAGGCCGTGCGCCAGCGCCCACGCCTCACGCGACCGGGGACTGAGTTCCCGGCGATGCCTGGCTTCCACCTCGGCGAGCACCCGCAGGGCGACCCGGCGGGAGCCCTGTTCCACCGCGATCACCGCGAGCCGCGACAACAGTTCGACCGTGCCGGGCCCGGTTCCGCCGTCGGCCCGGTAGGCGGCCCACCCGGCGGTGATCGCGCCGGGACCGTCCCCGGCGAGGTAGAGGCGCCCGCTGTCGACCCAGCCGCGCATCGCGCCGAGTGGGGCGTGGGCGGGCACGTCGTCCAGCCAGCCGGCCGCCTCCCGGTCCGCCCCTCGCCAGGTGCACATCTCGGCGGCGAGCAACCTGGCGAACTCCATGCCGAGCGGGTCCCCGGTTCCGGTCAGCGCAACCTCCCTGGCCGCGCTCAACGCGGCGGGCCATCGGCCAGCCGCATAGTCCTGGCACATCCGGTGAAAGGCGGCCAGCGGTCCGGTCGCGGGTACCTCGTAGACAGTGCCCAGCACGGCCCGCAGCACCGGGACCAGGTCGCGCCGGGCGCAGGCGATCGCCATCTCCGGGCCGAGCCGTGGCCGTCCGTCCCGCTCGCCGGTCAGCGGCGTGAACGCCCGCTCGATGTCCGCCGGGGTGATCGGCTCCCCCGCGAACCAGCGGTCGCACAGGTCCGCCGCGGGGCCGGATCGGACCGGCAGCGGCACCCGCCTGCCGAGGTGGATCGCGGCCAGCGCCCCGGCCGCCGCCGTCGCGCTGTCGCCGCCGGACCCCGGCCCTGCCACCAGTTTCGCCAGCGGCTCGTACCGTCCGGACCGCAGGAGCGACCCGATCGCCTCCGCTCGCGCCGAACCGGGCGTGCTCACCCCTTGCCGCCACCGCGGCCGGGCCCGCGCCAGCTCGACCAGCGTCGGCTGAACGGGCAGAGCGTCTCCGGCCAGCGCCGCGTGCTCGAGCAGGGGCAGCTCGTCCGGGCCGCCGTGGAAGGCGTCGTTCAGCATGGCGCGGGCGATACCGGCGTGCAGGTGCCGGACGGCGTCGGCACCCGCACGCTCGATCACCGCGTCGGCGAGTGCGGGGTGGCGCACGTGCAGCCGGGCGGAGCGATCGGTGGACAGCACGCCGTCCAGCACGAGCCGGTCGAGCGTGCGCCCGCACTCCGGCAACGGTGTCGCGGTCGCCACGGCGAAGGCGGGCAACTGGGCGAGCCCGAACGTGGCCCCGCTCGCGGCCAGCAGAACCAGGCCGGTGCCGACCTCGCCGAGCTGCCGCAGTCGCTCCAGCCGCGGATGCCCGTCCGGCAGCGGGATCGGTGCCCCTGGGTCGCGCAGGCACAAATGGTGACCCACGACGGCGAACCGGCCCCGGCTACGCAGATCGGCCAGGACGGGAAGCAACGTGCCCGGATTGCCCAGCAGATCGCCGAGGCGGGCCCGCAGCGCACTCGGCACGCCTGGATCGGCCGGTGCCCCACCGACCTGCCGGATCAGCGTCCGGATGTCGTCTTCGGACAGCGGGGGAAGGTCGATCACGTGCTGGGCAAGCGGTTCCAGGGTCGGCTCGACAACCGGACGCGCGTCTTCGCGGGTGGCGGTGACGACTACCGGCACTCCGGCCCGCCGCGCCAGCCGCAGCAGCACGGCGGGCCGCGGGATCCGGTCGGCGTCGTCGATCAGGATCGCCGTTTTCCCGCCCAGCGCGGAAAGCAGGGCGGCGAGCGCACCGAGCAACGCGGCCCTGCGCTCAGCCCGATAGGCCTCGGGTGTCCACAGTCGACCGAGCTCGCTCAGGGCGGCGAGCAGGTCCGGTCCGGCGTCGATCTCCTCGAACCGCTCCCGGACCCCGGCGAGCAAAGGAAAGATTCCGAACGGGTCCTGCTCCATCGAGCCACTTGTGCGCAGCGACAGGGCCGGTCGGCCCTGTGTGGCCAGCGTCGTACCCAGCCGGGACAGCACCTCGGACTTTCCGCTGCCTGCCACGCCCCGCACCAGTGTCACGACGGGCTGCCGCGCGTGCTCGCGCAGGGCGGCGAGTTCTTTCTCGCGCCCGACGAAACCGGTGCCCGTCCGTCCCATGCGCGCCTTCCTCCCTGGTTTCGAGCGGTTCTTGGGGTTCTGTCGTCCAGACACACCCGTAGTGGCGCTTTTCCTTCATTTAGCCAACCCGGCTCATCTGGACAAAGCCGCCCGGCGGATCAGTGTCTTTCGGCCACCCCTTTCGGGTTTGTCAGGGCAACCCCGCGCTTGGTGCGACAAAGGAAAGACCGTCGCCGCTCAGGTGAGCGCGATTGTCAGGACGGACACAAGTGCTGGTCCGAACAGGAACCTGTGGGTTCCCGTGCACCCGGTCGGCACGTAGTTGGGCGAGCATTCGCCTATGGACGAGCTGCTCGACGTGATCGGCCGCCCGGACCTGCCGTCGCTGATCGTGGTCACCGGGCCGGCCGGAATCGGCCGGACCACGCTGCTGACGACGGTGCGGGAAGAACTCGCCGCGCGCGGCCGGCACACGGCCGCGATGCGGTTCAGCCCCGATTCGGACGCCATCCCCGGCTACCTCCCGGACCGGTGGTCTGATCACCGGGATTCACCGTGGCCGGTGGCCGGACCGGTCACCGGCGCGTTCGACGACCCGGCCCTCGCCTATTTCACCGCGGCCGGCATGGCCGCAACGCTGCTGGCGGCCGAAAGGGCGGTCCTGCTCATCGACGACGCGCAGTGGATGGACCGGGATGACATCGCCGTGCTGGAGCAGCTCGCCCGCAGGCTGGCGGGCACGGCGGTGAGCTGTGTGTGCGCGGTGCGGGTCCCGGCGATCGCGAGGGACGGCGACCTCCGGAGGGCGGCCATCCGCAGGTTGCGGCGGGACGGCTTGGTCCATACCGTCCGGCTGCGCGGGCTTCGCCGCGACGAGGTCGCCGCCGAGCTGGCCTCGATGCTCCGGCACACGCCCGATGCCGCCCTGGTCGACCATGTACATCGCGGCAGCCGAGGCATCCCTTCCGCACTGCACGACTCGGTCGAGACGCTGCGACAGACCGGCTCGATCCGGCTCGCGGCCGGGCATGCCTACCTCGACCGCGCTGAAGAACCCGACGGACCCATCGGCCACCGCAGGCTCACCACGGCCATGCTGGAGCTGGGACCGGACTCGTGGACCGCCGCCAAGGCGGTCGCCGTCCTGCACCCGCTCGGCTCGGCGTTGCCCCGGCTGCTCGCCGAAGCACTCGCCTGCACCGAAGCCGAGGCCTCCGACCGGATCGCGGTGTTGCGCCAAGCCGGTGTGCTGCACCGTGGCCTGGCCGGGACGACATGGCGCTTCCCGATTCCCCTGGTCGCGACCGCACTGCTCGGCTCTCTCGGACCGTACGAGAAGCAGCACCTCGCCAGGATCGCCGTCACCGCCCTGTGGTCGGGTGCCGCACACTGCGCCGACCCGGACTACCTTGCCGATCAGATCGCGGCCGCGGGCAGGCTCGTCGACCCGGCACCGGCTCGCGCCACGCTGCTGGCCCGTGCGGAAGCGGCGCTGTCCGACCGGCCGGCGACGGCCAGGCGCTGGCTGCGTGCCGCCGCCGACCTCGCGGAGGACGTCGAGCAGTACGCGAGCATCACCCTCCGGCAGGTGCTTGCCGGTTACCTGGCCGGAGACACCGACGGCTGCCTGGACGAGACGGCCTCCCTGCTGGAGCACTGCCCGGAGCAGCTCACCCGCGACGCCGTCCAGAGTCTGCAGCTGATGGCGGTGTTCACCCGGTACGCCAAGGGCGATTTCGACACCCTCCGGCGGATCGCCGAGCGGCGCCGGGACCGGCCGCACGGCCCCCCTCCAGGACCGGTGCCCAGAGCGATGGCGTTGAGCCTGCTGGACCGCTGGGCCGAAGCGAGAAGTTTGCTCACGAGGACGGCGGAAACCTGGCGCGGCACCGAGACCTCTGCTCTGTTCGGCATCTGCCTGCACTCGCTCGCCGAGTTCTGGAGTGGCCGGACGAGGGAGCTCGAACCCACCCTGCGGCCGGGCGATGACCCGCTCTCGCGCACCGTCGAACCGCTCCGGTCACAGCTGGTCGACGCGTACGCGGCCGGGCTGCTGGCCACCGGCGACCTGAGCGGCACCGAGAAGCTGCTGACCGACTCGGATGTTCCGGCCGAGCAGCTGAACCCGTCCGGCAGGGCGCTGCTGGCGGCGATGCACGGGTGGGCAGGACAGGCGATCGAGCTCGGCCGCCGCTGCGTGGCCACGGCCCCGCTGCGAGGCGGCGATCCCGGCCGTGCACCGATGTTGTTGCAGGTCACCGAGCTGCTGGTCGCGCAAGGGCGACTCACCAACGCCAGGGAGATGCTGGCGAGCGGCCGGTCGGCGGGCCCACCGCTGGCGCACCTTCTCGACTGTGCCGAAGCACTCATCCACCACACCCTCGGCGAGCCGGACGACGCGACCGGCAGGCTCCGGCAGGCCCTCGATGCGGCGGCTGCGAACGAGCTGCTCGTCGGCACCGACCTGTGCTGGTCACTGCTCACCGAGCTCTCGCTGGCTCGCGGCGACCGGGACACCGCGGCGCGGTGCCTCGTGGAGATCGACCGGGTCGCCGAGGCGATGCCCGACGGACGTGCCGCCACGCACGCGTTGCTGATCCGGGCGACGGTGACCGGAGACCGCGCGGCGGCCGAAGCCTGCCTCCGGCTCGTCAGGGAACGCGGGCAACCGTTCGAGGTGGCAAGGTCGATCTCCCGGCTGGCCGGTGGCGGGCTCGGCGACCCGGCCCTGCTCACCGAGGCCTATGAGCTTTTCGGCGGATTGGACGCCCTGCTGGAGCGGGCGTGGCTGCGCAACCTGATGCGGGCGCACGATGTCCCGATCCCTGGTCGGCGGGAAACCGTGGCCGAGAACGAGCGGCTACTGGGCCTGCTGGTGTCCGAAGGGCTGAGCAACAAGGAAATCGCACAGATGCTGCGGACCAGCGGCAAGAGCGTCGAAGGCCGGCTGAGCAGGCTGTTCACCCGCACCGGCCTCACTTCCCGGATCGAGCTGGCGAGAGCGCTGCTGGGCGATGCCTTCCCGGGTTAGCCGACCGTCGCTGCCGAGGGATTTCCCTACATGGCGCGGACGTGCGGGCAACGGCGGGCCGACCTCACGGGTCCGACCGTAGGTTTGTCCTAGTAGACACAAGACGTCACAGAGGACGGCAGGCACGGTGGAAACGACGGTCGTGGATCCGTACGCCGTGGACAGGGTGCGGCAGGTGATCGCCCGCATCACGGCCACGTTGACGATGCTGGAAGGGCAACAGGGCGAGCTCGCCGACGACGTGCTGGGGCGGGTCGAGGGCGCCGGAGCCGTGGTGGCGGCCGCGCGGGAGTTCGAGCAGACCCTGCGCGATGAGCTGCGGGCCGCCGAGCATCTCGTGCACACGATCGGCAGCGAGTCCGGCAAGCACATGCTGGAGACACAGGCCATCGACTACGAGAACAGCCAGAGGATCAGTCGGTATGAGCCTTGTTGACGACCTGGCCGGACTGTCGGATGGCGCGGTCGTGGCCGATGCTCTCCGGCCGCTCGACCACGCCTCGCCCAGCGGCGCGGAGAACCTCGCGAAGAACTGGCGAACCACGGCGGCACAGTGCGCCGCGGAGATGCCCACCCTGTCGAAGGCCTGGCATGACGCCGAGGACGGATTGGCGGGCATCACCGCGGAGACCGGAAGGGCGCTGGTCGCCAAGCTGATCAAGGCGGGCGCCGAGCTGGAACAGGCCACGGTGAGCGCGGCCGACGCGCTGGACAGGGCGGCGGGTTCCGTCCTGCGCGCGCAAGACTTCGCCAGATCGAGGTCGGAGTGGCTGCTGTCCTGGGTGCGCAGCCAGGACGCGGTGTACCCGGACGTCGCCGCCGACAGCCGGAGTTCGGCCATTTCCGCGGCCGCCAAGCACATCGCCACCGAGATCCGATCGGTGACCGACGCAGCGGCGGCCGAGCTCGACACGGCGGCCGCCGCGCTGCGCAAAGCAACGGCCGGCGCACCCACCTTCTCCAAAATCACGATCACCACCACCGTGACCCAGCCCGGTCAGAACCCACAGGCGAAACCGGCCGTCCACCTCTCCGAGCCGGCCTCCACCAACCCGGAAGCGCCCCATGGGGGCAACAACGCGCAGATCCACAAAGGACACAACAGTCAGTCGTCCGGCGGCGGTGCCTCCGGTGGTGGTGACGGTGCCTCCGGCGGTGGCGGTGGCGGTGGCGGGGAATCGGGGCCGAGCGGCCCGCCGCCCACCGGAGAAGTCCGCGACTGGATCACCGAGGCACTGCGCATCCTGCGCGAGTACGGCGTCGACATCAGCTCGATCGATCCGGCCGACCTGGCGGCCATCATCCAGCACGAGTCCGGCGGCAACCCGCACGCGCAGAACAACTGGGACTCCAACGCGGCCGCCGGGCACCCGTCGAAGGGCCTCATGCAGACCATTCCGTCGACGTTCGACGCGTACAAGCTGCCCGGCCACGACGACATCTGGAACCCGGTGCACAACATCATCGCCGCCGTCCGGTACGCGCTGAAGCGGTACGGCTCGATCGACAACGTGCCTGGCGTCGCCGGGCTGGAGAACGGGCAGGGCTATGTCGGATACTGACCGAAGCCGCGCCACCCGATGGGCGACGGTCGGCAACGCGCTCGTGATCGCCGCCGGGGAGACCATCGGCGAGCACGCACGCGGCCTCGCGATGTCCGTCGCGGCCGATCCCGGCCACGAACTGGTGGTCGCCGACTTGCCGAAGAACCCGACGGTCGCGATGTGGGAGGCGGTCGCGGAAGCGATCCCCCGAGGCAGACAACCGATCCGGCTGGTCATCGCCGGCGGCTACGGCGAGGCCATGACACTGGCCGGGCACTGGCTGGCCGAGCGGCTCGCCCGCACGGTGGTCGTGCCGGACGGCGAGGTCCACCAGGGCGCCAACGGCTCCCTCCTCGTGCACGGCGGGCCGGGCAGCGGGTGGCTGACCTGCCGGCCACGGCAACGGTCGCACTGGGAGGCCAAGCGCTTTCCCCGTCCGTCGTGGGACAGCCGCGCGGTGGGCGACGTGCTGGCCACCGGGTCGAACGGCATCGCCGAACCGATACCGGCGGGAATGTGGCTGCATCCCGCCGCCGATGACGAGCACGTCGCGCGGCACCGCCGGCGTCTGGTCGAGACCGTCCCCTGCCGGCCGGACGCGATGACCGTGCTCGTCGGTTGCCCTGGCATGGCCCCGGTCCGGATCGAGGATGTCGCCTACCTGCGGAGCTGCCTGCCGGAAGATGTTCGCCCGCAGGTTCGGTTCGCCGCCTACGGCGGGGTCGCCGCAGGGCCCGGTGGCTACTTCGGCCAGGTGCTGGCGCAGTTGGTGCACCAGCCCGTGGTGTGCTACCCGGGCGTCCCGGTGGGTGGCGCGGAATGGCCTGAGATCCACACCATCTGGCCGAACGGTTCGCTCGGCTGGCGTTGCTTCGCCCGCGAGGTCGAATACTTCCCGGCCACGGACACGACCGCCGCGACACCAGCCGTACGCACCCACTGGCTGCCCTTCGCCGGGGTCACGCAGCTGGATTCCGCCGCCTACTGGTACGCCCCTGACGCGGTGATCGAGATCGTGCAGGCCGGGTTGTGGCTGCGGTCGCCGGAGGGGTACGGCCACGCGGACGCCGTCCGGTCGCACCCGTGCGACCACGCCGGGCCCAAGGTGTTCTTCGACGACTCGACCGAGCAGAGCGCCACGCGGATGCACTGGCTCGCGCGCGACGTGGCCAGCCGGATGCCGCCGGACGTCCGGACCCGCACGAGTCTGGTCGCGGCCGGGACGATCGGCAGGCACGCTCCCGCCGCGCCGCGGCCCGAGCAGGCACCGCGGCAGGGCCCGGTCCCCTTTCTCCGGCCGGAAGCCCATGGCGCTGCGGAACTGCCGAGGCCGCAGGGCAGACCGGCTCCGGAAGCCGTCGCGCTGGCTCCGGCCGCGGGGCCGGTCGCGGAGCGTGCCTGGCTGCGGGAAAGCCTCGGCCTCGAGTTCGACGTGATGGCCGGTTCGGTGGCCTTCGCCGTAGCGGAACACACGGGAGCCTGGGTGCTCGGCCAGGTAGCCGAGGACGACGTCCACACCGACGCGGTCGCGGTCCGGCTGTACCTTTCGGCGCACGGGGAGAAGATCGACCGGGCTCTCCGGTTCGGGGAGACCGGCCCGCACGTGCCACTCGCCCGCTGCGCGGCGGCCGGACTCGCGCGGTTGCCGGCACACCGGGGAGCGGTCGGGTACCGGGCTTCCCCGACACCCGCGCAACTCCAGCTGTACCGGGACCACGACGTGGTGACCGACTGGGGATTCACCAGCGCGCTGACCGAGCCGTGCCCGAGCCAGCCGGGCGAGGTCGACGTACTGCTCTGGTCGATGACCGCGCGGCTGACCCAAGCCCTCGAACCGGAAGGCGACGAACAGGTGCTCGGGCGGACGCTTTTCCTGCCAGGCACCAGTTTCCGAGTGCTCGAAGTAGTGGCACCGGAGCACGGCCGACGGGGTCGGTTGCTGCTGCGCGAAATATCCGGGCAGGAGGCCGATCCGGCACTGACCCGGCAGGCGGGCCACCTCGACGAACTGGCGACCAACTCGCTGCGTGCCGCGGCCGAACGTTGGGCGCAGGCCCAGCCGAACCGCAAGATCGGTGCGGCGGCCCACAACCGGTTCGGTGAGCTACCCGGCCTGCTACCACGCTGACCGAGGAGGAAGAAATGCCGGAAAATGCCGCGGCCGGACCCACCGGCGCGGTCGAAGCACCCGCGCTGATCGACCCGGCCTGGAGCCCCTCCGACGAACAAGCGGTCGTGCCACTGGACAAGATCATCGGTGTCTGGGCGGCGGACGACAAGGGGCAAGAGCCCTTGTTCCGGCCGAACCCGGCGTACGTGCCGACCGAGCCCGGCGCACATCTGGACCTCGTCGACGGTGTGCTGCAACTCCTGGCCAGGGGGGCGGACGTGGGTGTGCCGCAGCTGGCCGCGGCGCTCGCCGACGCACTGCTCGGCATAGCCGTGGACGACGAGGGCACCGCGCTCGTCCGCCCGGCCCCGGACGGGATGCCCTCGGTGCTGGTGGCCACCGCTCCCGGCCACCGGCCGCCCGTCGACACCCCGGGCTGGCGGGCGGTCACCGTCGCGAAACTGGCCCGGTTCCTGCCCGAGCAGGGGGTGGACGTGCTGCTCAATCCGGGAGCGCCCACCTCGATGCGGGTCAGTGCCGGACTGATTCGCGAGGCCGCCGGGCAGCTGCAGGTCCATTCGGGCAAGTTCGAGGGCCGAAAGTAACCCGATCCGGTCCTTCCACGGAAAGTCCTTGTTTACTTGACGGGCGACAACCAACCGACATCGGAATATCGGGATAGGGTTCCTATGATTCGCAAGCTAACGGCGGGCCTCGGCGTCACGCTGTCCATTTTCGCCACCGCCACGGCCATCGCCCCGGTGGCGGTAGCAGATACCCCTCCGTCAGGGACCTGGGTATATGTCCAATCCTTCAGTGCACGCAATTCGACCGAAGCAGCTTTCGCACAGCTTCTCTGCGACAGAGCGGGCCAAAGCCGACCCGAGGCCCGCGCCTACCAGTGCGTTTCCGTTCCCGACTACGTCCAGTTGTGGGAACTGCGCTGACCCTACGCGGCAGTTGACGCCCGGCAGCTCGCCGGAAGCACGAGGAAGATGAGCACGGCGAATCCCGGGAGCGGCGGCTGACCGTCGGCGACTCTCGGGATTCGTGGCTTTGTCGGCGCGTCGACCATCCGGCCGGCAAGCACGAGGTGTTTCCTCGCAGAAGTCGCCATAACAGAAACTTGCACCGAAAGGAGCGTCAGAATGTCCATCGCAGACAATTTCAGCATTTTTGACGACATCCTCGAGCGAATCGGAAAGGAGCAAGAAGACTTGCTGGCCGCCGAGGCCAGGGTCGTGGCAAAGGTGACGTGTCCCGATCACGACACGTCGACCCCGATGCGACCACAAGTCCGAGACTGAGAAGCGCGCGGCCGCTGGAATTCGCGGCCAGGCATGGGATCGCCAGTCCTCGAGGAAATGTGTTGGCCGGATGACGACCGGCGCACTCTTATCCCTGGTTCGCCCACCGACTTTTGCATGGCGAACACTATCTGTACGTGTGATCGGCCGCCATTGCCCTTACTTCACACGAGAAAGGTGCTACAGGGCAGATCTTGCCACGCGCAGAGGCTTTCCAGTTGGCTGGACCCGGATCAGTTCTGTATATCTTTGCTTGGGCCTTGAGGACCGCGGCTCGTCGACTGACATGCATGAAGGAGATCCGTGACAACGGAAGGCATTGTTTCTGCTATCGCTGAACATCCGTGGGTCGGCGCGGTCCGTCGAACACCATGGGGCGCGCTGCTGGTTCGACCTTCGACGGACGCGATGACCTTCGATTCTCGAACTTGGTCACTGGTCGGCGAGTATCTGCAGAACTGGGCCAATTTGTACGACTGGGCCTTCACGTCCGCCGATCTCGGCGATCGCGCCGGCGCGGATATCGTCGGACTCACCGGCGGCAGCGCGCTGACCGAGGACGAAGTTCGCGAATGGGTCCAGCAGACGGCGGCCTTGGTACTGGAATCCCGGCCGCGGCGCGTGCTCGATCTCGGCTGCGGGACCGGGCTTCTGCTGCGGCATCTGCAAGGACACATCGGATGCTATGTCGGTGCCGACCTTTCCAGGTACGCCGTGGATCGCGTCCGCGAGGCCCGCTTGCCGTACACCTACGCTGTGATCGCCGGAGCGCATAGGACCGCTTCACCGCAGGTCAAGCGGGCGATGACCGAGGTCATGGGGGCGGCCCGGCCCGATTGTGTGCTGATCAACAACGTCGCGCAGTGTTTCCCTGGGACCCAGTACTTGGCAGCCGTACTCGGCGATGCCATCAACCTGGTCGAACCGGGTGGCCGGGTGATCCTCGGCGATCTGCGGCACCACGGACTGAGCGACGAGTATCACCGCCAACTGACCTCCGGCCCGCGTTGGGCCTCCGGTCGCTTCGATGAAGAAGAGGAACTGCTCCTCGACCCACGACTGGTCGCGTTCTTCGCCAGCGTCTCGGGCAGGAAAGTCAAGGTCTCAGTGCGGGCGAAGACCCTGCGCGGCGACAACGAAATCACCCGATATCGATACGATGTGGTGTTGCATGTCGAGACACAAGACGAACAGGTAGAACTCGATCAGGTGCACTGGGAGGATCTGCCAGGAAATCGGCCGGAAGCGTTAGCCCGGCTGCTCGAAGTCGGCCCTGTCGTGGTCACAGGAATACCCAACGCGTTGCTGACCCCTTCGGCAGACGGGGCCACGGCCAATGCCTTGAGCGCCGTACTCAAGGGGACCGGCCTGGCGGTGGAGATCGCGCTCGACGACCCGCGAAAGCTCGATATCCGACCCTCGAATGGCCACACTTCACAACCTCGAATCCAGCCGACACAAGATGATCCGATCGACCGGTTCATCACCCGCCGACTCCCGGAGGTGCTTCGCGGCCACCTGGCCGAGAGTGTCCCGGGGACTCGCTTGCCGGAGATCATCGTCGATCCCAAACCGAACTGGTGACACGACTGGATACTTCGCGCACATGACGCTACAGCTGTCGACGCCGGGCGTTGGATCAGGCGAGAAGCAAGTTCGGACAACATCGATTGCCCGTTTTGACGTCTTCCGGTCTTGATTATCATGTCCTGCACTATAATTGATTCAAAAGTCGCTTGCGGCGGCCGTGATGGTTATCCTGAATGACGAGGCGATTGAATGTCTCCAGTGGGCACTGGCAAAGTGATTCGATTTGATGATGTTCGCGGCTATGGCTTTGTCGCACCGGATGTCGGCGGTGAAGACGTTTTCATCCATGTCAACGACCTCGAGTGCGACAAGCGGCTGATCGCGCCTGGCGTACGGGTCAAGTTCGCCACCGAGGAAGGCGACCGGGGTTTGAAGGCGTCTCGGGTAAGTCTGGCCGAGCAACGGGCGGAACAGCATGTTCAGGAGGCCGCAGGCGGTGATTCGGTGGCGCTCGCCTACGAGGACGACATGGCATGTGACGTCTTGACCGTCCATGAACTGCGTGACGAGCTCACAGAGGCCATGCTCACTGACGTGCCCTCCCTGACCGGGCAGCAGATCCTCGCTGTGCGGGAGAGCATTCTCGCGCTGGCGCGCAAGCATTGCTGGATCGACGAGTAGGGACAGTGCGCTGGCGGGGCTTCTTCCGGGAGAGGATCAGACCGGAAGTTGTGGATGCGCCGTGATCGGGCGACCGTGCGCACCTGTCATGACTCTGACGGCGGCGCGAGACCACAATGCCCAGTCGCGCCAGAAGACTTCACCGAACCACTCACAGCGCTCGACGGCTTCCGCGAGCACCGCCCGGCCGCGGTCGCTGTCACCGTTCGGCCGCGCATCTCGGGTAGGAAAGCCGGCCCTGCCCGCACCGCGAAATCGTCCTACGGGCGGCTCTCGACCCTGTCGGGCGCATCACGGTGATCGTGCCGCGGGGTTGGCCGCTCGTGCTCGGCGTCATGCGCGCTGAGCAGCGCTTCGTCGGTCCAGCCGTGCCCGAGTCGGCAGTGGTACCGGCCGTCCGCTGGGCCGACTTCCAGCATGGGATCCCTGGTAGTCCCTGGCATTGATAGCTGGCGGGCGGCGTCGACCCGCCGACAGCGCCCAGCCGGACGCCGTCCCGCGCGATCCGCTCTTCCAGCAGTGAGGCGGGCGGGACCGGCGGGATCGCAGTGCCGGATCGTAGGATCTTCGCGGTCGCCCAGGAACCGAGTCCGAGGAAGAACCATGTCCGATGACGTCACCGTCGGTCTCATCGGGGCGTGGGTCGAAGCCTTGGTTGATGTTCGAGGGCACCGACGAGATGGGTCGTGAAACCGCAGAACTTCCGGGAGACGCGCGAACAGCTGCGTCCGAACCCGGCTGAAAGGACGAGCACGATGGTGCGAAAGCGGAAGACCCTTCCCAAAGACTTCGAGGAGATGCTGACCTCGGCCTCGGTGGAGGAGCTCAAAGCCGTCTTCGACACATGCGAGATCGACGCGCGGGGAGGCTATGCCAAAGGCACCGCCATCGGTTTCCCGGAGTGCCCGGACGAGCTCATCGTCTGGTTGACCGGGCAGGGGCTCGCCGTCGACTCCCCGGACAGCTACGGCAGGACCCCGCTTCATGCGCGAGCTTCACGCGCCACTCCGAAACCGGTCGCGCAGATACCCTTGTTGCTCTCGCTCGGCGCGGACATCGAGGCGGCCGACAAGTCCGGGCGAACGCCGCTCCAGGCCGCGGTGGAAAGGCTGCGGGTCGAGGCGACGCGAGTGCTGATCGAGCACGGGGCCTCGACCGGGGTTATCGACAGGCGCGGCACCACGTTGATGATGCGCGGTCTGATCGGTACGCGAAACGCCGACCTCCCCGAGTGCGTCGAGATCATGAAGCTGCTCCTCGAACACGGAGCGAGCATCACGGCTGAGATGAGCAAGCAGGTCGAGCGGATCGGCCGTGGTTTCGAGTTCCACCGGGAGAACTTCAACCCCGACTTCCTCGAACAGACCGACGCCGCGCTCGGGGAGCTGTACCGGATCTTCGGGGTCGAGGCGGTCGCCCGGCGGTCGACGCACGATGGGTCGGCGCCGATCGTCGTACCCGACGGATCCTGGCAGGAGCGCCACAAAGCGCTCTGGGAGCTTCTCGTGCCCTCGAGCGGCGCGGGCGCGACAGTGCAGTGTGAGGCCATCCGCGTCACCGGCCGGATCGCCGACGAGATGTTCCGGAACGGCGGGGCGAACTGGGACCGCGCTTACCGTGCGATGGCCGATGCGTTCCCGGGTTTCCTGACGCGAGGCGAGCCCCTTGGCGACGAAGAACTCTATGAGGCCAAGGAGATCGTCAAGCAGATCAGGTCAGGCCGCGGCGAGGAAGGCCACCTCGATCGCTTGAGTGAGCTCGCCGTCGTCTGGGTCACGAAGAATCCGGCCCCGATCGCTTTGGGAGCGGTGGGCTACACACGCTGAGGCCGGCCCTGTCAGGGCGACGTCCGGCGCCGCTCCGCAAGCCACGTGTGGCAGCCGCCGCGGGTGGGGCGTCGGCACAAGATGGAGCGGCACCGGCCGGATCCCGCTCGGGCCGGGCGAAAACGGCTTCTGAAGTCGCCATGTCGGCGGAAAGGATCACCGACGCCATGCCTACACAGAACGTGCCGCTCAGCGCGCGGCCGACACTTGTGTGGATGCTGTCTGTGCCCCCGGCGCGGTTCCAAAGCAACCCCACGAAACAAAATCAGCCCGTGAGCTGCGGATCTCTGCTACGACCGTGATCGAGCGGCACCGCCGCAAGGCCCGGTGACAGCCTTGAGCAACCCGGACGGAGCAAGTGCGCCCGCAGGGCAACGCGACCTCGCGCTGGTCATACAGTGCGCGTGCCTCATGCCCAGGCGCTTTGACCGCAAGACGCCACCGGCGCCCGTGCGCGGGCCCGGCACCGATTCTCGTCTCGCCCGCCGGGGTGTCGAGCAGGCAGCTTTCACCGCTGTCGGCGACGCGATAGCCGCGGTGGCGATACCAGCGCAAGACATATCGCCGGCGTCGACCTTCGCGACGAACACCCGCACACCCTGCTCGGCAAGGAACTGCTCGGCACACTCCAGCAACGCCGTTCCCGCGCCACTTCCCGGAAACCCGTCACGACCGCCAGAACTTCGATCTCGACAAGAGACCTCGTAAGCCAGGCGCCTTGCTCACCCGGATAGGACAGGACGAAATCCACCGACGTGCACACATACAACACGCGACCAGACGATCACCAGCGAACGCACCGAAACACCAGCCCCGCCTTGATCGCCAGCGCGGCCCGCCTCACCGGCACGGAGCAACCGCACGCACCGTGTCCGGCGAACGGGGCCTCAAACCGGACGATTCGGCCTCCTGTGGTCGGACCGACACACCGGTGATACGGCAACACCCCGGCTGCGGCTTACACCGCTTCTTTCGGCAGTGACGATCTCCGGAGGTGGTGACGGCTCCACCTTCAGACGCTCGAACTCGGTTCCGAGCCCACCTGGCGAGACATGCTCCGGTGCAGGACCGTGGAGGCACGAGGGCCAAAGGCGAGGGAGGGGCCGATGGGAATCACCAGCTACGGGGAGCGGTCTACGGTCTCGACACCAGAGTGTGACGACGAAGCCGCGGTCGACGAACTGTGCTCGGCACTGCTGGGATCACTGCCGAGAGCGGATCAACGGGCCAAAGGAGCACAGTACGTCCGAGGTCTCCTCCGGGCTCCGGGCCGTAAGTCGATGCGGAACATCGCTGCGGAGCTGGGCGGCCGAGCCACCGAGCAGAGCATCCACCACTTCATCAGTGACTCCACTTGGTCGTGGGAACCGGTTCGCCATGCCCTCGCCTGCCATCTACTCCGGAGCACGCACCTTCAGGCATGGGTGCTCCGGCCGATCACGATTCCCAAGAGCGGCAGGCACTCGGTGGGTGTGAGCCGATGTGTCGAGCCTGGGGTTGGGCACGCCCTCGCCTGTCAGCACGCTGCGGGCGTGTGGGCCGCCTCGGCCGAGGTCACCTCACCGGTAAACTGGCGGCTGCACTTACCGAAGGCATGGGTCGAGGACGGTGCCCGCCGCGCCCGCGCGAGCATTCCGGACGACAGCTGCGTGGAGACGCTCTCCGGTTGCACGGTAAGTGCCTTCACCACGGTAGCGAAACGCTGGGTACTCCCTGGGCTCCCCGTCGTCGTCGACGTGCGCGGTGCGGACTCCGTCACGACCATTCGGCGGCTGCGCGCCGCAGACAGCCCGGTACTAGCTCGGATTTCCGGGGACTTGCCACTCGTTGTCACCGACCCGTCACTGGCAGCACACAGCAGCGCGGCGATGCCCGCAACCGCGATCCTCGCCGCGGCCGGCCACTTGTGCCGAGCCATCGAGCTGACCGGGCCCGACCAGGACCAGCTTCCCGGCAGACACGTTCTACTCACCTGGAAACTGCAGGTTGAACTCCTTCCCCGCGGCGGCCACGCCGACGACATGTTCTTGCTCGGCGTGAAGAGCGCCGGAGGAGAACAGCAAGTTTGGCTGACCGACCTCGGCACGGCCACCACCGCCGAGCTCCTGCGGCTCACGCTCCTGGTCCAGAAGGTAGACCAAGACATCATCGAGATCTCGACACAAGTGGGGATCCGCGACTACGTCGGTCGCTCCTTCGACGGGTGGAACCGGCACGCAACCTTGGCGTCGATCGCCCATGCCCTACGTTCCCTCGGCTTTGCCGCCCCGCGTGAAGACCGGCCTCACCTCTCGGCGAAGGCGCCTCAATACATATAGTTCGAACGGCAGGAATACAGTCCGAAACGGCGCTATGACCGACAGAGAAATGCTTCTGAGACAACCCCCTGAACGGGTACTTACTCCTCCCCTCCGTCCCGATTCCACCACCCGAACGGACCAATATTGCCGGTGTAGCATGGATCACCGGGGTATGCGATCGCGTCGGATGACCGAGAGCAGACTGGGGTATCGGACACCGGAAATGGGGACGGGCGCTTATGTCCGCAGATCGAATCGAGGAAGGGCAGGGCTCCACCGGGGCGCATTGGGACAGGAAAGAGGTCCAAGAGCAGAATGCACTGAACTCCCCCGGCGATCATACCGGAATTTCAGTCGAGAACATGCGAGACCTCGAAAACGTCACTACCAACCCGGCCGATTTAAATGACCGGTTGTCCACGATGGAGGCCGGTTTACGCCGCTCCCGGCGTCTGAACGATTATCATACCGAACTCGTGGACCAGGTTCTCGCCGAACCGGATCTCGATGCGGTCGTTAAACGGATGGCTTACAAGATCCACGGTGACGTACTGGTCTACGCGCCAGACGGCGCCGTCCTGTCCGCCTCCGGCGAGCGGCCTGCCGAACAGAAGACGGCGATGGCGTCAGCGGCGTTGGCTGCGCACACCGCCGGGAAACCCGTAAGGCTGGCTGACGCTCAGTTGGCGATTCCCATCATCGCCGGCGATGAGGGCGTCGCCACCATGCTGGCTCGCCCCGGCGACGGCGAGGAGATCGACCATGAACACCTCCGAATGTTCGCTCAGGCCGCCGCAGTGGCGTTCCTGGTCCAGCGTGGCATCACGGACGCGACCACGGGAAAGGACCGTGACCCGCTCGAAGACGTACTGGCACGGCGGCCGGCGAGCGCGGCGGAGCTGGCTCGCCGGGCGCGGCGGGCCGGGATGAATCTGTGCGAGCCCTACGTGGTGGTGGTCGCGCGCCCGGCTGAGAAGTCTCAAGGAAGACTGCAGATCTGGGCGTCGTCGTTCACCCTTCGGTCCGGCGGCTTGAAGAGCATCCAAGCGGGGGCTGCCGTACTGGTCGTGCCCGGAACCGACGCGAGTGCGACCGCTCAGCTGGTACGGAACGAGCTGGCCTCCTTTCTCGGAACAGAGGCGACAGTCGGCGCGGCGGGCCCGGTTTCCGGTCCCGGGGCACTGCTGCCCGGGTATCAGCGGGCGAGCCGATGCCTGGACGCGATCCTTGCGCTCGGCGACATGGGCAAAGCCGCATCGTTCGACGAGCTGGGCTTTCTGGGCTTGCTGCTTTCGGATCCCCCCGACATCGAAAACTTTGTCGAAAACACGATTGGGCCGGTTCTGCGCTACGACGGGGAACGAAACGCGCATCTCAAGGAGACCCTCGCGGCCTATTTCGAGGCCGACCGCAGCCCGACCCGGGCGGCTGATCGGCTCTACGTCCATCCGAACACGGTGGGCCGCCGACTGGAACGCGTCACCGACTTGCTCGGGACCGGCTGGCAGAAGCCGGAACAGATGGTCGACGTACAGTTGGCTCTCCGGATCCTGCGGATTCGCGCCCTGATGAAGCAAGCCACCCGAAGACCGGCTGACTACAACGAGTAACCTGACAAACTGACGATCGCATTGTCGACCTTCCGTTCGGTCGGGACGTAGTGTTCCGATATCGACATCCGATCATCATCACGAGCGGCGTCCGACTTTCGGTCGACGCCTGGGGGAAAGAGTGGAAGTCACCTACGACGGGAAATCACTGATTCTGGGCTGCGCTTCGACGGGCGCGAAATTCACTCCGGCCAATCACAAGCCCACCGGCGACAACCTTCTCGACGAGATCTGCGTCGGCAGCACGATCAAGAATTCCGCCGAGGCTCTACTGGCCGAAGCAGATGCCTTGTACAGCAGAGGATGCCGTTATTACCACTACCACGCGAGGAACCCGAATACGCACGAACAGACCACCAGCAACGAGGTCTATCAGAAAATCAGCCGAGAGCTGCAACGCCGATGCAAGGATATGCTGATCAGTTTCGGCGCAAGCCGGAATGGGGCCGAAGTCCGGGAAAGCATCGGCCAATTCGGTGAATGGGAACGACTGAGTCAGTGCAGCCTCCCGTTCCATCTCGGTGGCGCACACTTCGTCACCATCCAGTCGGCCGTCGAACTTCAGCTCATGTGCGAACTGGAGCGACAGTTCGGAGAATGGTCCTTCGACACCATAGAAAGCCCTCAGTTCGGCGAGGCTGTTCTCGCCTATCAGCCTTCCGATCAGCTGACAGAATCGCGATTGGACACCTACTCGACGAGCAAAGGTGCCGACTACGGCCGAACTTCGCCGCTGATCCAGTTCGAGGTCTACCGAAGCGCGATCGAGGCGCGGGACCGCCTCGGACTGTTTCACGAGGTCGAGTGGGTTCAGGCGCAGCGGAGCTACGCGATGTCCCGGTACGCGGTGGAACACCCCCTGCTGCGTCTCGGCCACAACGGCCAGATCAACGTCACGCTCCTTTTCGGCTTCTCCCCCCGGCTGCCTTTTCCGCGCAGCTATACGGAATTCAAGCGAGTTGTGAACGCCGCCAAGAACCTCGAGCACGATCTCACCGAGCCAGGTGTCAAACAGCGGCATGTGACGATCACGGTCGGTGCGGCGGTACTGCCGCAGCAGGCCGAGGCCCATTTCATCCCGCTTGACGTCGGACCGCGCGCCGGACAGCGAGCCTGCGCGCTTCGGCGACTCGTCTCCTACGCCTCTCAGCCTGACAGCTGCGTGGATATCCTCCGATTCGGCATGGAAGACAGCCCATATACCGTCAGTCGCCACGGCGAAATCGGCCTGGCGGACAACTGTGACCTGGCCGAGGTCGTGCTTGCCGAACTGGCCGCCAATGGTGCCCGGGTAGAAACCGACCACCAGGAGATCTTCGAGAGGCTCGGCCTGCATTGGGTCCGGCGAAGCGTCTTGTTGGAACAACGACGCCGCCCTCTAGGCAGGCCGGTGGACCGGCGACTACAACCCGTCTGACCCGCCCACCCGGGTCGTCGACCCGAGTCCGCGACGGTGTCCGGCACCGAAACTCGAAGACCAGCGAGATTCCGTCAGGGGATTTGCGACCGGCTACCCACCGGCGCCTCCCAGCAAGAGCGGCCGGGCGCCAGGCGTGACCAGAGTGTCCATAATGGACTTAGGAGAACCCGAGATGCCTGAAATCAACGGGATCTGTTTCGATCTGTTCTCGACCTTGATCCACAAAAGACCGCACAATCCGTTCTTCCGGCAGGTGGCCGACGAACTCGGCCTGGACCTCGGCCGCTGGAAGCCCGCCTACGACGAACTTCATGACGAAACCATGGCCGCGATCGTGCCGGGCATCGTGGCGCGCATCGTGCTGTCGGCCCGATCGGCAGGCACACGGGTGACACCGGACGCCGTCCGTGTCGCAGTGGACCGACACTTCGCAGATTTCGTGGCCAGCGTCGAGGTCGACCCGCAGGCGTTGCCCCTCCTGGAACGGCTACGCCTCCGCGGGATGTCCCTGGCATTGGTGACCAATGCCTCCGACCACGCCGAATGGCTCTTCGACCGACTCGGTCTCCGCGAGCACTTCGACGTGACCGTGTTCTCGCATCGGATCAAGCGACTCAAGCCACATCCGGAGATCTACCGGCACGCCCTCGACCGACTCGGTATCGCCGCACCGCATTGCGCATTCGTCGGTGATGGCCAGCACGACGAACTCGGCGGAGCACGCGCGATCGGAATGGCCACCGTTCTCGTCGATCGGCGGCTTGCCCACACCGCCCAGGCCAAAGCGGACGCCGATTTCGTCGTGGAAGGCCTTGCCGACGTGGAGATCACGATCAACACGATGAACGACGCGAACAGCCGACTCTAGAAGGGACACACAGATGCCCGTCCACCAGCCGCACGTCATCGAAGGCTGCCGTGTAACGGATTCCTCCGGCTGCCATCGATACGATTTCTGGAACGAACAGTTTCTTCTCGACGGCAGTCCGTACACCGGATGGAGTTCCCCGAGCCGGAACGAATCCGTTTCCGAGTACTTGGAGTTCGACCTGGGAGGGGTCCGGGTGCCCGCCCATATCCGCCTACAGCGACGGCCCGTACCCGTGATCCGCACGGGGTTCCCACGAGGTCTTCGCGTGATCGCCTTTCCCGACGAGGGCGGCGAGAAGACGACCCTGACCGCCGAAGACATCGATGTACCCGCGGGGGCTTGGTTCGAGGGCGCGCTTGAACCCATCGCGACCAGGCGTATTCGCCTGGAGACCGCCGGAGTGCAGATCCGGCCCAGCGGGAAGTACTTCACGCAGCTGATGCAGATCCAGTTCCTCGAAGCCTGATTTGAAGGGAGTGACGATTCAGATGACGTTACGCACGTTCACCGTGCCCACGGCACCCTGCCAGGACAGTGTGGCTCGCAAACTGGGGTTGTTTGCCAGCGATCGAATGCAAACGGCGGCTTGGCGCATCGCCCCCGGCCAGGATATTTCGGCACGCAGGCATCCCAGGGCCGACGGAATGATCGTCATTCTGGCCGGCCGGGGTGAGTTCCAGGTCTTCGACGGTGACGAACCGGATCCAGCCGCGTGCTACGTGCCGTCGGCTCATTACCCGCTCGACGCACCAGCGAAGAAACAACTGCCGGAACCGAGCCGGTATCCGGTCGAGGCGGGGTCCGTCGGGCACGCGCCGGCCGGTCTTTACTACGGGCTGGTCAATACCGGCAATGACGTACTGGTGGCCATCACGGTGACGGCTTCGGACACCAGCGGGACTTCGTGGACGGTGCGCGCGTCGTGAAGGGACAGGTCTCGATCCGTACGAACGGCGGCACGGACACCGCAGACGCCTGGGTGCTGGAGACGCTGCGGCGCCACGAGCCCGCCTCCATGCACACACAGCACCCGGTAGTGTGGCACCACGCCCGCGGTAGCCACGTCTTCGACCGTCAAGGGCGGTCCTGGCTGGACTGGACGAGCGGGATCCTGACCGCCAACGCGGGGCACGGCCGCCAGGAAGTGGCCGGGGCGATCGGAGAGCAGGCCCGGCAAGGGCTGCTGCACGCCTACATGTTCCCCACCGAGGTACGGGCACGGGTGGTACGGGCACTGGCCGAACTCACCGGCTTTCCGCAGTGCGTCCTGTACACCACCGGAGCCGAGGCGGTGGAGGGCGCGCTGAAGATCTCCCGGCGCTACGCCAAGGCTCGTGGCAGGCGCGCCGTCATCGTTACTTTCGACGGCGCGTTCCATGGCCGGACCCTCGGCGCCCAGCTCGCCGGCGGGCTGTCCGCGCAGCGGGATTGGACCCCGGATTGTGACGACGTTTTCGTCCGTGTTCCCTTCCCTGCCTCCGGCGAGACCTGGGATCCTTCGACCATCGACGCGGAACTGCACGCCGTTGGTGCCCACTCCGGGGAGGTGGCTTGTGTACTGGGCGAGCTGTACCAGGGATCCACCCTGCGTCGACTGGATTCCGCGGCCGCGGTGGCTTTGCGGGAATGGTGCACCCGAGCCGGCGCGCTGCTCGTGTTCGATGAGATCCAGTCCGGTTTCGGCCGCACCGGCGCTCTTTTCGCCTATGAGCACGTCGGGGTCCGGCCGGATCTGCTGCTCTGCGCCAAGGGCCTCTCGGGTTCCCTTCCGGTGTCGGCCGTCCTCGTCGGGGATCCGCGCCACACCGAAGGACTCCGGCCGGGCGAACTCACGAGTACCCACAGCGGCAATCCGATCGCACTCGCCGCCACCGAAGCCAACCTTGCGCTTTTCGCGGACGGCCGACTTGTCGGCCACGCCGCCGAGCGTGGACGGCAGCTCGTCGAGGGGTTGGAACGCTGGACGTCGCAGCGGGCGGAAAGCCGTCGGGTGATCGGCGCTTTCGGTATGGTCGCCGGCGTCGCGTTCGTGACTCCGGACGGTGCGCTCGATCCGTCGGCTGCCCGGCGTGTGGTCACTTCATGCGTCGACAACGGCCTGCTGCTGTGCGTCCCGTCCACGATGGGTGGCGCCATGATCAAGATCATGCCGCCACTCACGACAACGGAAGCCGAACTCGCCGAGGGTTTGGCGATCTTCACCGAGGCCTCCGGCGACGCTCGCTGATTCTGACCCGTCCGCACGACACGGAGCTGAACATTGATGGGTACCACTGGAAAGACATCGGGCTTCATTGTTCTGAGTGATCTGTCCAAGATCGGCCCGTACCTGACCGAGCTGCAGAACCGGGGAATCGCGGTGCTGGCGATCTCCCAGCCGCGGGGTTCGGCGATGGTGCAGCGCGGTCTCGAACTCCTCGGCACCGAGGGGCATCCATTCGCCGGCTTGGCGGATGTCGCACTCCATGATGGCGGAGACCTGAGTGGCATCGTCGATCAAGCATCCCGTTGGGCGCGAGATTTCGAGATCACCGGTGTGCTCGTGGCAGCCGAGGTCTATGTGGAAGCCGGCCAGCAGATCTGTGACCTGCTGGAGTTGCCCGGCGTTGGCATGCGAGCCGCACGGGTTTGCCGCAACAAGCTCCTGCAGCGCCGTTATCTGCCCGAGTGGAGTCCGAAATCAGTGCTCGTCAGCGAGCGCACCGGCAGCGCCACCTATGACGGGCCGTTCCCCGCCGCGGTGAAACCCTTGGACCGGGAGTCGAGTATCGGTGTCCGCGTGGTGCACGACGCATCGGCTCTCGCCGGCATTCTCGAAGAACTCGCCCCCGGGAGCCGTCTCCTGGTGGAAGAGCGCGTAGTCGGCCGTGAGTACAACGTGGACTCCATCGTGCTCGCCGGGGAACCGATCGTGACCCTGTTGACACAGAAGGGCACCAACGAGGAATCGACCGAGTTCTTCGTGGAACTGGTCCACACGACACCTCCTGTGAACCTCGACGAGCGTGAGACCGACCTGATCTCGGAAGCTCAGCGTGCGGTCGTGGAGCGACTCGACTTCGACACCGGCTTCGCCCACGCGGAGTACCGGCTTACCGAAGACGGCCGAGTCGTGTTGATGGAGATCGCGGCGCGAGCACCAGGCGACGCCTGCCTTCCCTTGTACCACCTAGCGACGGGGCAGGCCATCGAGCCTGTGCTGATCGACGCGGCGATGGGGCTCCCGACCGGTTACAAAGCGAGCTTTCGCCGTCGTGGCCGACAGGTCTATTTCGTGCACACCCCGGGAACACTGCTCGATGTACGAACCGAGGGAACGAACCGGGTGCGACCACGCTGGCTGGCGGACACGACCGGGATCTGGCCACCGCTGCGGCCGGTCGGTGAACAAGCGCCGGCCACTCTGCACGAGCTGTTCGTCCTGAAGAAACGGGGCGATCTGCTCGCACCGATCACCGAATCCTCGAACCGCGCGGTCACCGCCATCTTCGACGCTCCGCTCGACGAGGACATCGACATAATCGAAGCGAGGATACGGCGGTCCGTCACGATCGACACCGAGCCGGCGAACACGGAGCAGGCCTGATGACCCGGACACCGGAACCGAACGGTGCGAAAACGGTCGCGATGCGCGATGCCGATGCACCGGTCACGACAGTACTGGTGTGGGACAACCTGTTCGGCAGCGTGGGTCAGTACAGCGTCGTGCCGACGCTCGGAGTTTTGATCGCGACGCAGGACCCCGGCGCGGGTCCGGGGGCGGTGGGTGCCGGACTGTTCGTGTACTTCGCCGCGGTCGGCCTGTCCTCCTTGCTGGTGAACCGCTGGCTCCCCCGGTTTCGGTACCGCACCGCGCTGTGGGTGAGCTGGCTGTTCACCGCCGTGGGGTTCTCCTTACTCGCGGTCCTGCACACGTTCGCCCTGCTGCTCGTAGCCCTGTTCCTCGCCGGGTTTGGCATCAGCGTGCACCACCTGCTGGCCCGGGTGCTCATCGCCGACCGCACCAACGGGGACGTCGAGCGGAACCGGGCGTACTCATGGATGAACGTCGCGGTCAACGTGGGCGGAGCGCTCGGCCCGTTCATCGCGGGTCTGCTCTACTTCGCCGGTGACGCACGGCCCTTGGTCGTCGCTGTGGCCGGCTGCTTCTTGGTCGGCTCGGCCATCCTGCTCTTGTGGTTGCCCCGCGACCTTCGTCCGGTACCGACACCGACGGCCTGGCCGGTCAGCCGGGCCGGGCTCGCTGTGGTGCTGCGTCACCCGATGGCCTGCCGCACGGTCGTCATCGCCACGCTCGCCACGTTCTTGTACGCCCAGTTCTACTCGGCGTTCGCCTTGCTGGTCGCGGACCGGATCACCACTCCGTTGACGCGGGCGATCCTGTTGTCAGGGCCGGCGGTCGCCATCGTGTTCCTGCAGTCCACGGTCACCGGTGTGATCGGCGTGCTTATGCGGCGAGGGGCTCAGCCGAAGCAATTGCTCGGCATCGCCACCATCGTCTTCGGTGGCGCCATGTTCTCCCTCGGTTCGAGTATGCCGCTGGTCACCGCCTGCCTGGTCGCCGTCGCACTCTTCGCGATCGCCGAGATGATCTTCACCCCGATGCTGAACACCGCCTTCGCGGCACTACCGCTCGCCACCTCGCTGGAAAGGCTCAACTTCCGTCAGGTGTGCTGGACCACGGGCGAGGCTCTCGGATCCCTTTGCGGCGGGACGCTGTTCCTTGTCGCGGTCACCCGCGGGATGGACCGACTCTACTGGGCAGGACTCGGCACCGTCTCCATCGCCGGCACCCTTCTCCTGCTATTCCTGCGACGCCCTACATTTCGGAAACCCAGGAGCCTGCCATGACGAAACCGACCCGGCGCGCCGCCCGGCTCTCCCTCGGCGTCACCGAGCTCACCAGGTTCACCAGCGAAGCGTTGCGCGTGGCGGGAGCGCGGCGCAGTGATGCCGACGTAACCGCCGACGTCCTAGTCTCCGCCGACCTCGGTGGCGTCGAAAGCCATGGTGTCGCAAGACTGCGGCGCTACGTGGAGGGCTTGCGACACGGCGACATCGACCGGAATACCAAGCCCGAGATCGTGCGCGACAGCGGAACTGTATGCGTCGTTGACGCTCACAACGGACTCGGTCAGCCCGCACTGTGCACCGCCGTCGATCTGGCAGCCGACCGTGCCAAGAGCCACGGAACGTCCGTCGTTGTCGTGCGCCGGTCGAATCACATGGGCATCGCGGGATGGTTCGCCGAACGCGCGGCCCGGATGGGCGTCTTCGCCTTGGTCACGACGAACGCGGTGCCACAGGTGGCGCCGACGGGAACGCGCGAAGCCATGTTCGGCACCAATCCGGTGAGCTACGCCGTGCCGACGAGCGAAGGAATGATCTCTTTCGACGCCGCGACGAGTGTCGTCTCGAGAGGAAAGCTGGAGCAGCTTGGCCGTCTCGGACAGCCAATGCGTCTCGGCTGGGCACTCGATCCCCATGGTCGCGCCACCAGCGATATCTCCGGGACCGTCGACGGTCTCATCGACCGTAGCGGCCATGTGCTGTTGCCGCTCGGTGGCGACGGTCAGGAACACGGGGGGCACAAGGGATCGGGCATCGCGCTGCTCGTCGAACTGCTCTGTGGACCGCTCGCCGGCGCGCGCTGGAGCCGTCACACCTACGAGGGAGGCGAGGCCGGGATCGGGCACTTTGTCTTCTGCGTCGATCTCGACGCGCTCGGTGATCCAGAAGACCTGGGAAAACAACTGGCACAACTGGGCACAGAGGTCCGGGCTGGCCACCCGGTCGAGGACGGAAGCTCGCCGCGACTCCCTGGCGATCGACGACAGCGACTCACGGAACGCCGCCGCGTATACGGAGTGCCTGTTCTCGAGTCCGTCGTGAACGAACTAAAAGAAATCGCCGATCTGCTCGGCATCCGCCCACCCGCTCTGCTGAACCAAGATTATCCGCGATGAACTCGTCGTCGTCCATTCCCATCGGAGGTATCCTGTGCACTACGAAAGACTCGACCACACCGTGCTCACTGTCAACGATCTCGACGCGACCGTCGATTTCTACGGCCGCCTGCTCGGCATGGAGGTGATCACGTTCGACAGTCTTGTCGAAAACCGCAAAGCACTTCGCTTCGGTAACAGCAAAATCAATCTGCATGAAGCCGGAAACGAAATTCAGCCCACGGCCGCGAACCCGGGGCCGGGAACCGAGCACCTGTGCATGATCGTGAAGGACCCCGTCGAGGTGGTCGCGGACCACTTGCGTGCCGCCGGAGTCGCCATCGAGGACGGGCCTGTTGAGCGTGCAGGGGCGCTGGGGCCGATAAACAGTGTCTACGTCCGGGATCCAGACGGAAACCTGATCGAGCTGAGCAATCCTGTCGAATTCTGATTGAGAACTCATGTCGGACATCGAAATTCCGCAGCGAGCTTCCGATCGCGTCGCCTCGATCGCCGAATCCGCCACGCTGGCGGTGGATGCCCGGGCCAAGGCGCTGATCCGTGCCGGACGACCGGTCATCGTCTTCGCGTCGGGCGAGCCGGACTTCCCCACCCCGGCTCATATCACCGAGGCGGCGGCAAACGCCTGCTTCGATCCCGGCCACCATCGGTACTCTCCGCCGGGCGGCATGCCGGAGCTGAAGGCCTCGATCGCGACGAAAACGTATCGAGACTCAGGTTTCGAAGTCGACACGGACCAAATACTCGTGACCAACGGCGGAAAGCAGGCAATCTACGAGTCCTTCGCCGCTCTGCTGAATCCTGGTGACGAGGTGCTCGTGCCGTCACCTTACTGGCCCACGTATCCGGCGGCGATCAGACTCGCCGGTGGTGTGCCCATCCCGGTCGACGGCGATGCGAGCGACGGCTTCCGCGTCAACGCCGACGCTCTGGAGTCGGCTCGTTCCGAAAGAACCACCATGCTGGTGCTTTCCTCGCCGGCGAACCCGACGGGCGTGGTGTACACCCGGGAACAGCTGGAACTCATTGGCCGATGGGCGGCGACGAAACGCTTGTGGGTGCTCACGGACGAGATCTACGAGCATCTGGTCTACGGTGAAGCGAAGTTTCACTCGCTGCCCGTGGTGGTGCCAGAGACGCGTGATCGGTGTGTCGTGATCAACGGGGTCGCGAAGGCTTATGCGATGACTGGCTGGCGAGTCGGCTGGGCCCTTGCCCCCCGGGACGTTACCGCCGCCATGACGGCGTTACAGTCTCATCTCACATCTAATGTATGCAACGTGGCGCAGACTGCGGCGATAGCGGCGCTGTCCGCCGGTACAAAGGATATCGTGGCAATGCGTGGCGCATTCGACCGGCGGCGACGCCTGATCGTCCGGATGCTTAACGAAGTCAAAGGCATCACCTGCCCTGAACCAGATGGCGCGTTTTACGTCTACGTCTCGGCGGAAGGCGTCCTGGGAAAACAAATCCGCGGCCACCGACCGGAAACGACGATCGAGCTCGCCTCGTTGCTATTGGAAGAAGCCGATGTGGCTGTCGTTCCCGGCGAACCGTTCGGCACCCCCGGTCATCTTCGTCTGTCCTATGCGTTGAGCGACGAGCACCTCGTCGAGGGTGTCACCCGGATCCGCGATCTTCTCGCCGAGGCCGAGGACTGATGCGGAAGCGCTTCGCACCCGCTTCGGAGCGCAACGGGGTACAGGTAGTAACCGCCACCGTGGTCGTCCTTCGTCACGCATCCGGCACCAACCAGCCGCATCCGACAGCGTCGTGGACGAGTAGTGCGCCCGCCACGATGACTCCCGATACGGCGACCGTGATGCGTCGCGTCGGCGGGTCCACTCACGGACCTTCTCCTTCTCGTGCCGGACCAGTATCTGGTCACTCACGAACGCGTGCCGCCAGCGCAAGCAGCCGTGCGGACCACCATGTCGTCGACGTCACTGGACTACCGGTCTCGGATGTCATCCGCGGCCGCGTCGAAACCTCTATCGCCGTGCGATCGCGATGTCGGCATAGGACCCGTTCGTCGGTGGCATGCAGGCCGATGTGGACGACGCCGAAGCCCGCCGTGGCGGGGATGTTCAGCCCGGCGAAGTAGTTGCCGATGTTGGAGGGGCCCGCGATCTTGGGTTCGACCTGGATGTCGATGTCGTGGGCCGCGGCCAGGATCGCCGACAGACCGCAGCGGCGCCAAGAATCACGACGCTGGCGCGGCAACCAAGGCCCCGAGCGGCATCCACTCGAGACGGAAACGCTCAGCACCGCGATGGCCAACCTCAGCAAGGCCCGGTTCCGCCCACCACAGGCTCTGCGGCCAACCGGGCACGTCTGCTGCGCTGCTGAATCGGTGACGCGACGAGCGCTCTGGTGCGCAGGCTGGGCTAGCGGTTCGAGTACGGAATGTATTCGAGGGGCAGGTCGGTGAAGTCCCAAGCGCCATCATGCGCACCGGCCAGCGCTGTCAACACTGCCATCGCCCGCCTCGGCAGCGCAGCGAGACTCTCCCCTCCGGGCCGGGCGTAGTCCAGGTCTGCCCAGCTTCGCGCATAGTGCTCGGCGAAATCCGGCCTCGGCTCCAGACCCGAGTCCCATTCCCGCAACTCCAGATCAACCATCACCGGCAGCCCCAACCTCCGCACCGCCGGCTCCACCGTCCGCACCGCGCGCGCATACGGGCTGGATATCACCGCCACCGACTCGAACCCGGCCAGTCTCCCAAAACCGCACTCCCGGCGGCGTAACCGTGCTTGACAGTCAGAAGATCTCACATCCGCCCATGCGCCCGGGGCACCCGATACCGTCGAGGTCGACCACCGCGACGTCGTTGAGATTTCCGACCAATCGATTCCTGCCCGGAACCGTCCCCTGAGGACTGATCGAGCCCCTGGCCCAAGCCCCGACGACGCTGGGGTCAGGACTGCGACGACACGTACAGCGCCTGTGGTGTAAACGCATAGTTACCAAGGGTTCGCTTCTCCTGGGAGGTGCCCGTTCGGACGCCAACCCGTGCCCCTAGTGACATGGTCCCGAGCGTGGCACACGCTCCGCGGGGACGAATGGGCGCACACGAAGTGTGCTTGATCTTGCTGCAGCAGGTGTGACCAGGACAGGCCCACGAGCGACAGCGGTCTATGACCGCGAAAATCGTGGTCATGGCTTACCGTTGCGCGGAAATCTCCCACCGCGCCTCGGCGGGACTTCAGGGTTGGGAGTCAGTGGATTCCGTCATATTTTCGTGTAAGCCTTGGGTGTTTCACGAAACTGTCGAGAGCTGAAAGCGAATCGCCGAGCTCAAAACTTTATCACCCCGGACATGATGTCCTGGCCGTCGAGCATGCGCTGACACCAGATTTCGTATTGTGACAATGCGCCATCTCTTGCAACAAAGCCCGTCGCGCATCTGACCCGATAGCGCCTATTTGGAATTACGTGGAACTGTCGTCACTCGATTGGCGGTCGTCGAACACCTGGACGGTTCGACAGTCTCTAGCCGACAGCCCAAACGCAGCTGTCAACTGGTGATTCCTGGGGAGGGTCAACGATTGTGATACGTCTCAGACATGCGCTCTTGACGGTAGCGTCCGTCGCTGCGCTGATGATGGGGTCGGCTCCTGCGCAAGCGAACGAGGCGGTGACGTACCGGTCGGAAATGTACGTCATCCGCGATCCAGCGTTGGTGCGGAATCCGGATATCGTCCGGACGACGTTGGAGCGCGACGGGAACCTGGACGCGCTCGGTATCCAGCCGAGCGCCGCGGCGGGCCAGGCACCGCCGACGGCGAAGCCACGGGTCGCGGCAGCCGATCCTCCGTATGTGGTGGACAGTTCCCGGTTTCCCGCGGGCCGTAAGCCGGCGGATCCGTATGAATACACGAATCACGCGGATTGCCTGGCGAAGGCCGGTACCTCGGGCCAGGACGCGGGGTGGATCAAGAACCGGTTCTCCTACTGCCAGATCGACCTGGTCTGGGCGGTGGATCTGAAGTGCGGGCCCAGGGGTTGCCAGGTCATCGGTGCGATCGGCGCGACGAGTGTTGTGGTCGGCTACGGCAAGATCGGGCCGCACCCGGAGAACGCCACGCAGCGCTTCGCCGATTTCCGGCTGGAGACAAGCATCCTCTACACCAATGGGGTGTTCAACCAGCCCAACGCCACGATGCAGGCGACCATCAAGTGCGCGGGCGAGTACCGGGTCGGGTTCGGGATCCCCAGCGATCGCGCGTGCCACCCGGGCAGGTTCGAAACTCGTAAGGCGACGATCCCTCAGTGGCGTCTCGATCCGAACTCCTACTTCGATCTGGTCTCCGACGGCTATCAGCCGGGCGCGGAGTTCGGGGAGCAACTGGCTCAGGGTGTGTTCAAGTTCGAGTACGAGTTCACGCCGAAACGCGACGTCGACCTGAAGTCGGTCAGCCCTGAGGGCGGGCTGCGGTTCGACAGTGCGTTCTACCTGCGGGACAAGCAGGGCAGCATCTTCGACCGTGCCGTGCCGGGCATGTCCTACGGCAAGAGCGACGCAGGGGTGGCCGGGCACGCCGTGCACATCGACGAGGCCCGCGCCAATCCCGACGCGACCGTGCCGACGAAACAGGGCAAGCGACTGCTGGGCGGGTCACCGGCTCCCGGGGACACCCTGCACCGGTTGGCGTCCGCCCGCAGCGAGGACTCCAGAGCCCGCGCCGCCCGTAACCGCACCGTGTCGACGAACTTCTGCGCCACGGTGAAGATGCCGCCGAAACCACCGGAAGGGGGGCCCTTCGACTGTGACGAGTACGCCTTCGCGTCCAGCTACGAGGGGTCCGCTCGCAACGAATACGACGGTGCCCAGTACGCGCTGGACTACACGGTACGGTGGGTCAACAGCGAGCAGAACCAGGAAGCCGGCCGGCGGCTGTTCGGCTGGCAGGAGAACGACCGCATCCTGGATCTGGGTAGAGACCCGAAACTTGACCCGAACGATCAAGAACGGTTCTTCATCCCGATCAACCCCTAGCCGATACCGGCACTGATGACCGTGGTGGTTCGCCGGGACGGACTCCCTCCGGCGAACCACCACGTCCTCCGACGACCAGAAGGAGCATGCGGACGTGAACAGCGGTATCGACGCGGTCTGGAAGCAGATCACGGCCTGGCTGCGCATCCACTCACCGATCACCGCCGCCACACTCCGGCCTCCGGCTCCCGCCCAGGAGATCCACGCGACCCAAGACGCGGTAGGGCAACCACTTCCGGACGACCTGCTGCGGTGGTGGGGCCTGATGGACGGTGTCGATGACGAGCACGACTACCGCGCCGCCTTCACCGTCCCCGGCGTGTACATGCCACTGCCCGTAGCACGTGTCCGGCAGGAATGGGCCAGCCTGAGCCGCCATCCCGACGAGGACTGCTGCCGCCCCGGCGGGCAGCACCTCCGCTCCGCCGGCGACACCACCTTCGGATACTGCACCGCGCTGATCCCCATCTGCCGCGGACTCGACGGCGCCGTCCTCGCCGTCGACCTCCGCACCGGCCCCCAGCACGGAACAGTGATGAACTGGAGGGCGGACACAGGCGCCCACAACACCCCCTGGGCCAACATCAGCGCACTGCTCACCGACACCGCCCAGCGCCTCGACCACTACAACACCGCACCCGAAACCCCGCCACAGCCAGGCGAACCGGCGATCCGCGACGACGGAGCACTGATCTGGCCATAGCCCCAGGCCCCCGGGAGAATCACCAATGGACTGGAACACCGACGTGCTGTCCCACGGCTGGGACGGACCCGTCTACCGTGTCCGGACTCCACGATTCGAGGTCGTGTTCACGGGACTCAACGCGGAGGAAGACCTACACGACGTGGCGAACAGCGACGCCGAGGTTCGGCTACCGGACGGTTCCCGTTGGAGCGCGACCTTTGTCACCGTCGCCGAAGTCGAACGTCTCATGGCCAAGTGGGCCCAGACCGGAGAAGCCTTGGACGGCACCTACTTCTGGTGCTCCGACGGCCTCATCGTCCGGGATCCGGGTATCCACAGCATGACAGAGGTGCTCGTGGGACTCCTCGCGGAAGGCGACCTCACACACATCCTGAAGCGACTCGTCGAGAACTCCTGATCTCAGATACCTGGCCCGCCAAGTACCCACGATCCTGCGGCCGTGGCCGCTTCCCCTGCCTTGACAAGGTCGGCAGTCTCGAGCTGGATGACCTCAACGTGACAGGAACGCTGCGACCCGCTGCCAGCGATCAGGTCAGTGAGAAGCCGGCGGTCCTGCTGCCCGACCGTCCCGACCACTAGGCGATCCGCTGGTCGAGGTCGCCGCCCTTCCCCAAAAGCCGCACGAACCGGACACCAGCTATCGGGATGTCGGGCCATTAGACGCGGAACGGTAACCGGGGCAATCAAATACTGTGTGAGCTCGTTGTTTCAGTGGATGCAGAGGTACAGCAATTATTGCATCAGCGCTGTGGAGTCAGCGAGCACGGCGGAGGTGCTCAGCCAGTTCGGCGGCGATCTCGAGCGGAGTGTGCACAAGGGAAGCAGGGACGCCGTTCTCCGGCGACTGGCGGGAAATTCGCGCATGCTGTCAGTGGGGGCGAATGACAACGCGGAACGTCGCCTGGCCTACGCCGACAAAAATGGGCCGATCGGCCCATTTTCCGCACCGGTTCGCACCATGCCGGAATGGAGCCAGCTCGACCAGGTCGCCGATCGCGCAGGGCTCTCCCTCGACGGGTGGTCCGACGACCATGTGCCCGCCAGTTCGATCGAGTTCCTAGGCCAGGTATGCGGACGACCGGTCGATGACGAGATCATGAGCGAGTCCGGTCTCATCAGCGTCATACTTCCATTACTGCCGCACACGTTCTCCGAAGACGGGCCTGTCAGGTCCCAGTCAGAAGCACGCTTGACCGCGCTCGCCGAGTCCGCCGGTGCCGAGCAGTTGTGGCCCGCGGTCGCCCGGCAGGTTCAGCAGATGCTCCGCGAGGCGCAGGTGGATTCGGACACGATCCGTTTCGCCATCGACGCGTGTGGCAACAGCGCCACGGAGGTGACCGACGAGTCTCCGGCGGGCCGCGAGGTACGGGTACTGCTCGCCGAGCAGTACCCGTTGGCCGGTACCGCGGTGTTGCGGCCTTCCAGGGGCTCGCGGCGACGGTCACAGCCTGACCCCGAGGTGGTGCACGGTCGTGTTTCGGCCGGTGTGGTGGCCGCAAACAAGACAACCTGCTACGCCAAGCCGAAAACGCAGACCCCGACGATCCCTTCAGGCAAGGCCTCAGACAGCGCTACAACGACGTCTTCAACGAGCGCAAAACACTCCTCGACGCATTAAGCCGAATCACCGGCGACGCCGACGACCCGCGCCGAACGAACCCAGACCAAGCGAACCTGCTAGCCGCCTTGCCCTATCTGAAGGCCAACCTGCGCCACTCCCCAGCAGACCTACTGCACCGCCTACTAGACCTGACACGGCTCACGATCAAAGTCCACTACCAGAACGACCAAGCAACCATCAGAGCCACGTTATCCGGGGACCTGGACGCGATAACCGCCATCGGCAGCGCCGCATCACAACGTCATTGCCCAGGCCAGACCCAATGTGCATCCTGCTTGTGCCCCCGGCGCGGCTCCAACAGGTACCTCACGAACCAAAATGCCCCGTGAGCTGCGGATCTCCGCGACGACGGTGATCGAACGGCGCCGTCGCACGGCCCAGTGATCGCCATGAGCACCTCGAATGGAGCAACTGCGTCTCGTCCGTGGCACGACCCGGCACTGGCAGTGCAATGCGGCTGCACGGCTCTGGTCGCCATTGGCGCCGCCTACGCCTCGTACCGCCATGGACGCGAATTCGCGCTGCAGTTCGGCGCAGACCACACCACCGCCTCGATCTGGCCGCTCATCGTCGACGGCCTCCTGATGATCGCCACCGTCGAACTCTGGAAGCCTGTTGACTCAGAACGGGCAGGAGGCCGCTGGGCCGCATGGCTCGCGTTCATCTTCGGCATCTCGCTCTCGCTCTGCGCCAATATCGGCTCGACACCCGACCTCAGCATCCTCGGCATTACGGTCGCCGCTTGCCCACCTCTCGCCTTGCTCCTTGCCGTCGAACTCCTGAACCGTGCGCTGAAGCGCCACAGAGCCGGTGCAGTCACACCTGTCGAGGACTTTCGTGAACATCCGATAGTCGCCGCAGCCAACCAGCTGAATCCGACGAGTAAGCAAGAGACTGTCACGGTCAAGACCGCGGAAGAACGCATGTGGGCTCATTACGTGATCGAACGCGAGATGGGGCGGACACCCACTGGGGCCGACCTGGACCGTGCCGCCGGAACCCACAACTACGGCCGCCGAGTACTTCGGCAATGGCGGAAAGCCGGTCGGCTGGATTCGCCGACGGCCGGAGATCATCCACACGGTGAAGTGGTGGCCATACCGTCCGCAGTCGACACAGCTCGTATCGTCATGAAGGTATCGGCGGAACACATGCAACCGTAAGCGAAAGGGTTCACGCACCATCGGGTAGCTTGCCGAACTTCTCAAGCAAGGCTCGGGCACTCCGATCGGCTTGGGTGCCTGGCTTGAGGTTCGTGTGTATGCCTTGCGGCGGAAGATCTGGATCATTACTCGTCAGGTGAACACGTTTGGTGCCTGGGTCATACCAGAGATCGACCGTGAGTCGTACATACTTCCGGCCCTCCGCTGAAGGTTCCGCCATTGTCGCCTTCCGTTCCAATATTCGGCTTCGACGCCTGGACAGTCTCCCAGGTCGCCAGGTCTTCGTGGTGTGGCTGTGCGAGCTGTCCTCACAGCTCGCACAGCCACATCGTCGGTCAGGCCGCGATTCGCGAAGCCGGGCGCTCCTTGGCGGTGAACGGGATGTCTGCGAACTGCAACGTGCAGCGTAGGTGCCGTAGCGTCAGATTCAGACGCAACAGGCTCAGTTGCGACAGCGTGAAGAGCTGGTCGACGTCCCACACGCGACCGGCGCCCGCCAAGACCACGACTGACGGATCAAGGGCAGGCCGGCTGGGGGCAAGGTTCTTGACCTTGGCGTTCAGCTGGCCCAGAACCTCGGACTCGTCCCGGATGGCTTGCGCGGACACTTGCGCTTGGGTGAACAGGTGACTTGCCGCGGTCGCGCGACCGAGCCATTTGACGTGCACAAGCTCGTCAGCGGGCCCCACGATGTCGCAGAGCTCGAACTGCCGATGAAACGCGGTGGAGGCGAAGCTCCGGTCAAGACACAAGTAGCCGTCCTGCTTGGCGACCGCCTCGCAATACCGGTGCTCATCGTCGCGTTTCTTGGTCGGCGTCCAATGCGGAAACGACAGGCTGGCCCGGTTCGCGAGCAGAGTGGCCACTTGGTCGCGGATCTGCTCGACGAAGCCTTCTCCGATGTGGAACCACTTTCCTTGGTGGTAGCAGTAACGGATGTTGTCGATCGTGGTTTCGAAGGCAAACCACTTCCGCAGGGAGATCAACGAGCCAGCATGGACCTGACCAGCATCGTCTTCGCAGGTAACCGCTCGCGCTGTCGTCAGGCTCTCGATGCGGTCTGCCAACGGAAGCAGCCTGAACCGTTCGACGAAGTCTTCCAGTTCGATGTTCGTGTCCGTGACGAACGGCCCCCAGGGACCAAGCCTGACAATCTTCAGCGAGCTGGCGTGTTCAATGTCCTCGACGGCGTTGTCGGGCCAGGCCAAGCCCAGAACGCCTGCCGCGTCGTCACCGCCGAGGGCCGCGGCAAGCCGGTCGTTCAGTCCGGCCCGTTTGGGGTGATGCTTGGGTAGCGGGCGCGTCTGCATGATGAACTTGAGCGCGGAGTCGTCGTCGGGTTCGTCGACGACCGCGGAGAGGGCACGAAGATCAGCCAGCAGGGACTTTCGGCTCCCGAGCCAGGGGCGCCCAGAGAGCGTTCCCTACTCGAATGCGGTAGAGTTTCCCAGTTTCGCTGCCGTAGGTCAGGCCGCTCAAGTCAGCTGCTCCGGCGAGACGGTTGATCAGTTCCCCGAAGGGTTCGATCTTGAAGCCGGCGAGATCGCTCCCACCGGGATAGGAGGTTTGGGTCGCGCGAGCGCTGACGTCCAGTGCTTTGCTGGCGACCAAGCCGAGATGGGCGGCGTCCAACCGACGAATCCCGAATAGAAGACCGAAACCTGGCTCCATGAGCTCGTCATCGATGAGGAGATGACCGGCGCCCCAAGTGAGTGCGAAAACTCGCGGATCGAGTGGCACGAGGAGAACGCCGAACGGCTGGTCACCGGGAAGATCGATATCGATGCCCGTCAGAGACGCGGCATGATCGGCCCACGACGGATTTTCGGACCGCAGAAGCCCTGCGACGAAGCGAGACTCGATTCCGCCGACGTCGACGGTCTCGTTGACACGGATTTCTTCAGAAGACACGGACAGGAGGTACTGGGCCAGGTCAAGACCGCCGTCGAGGCGGTAGACCGACACAGGCCTGCAGGAAGAACGGGTGGGCACAGTGGAACCCTTCAGTATGAGGACAGACGCGCTGTCGCCACCTGCGAGTACGAGATGGCACAGCGTCGGCCGTCGGGCAGCAACCAGACAAGAAAGCCGACAGTGATCAAGCTCCCACTAGCGGCCTGGAGCATTCGCCTCTACGCTCACCACCGTTCCTATGTTCTGGCGTTCTGCGCGGACACCGGACTTTGACTCGGAACACCACGCGGCTCCCTGTTCCAGCAGGGGGCCGCGTTTTCACGCGACCTGTGAAGCTCGCGTGAACCTATGATGCGCCGCCCTCCGTCAGGCGAAGCACCACCCCCGCGTTCCGCGCCCAGCGGTCAGTGACAGTCGGTAAGCGGGAATCAGCCATAAAGTTGAGCCAATCGGCGGTTGACTTGCTACTCTTCAGTAATTCTGACAGGGAAGCGACATTCGCCCCAGCCGATCGAGTGCGAATAACCCCTATGGCTGATATTGAAGGCATCCAACATGGCGTTGCAAGTGCCTGCTACCACCACACTTGCAGCGAGTAGTCGTTATCTGATGCGGGTTTCTCATTCAGCACACCTGACACAGAGGGCCATCTACGATGAGGTGAAGCCGCACGCCCTGGCGGTCGAGCACTGGTGAACCTCACCAACGGCACTCCGGACCGGGCCTGCGAGACCGCCACCTGGCGGCCCAGCGTGGCGCCGGCTACCGGGATCTAGGCGAGGTGCTCCGGCCGTTGGGCGAGTCAGTAGCTCCACCGCTGCGCGACCGGAGCCACTGACCGGGAGGGACGACATGCGTTTGGGCACTGCGTGATTCTGCGGCTGAGGTGGGGTGCTCCCGTGCAGCTGGAGCCGTCGCAATTCTCTCCGCCGCCGAGCACGCGGGGCGCATAGAGGAGACCGGATCGGCAGGCTGCACTATGTCGGGTCAGAGATCGCGACGTGCGCTAGTGCAGTAAGAAACTGTCCGAGCATCCGCACATCGAGGGTACCGGCAGCGGCCATTAGCGTCCACGAAGGCGAATGGGTGGCGCAAGCAGGATGAGGACGCGCGACGACGGACCGGTGAGCGATGCTCGCCGGTCCGGTCTAGCGCATCCCGACCTACGAGACGGGCTACGCAAACGGCCCTCTCCACCGGCCGAGCTGGCGAGCCACTGAAGCTACACATTTTGCCCACTTGCCATTCGTATCCGGCTCATACATGACGAGCCCGGCTCCCGCCGCGCTGAGCGCCCCAATTCGACGATGCTTGAGACGTGCCACAGGACCGAGCCTCTTGTTCACCAGGAACCCGCTATGGCATTGTCCACAGCATGGCGGAACTTGACTCCCAACCAAAAACGATCCAGTCGATATTTTCATGGTATAGCGAAGGTAAGTTATTTGTAAACCGTCGCTACCAGCGTAAGCTGGTATGGACATTGACTGAGAAGCAGAAGCTGGTTGAGTCAATCCTTAGAAAATTCCCAATTCCAGCAATACTTCTAGCCGAACGTGACGGTGGCGGATATGAAGTTATTGACGGATTACAACGACTGCACACTCTTGTTTCTTTTATCGAGAGCGCGTTCCCCGACCTCGGCAACAAGTTTCTTCGATGTTTCACAGTTTCCTACAGCGCAGGCCCGCGCCGATGCCGGGCATTTTTCGATCACCTCGGACGTTAGCCTGTTGTCGGCGCGCGAGGTAAGTACTTTCCTAGACTACTCTCTCGCCATCTCGGTAATGCGTGGCGCAACCGAAGCCGAGATCGACGACGTTTTCGCGCGAATCAACACCTACGGCCATCAGCTAAGCGATCAGGAACGTCGACAGGCTGGCGTTCAAGATGAATTCTCGACACTTGTCAGAGAACTCGCGTGTGAGATCCGTGGCGATGCGTCCAGCGAGATACTCGACCTCGCACAAATGCCGTCAATTAGTATTGATTTGCCCATGACCAAACATGGATACGAGGTGATAGCCGATGAGGTTTTCTGGGTAAACCAGGGAGTGCTTCGATCTACCGATTTACGGGATTCAATGGACGAGCAGTGCCTAGCAGACATTGCAGCATGCATTGTCGGCGGCCAAATGATCGATCGCGCCAAGGACGCCTTGGATCGCGCATACCAGTCGGGAAGTGCCGAGAACTCGCGCCTAGTCGACGCCCTAGACGTCTACGGCGCAGAACGATTGAAGGACGAACTTAAGTACTGCATCGACGAACTCTTGGCGGTATGTGACGCAGGCGGCTCACGGAAGCTGCGTAGCATAATTTTCGCGAAAGCCAGCACCAACGCATTCCCGGCGGTATTTACAGTGCTCATGGTTGCCCTGCACGAAGCCCTTATTGGCGAACAAAAGAAAATTGCCGACTACAAAGGCGTTAAATCTGCGATAACAGGACTGTACAGCAGAATCGACACCAGTCGGCGAGCAACATCACCCGAGGAGCGCCGCAAGAATCTAAATACTATCAAGGGATTAATAAACTCCAGCCTTGTTCCAGGTAGCCCGCAGGACTATCGAGGAAATCATTCCAGCACTGACATTGACGTTGTCATCAGAAGGTCTGAGATCGAGCTTCCGAGCTACGAACTCAAACAAGGCATCCTAAGGCTTGACACAAATAGAGAACTCGACAGAAGCGTATTTGAAAAGGTTATCGAAACTATTTGCGCCATCGCCAACAACGGACCCAACCGATCTGGTTCTATAGTAATAGGCGTCACCGACAAGGAGGCAGACGCCACTCGCGCCAAACTGCTGGATAAGATCGAGCCTAGGCGCGTTGGCCGCCGATACGTCGTAGGCGTCAGACGTGAAGCAGCTGCCCTTAACGAGACGGTCGAAACCTACCTGGCACGCTGGAAGAATTCCATAAGAAACTCGAAACTAAGCCAACCATTGCGCGACTCTATTCTTTCATCAATCGACTACAACGACTATTACGGCCTCGGAATAATTGTTATCACCGTTCCCCCGCAAGCGGAACTTTCTTACGTTAACGAGGAAGTCTTCTGGCGCGAAGTTGACGAGACAAAGAAGGCGATCGAACCAAGGACCGTAGCACAGCTGGCAAGGAGGTTCTCCTGACAGATGAGTCGTATGAGAGCTGAAGGCCAGAGGCGACCCGCTACCGGGTTCACGTCCGGAAGGCCTTGTGAAGGGTGTCCGCCAGCAGGACCACCGGCACGGCGGCGAACGCCAGCACCCAGCCCAGTGGACCCTGGACGGCGCCGCCGAGCAACCCGGGCAGCGGCGGCAGCAGCCGGAACAGTGCCAGCATTCCAAGTTCGAACACGAGGGCGTACAACAGAAGCGGATTCCCCAGGACGCCGACCCGGCCGATCCAGCGCGACTCGCTGCGGCAGCGAAGGCGTTGGCGAGCTCGCCGAGCACGATCGCGGTGAACGCGGTCCCGGACGCCGCTGCCAGCAACCCGGCGTCCGACACGTCGCCGAACCACCATCCGCCGACGAGGAGCACGATCAGGAACGCCGCCATCGCCATCAGGGCCTCCGCGGACCCGAGAACGCCGAAGGCACGCCGGGCCTGTCTGCCGTCGATGAGGGAACCACCGCGCGCGGGCCCGGCCATCGTTCGCTTGTTCGGTGGCTCGGCACCGAGCGCCACGGCGCGCAGCAGATCGGTGCCGATGTCGAGAGGCAGCACCTGCAGCACCGTGATAGCGAGCGGGGTCTGCCCGCTGGCGAACGCCCACACCACGAACGGTGTCAGCTCGGCGACGTTGTCGGTCAGGCGATAGGTGAGGAACCGGCGGATGTTGACGAACGTCGCCCGCCCGAGCTCGACCGCTGGCGGCGCCAGCGGTCGAGCTCGACCACGCCGCCACTGCCGACGCCGATACTGAGCCCGATCTTCAGCGCGTTCAGCCGCGCGTTCACCAGCTCGGCGCCGTTAAGTCCGGCGGTGGCCGGCCACCACAGCACGGTCACCGCGCCCGCGGTGAGGGCCACGACCACGATGGCCGTCGTCCACATCGCAGCTGGCGTTAGCTTCCGCAGCCGCCTACCTGGGAGGGCTACCGAGGTGCTGCTGGGCGCGGGACGTGCGTCGTCGGTCATGCCCATCAACGTCGCGGAAGCCGCCAGGGATGTTGCAGAGCCCGGCACGCCTGACCGCTCACCTGATGGGGAAGCAACAGGCGTGCAGTTCACCCGGTATAGCTAGCTGGGCGCAGGCTTCGGCACAGCGGAGCGAACGGAGACGAAACGGAGCCCAATCGCGGCCAACGCCGAGGTGAACATGCCGAATAAAATATCAACATCCTCGCAGGTCGGTGGGGATGTTGATGTTGTGGGCCGCATGGGGCCAGCTGGACGAACTGTTCGTCCGCAGCCCGGACGCGCCTCGTCATGTCATCGAGACTGGCTTGGACCTAGCCCGCAGAGTTCAGGGCCGTCTCCACGGGGTGTTTCCCCAGCGTGGACGGTGACTGGCTGGGTTGTAGTTAGGGTTTCGGCCTGACCGTTGACCGGAGACAAGCTGGCACGAACCGCCTCCGATGGAGGAGTGACTGATTGGCTGTCGCCGTCTGATGGGCTCGACTGCGGCGGCGAAGCACGGTGGAAGGTGATGTTGGGCAGACCGAGCTGGCCCGCGACCGCGAGGACGTCGGCAGTTCCTGGCCGTCTCGGCGACCGCCCTCAGCATGTCCTCGCGGCGAGCAGATCAAGGCGTCGGGTTACGGCTTCTCTGGTGGCGGTCGAGGAACAAGGCGATCTGCTCGCGGCGAGCCCGGAGACGCTGCGCCAGCATCGGGGCAGGCCGGGGCGGGCAGTGAGTTCGTCGGTGACCTTGTCGTGCTCGCGGCGCAGCGCGTCGAGGTTGTCGACGGTGTAGGCGAAGTTGGCACCCTCCAGCGGCCGGCAGTTGCCCAGACTCCGAGCGGGCGGTGCCGTGGGTGTCGCGGTCCAGCTGGCACAGCTAACTTGGTCTGATGTCACACGCGGACTCGGCCCGGCGTGCCGTCGACCTGTACCGCCGCTACCTTGCGACGAACGAGCTGGCCGCTTTGCGCGAGTCGGTGGAACTGCTGCGTCGGGCCGTTAGGGCTCCGGAACCCAAGCTCTCCTGGGTGGCGAACCTCGGTGCTGGCCTGATTCTGCTGTTCGAACGCGTGGACGATCTCGACTTGCTGTTCGAGGGGGTAGCGGCATGCCGGCAGGTGGTCGCGCTGGCGCCCGGTGATCCCACCTATCTGTCCAACCTGGCCGCCGCACTGGAGATGATGTACTGGCACACCTCCGACAGCGAGGTGCTGGACGACGCAGTACGCGTCGCGCGAGAGGCCGTGGCGGCGACACCGGACCACGACCGTTCACGGATGATGCGGCTGTCGAATCTATCGAACTCCCTGCGCACGCAGTACGTTCGCACCGGTGACGAAGCGACGATCCGGGAAGCGGTCGACGTTGGCGAGCGCGCTGTGTCCATGTTGGACGGTCCTGGAGACGATGCGAGCAGACTCCTGTCCAACCTGGCCAACGCGACATGGGATCTCGCCACGCACAACAGCGACGTGGAGATGCTGGCCGCTGCTGTGTCCACGTTCCAGAAGGCGCTCGACGCCACGCCCGAATCCCACCCCAACCGGCCCGACGTCATGTCGAATCTGGCCCTCCGCCGCGCCGCTGCCGCGGTCGACCTCGCCGGCGTCGAGGCCGGGGTGGCCCTCGCGCGACAGGCTCTCGAATGGACCGATGAGCAGACCCCTGACCGGGCGCACAATGAAGCCTGCCTGGCGTCGACCTTGCGTTCCCACTTCAACTTCACCGGTGAGGTGAGTTCGCTCGCCGAGGCGGCCGGACTGGCGCGGTCCGCGATGCTTCGCACCCGGAACGACCACAAGAACCTGGCCAACAGGCTTGTCGAGTACGGCACCGCGCTGCGCGTCCTGCATGAACGCACCCACGAACTCGCGCTCGCCGAGCAGGCGGTCGAAGCGATCGACATGGCTCTGACGATCACGTCGGTCGAGGAGCCGGCGCATGTCGACCACTTGGTCAACACCGCCAACGCGGTGTTGGCGCTGTATGAGCGCACGGACGACGTCGAGCACGCGCGCCGGGCCGTAGAGCTGTGCCGGCAGGCTGTCGGCGAACTGGATGCCGATCATCCGAAGCTGAGGTGGGTGCTCACCCATGCGATCGCGCCCATGGTCGCGCTCGCTTCGGAGACGAACGACGAGGCGTTGTTCGCCGAGGCGGTGGCCGTCGGTCGTCGTGTCGCCGCGGTGCCCGATGACGACCCCGAGGCGAGTTCGGCGAGTTCGAACGCGGCGCACGCGTTGCGACGGCGCTACGCCCACACTGATGATCAGGACGACGCGCGCGAGGCCGCCATGTACGCCCGTCGTGCGGCGAACCTGATCCCGCCTGGATCGCCGCACCGGCCGTCTGCCCTGATCAACCTCGGGGCTGCGCAGTTGGACGCGGACCTGCTCGATGACGCCCGGGCGACTTTCACCGAGGCGACCACCGCGCCGGCGGCGACGCTGCTCAACCGGATCCACGCCTGGTGGCGCCTCGGGCGCATCGAGTCGAAAGCGGACCGCCCGAACGCGGCCGTCGCCGCGTTCGAGGAGGCGATCGCCCTGCTTCCGCAGCTGAGCCGACGACGCCTTGCCCGTGGTGACCACGAGTTCAGCGTCGGGCAGACCACCGGACTGGCGGCTGAGGCCGCAGCCGCCGCAGTGCGCGCCGATCGATTCGACCACGCGGTGAAACTGAGCGAGCAAGCCCGCGCCCTCCTTATCGCGGAAACCCTCGACGCAAGGTCCGACCTGCGAACTCTGCGGGAGCACCACCCCGACCTCCACCGCGAATACCAGCGCCTCCGCGATGCGCTCGACGCAGTCGATCATCCCGTCATCGGCGACCCTGTGGCCGGTGACTACGTGGCCGCGCCGCCGTCGGTCCGCCGCGAGGAACTCGTGACACGCTGGCGGGATCTCGTCGAGCACATCCGCTCGAACACAGAGCTGCGCACGTTCCTGCTGCCACCGGAGTCCCAGGTCGGCAAAGGCCCGGTGGTGATCACGTACGCGACACGTTCGGAAGGCGGCGCACTCGTGCTCCATCCGGGTCGGCCAGTGGACCACATACCGCTGAACATCACCGACATCGCCGCCGCAGAACAGTCCGATCGCTTCGAAGAGAGATGCCTCGCGGCGGCACGGGCGACGTCCTACGCCGACCGCAAAGCCGCGCTGGACGACATGCATGGCGTGCTGCGCTGGCTGTGGGACAACGTCACACAACCCGTGCTCGACCACCTAGGCCTCAGCCAGCCTAGTGACAAGCATTGGCCGCGCGTGTGGTGGTGCCCGATCTCGGCGATGAGTTCGCTGCCGCTGCACGCGGCGGGCTATCACGAGGATGGTCTGCGTCGGACGGTGATGGACCGGGTCGTCTCCTCGTACACGACAACGCTGAGGACGCACGCCCGCACGCCCTCCCCGTGGGCCGAAGACCGGGCGCTGATCGTGGCGATGCCCACGACACCTGGCAAGGAGCCGTTGCGATCGGCCACCGCCGAGGCCGACACGATCGTAAGGCTGATCCCGGGGGCAACCCACCTGATCGACAAGACCGCCACGCATAACGCGGTGGTCGACGCGATACCCCGGCATTCGATCGTCCACATCGCCAGCCACGCAGTCGGCGACCCGCGGGATCCCAGTGCGAGCCACTTGGTGCTGTACGACCACGCGACCGCGCCACTTACGGTCGCCGAGATCTCCGATCTCGATCTGCCGCACGCCGACCTCGCCTTCCTGTCGGCGTGCAACACCACCGACACCGCTCCACGGCTCATCGACGAGGCAGTGCACATCACGGGCTCGTTCCACCTGGCCGGCTACCGTCACGTCATCGGTACGCTAACCCCCGTGAACGCCACCGCAGGAAGGGTCGCCGCAGCGGTCTACGGCCAGCTGACCCAGGACGGCGCAACCGCACCCGCGACCGCCGACACCGCCCTCGCGCTGCACAACGCGGTCCGGTCGGTTCGCGAAGACCACGTGGACGCGCCACACACTTGGGCAGCCTGGATTCATGTCGGCATCTGACGAGGGAGGCTCGGTGTACGTCGCCGAAGTCGAGCTACTTCTCACCGAGGAGTTGCGGTCGTTCAGCGCTGCTGACATCCGCATCGGTCGCATCGGCGTACAGGCGATGCAGGTCGATCACATCAGCGTGGACGACGGCAACGATATCTACCTGATCAAGATCATGTACGACCTGCTCGCCGAGGACAGCACTCCACCGCTGCGCTCGGCTACGCTGGGAATCGCATTCCACACGCCGGACGTCCGGATCCGCGACGCCTGGCCACGACTGGTGACGATGCCGTGTCCACCCGAGCGGCTGGCCGTCACCGAGCGGCTGGAGTTCGTCCGGCACACCTCGGATGCTCACGGTCTGCTCGTCGATCACGTTCCAGTGCCCAAGCTCACTCCGGAAGTGCGGGTCTCCAGTCCGGGTGGCGTCGACATCCGTTGGCAGCACACCGCGACAGTGCGGCCAGGCGCCCACAACGGCTGGCTGATCGTCATGGCCCCCACCGGGTGCCACGAAATCGAGGTCCGCGTGACCGGGGATCACACACCGGAGCGCACACTCGGCATGCACGCCCGCGGCAAGCCCGACACGATGACGATTCGGCTGCCGCACCGACGTTCGGAATCCGACGGTCTGCGCTATCGAATCGGCTTCACTGTTGACATCGTCGACTACAGCTCGCGCCCGAGCGACCAACAACGCATCGCACAGCAGCGACTTCTCGCGCTGCTTCAGCGATTCACACAGCACACGGGGGTCGCCGTCGAACCGGGATACTTTCAAGCCACCGGCGACGGGTTCAACAGCTTTCTCCCGGATATCGACGCGGTCACAGCCATGCGACACCTGGTGTGCACAATGCCTCACCTCCTCGGCGAGGACAACCTTCAGCACGCCGACCAGATCAAATTGAGAATGGCGATCGACGTCGGCCCGGTCGAGCCAAGCGAGCTGGGATTCGCCGGCCCGACCGTCATCCGATTCTGTCGGATGGCGAACAGTGAGCCGGCGCGCGAGGCAATGGGTGAACCGGACACCACCATGGCAATCGTCGTGTCGGACACGCTCTACGACGACATAGTGCGGCAGCACGGCGACCTGTCCGAGCTGCCGTTCACGCGGCACGACGTAGTCGTGAAGACCTATCAGGCGACGGCCTACCTGCTCAGCCACAAGTCCTGAGGTCACCTGCGGCGACTCTGGTCCGAACGCTGGCCGTGGGACACACTTGACCGGTGGCCGACACCGATGACGCCTGGAAGGCGCTGCTCCAGACCAACGATTGGATCAAGGTCGCCGACGCCAAGGCCGCGGCCACGCTCGCCGCGAGCGGAGTGCTCGGCACCGTGCTCGTCCGATCCGCGCCAGGACAGAACGCCTGGCGCCAAGAGCCCTGGCTAGCCAGCCTAGCCATACTGAGCCTGATTCTCACGGTGATCAGCACCTTTGTCGCACTTCGCGTATTTGCGCCACGAATTCGCACGGGCGAACCTCGTTCACTGATGTACTTCGACCACATCGCGCGCCGATATCCGAAAGCATTGGACTTCAAACACGCTTTTATTGGCATGCTTGATCGCGACGGTCTGATGCGCGAGTCGATTACTGAGCAGCTGTGGGCCAACAGCCGAGTGGCTCGCCGAAAGTTCAAGCAAGTCGCATTCGCGATCTGGTCGCTTGGCGGCGCGTTGGCCACACAGGTGGCAGCAGGATTGGCGCACGCATTACTAGGTCCGTGACGGAGCGCCGACGGTCTCTTTGCGCAAGATCTCCGTGACACGCTGGGTCTTCTCCGGCAACGGCGCCGAGGCGTCCCGCGAGGTGGGGACTGCCCGCGAGGTCATTCACACCGGCTCACAACACGGCCCGCCCTGCCAGGCATTTCCCGCCTCATCGGTGTGCCCCCACAGTGAGCAGGACTGCGGAGTCCTCGAGGGCATCGAGAGTGTGGCGTGCAGGGCTGCTCCGCGGTGGTCCAGCCACGGCTGGTGGAGTCCTAGGCCGCCGGGGGGATCGGAGCACCTGGGCAGGTGGCGTTGGAGGTCTTGCCGGTGTCGAAGAACTCGACCGCTTTCGAGGCGCACGGCAGGATTGACAGTGAGCCGTGCATGTCGTCCTCGACGGTGAGGAGCGGGCCGCCGATGTGGGCGCGCATGTCGTGGGCCCACGGTAGCGGCGTGACCGACTCGTAGGCGTGACCCACGAGCTGCAGTGGGCTCTTACCCGGCTTGAAGTGCCACGTGGTGGCGGGCAACGGCCAGCCGACGCAGTAGCCGTCGTAGGAGCCGTGACTGCCGGCGACCGGGAGTTCGGCGGACAGCGCGAGGTGGTTGCGCCAGTGCGCTTCGAAGTCGCGGGGACCGCTTGATTCGTTGCAGATCAACGCGTTCTGCTGGTCCGGGTCGAACGCCGGGTTCGGGTCGTCCCAGCCGAAGCCGGAGCGGGTGGACACGGCCGTACTGGGCACCTTGCCGCCGGAGCGGAGCTTCACCAGCTGCCGGGCCGAGTCCGGCCATTTGCGGCGCGCTCCGAGGAGCAGGCTGTCGACCGTGTTCCGATCGGGGGCCTTCGCCCGCAGATCCAGCAGCGCGTCGGTGACCGCCTCCTTCGTAGCGCCGAAATGGTAGACGTGGTCGTTGCCTGCCGAGGACCAGGTAGCCGAGCAAAGACAGCCACAACATCCCGCTGAAGAGCGCGACGAGCCGTACTCGCTCCGACCCCTGAGTTCAGGTACGCGTCGAGGAATTGGTGCGCTTCGTCGCCGAACTTCGTCGTGATGGTCTCGGCGACGACCGACGTTCGCTTATCCTCGGTCGAGCAACTGGTGGATGGCGCAGGCTCCTTTGACGGCGGTTACCGACCGGGACGTCGGCAACGCCGCCGGGGCCAACTCTTGCCCGTGCTCGACTTAGCTCGAGGCGGTCCAGCCTTCCCGCCCGCCTCCGGAGCCCCGTCAGCCTCCGACGCGCCGACCTCCTGCGGGGCACTCAGCACGTGCCCCGCAGGCGTCGGCTCCGCGGATGCCGAGGTGCCGTCACCGTCGCCGATATCGTCAGGACCATTCAGGAAGTAGTCCCATCTGGCCTGTACCGCCGGCAACCGCGGAAGCCACACCAGCACGCCGTTCAGCAGCACCGCAACAGCCGTGGCAAGGTACGCGCCACCGAGACCGAGCGTGGTCGACCATGCGATCGTCGCACCCACCACCACAGTGCAGGTCGCGAAGACCGACAGTGCCGCCAGCGCCAGGTTGTCACGGCCGCGCCGGGTCGCCACCGCCCACCCAACAGCTGACACAGCCACTCCCGCCAGAGCGGTGTTCAGAACCACGTGCTGCCCCCGGACGAGCATGTAGGCCAGGATCGCCCCACAGAAGCCGAAGATAACTACCAATAGGCGCAACCGGCTATCCCCGCTATGCCTGGACGTCAGGCCGGCAACCCCGCAAGCAAGAACCACCACCGCCGCACCCGCTGGAGCCTCCGGCCTCGTCGGCAGCCCGAAAGAAGCGACCAAGACCAGCACAACTAGTGCAGGCACCATCCCACCCGGCTCCGTGGATCGGCTCTTCCACGCCGCAAACTGCAGCACCGTCGCAAACGCCAGAAGTAGCAACTGGGACTGACGATCCTGACTCTGCAACGCGGCCACGTCGCACGACACCCCGAGGAAAAGTAGCGCGACAGACGTCAACCGTCGGGCCGCCAAGTCGACGCCCTGAGTGATCAACCCGACGACCAGCAGGCCGCTAGCGGCCGCGATCGCCCCAGCCCGCTGCAGCACCAACGGCCCCAACAACAGGGAAAGAATCATGCCCACACCCGACATTCCAGACGCCACGTAGAACACGACACGGACCACCGGCGCCACCTGCCGACGCCGACGTACCCACACCGCAAGGATCATGGCCAAGGTCATCGTGCCCAGCAGCAACACCCACCAGCTGTCTGCGATGTCGGAGAGCTTGTTGATGTAAACCCCGAGACACACTGCAGACAGGAACGACGCGCCGAGCGCCAGGTACTTGGTCCACTTCCCGGACAAACGGGACTCCCTGCTCGGTAGACGGCAGAACCAGAGTGCGCTACGGCTAGTGATCGCTGATTGCACTGCACCCGTTCCACGCAGCCCTGCCGACTACCCGAACGGCCCAGAGGCGGACGACCCCGATCGGAGCTGCCTGACACCGACGAGCGCGATGCGAAGCATCGAACAGCGAAGCCCTGAAGACACGAAAGGCTTCTCAACTATCGGTTGCCCTACGTCGCGGAACCGTACCGACAACCCGGCACATCGCCGTCGGCAATAGTGCAACATCGAATATGAGCACTGCACCTGCACACCAAGCGACATGGTGCAGCCGTCACAACAGGCGCTCGGGAACCGGCACACCACCGAAGGATGTGGCGTGGCGTGCGGCTATGTCGCCGAGGCTGTGGACGCCCCAGCTACCTCGATATCCCCGCGTCTGCCCCATGCTCCCGTAAGCTGTCGCTGTGCCATGCTCGCGAACTCTGCGCCTTACGTGATGTACACTGAGGAATTCTGGTCTTCGACAGAAGGTCAGACGATCGCCTGGCGGTACAGACACCTCCGCACTCGGCGGCTGCTCCTGCACGGCGAACCTCTCCGGCATGGCACCAAGACAGACAAGCGCCGACGGGCCGACGATTTCAAACACGGCGTCTCTCAGCTCGCAGAAGTCCGACAGGGCCCTCTGACCGGACCGGTCGCGCTGGATCTCGACTTCCACACCTCGGCGGACCAACCACCTCACCTTTACCACTTGGCGAAGCGGTATCTGGACCTACTGGGCGCTGCACCGCCGAAGGCACCCGCAGGCGGGCACCGCTACCTGCTCTATCGCGACGACCGTCAGGTTCATTTGCTGCACGTGCGCGTCTGGCAACCTCTGGGGCAGACTCCAGGAGGCGTGCCGGCGAACACCGCCGTTCTGGCGAGACCGCTGCGAGACGTTGTGGCCGACCTCGATCTTGCCGACGTCCTGCGCAATCTCATCGACGACCACGACGAGGAGTCACCCTTTCACGTGCCCGAGGTGCCAGACGTCGACCTCACGCCGACGTTCGACCTTCGGACGGCCTCCGGACCGGCAGAGCGGCAGAGGTGGTCCGATCTGAACATGTGGTTACAGCTGCATGACCGATCTCGGGTCCAAGAAGCTCTCCTCGCGGCGAATGACGCGTTGGTCGCGTCTGTGTTGAGCCGCAGCACCACATTGATCAACCGCACCCGAAGGCCAGGAAACTCGAACGACTTATTTAATAGCATCGCCGAGTCTGACCGGGACATGTTGCTATCCAACGTCTTGCATATTCCCTTGCCCTCATTGCCGGGGGCCAAGGGCGAGCGCCCAGTGTTCCGCGATGGCTTGCGCGACCAGTTGAAACGGTGGACACGCCGTTGGCCAGTACTCAACCCTCTCCTGGTGCCAGTGAAAGCCATTCTGCTGGTTGTACCACCACCAAACGGCAAGGACCTTGACAACCTCGTACGCGACGATGTTCTCCCCGCCGTGCACGAGGTGCTCACCCCACAACTGACCCCTTGGATAACGCGGTTTCCTCAGCTCACGCTCGACCAACAAGCAGGATGGCGATCGCAAGAGCGTCAGCTGAGGCAGCTCCAGCAGAGCAGTGTGAACGCCTACGAGGTCATCCAGCTCACCAGAGTTCCAGATGACCCGCCAAACGGGTTCCTCCGACTCGTGCTTGGAAGCGGAACTACCTCCGGTAGTACCTGGTCACGACTCGCAGGCTTCGTAGAGCGTCACATGGATCGCACCTGAGCACGGCAGCCAATGACCACAGAGAATGCGTTGACGTCAGCCCACGTCAACTTAGCGGCCGAGAGATGAACCGCTAAGAGCAACACAACGACCCGCATTACGGGAACACGTCGGACAGCCCCACGGGGGCAGTCTGGGCTTGACCCGTTTTGACGGACATCCAAGATCAGGGGGCGTGTGCCTCCGGAAGGATGTCCGTCATCATGGAGACTATGGGCAAGAAGAAGCCTCGGGCTCGGCGTTCGTTCACGCGGGAGTTCAAGGCTGAGATCGTCGAGCTGTGCCAGCGCGGTGACCGTTCGATCAGTCAGGTCGCGAAGGACTTTGACCTGACTGAGACTGCCGTGCGGCAGTGGATCGCGCAGGCCGAGCGGGACGCGGGGGTCCGCGCCGACGGGTTGAGCACTGACGAGCGGGACGAGCTGGCCCGGTTGCGGCGGGAGAACCGCCGGTTGTCCGAGGACGTGGAGATCCTCAAACGAGCGACGGCTTTCTTCGCGAAGGAGATCCGGTGAACGTGTACCCGTTCATCGAGGCGGAGAACGCCGGCACCACCGGCAACGTGAAACGTTCCTGTGAGCTACTCAAGGTCTCCCGAGCCGCCTACTACGCCCATTGCGACGCCGAATCTTCCGCCCGCCAGCAGAAGGATGACGAACTGACCGCCGAGATCATCGCGATCCACGACGAGTCGAAAGGCACCTACGGAACACCCCGTGTCCACGCGGAGCTGCGCGCCCGCGGGCGGCGGCATTCCCGCAAGCGCGTCGCCCGGCTCCTGCGCGCCGCTGGGCGGGCGGGCAGGGCTCCGAAACGATGGCGCACCACGACGGTTCCCGACCCGGCAGCGACCACTTCCGCTGATCTGATCAAGCGGGATTTCTCTTGCAGCGCAACAGAAATCAACACCCGGTGGTGTGGCGACATCACCTATATTCACACCTGGGAGCGCTGGTTGTATCTGGCCACGGTGATCGATCTCAGGTCGCGGCGGGTCGTCGGGTGGGCCACCGCGGACCACTTGCGCACCGAGCTCATCGCCGAGGCACTCGACAACGCGGTCGCGCAGCGCCGGCCCGAGCCCGGGGTGATCTTCCATTCCGACCGGGGCTGCCAGTACGCTTCTACCCAATTCGGTGACCTCGCCGAGGACCATGGGGTGCGTTTATCTTTGGGGCGTAAGGGACAGTGCTGGGACAACGCGGTCGCCGAGTCCTTCTTCGCCACCATCAAAGCCGAACTGATCGACCGGTAAGGCTGGCCGACGCGGATCGTCACGCACAAGGCGATCTTCGAATACATTGAAGGCTGGTACAACACCCGCCGACGACACTCCAGCCTCGGCTATCTCAGCCCCAACGCCTACAAAACAAGCCACCTGACGACCGAAGACACCTCCGGCCGTCAAGTAGCCTGACACCACCTCAACGACCCTGTCCGTCAAAACGGGTCAACCCCAGTCTGGGAAGTTTCGAATTCAACCAGCCTGCCGCCATACAAGCTAATTTTCAGCCAGCACAACCGGGGCGTTTTGACACTCGTTCACAACTTACGAATTCACTTGTCCACTATGGACAAACGAGTCGCTCCTTGACGCGATGGGGATACCACCAACCTGCAGCAGTACTGGCGTTGGCGACCTTGCCGGTCTGGTCGCTTTCAGTCGACCGGAGTGAGGTCCACGCTTTAGCGAGTCAATCGCCGCAGGTCACTCCTTCAGGCCATACGCGACGCAGAGCGGCGACCGCGCCTTCGTTCCCGCTGCCACTTCGCGTTCCAGCTCCTCAATCTGCCCCCGCTCAACTAACTGGTTCGTCAACTCGAGGGCAGCGTGCCAATCGCCGTTGTCGGCGAGATCGCGCAGTACCGCGATGGCGTGCTCGACCGGCCTGCGCGCGGTCAGTTGCGCCGCCCGGGCGCCGGCCTCAGACCATACCGACCGACAACACAGCGAGTCCGTCCTCCAACGCGACAGCGATCGCTCCCTCCGGCAAGGGAGCGATCGTGTGCACGGGTTTGCTTACAACGATCACCTTAAGTTGTGCCTGGGTGACCGGGTCCCAGAGCCTTACCGTGCCATCCAGGCCGCCGGTCGCGAGCAAGGTACGGCCGTCAGGCCACGGCAGCGCTGTCATCGCCCGCACCTTGTTGTTGTGGCCAGCGAGGGGGCTACCGACCGGGTGGCCGGTCACCGGGTCCCACAACCGCACCGTGCCATCTCCGCTCGCGGTCGCGAGCAAGGTACGGCCCTCAGGCAACGGCACCGCTGCCATCTTCAGCACCCTGTCGGTGTGGCTGGCGCGCGGATGGCCGACCGGGTGGCTGGTTTCGGGGTCCCACAACTGCACCGTGCCATCCAGACCGCCGGTAGCGAGCAAGGTACGGCCGTCCGGTAGTTCCACCGCTGCCACCGAGTAGGTGTGGCTGGTGAGCACGTCACTGGCCGGGTTGCCGGTCACCGGGTCCCACAACTGCACTCTGCCATCCAGACCGCCGACGGCGACGAGCAAGGTACGGCCGTCGGGCGATGGCAATGCAGTCATGGCCGACACCTCCCCTGCACTGCGGGTGTAGCCGGAGAGCGAATTACCGATCACCGGGTCCCATAGCCTTACCGTGCCATCCAGGCTGCCGGTCGCGAGCAAGGTACGGCCGTCAGGCAACGGCACCGCTGCCATGGCCTGCACCAAGCCGATATGACCGGCGAGCGGGTTGCCGACCGGGTGGCCGGTCACCGGGTCCAACAACCGCACCGTGCCATCCTCGCTCCCGGTCGCAAGCAAGGTTCGGCCGTCAGGCAACGGCACCACCGTCATCGCCCACACGTCGAAGGTGTGACCGGCCAGCGGATGGCCGACCGGGTGGCCGGTCACCGGGTCCCAAAACCGCATCCCCCTGCCATCCCCACTCCCGGTCGCGAGCAAGCTACGGCCGTCAGGCCACGGCACCACCGTCATCAGCCAATTCTTGTAGGTATGACCAGTGAAAGGGTTGCCGACCGGGTGGCCGGTCACCGGGTCCCACATCTGCACCGTGCCATCCCCGCTCGCGGTCGCGAGCAAGCTACGGCCGTCAGGCCACGGCACCGCCAGCATCGCCCAATTCTTGTAGGTATGACCAGTGAAAGGGTTGCCGACCGGGTGGCCGGTCACCGGGTCCCATAAGCGCACCTCGCCATCCCCGCTCCCGGTCGCGAGCAAGCTACGGCCGTCAGGCCACGGCACCACCGTCATCGCCCAGTTCTTGTTGATGTGACCAGTGAGAACATCCCTGACCAAGCGGCCAGTCACCGGGTCCCATAAGCGCACCTCGCCATCCCCGCTCCCGGTCGCGAGCAAGGTACGACCGTCAGGCCACGGCACCACCGTCATCGCCCAGTTCTTGTTGATATGGCCAGTGAGAACATCCCTGACCAAGCGACCGGTCACCGGGTCCCACAAGCGCACCGTGCCATCCAGACCGCCGGCGGCGAGCAAGGTACGGCCGTCAGGCAACGGCACCGCCACCACCGCCAGCACTCCGCCAGCATGGCCAGCGAGGGTGCGGTGGGTCTGGGCGGAGACAAGCGCTGCCCAGCGGACATGCCAGGCACGCTGGTCATGTGGCGGTGGTTCGTGGCGGTGGATGTCGCGGGTCGCAGTGTGCCGGGTCATGGCGAGTTGGCGTATTCCCGGGCGTTCGGAAGGTACGGCAGTGATGAGCTGGTGGCTGGCGCCGATAACACCGGCGATGGCGGGTGGCAGTGGATGGCGGCCGAATGCGGTGCGCCACGCGTCGGCGGCCACGGAAGCGGGATCGAGTCGGTCGAGGACGCCGGGGTGGTGGCCGAGCAGGATCCACGCTTGCTCGCCGGCGTATCCGGCGTGGCCACTGAGATGATGGGCGAGGTAGGAGTTTGCAGACTGCTCCGGGGCTTCGGCCAGGTAGTTCGTCATGGCCGCGGTGATGGCCAGATGTGCATCGGCGGTGAAGTGCTTGGCGAAAGTGCGGTGAGCGAGGCGGTACACGGTCTGGCTGTGGTCGGTATCGAGCAGCACGTAGGGCGCGGCGGCGTCGAGCACGGCGTGCACCTCGGCGTCGCTGATCGTTTGGGAGGCGAGCGCGGTCGCGGTCAGCGCGCATACGCCGTCACTGACCGGGAGTCCGCGGCCTTGGGCGTGTGCGAGGGCGCGGAGCACTGGAGTGGACGCCGGGTGTGCGTGGCTGAGCCGGGTGACGGCCCGACGAAACAGGCCGCGGTGATCGGTGGACAGCAGGTCGTCGACTGCGGTTCCGGTCGGCGGTGTTCCGGCGGCGAGGATCTCGTGGACGGCCAGGCGAGCGAAGAGGAACTCGTGGGAGCTGACGCCGATGGCGATCGCGGTGTCGTTGATGGCGTCGGTGTATCCGAACGCTGTGGTCAAGCGGCTGACAACGTAGCGGCCGATGGCCGTTGGGTCGCGGGTGAGAGTGATGATCCTGTTGGCGCGCAACGCATCGAGCAGGTTACGGCGCTTCGACGGCGGCTGGTCTGGGCCCTCGCTGGTGTCGCGGCGGGTACCCACGACGACACGGACGCCGTCCAGCGCGCCCAGGCGGCGCAGCAGCGCGTTGGCGACGGTGAGCGGGTCGACGGCCTCGTCGAGGGCGTCGGCCAGGATCGTGAGCGGGGCACTGTGGGCGACGTCGGCGAGCAGGTGGTCGAGGCGCTCGGTCAGGGTAGCAGCGGGGTCGGGGCCGTCTAGGGCGAGGTCGGCTGCAATCTGTACGACTGCGTCCTGAGTGGACAGTCCGGTGAGGTGCAACACGACGGTGAAGGTGTTGTCAGGCGGGCGTTGCGCGGGCGTCAGCTCGGTGATCAGCCTGTGCCGAGTGAGGACGGACCGCAGTCGCGGCCGGGTCTGTGCGAGCAAGTTGCCCAGCAGCGCGGACTTGCCCGATCCGGCGGCGCCGGCGACGGCCAGCACGCCGTGGTCGTGGGTGGCCAGCCAGTTGGTGATGCGCTCGGACTCCGTGCGTCTGCCTTGGAAGTACCAGGCCAGCTCCCCGAGCTCGCCGCCTTGGGCCTTGGGGATGAAATGGCCGCGTTCGTCGGCTGAGAGGTCGGCGAGGACGGCGTTGATCTCGTCGATGACGTCCAGCGGCGCGCCGGTGAGGGGTGCGGTCCGGTGCAGCGCGGCGTCGTCGGTGATCTTCTTGGGGACCACTTCGGCGCGCGGCAACGTGCGGCGCAGCTCGCTGGCCAGGTCCCACAGGCTGATCCGGTCGCTGGCGCCGAAGCTGTGCCGCAGCACAGATCGCAGCGCGGAGGTGAACCGGCCCAGCGTGGTGGATCCGTCACCGGAGGTACCGATCAGCAGGAACCTTCGCCTGCCCGGCATCGCATCGACGGCGGCGCTGACCTGTTGGACGAACGCGGCCGACCAGCAGGTGTCGATCACCACGATGTGCCAGTGGTCGCCCGTGTCGCGGCTGCGGGGTGCGATGGCGCCGGCCATTCGGTCAGCGCTGACACCGGGACGGTTCTCGCGTTCGTGGCTGCGGGCGTGCTGCAGGCGTGGAGCTGCCCGGTTAGCGCTGGCATGCCCCACCCAGTAGAGCACCGAGAACGGGTGCTCTGAACTGCTCCAGTCGGACAGTCGGGCCTCCACCGCGTCGCTGCCCCGGTCTTCCATCGGAACCAGCCAGTCGGTCACGACGCCACTGAAGTCCGCCAGCAACTCGGCCAGCGTGGTCACCTCGGCATCGACATCGTCCAACGGCGGCAGACCCGGGTCGGAGTAGTGACCAAGGGCGACAGGATGAATCTCGATGTACTGATCGGTCACGGCACCGCCAGCAGGAACTGCACCACCGGGGTGCTGCCACCATCGACCCGCAGCCGGTAGAGGCCCGGCCGATCCACCACACCTGTGATCACCAACCGGCCATCACGGAGTTCGGGCGCCGGATGATCCACGACCACGTCGGTGTCCGCGTCAGTCAGGGTGCTGGCCACGTGGAATGGATCGTCGATACCGCTCAGAGTCCCAGTCCATTCCTGGCCAGGCGATACTACATCGGGCAAGACGAGGCCGATATCGCCGACGCCGAGCCGCGGTTCTTGTGTAGCACGGCCGTGCTCCACGATGTCACGGGCGAAGGTAACGGCCTCGTCGGAGTGCGCCAGGCTGGCGTGCTGCTGTGCGAGCACCATGTGCCGCTCCTGGTGGTGAGGCACGGCGGAGTTGCGGGGAACGGTGCCGTCACCGAAACCGCGAACGCGCCGCAGTCGGCCATGCTCGTCGCGGACTAACTCGCCGTCGCTGTGCAGCAGGAAGGTGTCATAGGTGCCGCTGGCCGCACCCGCATGCAGCGTCAACGACGACACTGTGGGCTGCTCCACGCCGATCAACGCCCAGTGCTGCGGCAACGCGGATGCCGCCCGCTCGGCCCGCGCGATGAAGGCCGCGGTCGCGAAGCCCTCGTCACCGCCAAGCCCCACGACGTCGGCGACGGTGAGCCGACGGACGTCGGCGACGGTGTCGACACACCGGTAGGCCGGCAGCAGGTCGTACAGCCCGGGCATGGTCACCGCGGCCGCCCTCAGCCGCTGACGCAGCAGTCCGGTCGCGGGAGCGAGCATCAGCGCGGCCTTCGCCGCGCCGTCGAACGGGGTGCCCAGCGTAACTGTCGCGCGAACCTTGTCGGTGGGAGCCATCGCCTGGCACACCAGCCCGCCCATCGAGTGAGCCACCAGAACGATCCGGGCGTCCGGCCGGTCGCTGCGCGCACGCCAGTAATACAGGTGGGCGTCGACAGCGTCTGCGAGCAACGCGGCGTTGTGCTTGACCGGCAACCGCCAGTCGTAGGCGAACTCGGCGACAGCGCTGGGATGGCGCACCACACCACGCAGCTCCCGCACCAAGCCGGCGTAGGGCTCCAGCCCCGTCAGACCGGGTAGGTAGGCGGGAAACCTCAGCAGGCGCACCGGCTTGACGCGGCTCGTGTCACCGCCACGTTCCGCGTTGGTAAGCGCGAGCGGCTCCATTCCCCGCAGTAACACCGACACAGCCTGCCTCGGCCGCAAGCCCCAGATCGTCTTGCCCGTCGTGGTGTCCACCAGCTCGCTGCCCATGATGCCTGGCACCACCATCACCGCGTCCGGTGTCATCCCACCTCCCCTGGTGACAAACGTCACGCAAAGTAAGAGTCACCGTCGGCGGCGGCCGTGTTACATCGTCGCAGAACTCCGAACCTGCTGAAGTCCCCACCCCAGCGGTCGTGACGAACAAGCAGAAAGACTGCTACACCACCAACTGGCTCTGCAGAGCACTCCTCCACCTATCAGCACACCGGAGCAAACGGAGACATAACGGAGCCCAGTCGCGATCAACGCCTAGGCGAAATCACCGCCGAAGGACCACCATTCCCGCAGGTCGGCGGCGATGTTGATGTGGTGGGCCGGGTCGGGCTCGAACCGACGGCCAAGGGATTATGAGTCCGCAGCTCCGGCATGTCAGCCAGTGTAAGCGGGTACTAGATTCTGCCGGTTTGTGCAGGCCAACGCCAGTTTGAGCTCGGGCCGAGTGTCGCTGCGTGTCGACCTGTATCGGGCTTTACGTGGGCAACGGAGCCCAATCGGAGACGACGTGCCCGTCCATTCGGCAGCACCTTTTGCCGCTGGCAGAGCCACCATGCCCTCCCCGCTAACCGGCGCGGCATCCCCTCCCGCACCGCCAGAATCGCCAGCCACCCCCAATGCCCAAGACACTCACGTCACCCTGCACCGCGGCATCTACCGTCCAGCCGAAGGAGAACTTCATGGCTGGCAACGTCTCCACCGCTTCCGCGCCGTCATGGCCTTCGCCACCGTTGACACCGCCGATCACCTCGGGCCACTCTGGTCCGACAGCTGCACGCCTCAAAGCCGACACCGGCACCTGATCACCCGTCGCTGGAGCGTCAAAGGCTCCCGACGACGCCAACTTGGGCTCAGATACTCAGTGCACCCGCTGGGGATCTGAGCCCAAGTGTTGCCGTCGCGCGGTCGTCGTGATCTCACTGGACACGAACGACCAGTGTGGCCTCCACACCTGAGGATCTTCGCCGCGCGTTCCTTGTTGCGATCCTCGCTGGCCGCGAACGGCCACCGCTTCACGCAACGCGAGTACACGCCAGGTACCTTGCGGGAGTTGGGATCCTCGCTGGCCGCTGACGACCAAAGCTACGAGATAGATTCTCGGCCTTTCGTCGTGATTTCCTTCGTTGCAATCCTCACTGGCCGCTGACGGCCAGCGCTACCCTGCCGTCGTCGCGACTTCACTGGACGCAACGACCAGCGAGGCCTCTCCTCGTGAGGATCTTCGCGGCGCGTCCCTTGTTGCGAACCTCGCAGGCCAAGAAGGGCCAGCGCGCCGCCAGTCAGCTTGTTGACCTTGTCCTGGGTGCCGTAGTTGCGATCCTCACTAACCCCGGGCGACCAGCGCTTCGGTGGCGCTGATCGCCGCCGGAGTGCCCAGGGTGGTGTTGCGATCCTCGCTAGCTGCGGACGGCCAGCGCAGCGACAGGTAAAACGAGCGGTGTAACTCCCGATTATGGGAGTGCACCTCATGACCGACATGCTGTCCGGCGTGGAGAACGCTACGGACTCGAAGCCCTTGACCGGTCTGAGCAGCTTGACCACACTGGTGTACCACAACCTGCTGACCGAAGCCGCCCCGGCGGTCAGCGAGAGCCTGCCCGAAGCCACGCCCCAGGTCTCCCTGCTCTGCTGGCACGTGAGTACACCGAACACGCGTGGAACCAGACACGGATCGCTAGGGTAGCTGGATGTCCTGGTCGTTGAGCTATCAGAGTGCCCGTAACCCGGAGCTCACTGACGCGCTTCTCCTCGCGGCGGGAAAGACTTTGTATCTCGCCAACGCCTTCGAAGGAAAGTGCAAGTACGTCTTGAAGATGTTCAACTTCGCCGAAACAATCAACGCCGACCCCGTCTTAACACTTGAGCAGGTGTTCGCTTCCCTCCCCAAGGACAAGATGCTCGGCGGGACCCTGCAAGACATCATGCAGCTCAGCATCGGAAACGACAGCTCAACGGCGGCCCTCCTCGACAAGGCTCGAAGGGCGCGAAACTTCGTCGCACACGAAGGCGCCGCAGTCGGTGCGATCTGGTTGCTCCGAAAGCAGGCTGTCGTGCAGCGTGCGAGTCTCCTCCGGTCGGCGGTCAGCGATCTCGCCGCTGGCGACAACCTGGTGTCCTCCTGGTGCCACGAGATCGATGAACGGGAACCAGCTCCCCAGGGGCTCAAAGCGGACTACCCTGCCATGGTCGACAAGTGGGTTTTCAGCAGCCTGGACGTCGCGTTGGCGTCCGTCGACCTCGCCGACGATCGCGAGCCGACACTGCGTGAGCAACTCAATTGGCGGGCTGAGGCCTTGGCATCATCGAGGAACCAGCTGAAACGAGAAGCGGAGGAGCCGGACGCTCCCCGTCGAGTCGGGCTTGGAGCTGAACGCGACCGCTCCGTCGAATAACCGGCCGAAGGAGGTGCGCATCGAAGCCCAGCCGCCACGACAACAACCTCGAGCGGTGCTGCGGACGGGCAGCGCTGCTTCACGTTCGTGCTGTACATGCCGATCGAGATCGTATTGCGAGCCGCTGACCGCGAACGACCAGCGCTGCCTGCGCCGTGCAGTCGGCGCCGGCCGCCCCGCCGGAGTTGCGAGCCTCGCTGGCCACAGACGGCCGACGCTGCCCGGGTTCACCCGCACGCAGCCTCACCATGGATTGCGCGATCTTCGCTGGCGGCGGACGGCTAACGCTGCTCGGTTTCGCGGCCTCCAAGTTCGCCGTGTACTGCGAGTTGCGATCCCCGCTGACCGTCGACGGCAGCGCTGCCGCAAGGCGGCGGAATTGCCGAAGGTGTCCATAGTGTTGCGATCCTCGCCGGCTGCGGACGACCAGCGCTGTACAGGGCGACTACTCACCCCGCTGCCGACACCGATGCTCAACCCGATCTTCAACGCGTCGAGGCGAGCTTTGACCAGGTCCGCGCCGGTGAGCTCGGCGGTGGCTGGCCACCACAACGCCACCACCACCGCCGCCGCAGTCAGCACCGCGATCACGCCCGCGGTGGTCCACATCGCCGTGCGGGTCAGCTCAGGCAGCCGCCGCACCGACGACGACGTCGGGATCGGTGGGACGGGAATGCTGGCAGCCGGGGGGCCCGCGTCATCGGTCATGACCTTCATCGTCGCGGAAGATCGTGCCGTGGGTGAGGATCTTCCCTCCGAACAAGGCGAGGGCGGTGAAGACCGCTTCGTCAAGCAATAGCGAACTTGTTCATCACTTCAGGCCTTGTCAGGTGCTGGCGTGTAGTCCTCGAATTCCCAGCGGCCGTATCGAGCGAGCTTGGCGGAGACTTCGTTCCAGTCGGCTCCGGTGCAGGTGGCGACAAGGTTCTGAAAATAGGTCTGCAGCGCTGGCCAGTCGAACGTATCGACGATGACGTGGTGACGACCGTTCCGCAGTCCGTCTTGCTGGACCTGCTGGTGGAGCCATCCGGGAGTGCAGACCTCGAAATCAAAGGACTCCTCACCTGGCTCGCCGACTGGCCCGGCAAGCATCTGGACCAGGAAAAGAAACCGATCGGGATCGTCCGGAACGTAGGTGTCGGGTTCCATGTCGGGTGTGTGCAGGTAGCGAATCTCGGCATGCATGCGTTCCTCCAACAACTAGGTCAACCCGTGACGGCACGGTCTTCTTTGTAGCCGTTCAGGCCGCAGACCTCGAAGAATCCGATTGGCTGTGTCTGTGAGCTCCGCTGCGCGAAGTGTAGCCTTCGCCCGCCCGGCGAAGGCATGGTCCTCTGTGAGGGCTGCCCGGATCCTGCCGGAAAGCCGCACCCGCTGCCGACTGCTACGCGTTGCTACCCGCGTCGACAGGCCTTTCGGCATTTTCTGAGGGACGGAGGGATCGGGCATGGGCTTCGCCGATCTAAGCACTGGAGGGGAGCCTCTCTCACGGCATGCCAGTGCTGACTTGATGACAGGCTTTGCGGTATGCCTGGTGGTCGAGATCTAGTCGGCGGCGTGCTTCGCCTTTCGGTCCACGGCTCCGATGGTGAAAGGGGCGAAGGCTTGCCCCTGCAAAGTCGCCTTCTCGAGGAAGGTGTTGCCGGCAAAGGCCGCCCCTTTGAACATGGCGTGGCGGACGAAGGTCGTGTTGGTGAACCAGACGTCACTGTTGAAGGTAGCGCGGCGGAATCCACAGCTCTCGAAGGTCGTCCTGTCGAATATCGCGCCACCGGTGAATGTCGCCCCGTCGAAGTTGGCGGCGCGAACGTGCGCCTCGGTCAGCATGAAGTTGAAGAGCTGGGCGCCAGCAAGGTCAAGCGTGAGCGATCCCCAGTAGGAATCAGTCTCTGCAGGTTGGAGGTGCTGGGCGAGGAGACGCTGAGCGGCGATGCGTACCTCGCGCTCTTGGAGCTGCTTGCGGTATTCCTCTTGCAGATCAGCACTCGCGTCGTCCTCAGGAGGGGATCCCAGGGCCGAGAACGGCATGCGGAGGTAGGCGCACAGGACGTTGACGATGGTCTGCCGCTGGGACTCGTTGTCCCGCGCGAGGCGCTCGAGGGCGTAGAGGCCGCTGAGCCGAACGGGAGCCTTATCGGAGCCGAGCAGTTCGGCGGCTTTGGTGTAGAGCTCGGTGATCCGGCGGGATGCAGCGTCGGCGCGAGCGTCCGCGGCGACCTGCTCCTGGTGGGCGAGTGTGTTCGCGGCGGTACGTTCGGCCAGCTCATGCGCTTCATATTTGGCCAGCAGGTCGAGTTCGGTCGAGCGCTGCCGCCGGATGCCCAGCCACAGCACCAGCACGCCGCCGAGGCCGACGCCGAGGGTGCCGCCGGTACGGATCACCTCCAGCTTCGTACCGTCCACGCCGATGCCGAACATCAGCCACACCGCGCCGACCGCGACCAGCAGCATCACGGGGATCCCGACGGCGATCACCCAGCCCGGGATCGGCCGCAGCACCGGCCGCACCTCGCCCGTCGACGCCAGCGTCCCTGGGCCCGCCGCTCGGATGGACTCCGGCAACCGCCGCACCGACGACGACGTTGTGGTCGTGCTCGGCGGCGGGCTGCTGGCGGCCGGAGGCCGCGGGTCGTCGGTCATGACCTTCATCGTCGCGGAACGCGGGTCAGGCGTTTCGACTGAGTACCAGGGAGTCGACACTGGACAACGTCGCAGCCAAGATCGCCGCCGCTGCGGCTGCGCTTCCAGCCGCGTAGACCGGCCAGCTACCGGGGGGCATGGCTTCTCTTTGCCTCCTGGGCGAGGGCCACGGCTTCCGCGCGTCTCTTCAGGTTCAGCTTGGCCAGGAGGGAGGAGACGTAGTTCCGCACGGTTTTCTCCGATAGGAACAGCCGAGTTGCGATCTCCTTGTTGGTCAGCCCGTCACCGATCTGTTCAAGGACCTTGCGCTCCTGGGGACTCAGCTCAGGAAACGCCGGAGCCATCTCGCGCAACCGGGTCATCGCCACCTCCGCCACCCTGGCGTCCAGCAGCGATTCGCCCATTGCCAGCGTCCGGACGGCCGCGATGATGGTTTCGCCTCGGGCGTCTTTGATCAGGTACCCGGCCGCGCCAGCCGTGATCGCGTTGATCAAGGCGTCCTCGGAGGTGTAGGACGTCAGCATCATGCACGCCGGTGGCGGATCCACACTCGCCCGGACGAACCGGCAGACCTCGATCCCGCTTTCGTCGGGGAGTCGGATATCGAGGATCGCCACATCCGGTTTCAACACCGGGATCCGTGCTCTCGCCTCGGCCGCGGTAGCGGCCTCGCCGATCACGATCATGTCCGGCTGGCTCTCCAGTAGCGCCCGCAGTCCCGTGCGGACGAGCTCGTGGTCGTCCAACACGAAGATCTTCAAGGTGGCCGATTCCGGCTGGTGTTCCCCGTGGCCGTTCGCCCCGGTGGAGGTACGGCGGCGTGTCTCATCGCGTGTCACGGCGCTATGGATCTGGCGGTCTTGTGCGTCGCGCACCGCCTGGACCACTTTCGGTGCCGGCGGCTCGATCGGTGGTGGCTGGGCCGCAGCGGCGTCGTGGACTTCTTGATCCCGGCGCATGACCTGCCAGCGTTGTTCCCATTTCAGCAGGTCTCCGCCGCAGGCGGTGACGAAGGCCTTCACCACTGCCCAGGCCGGCACCGCGCCCCCAGCCGCAGCCTGGGAGAGGACCGTGACGGAATAGTTGGCCCGCGCTGCCAGAGTCCGGTAGGTGGGCGCGCCAGCGGCGCGGCGCAGTGCACGAAGTTCCACAGCGAACTCCGCGACCGGGCCGCGTGTCATATCGAGGGGCTTCTCGCCGCGAGGCATACGAGACGTACCTGCGATTCGGTGCGCCCGCGGGTTCCTCCGCGGACACACCGAACTCGACTCAGGTCAGCAGGTGACCACGTCGGCGCCGGACCAGAGCACGGCCGATGCCCGAGCATGTCGCGATCGCCACGGCTGCGGGCACGGCGACCACGATAGGAAGCCCCTGGACGATGAGCACCTCCACGAAGCACGCGATCAACCCGAAGCTGATCAACTTGAACGCGTGAGTGGAAGCGCACAGAGCCAAAGAGGATCTGGGCACAGCAGAAGAGGGCGCTCTCGGGCGCCCGCGTGAAAGCGGGACCATCTCAGAACCTTTCTCTCAACCGGAATGGGCTGCGCCGCGACGACGAGCCAGCACCGGCCGTGGAGTGAGCGCTCCTCGACCGACCTCGTCCACATCGCGTCACCCGCCATCGTCCTGCAAAACACCCCAACCGCACCAGAGCGCGATGTTTTGACTTCGCTCCGCGTTGTTTGGTCAACATCCACCACGTTGTTTGCCCCAGAGCAGGACTGTTGCCCCCTCCGCTGACAACCAAGATCCCTGACACTGAGACCCGGACTGAGCCACTCTTACCGGAATGGGCACAGACCTCGGCGGGTCTCCTGTGAGCGCAGGAGACCCGCCAAATTTCTGCCCTGCCACGTCGAGACTGGCGCGGACGCGCTGCGCAGCCGGAAGCTGGCAGTAAACGAACGGGCTTCCGAACGTCACGACCTGGCGGAACGTCTTCGTTTCCCCCCGATGAGGGCGAGTTCGGGATGCGATCGTTTTCCGAACACACCAAGTCAGCCAACCTGGCCCGAATCACCGCTGTCGTTGGAGGCAAATGTGGGATGGAAAGGCTCACTGTCCAACGTTGCTCCGTCGAACCCGGCATTACCGGTGAAAGTCGCCTGGTCGAGCCCTGCGGCGCCGGCGAAGGTCACCTCACTGAACCGGGCGGCGCCGGCGAAGGTCGCCTTGTCGAACCAGGCGTCGCCGGAGAAGGTGGCTTGACGAAAAATGCTGGTTCCGATCCGGGCTTGGGCCAAGGTGAAGTCGATGAGCTTGGCACCGGTGAGGTCGAGGTCAAGCTCACCCCAATAGGCGGCGCCGCGGGCGGGGTTGAGGTGGTCGCTGAGCAGACGTTGGGCGGTGAGTCGGACTTCGCGTTCCTGCGACCTCTCGCGGTAGAGCTCGCGTTGTTCGGCGCTGGCACCCTCGTCGCGATCCGTCTCGACTGGGAGGTCGTAGGGCATCCGAAGGTAGGCGCAGAGGACGTTGACGATGGTCTGGCGCTGGGACTCGTTGTCCTGGGCGAGACGCTCGAGAGCGTAAAGGCCGCTGAGACGGACCGGGGCCTTCTCGGACCCGAGCAGTTCGGCGGCCTTGAGGTACAGCTCCGTGATCCGGCGCGCGGCCGCGTCGGCGCGGGCATCGTCGGCAACGCGTTCCTGGTGTACCTGGGGGGTGGCAGCGACGTCTTGCTGGTGGGCGAGGGCGCGTTCGCGGTTGTCGAGGTCTGCTTCGGTGGAGTGCTGGCGGCGCCAGGCGAGGTAAAGCGCGACCACGCCGCCGCTGCCGACCCCGATGCTCAACCCGATTTTCAGTGCGTCCAGCCGGGCCTTCACGAGGTCCGCGCCCACGAGGCCGGCGGTGGCCGGCCACCACAGCGCGATCACCGCGCCCGCGGTGAGAATCGTGATCGCCACGGCGGTCATCCACATTGCGGCTGGCGTCAGCTCCCGCAGGCGTCTCCCGGTCACGGATACCGGGGTGCTTCTGGTCGCGGGCCGCAGCTCATCGTTCATGACCTGAATCGTCGCGGAAACCGGACGAGACGTTGCAGGTACAAGGTGATCACCTCGGCGACGCTGTCCACGATGGTTGCGGGCATGCCGAATCCGGTGAGCTGACGGGCAGCCGCGCGCGGGGTGGACAGAGCTGGGTCACGTCAAGTGCTTCGGCTGGGATCGAAAGTCGGGCGTAGACCGAGAGTGTGCAGCAGCGGACGGAGTTAGTGCTGCGGTACGGGCCCGGTCGCTGCAACGACGGGTTCGTACCGCAGATCCGGTGCTTCGCCTAGGCCAGACGTTCTCCCGGGAGCCCCACCGCGGCGAGACCGGCCTTCCCAGACCGGTTCCATGGCGGAACCTTCCTTACTATCGCCAAAACCGCAGCTCACGGCAAGTTTCTGTACATAGGGTGTACATCACCCGACCGGGCCTGGCAGCGGTGGCGCACGGTCTACGGTGCAGGAACCCGCGTTCTATTCCGAACATTCGGAGGATAACTTCGCGTTTCACGGGCTGGATCGTGTTCACCCCTCAGATGCTGTGGTGCACATTTCTGGACATCCCGGAGGCGCCGAGGGCGGACGTGAAGGGCCCTGGTGTGCACACAACGGCACAGTGCCAGGGGCGCGCTCACCGGGCGGGCGGTCATAGTGTTGGGCTCAACCGCTTCGCATCCCTTTGCCGGAGTTTCGTGGCTGCAACCACGCCGGGACCCGGGGCTAGGGGCGGTGCTGTTGATCCGAAATTCGCCTAGGCCACCCCGAAAGAGGTCACGACTCATGTGCCCGTCGCGGGGTTCTCCCGCCGACCTGTCTCCTCCCACCCGTCCCCCGGCCCAGCCGGTGCAGCTCCTCTGTGTGCTGGGGTTGCTGATGGCCTTCGCGCTCGTCATGACACTTCTCGGCAACCCCGGTGCCGCCAGCGTCGGCTACGCCGTGGCGCTCGGCACCGCCGGCCGCCGCATCGCCGGATGAGCCCCGCCATGGACGAACTCACCACGGCCGGATTCCCTGACGGCGACGACTTCGCCGACGCCACCACCGAAGCCGACTACATGCGCGTACTGCGAAAGCTGCAGGTCCACGCCGGCTACAGCACCAACGAAACCTCCCTGAAGTGGAAGAAGGCCTTCCCGAAGACCAGCCGCTCCCGCACCTGGGGCTACAACCTCCTGCGAGGAGACAAGCTCCCGTCGCAGGCCGCCCAGCTCAAAGAGCTGCTGACCGTGTTCGTACAAGCCTATGAACACCGCACCCCCACCGTGGAACGCACCGTCGCGGCCTACCTCGAGCCAGGCGTCCGGCTCATGCAGGACCACGCCCACCGCAAAACCGAGGAACGCCTGCGTAAACAACGCGCCCGCGCCACCGCGACCTCGCCCAAGCAGGAGGACGAGGACAACACGACGCCGGAACCGACGCCCGAGTTCGGCCCCTTCCCCATCATCAGCGACCAGGGAGTCATTGACGTCAAAACCGCGTCTTCCCCAGCGCCAGCTGGCTCAGCGAGGGCCCGCCGCCAGCCACCGACATGCCCAGCATCACCACCACGAACACCGGCACAATGTCCAACACCGGCAACGGGCACCGTAATCGCTCACCGATCGTCGAAAGGCTCGTCGTCAGGCTCCTCATGGGAGGAGGAACGTATCTGGCCGTAGTGGGGTTCTCAATTGGCGTCTTAGCGTTGGCGGTCTCGTACGTCGGTCCAGAGTGGGGTTTCGGTACCACCGGTTCCGGGTTGAAACCGGTCAGCGGCAGCGCCGTCACCCAGCACCCCGACGGGAGCTGGCAATGGGACAACATCGGCATCCACCCCGCCAACACCACCTTCACCCTCAACGACACCGCCAAGCGGTACCTGGGCGGAAAACTCAACCGCGGCCCCGGATGCTCCGAGGCCATCGTGGCGTGGACCTTCCAGGCCGACGGCGTCACCATCGCCCACGGAACCCTCGACAAGGGCACGACCGCCAACGACGTCACCGCAACCCTCGTCGGCAACGCCCAGCACCTCACCTTCACCGCCAGTCGAAAGGACTACGACAACTACAACGCCGCCCGCAACGGCGACTTCCACTGCACAGCAACCCTGAACTGGAGAAGCGAACTCAGCTGACCAGGCTTCGGGCACTATGCGGCTGCCTCGGGCAGTGTCAATCCGTCCGTCGATACGGTCACGACCGGATCCTGTTGTTGGAGTAGGCTACGGCTGACGGATTGGCTTGGTGGTCGTGCCGCAGAGGAACCTCTTTGCCCCACCGGGAAGGGAGTTCCAGCAGCAGACGGTGCGACCGGTTGACGACCAGAGTGCGAGCGTGGCCCAGTTCGTCACGATGATCGACCAGCAAGCGCAGCGCCACCGTCGCGTCATCAACCTGAACGTGCCGTAAATCCTTGGTGCGTAGAGCAACCACGGCAACCGAGTGCGCGTTGAGCGGGTCGGTCTTACGGCCCTGGCCGTTGGCGAAAACCCGCACCCGCGCCGAAAGTTTCGTCGGCACATCGATCACGGCCTCGCCGTCAGCGACCAGGCGCTGCGCGAGATGGCGCCCGATGTCGTATTCGTCGTTCATGACGTTCATCCGTCGCGAAATATCGAGGCGGCGTTAACGAGACGGGGTGTCCGGAGCTGGCTCGGGACACCCCGTTGCGGGCTGACAAAGTCCCTGCGGGCAACACGTAATTGTCCATAACATGACGCTCAGCCCGCTCCGGGCACTGGAGCGTCATCGGCTACCGCCCAGGGCTCCGCGATCCCTGTGCGAGGTGACCCCCGTAGCCCGGTTTTCCGACCCTGTGTCCCCTTGCCCTCTAGCACTAGAGAGTAGAATGCCTGGTCGGCGAAGTCAGCTGCCTGAATGGCAAGGCCCACTGACGTCCGTAGATGTCCAGCCATATCTGCATGGGTCGTCATACCGTTCGTCAGGCAAGAGCTAGCGAAAGCCGGGCACATCCTAGGTCCTGCCGCCCGGGTAGGAGGCTCCGATCGCCAGCGCGGTTGGCACGATTCCGGGCAGTGGTGCGACTGTCGACGCCCTTAAGCAGCGCGCCAAGGGCGGGGTCCTATCGGTGCCGTGCCCTCCGCCGCAGACGGCGATGTTGCTGTGGCACCTCGAGCAGTACGGCGTGGCCGACAGCGACGAGGTCTGTCCTCGCCAGCCACAACTTCCCCCGGCTGGCCGAGCGTCGTCATATCGCAAGCCGATCGACGACCACTGTAGCGGCCGCTGCACGGTTTCCGACGATGTAGAGGTGACCGATACTGCGCCGCCGCTCCCCACCTTGAATGACCTATCCGCTCGAGAGGAGGAACTCATCGAGGATGCCCGCAGTGGCTCTGAGCTGTTGTGCAGCAGCCTACGATGTCACCTACTGGCGTCTAGCACTATGACGGAACACCGGATCCGTGCTGGCGTAATCCGCGAGCTTTTGATGGGACTACATGGTCGACTAGACCCTCACGGAGTTCGGGTCCGGGGTGCGCGCATCGTCGGCAAGCTCGACCTGGACTACATCGACACAGCCTTTGGACTCGATCTATTGGGCTGCGCCGTCACCGAACCGATCACAGCACGTGGCGCCCACCTAGCCAGGCTTGTCCTGACAGCGAGTCATATTGGCAGCCTGGATGCGAATGGCCTGCGATTGGACGGCGGGATGGAGCTCGTTCGCGTGCGGCTCATCGGCCACAACGCGAAAATCTGGTTGTACGACGCAAGCATCGGCGGCGTTTTAAATTGTCGCCAGTTACACGCCGATCAATTGGACGGTCCTGTTGTGTCCGCCGATCGCTTGCGAGTGGGCAGCAACCTGCTTTTGGAAGGTGCGCGGATCACCAGCAGCGGCGAGGAGGGTGCCGTTCGCCTACCCGGCGCACACATTGGCGGTCAGTTCAACGCCACGGGGATGCGCGTCGACAACTCGGCCGGCCCCGCTCTTTTTGCCGACCGCCTGCAGGTAGACGCCAGCATGTTCCTAGCAAATGCCCGGATCACCGGCAGCGGCGAGAAGGGTGCCGTTCGCCTACCCGGCGCACACATTGGCGGTGGGCTCAACGCCATGGGGATGCACGTCGACAACTCGGCCGGCCCCACCCTTTTTGCCGACGCACTGCAGGTAGACGACGACATTTTCCTGGAAGGTGCGCGGATCACCAGCAGCAGCGAGAAGGGTGCCGTTCGCCTGCTCGGCGCACACATTGGCGGTCAGTTCAACGCCACGGGGATGCACGTCGACAACTCGGCCGGCCCCGCCCTCCTTGCCGACAATCTGCAGGTAGACGCCAGCATGTTCGTGCAGGACGCCCACTTCACCGGGAGCAGGCGGCACGATGCGCTCGGTCTGCGCCTAGCCCGAATCGGCGGCCGGCTCGTTTTCACGGGGACCAGAATCCTCAACGGTGCAGCAAAAGGCATCGATCTCGAAGACGCGCAGGTGGATGGCCCGGTCTTCTTCCCAGCTAGAATCGTGTGTCTTCAGCCTTGGGGCCACTCGTGCCCCAGCTCCCATCTCGTTGGTCTAGATGGCTTTAGGTTCAACGAACTGGCACAGACGGACTGGAGGAGATGGCTTCATCTCATCCGTTTCCACACCGCCTACTACTCGCCCTCGCCGTATCAGCAACTGGCAGCGGTGGAGCGAGCCGCTGGGCACGATAGCAACGCCCGCCACATTCTCATTGCCCAGCAACAGGACCTGCACCGCTTTGCGCCAGAAGAGCTGGGTGGGCGACTGACCCGCAGTTTTCACCAGCTATGGGGGCTGCTGGGAGGCTACGGCTACCGCGCCCGGCGTACGGCCGCTGCCCTGCTATTCGCCCTTGCCGCAGCCGGCGGCCTCGGTCTCTGGGCGGGACACGTCGAGACCAACCCCGGCTACGCAGCCGAACGCACTACCGCTTCTGGCTCACCTGGCCAACAATGCAGCCCAGTTGAACTGATCGGCCTCGGCCTCGACCGCGGCCTCCCCTTCGCCCCAACCGGGCTACGCGCCCGCTGTGACCTGGATACCGCTACTACCTCGGGACAGACCTTCACTGTCGCCGTGTGGTTCATCCAAGCTGCGATCTGGGGTCTAGCCACCCTCGCCCTCGCCGGCTACACCGGCCTCATCCGCAAACCTGCCTGATTGTCACCGAGTGAGCCGCTGCAGACAACATGGTGTCTACCAACGCGGCCGCGAACTTCACCAACGACCGGCTCTGGTTGGTGACCGGGAACAACCTGCGCACCGGCGGCGATATGGCCTCACGGTCGGTGTGGGTGCGGCTCAACCCGGACTGCCTGCCCCCGGCCGGAAGCCCGCACCGGGTTCACTATCCCCAACCTGGACTCCTGGATCCTCGACCCCGCCAACCGGGCCGTCGTGTTGCGGCACGTACTCACCCTGGTGCTGGACTGGACCGCGCAAGGCGTGCCGATCGCCACCGACGTCCCGCAGATGCGGCAGTTCATCCGCTGGGCTCAATACCTCGGGGGATTCCTGCGCCATCACGGAGTCGACGGGTTCCTTGGCAACGCCGACGCCGGCCGCGGCCTGGACGAAGACCACGCCGAGTGGTACGCGTTCCTGTCCACCTGGCGCCAGATCCACAGCGAAGAACCCGTAACCGCGCAACAGCTACGTGCCGGAGCCGAACCCGAGTACGGCGCACCCGACGTATGGAAAGGAACATTCCCCTCCACCGTGACCGGCAAACCACTCTCGGCCAAGGCGCGGAGAAAGAGGCTGGCAGGACAGGTGGACCGGTGGCGCGGCGATCTGGTGTTACGCAGCGACACCGACAAGCACACCAAAATCAAGGTCTACAGCGTCGAACACCGAGCCGATTCAAGCTGATCCCCAAAACAAACACCGCAAACCCCGCAAGAGAACATCCCAATAGGTCCTGAGCTGGGAAAATAGATCGCGGAGATGTGCGGGGTTTGCTCACCCCGGCAAATCCTGCAAACCCCGCAACCTGCGGGGTTTGACCATCTCCTCCACTACCCCAAACCCCGCAAGAAGATCCCCAGATCAAGACCCATTTGCGAGGTTTGCGGTATTGCGGGGTTTGATTCCGCCCTCCCGCGCCACACAGCCCCCACCACCTGCCAGCACACCACCGTGCACGACACGCTCAGTAATCGGATTCGGGGTCGCTGCCACGACTGATCCTCGTGCGCTTCGCATCGACACCGCCGACGAAACCAGTTCAGATTCACGGCCTTGCACTCGCCACCAGAGTGCAAGGCCGCCTTTGTCCTATCTGCCCCGAAAGGTTTGGCCATGGCACCGCATAACACTTTGTCCGGCTCAACCGAGCTGCTCACCATCGCCCAGGTGCTCGACGCAGCTTGGCAGCGACCTGGCCCGCTCCACTTTCAACGAGTGGCGCGCGAAGAAGGTGGCGCCCCGATGCATCAAGCTCCCCAACAACCAGATCCGCATCCGGCGCTCCGATTTCGACAGCTGGCTTGAGGGCCCCACCGAGGAGGCCGCGTGAGTGAAACCAGCTACGACGTCAAGATCTGGAATATCGAGAAGCGGCACGGGAAACGAAGACCTCCTACCGTGTGGTGTGGTTCGTAACCGGGCAGCGCTTCGACGAAAAGCTGGACACATACGTGCACGCCGACAGCTTCCGCTCCCGCGTGCGCGAACACGTCGGTCTGCCCGCCGATCAGTTTCTCGCCCTCGGACCCGGACTCGTCGCAGGCGATCTCCAGGGGCACGCCGCGGATACTGCCTGATGAGATCGACGGCGTCGACCTGGTTACGCAGGTTCAGGCAGCGGCGCACCGGTCTCGAGCAGCGTCTTGAGACTCGACAGGATCGACGGCCAGCCGCCCTTGACCATCTCCAGCGCCGTGCTGCCCTCGTCGAAACCGTCGTGCACCACGGTCAGCTTCGCGGCGACTGGGGTCGGCCAGCGCCTTGAAGACCTCGTCCATGTCGCCATCCTGTCATGCAGCCTCACAGCTGCCTTTGCAGATTAGGCACCCATATGGCTGCATGTCAAGCCGACCTTTTAGGCCGGCATGATCGGACGAGCCATCGGCCAGCACGACGATCCAGTCACCATTGACGTCGTATCCACTAACTCAGGACGGCTCATTGCCGGAGAGCGCGTAGGAGGCATGGAGCAGCCCCAATACATGAAACGCCAGTGCACGGTCAGGTCGGCAATGCGCGATCAAATGGAATGAGGGAATAGCCAGCGCCGTCAAGGCCGCCGCCATACGTACAAGTCGGTCGAACAACGCTTTGGGCAGGTGTAGGAACCCCGCGAGCCTGCACCTGGCATACTCGATGAATTGCGCTGCTGCCGCCTCATAATCCGCGACGGAGCCAGGAGAGTGAAAGGTGATTTTCACATCCAGCTCGTCGCCCATACCGTTACGGCCGATCGACACCTCGAACAGGTCGAAGTAGACGAATTCGTAGCCGATCCACAGCGACAGCATCGTCTTGGCGAGGTCGAACAGCCCATGTTGGTTGTACGGGTTGGGATCGATGAGCTTGACCTCACGGGAAGGCCCGGCTGACAGCAAGATGTCCTCGAGAATTAGGTCTCCGTGGCACGAGTGCTTGGTCGACGTCCATAATACCGGGCGCCACAGTGGGTCCGATTCGACCGCACTCAGCAATGTCTCCAGCGACGGGCAAAGCCTTCCGTTGACCCGGATCCGGGATGCCCGCACCACATCGGCCAGCGGGGTGTCCGTGTCCTTGGTGGCTGCCATCAAGGACACATGCCTGCGCCTGATCTTGTGAATGTAGTCACGGTCGCGGTCCGGCCACCTGACCTCAATCGGAGGACGGGTGTACAGCACGTCCCTCAGTTCCTCGTACAGCCCACATAGCACCGCCGCGAGCTGATCTCCAGACAGTCTTCGTTGGAGCACCAGCTCAGCCACTGAATAGGCAGGAAAGAAACCCGTCTTGAAGACGAACAGGTGGCGACCTTCAACTGCGGATTCTAGCCGAGGAAAGAGCGTGGTGAACTTGTTCGCCGCAGCAAGCCATTCGGCCTCGTTTCGGTGCCGCATCGAGCTGTCAATCTGATCAGCGTGTCGTTCTATCCACACCGACTTCGTGACCACCGGCTCAGGCCCAGCTACATCGAGAACAACCTCACTATAAGAGCCACCGGATAGCCTGATGACGCCATTCTCCGTTTTGGCCGAGCTCAGCACGAGAATTCCCGCCGAGTCGAGAACCTCATAGGGGTTCCAGCGATCGTCGCTCAGCCGTGCCACGATCTCGGGAACGACCCAGTCCGATGTTCTGGGCAGATACAAGCTGAGCTCGTAGTCCGCCGCGGAAACTGCGACCGGAGTCACGCCGGCATCCCCCCCGACAGCGTCGAGATGCACAGCGCTCACGAGGGCGTTCGCGACCAGGCTCCGGATTCTGTCCGGTGGCTCGCCAGGCAGGCCGCGCAGCAGCGACAAGGTCGAGTCGAGTGCCATGGCCGCTTCAGCCCTTGGCCACGACGTAGTCGCCGAGTATGAGGTAGTCGATCTCACTCGCGAGGTAGGTTCCCAGGGCATTACCCGGTGTCTCCACTATGGGCTCCTTAACGTTGAACGAAGTGTTAACGACTGCGGGAACTCCCGTCAGCTCCGCGAATTTCTCGATCAGGTCGTGAAAACGCCCTTGCGATCGGTGCACGGTCTGAACGCGCGCGCTGCCGTCCACGTGGACAGCACCAGGTATCTCGACACGCCGGTTCGCCTCGATGCCAGGGCTCTCCACCATGAACGGCCTGCTCACCGAATCACCGACGAATTGGTACGCGGACTCCACGAGGATGCTAGGCGAGAACGGCCGGAACCATTCCCTCTTCTTCACCTTGGCGTTCAACACGTCGCGTATGTTTGGGTTGCGTGGGTCAGCCAGTATGCTCCGCTGACCGAGCGCGCGAGGCCCGAGTTCACTGCCGCCCTGAAACCAACCGACTACGTTCCCATCGGCTAGCAGCTGTGCCGCCACCGCCGCAGGGTCGGTGTCTTTGTAGTAGCGGTGCCGATAACGGTACAGCCGACCGTACGAAAGTGTCAGCGAATCCTTCCGCAACGCCGCGAGAGTGTCGTCGTCGTCGTACTCTCGGCCGAAGGCGGAAGCCAACGTGCCCACCACAGGGAACTCTCCGGTAAGTTTCCAGTGACCGTACAACGCGTTGCCGAGCGGCTGGCCGCTGTCCGATGCGGGTGGCAGGATAAACAGCCTCAAATCAGGATACGCGGCCCGGACACGGCTGTTAGCCACGCAGTTCAAGGCAACACCGCCAGAAAGGCACAACGCGCTCGCCTTTGTCCTGTCGATGACCTCGCCCACTAAATGCACCAATGCCATTTCAGTCTGTCGCTGGACGAACGCGGCGATATCCCGGGACGCAACCGTCCTGTCCGAGGGGTACAAGTCTCCGAAGTCCAAGCCGCTGCGGCTGGCGAACTCGGCCACTCCCCATTGATGAGTCTGTTCGAGGCGCGACTTCACGCCGCCGCCGGTCAGGTCGAACAGCGGGGCCCGAAACCGCTCGCGGTCACCGTACGCCGCCAACGCCATGGTCTTACCGGACTCTTCGTCGTTGAAGCCGAGGAAGTTGGTGAACGCCTCATAAGTGGACCCGATCCCTTTGTACCGCGGTCGCGTGGGCGCCACCGGGTTGAGTCTGACGATGCCCGAGCGGGACGCGAAGTAGAAGCTCTCCGTGTCCTCGTTATTACCGACGGCGTCGAGGACCAATACGGCGGACTCGGCGTATCCGGACAGGCAATAAGCGCCAATGGCGTGAGAAAGATGATGATCTACCGTGACAACTCGTTCAGGTGGGACCCCGAACGTTGCGAGCCCGCCGTGAAAGCCGTCAGGAAGACAGGCACCTCCGCTGCTGAACACGAATTGGTCTACGTCGTCGACCCGGAATCCCGCGTACTTGAGGCAGTACCGCAGCGATGCCGTCCACCCACTGGAATGGCGATGCCGGTCGATCCGTTCCTCCGAGATCGCCACCACCACGTTTCCGTCAACCATAAGCGCTGCGCCACAGTCATGACCCACGCTCAGCCCAACGACGATGAGCGTCACCGACCCCTCTCCTTATTGACATCGGAAAGCGCGGCCGAAACGGTGTCCGTGAGCAGTTCGACCAGAAGATCGCATTCCAGCTCGGTAATCGTGAACGGTGGCGAGACGAGAATATGGTCACCTTCGACCGAGTTCGCCGTCCCCGTTCCGCCCATGAGAACGATGCCTCGTCGCATTCCCTCGGCGATCACTCGTTCCTGCGCTCGTGCCGCGCGGGGGAACGGTCGCCCTGTGGCCGGGTCTTGAGCCAGCCACACAGCGAGCAAGAGACCGGCACCCCGTACCCCGGCCAGGAAGCGCGACGTTCCACAGGCCACGGCGAGCCGCCGCTCGAGGTACTTGCCCATGGCAGCGCATCTGCGGACCAAGTCGTGCTTCTCGACGTAGCGCTGCACCGCGAGGCCCGCCGCACAGCTCACGGGATTTCCCGAGTAGGTCAGCCGCAAGGCGACCTGTCCGCTGCCCTCCCGGATCGTCGCGGCCACGTCGTCATGTGCGATCACCGCACCAAGTGGCGCGTAGCCACTGGTGATTCCCTTCGAGCAGATCATGATGTCGGGAGTTGCCCGCCAGTTCAGGATCGCGAAGTCAAGTCCCGTCCGGCCGAATCCAGTCACAACCTCGTCTGCGAGGAAGAGGATGCCATACTGGTCGCACACCGCCCGGATTGCCTCGTAGTAGCCTGCGGGTGGGGACATCGCACCGCTGGTGGTGCCACCGATCGGTTCCGCGATAAACGCTGCCACGGTCAAGGGATCCTCGGCTTCGATCATTCGTGCCAGGTCCTCGGCACAGGCCAGTTCGCAGGCCGGGTAGGTCAGGGCGAGCGGGCAGTGCAAGCATTCCGGCGAGGCGATCAGGTGTGGACGGTCCAGGTACGGCCCGAGGCGGGATCGGTGGACGGCATGCCCGCCAACGGCGACGGCGCCGAGTGTGCCTCCGTGGTAGCTGTGCTGGCGTCCGATGACCTTGTATCGACGATTGTCTCCGCGTTCAACGTGATACTGACGTGCGAGTTGTATCGCCATCTCCGTGGCCTCGGATCCACCGCTGGTGAAGTAGAGCCAGTTCAGTCCTTCGGGGGTTCTCGTCCGAATCAGCTCCGCCAGCTCCAACTGAGCCGAGTTTGCGAACGTCCTGCCGCTCGCATAGGCGACCTGGCGTGCCTGGTCAGCCATCGCGCCGCCGATCTCCGCCACACCGTGGCCGATGGTGACTACGTGCGACCCACCAACCGCATCGAGATACTTCCTTCCTTCCATGTCTTGGAGGAAGATACCGTCGCCGCCGGTGATCACCGGCCACGTACCATCCCAATCTCCGTACAGGAGGCCACCGAACGGTTCAGTCATGCTTGTTCGCCCACCAGCTCGAACCAACAGAGGTAGCCACCGAAGGCCAACCGGTCGCCATCTGATATCTCGATGCTTCTGACCGCGGTCCCATTGACGAACGTATCCCGTCCCGCTCCCAGGTCGAAAAGCACGTAACCGGCGCCGTTCCAGCGGATCACGGCATGGAACGGGCGCGCGGACCAGTGCCGCAGCGAGATGTCCGAGTGAGTGCTCCTCCCGATTGTGGCCGCCTGCGTAGCGATTATGGAGTGCCTGCCGTCTGGATGCACGATCCGCGCGGCCAGCGGCGCGACCGTGTGTTCGGCGGTCTGCCGGCGAAACGGCCGAGTGAGAGGTTTCGCGTTATGGCGGAACCGGATTACGGTGTCCCTGAAGACCACGGTCGGTAGCGCCCATTGACTACCGTCGACCTCGCCGTCGGTACTCGCCTGGTACAACGCGCAGCGTCCGGCGCGTACGGCCTCATCAAGCGTGGTCGAGCCTGCCAACAATCTCCCGTAGAACGCTTCCGCGAAGATGGCTGCCGCGCCCTCGTCGAGCGCCGCACGCATTCCCACTGTGGCGTAGGCCAGGCGGGACGCTACGGCCGTAGCAAGAGAACCACCACGCTGTGGTGGAATGTGTGAGTCACACACCATAAGTACAACCAGGTTCAGCCGTAGTCCGGCGAGCAGGCGGCAGAACTCCTCCGCGTCGTAGGCAATGACTTCACCGTGATCGCCCTCCCACAAAATTTTGCCCACACTCCCGTGGGCGATGACATGCAGAGTGTCGCAGCCGAGTTCGCCGATCTCGCGGCGGATTGCTGCCAAACTCCGGCTCCGCGACCAGTGGAACATGGCTGTCGCATCAGGATAGCGCTCGGCGAGCCCGTTCAACCGGCGCCGCTGCAGCTCGATGTTGGTACTCGGGAGATCTCGCGGCATCGCGGTCACTACCAGTACGCGCGGCCTCCCGGCCACGAGCCGATCCGGCATACCTCGAGCGTTCCACTGCGTCCGGTAAACCAGTGATACGGATGGGTCGAGAGTAAGCCAGGTACCGCCGTCGCAGGCCACTTCCCAAGGAATGGCGGAGTGTTCGCCTCTGGCAGGAAGCCAGAGACGATCGATGGGCAGCTGCGCGGACGACACATAGTCGTTCGGTCTCCCAATCCTCGGAAAGGCTTCGCCCAGAGCGTCTCGCAGGATACGCAGGACCTCTGCGCCCAGACGTGGTCGGCGGATATCGGCGAGTGCGGAGGTCAACGGGAGCACGGTGCCCGCATGTGGCGCCAGTCCCAGTGCCTGTGCCTGCTGCATCAGCGATGGATTAGCTGGCTTTGGGCCTGCGACCAACCGTTCCGGCTCTATTGTGTACTCAGCCATCAAGCGCTCCGCTCACCTCTCCATGCCGCCCACTGGTTCAGGACTCGCCGCAGAACCTCGCCATATTCCCGTGGAGTAGCCATAGTGCGATATAGATAGCTACCGCTGGTGCCGCCACCGTGGTGGCCGACAGTTGCAGCTCGGCGTACAAGAGGGCAGCCATGGCGGTCAGCGCACTGGCCTTGTTACCGCCTGGCTGCATCATTCGTACGTACTTCGGTTTGAGCCCGGTGCCGTCTTGCTTGCAAACCTGCTGACGAATAACTTCCGCCTGGGAGGCAATGAACCGGGCAGCCAGGTTACGCGGCCCGAAGTCCCCCGCAGCCCACTGGGGAGCCGACCCATGTGCAACCGCGTTGGCCCGGAGCAGTTCCTCCAACTGCCGCCCTAGCAGGTCCTCAAGCTCCAATCCGGTCAACTCGAGCAGACCACCGTCCACCGCCTGCCTCACCAGATCGTCCAGCTCAGGCTTCCGTGACGTGCCGTCGTCCGCTTCCGCCTCGTTCGCGGCTTCCTCCCGCAAGCGCGGCAAGACGGTCCGCTCCCACTCCTGGTCCGACTCGGCGATGCTGATTCCGAGATTCAGATCGGCGGAACGTGCCTGCGCGGCATCGCCGAATCTCACGGCCTTCCGGATGTCGCCGAGATGATAATGCGCGACCGCGAGCTCCATCAGCGCAATCGCGTCGTCAAGCGCCTGCGCGAGCTGTTCCCTGGCCTCCTCAAGGTGCACGACCGCGTCGGCATGCCGCTGCTGACGGTTGGCCAGTACGCCAAGATTTCCCTTGCCGATACCGGTCATGTCCTTCGCCCATGCGGAGTCCTGGAAAGGTTCCGCGACCGCTACGGCCTCGCTGAACGCCATGATCGCCGCGTCGAAGTCGCGGTTGGCGGACAGGATGTTGCCTAGTCGGTTGACCGCCCGGGAGAGCCATTCATGGCGTCCGATTGACCGAAATATTTCGGCGGCTCCACGCAGCGTCGGCACTGCATCCGGTTCGGGATCGCCACGAAGCTGTGTGACACGGTTGTAGCCGATGATCGCGTCGTACAGCGGACGTTCCTCTTCGGAGACGGTCACCAGGTACTGCTCGGCTTCGGCGAAGCACGCTTCCCGGCTTTCGTCGTCGCCGCGCAGGAGGTGCACCCGGGAGACCCAGGTGAGCAGGACCGTCAGGTACTCCTCACCAAGCTCTTGCTCTCGCAGGGCGGGCAGGGCCCACTCAGCGTGCTCGATCAGCAGTTGCCAGTAACCCTGGCTGAACAGGTAGTAGCTGATGTCCGAGTACAGCACCGCGGCCCGGAACTGCAGGGCATCGCCGTGCCGGGTGCACGCCAGTGCGAGCAGTTCCTCAAGATTGCCCCGCTCTTCCTCGATCCGGTCGAAACAGTCCTGCCAGCGTGACAGCGCCAGGCTCTCCCTCACATATGTCGCGAGCGCGTCGGCCCATCGAGTACGAATATCGTCGCCGTTCGGATCACCTGGTGGCGGCATGACCACTCCCATAATGTACGTCCTCGTCATCGGCAACAGGATTAGTCGGTCAGCGCTCAGCTCAACGAGCCCTAATCTGCGCAGACGCACCAACGCAGACTCGGCGTCCGGCGTCTCCTCGACAAGCCCGGCCGCACGGTAGGCCATATCGGCCCGCGCCCCGGCCGAAAACAAGGCGATCGCCATCAACAGATCTGCGGCCGCAGAATTTTCTATCCATTCCCATGCCGTGAAAAAACAGAACCTGAGCAGGTCGCTTGCAGTAGTTCCGAAGTGGTCGAGAATATAACTCATGCTGTAGCCGAGCCGCAGTAGATTTACTGACCAGACAACGGCAAGCGGAATTCCGCCGGAGAGCTTGTACAGCTGCGCGACAGCGCCGTCCGAAAAAGCTTCGTCACCTTCCCGATTGAGCTCGCCGACCAACTCAGCTGCCTGCGGTCGCGTAAGCGGGGACACCCTGAGCGTGTACGTGAAGTTCAGCTGCATCCGACTGGTCGCGAGGACACCACACCGCCCTGGCAACGAGTCGAGAAAGGACAGCACCCGCTCGTCCACGACTTCGTCGATGTCGTCTGCGATGACCAACGTAGGTTGCCTCGCCAGCATCGCCTGCAACATGGCGGGCTGCTCCTCCGGCAGCGCCTGCAGAATCTCCAGGGAGCCAAGGACGACGCAGATATTGGTCATAAAGTCGCTTAACGTGCCACACACCAGTGGCGAGCGCAGGACTCCGTCCGCGGTAAAGACCGCGGGCCGCGCGGAAAGCCAGATGACGGCCGCGAAACCGGTTGCCGGCGATTCTGCCGCACCGACCACCCTCATGCCGATCTCGTTCGCGATCGAGGTTTTGCCCGCGCCGGCGGGCCCATGGATCAACACACGCCGATCGACAGGAGGGCCAGCGAGTAGGTCGAGCGCCCGCTCCACGATGTCATGCTGGCCGATCAGCGTGCGATACCGAGGAGCGGGAAGGTTGGACTTGACGAGAGTCACCCGCCCCACCATCCCTACTCTGCGGAGTCGACGACGGCATGCTCGCTGCCGGTCACATCAACGGCTTGGTCGTTACGCAGCGGGATAAGATCCAGTTCGTCCTGATATCGTTTGATGATCGAGTGATATTCTGGCAGGTAATTCTCAACTCCGTAGTGAGGCAACGTAACGAAGTTGACGAGCCCCAGCCCGGTCATGTCGTTCAGGGCGGAAGCAGCACCCGGATCATCCAGCGTGGTGACCGGCCTCAGGTCGGGGCCGACCAGGATCGCTCCCGCGCTCGCGCCGATGTATGGAACACCACGATCGAGAAGCTCTTCTAGTACGACGTCGAACCCGCTGCTCTTGACTTCCTGCAGCAGGTAGAAGGAATTCCCACCGGCCACGAAGAGGACCTCGACCTCGGCCAGCTCGTCGCGCAGAGTCTCCACATTCTTGCCCTCCAGCGGCACGTCGCGGACATCGAAACCCATGCCCGCGAGGGCAATGCGGTCGCGTTCGACGAACGACCGGTCCTCATACGGCGTGGCGGCCGTGGGGACGAAGGCGAGGACTTTGCCCTTGATCTCGCCACTGACGAATTCAGGAACCCGGCCAAGACCAAGGGAGACGAGGAGCATTCGACGAGTAGTCATGTACTTCTTTCTGTTTGATCTAGTTGTTCCAGTGTCGCGAATCAGAAGTTCGCGTCGTAAGTAAGTGGGCAAGCACGGTGACCCCGTTCGCCGAACTCGCATGATCGGAGACGTGACTTGCGTGCTTGGAGGCGGATCTCGCGTGCTGGGAGGCCAAACTCCCGAGATCCGCCTCTGAGCACGTGAGTGCGGGGGTTGATCCGACGTACGAACCTCCGGCACGGGGTACTAGGTTCAGGAGCGTTCGCCATGCTGAATCACACCGCGCAAGTTCTTTCCCGCATGCATGTCCGCGTAGCCTTGGCCGATTTCGTCCAGCGAGTACCGGGCGGAAAGCAGTGCATCCAACTCCAGCTCGCCACGCTGGTACATCCCAAGAAGCATAGGAATGTCGCTGAGCGGGTTGCAGTTCCCGTACAGAGTGCCGACCACTTTCTTACACTCCACGGTGAGCAGCGTACCTGGCAGCCGCACGGACAACTCCGATGCGACGTCATGGGCACCGACCAGGACTACCGTTCCTCCCTTTCGGATAGTCTCAAACGCTGCCGTGACGACATCATCGGTCACCACGCCAGCCGCGACAATGACCGAGTCCGCACCAAGCCCGCCCGTGGCCTCGTAAATGCTTTCGCGAGCACCATCGGAGTCCGCATGAGTCGCCGTCGCACCGAAAGCACGCGCTAGTTCATGCTTACCTACGACGGGATCCACCACCTCGATGAGACTGGCGCCTGCCAGCCTCGCACCCTGTATCACGTTGCAGCCGACGGCGCCACTGCCGTAGACGACGACCACGTCACCCGGGCGCACTTCCGCCACTCGGACGGCCGCGCCCCAGCCGGTCGGAACACAACAACTCAGCAGGGCAGCGACTTCGAAGGACACCGTGCGGTCGAATGGAACACAGTTCCTCGCCGAGACCACCGTATGCCGGGAGAACGTGCCCAAGCTGTCCATCGCTCCGAACGCGAGCCCGTCGCGGTGAAACCGGAACGTACCGTCTGTCATCGCGCCAGTCGAGGACGGTGAGTCATCGCAAAGATACGACCTCCCGGTCGAGCACCATCGACACCGGCCACAGACCGGAATGAACGAGCAGAGCACGTGGTCACCGGGAACGACGTCAGTCACGCCCTCGCCAACCGTTTCCACGACACCCGCACCTTCGTGCCCGCCGATTATCGGGAACCTGGCGTCCTCGCTATACCGGAGATGCTCGTCAGAGTGACATAACCCGGCGATCTCCATACGGAGCATTACCTCGCCAGGTCCCGGCCCGTCCAGTTCCAGCTCAACAATCTGCCAGTTTTGCCTGGACCCCATAAGCACGGCCGCATTAGTACGCACTCCATTGCCTCCGGCATTCTCACCCAATCACTTGGGAGCGTCGATAACCCGAAAACGACAAAGCAAACGAAAGGCTGGCGCCTTTGGTTTCATACCCCGGTGCCTCACTCCTCGATGTCATGCGACTGCCATAGCGCGGCCTGGCGTGCCAGCCTAGCAGGCTTCTTCACCACGGGCGAAGGGCTTCGCGAACCTGTCGGCTGCCGTCCGTCGCCGCGAAGAGTGGGCTCACCGTGTTGTGCGACGACGTTGTCAGAGGCGCGCAAACGTCCCACGAACAACCTGCACGTGGCGAATGGACCCCCGGTCGCGAGCCCTCAATTCGCGCCCACCGCAGGCTTGGCCCGACATATACCTCAACCAGACCGCAACCGCAAGATATGTTCGAAATTGAACTCGAACAAGCGACATCGAGTTCACGGTATCGGCGCGCCGATACGCCGCGTGAGCGAGTTTGCGAACGTCGGCATGCCACTGAAATTCGAATTTAGGTGCGCATACTGTCTCATTGAGAGATGACTGATGACAGAAACACACATCGTCCAGCGTGAAAGTTCTTTTTCCGCAGCAAGATGGGTCTCCGCGCCCATGATCGGTCGCTAATGCCTTGAACGCCTGTCCGGCGCAGATGACTTCTCCGGCATGACCGGACATCTCCTCGACGGTCGCGCCACGCATGCGACCGTGGAGTAGCGACAGCAAGTCGACCTGGTCGCAGGGTCGCGATCTTCATCAAAGACAACCACCAGAGCAGGCCCTGATCGACGCACTCCCCTGCCTCGCGATGAATCTCGCCAAAGCGCCCGAGCAGCTCCTCCGGGCGCTGTTCGAAGCCGTCCAGCTCGCCATCGTGGTTCACGACGACGGCGAACATGCGACAATCACGATCAAACTCCCGGCAGACCAACTGGCGGAGATCGCTCAGGTGGCGGAAAGGATCGTAGAACCCATGAACCCTCAAGACCTCCCGGCGCAGCGCGCCGGATCGGCTTGTGGGGTTGCTGTTGGTGCCCCCGGACAGGCTCCTCCGGGATGCACAGCGGGGTGCAATCTGTTCTCGGTACAGGGGCAGCTCCTTCAGGCTGCACATCGTTCGACGAGAGGCCACTAGTCATCAGCGCCGTCGTACCGCTGATCATGCAGCGCCGGAAGTGCCTGTCGACAGACACGTAACGCTCGCACCATCCGAGCCGCGCACAGCCAGCCAGGAGCAAAGACAGCCAGCGCGATCATAGGCAGGGAAGTTGACAACCAACTGATCCGCAAACCAACGCCCGTTCTGTCATCAGAGCCCTACGACGGATCGCATAGACCCAGTCCGATTGGACCCAAGAACCTCAGGCGACTCGGTTCCCGCCCAAGTGGGAGGCAAAGACCAGGCGAGCAGTCTGGTCTTTGCCCGCGTGGCGTGCGGCGCGCTTTCGGATAGGCGGCGGGCGCGGATCCTCGGCGTTCTGGACGCCGTGGCATAGCCCTGGCTTTACGGCGATGACCGTCGACCATGTGGCCGCTTTCAATCAGCTCGTCGCCGACGTCGAGTCCGCAGACCGACGTTCGGGCCGGTGTCACACACCTCAGGCCATCGAGCACCTTGGCGCTTAGCCGCGTGACTACAGTGAATTGCCAACGGCAGTGGGCACCCTGATTCCAGGACAGCGATTCGAAGCTGCCCGAAGCGGAACCGAATGCAAACAGCGTTACCGTCCGACACGTCGCAGGTCGGCCTGGCCGCCGGGCTGCTCGCGGTCGCGGCGATCATCCGCGCCATCCTTGGATCGACCCCGGACGACGGAGAAGACACGCGACCTTGACCAGTCGCAGGCCAGCGCAAGCCGCACACTTGCCGTGTCGTTCCGCCGGGGAGATCCGCGATGACCATCACCATTCCGGGCGGGGCGGACTCGGTGCGGAGTCGGCGCTCCTGGCCGCTGCAGATTCCCTCGGATTAAAGCCAGCGGGTTCGACTGCGGCGATCTTGAAACAGATCGCAAATGCAGGGCTTCTAACTGCAATTTCTCGACGTGCAAGATCATGTTTGCGTTTACAAACGGTCGATCTGGGCTCCATTCTGTCTCCGTTTTTCCTGTCGTGCTCAACGGGGTCGTATGGCGTACATCGGATCATCCCCGCGTCTGCAGGGAGCACTTCAACGGGACCGGCGGGTGTGACGGCACGGCCGGATCATCCCCACGCATGCGGGGAGCACGTCCCTCTGCTCATCGTCTTGCTCGTAGGGCACGGATCATCCCCGCGCACGCGGGGAACACCTCATCGCCCTGGGCATCGGCGCCCGCATCGCCGGATCATCCCCGCGCATGCAGGGAGCACCCTGTCGAGCTGACCGGAACCGTCCTCAAAGGCGGATCATCCCCGCGCCTGCGGGGAGCACGCGGCGATGACCTGCGGGCCGACGCCGCCGGTCGGATCATCCCCGCGCATGCGGGGAGCACGTTAAATCCGGTTACCATCGCCTGGGGGCAAGCGGATCATTCCCGCGCATGCGGGGAGCACCAAATCCGGATCTACCGCACGAACCAGGATCCCGGATCATCCCCGCAGCGGGGAGCACAGCCAGCAGATCGTCTCGGTGTTGAAGACGAGCAGATCATCCCCGCGCATGCGGGGAGCACATCGCGGTGCCCCACGGCTGTGCGATGCCGCCCGGATCATCCCCGCGCATGCGGGGAGCACGTGGCTACCGATGAGGCGAACTCGCCGGCCTTCGGATCATCCCCGCGCATGCGGGGAGCACCCCCACCGGTACATCACCTTGCCCTCGTACTGCGGATCATCCCCGCGCATGCGGGGAGCACATCGCGGTGCCCCACGGCTGTGCGATGCCGCCCGGATCATCCCCGCGCATGCGGGGAGCACGTGGCTACCGATGAGGCGAACTCGCCGGCCTTCGGATCATCCCCGCGCATGCGGGGAGCACCCCCACCGGTACATCACCTTGCCCTCGTACTGCGGATCATCCCCGCGCATGCGGGGAGCACCAGCGCCCTCGCCGGGTCGTGGTGCACCCGGTCCGGATCATCCCCGCGCATGCGGGGAGCACTGGCTCACGGCCAGCTCGAACTCCCGGTCGGCGGGATCATCCCCGCGCATGCGGGGAGCACTGGACACGCTGGCCGCACTCGATGACGGAGACCGGATCATCCCCGCGCATGCGGGGAGCACGCGGGTGCCTTGTCCGTCGCCGTCGTACTCGACGGCTCATCCCCGCGCATGCGGGGAGCACTTCCCGACCTTACCCGAGAGCGGGACGTGCTGCGGATCATCCCCGCGCATGCGGGGAGCACCCGTTCTGGCTGGTAGGCATAGTTTTTGTTCCCGGATCATCCCCGCGCATGCGGGGAGCACACTTCCTGACCTGCGAAGGAGCGTCGTCTGGTAGCTGTTTTGCTTCACTTTGTTTGGCTGCGGGCAGGCTAGGATTACTCTTTCTTGCGGAATTTTCGTCTGGCGTTGCGCCGTTTCCAGACGGTCTCGTCGCGCGTCGAGGCGCCCTCTGACGAGCCGTCCGCAGCCGTCGGCGTGGAACGTCTGCGGGGTTTCCTGGGACGTAGGCGGGGGTGGTTTGTCTGCGCATCAGGGTGATGCCGTCATAGTCGACAGGTGTCCAGTCGTGTCCGTGTACCTGGAACTCGAGCCGTTGTTCTCCCTGGGCAGAGTGCACCATCAAAGCTCGGCCTTCGGCGACGAACTCGACGATCCGTTCCCAGATGAGCTCACGGACGCGGGCTGAGACGTATCCGACGTAGACGCCAGGACTGATCTCCAGCAGCCAGCGGGTGAGGTGGCCGCGGAGACCCGGTGGCACGGCGGTGAGAACGATGACCGTCATGACAGGTCTCCATAGGACACTCCGCCGGGGACCGGGTCGTGTCGCTCGTCCCACAGCGACGCGATGGTGTCGATCTCGAAGTATTCGTAGGTGTCCATATCGCTGGTTTCGTCTCCGAGCAGCAGACGTTGGATGTCGCGGGCGCAGCGTTGGAGAAGCTTGCCGCCGTGTAGGGCGTCACGGACGTGTCGGCGAGTGTCGGCCGCGATGTCGAGGGACGTTCCTGCGGCGATGTCGAAGGCGGCGGGGATCGTCAGGTCGGACTTGTACAGGTCTGCGATGTCGTAGACGAACGAGCGATGGTGTCCGGTGTGGACGAAGCCGAGTGCGGGCGAGCATCCGAGCGCGACAATGACCGAGTGGACGATGCCGTACAAGGCTGAATTCGCCGCCGAGAGCGCCTGATTGATCGGGTCGCCTGCGTCCCAGTCGGTCCGGTCGTAGGACCGGCCGGTCCACTCCACACCCGTCCGCTCGGCGTGTTCCCGGTAAATTCGGCGGACGCGGGTGCCTTCGCGGCCGCGAAGTTGCTGCATTGTCAACTCGGACACGTCTTCGTCGGGGAACCGCATGGTGTACATCGTCCGCGCGACACGTAGCCGAGACCGGCTGTTGGTCACCGCCTCTGCCTGCGCCTGGATCAGACGGGAAGTGCGGGCCAGCGATACACCGTGCGCGTAGTAGCGCACACCACGTTCGCCGACCCACACCACGGTCGAGCCGCTGTCGGACATCAGCGCAATCGCCTGGTGGGTGATCGTCGTGCCAGGTCCCAACAGCAGGACACCGACGGCCGCGGCGGGGATGTGCACGGTGCCACGTTCGTCGGTTGCGGTGATCGCGTTGCTGTCCCGGTTGACGACACAGCGGTCCAGGTACAGAAAGGACACTCGGTCGGCCGCACGAACCAGTTCCTTCGGTGTTGTCGTGCGTCTGCCGACGGTGCTCATCCGGTCCCTCCTGGGCGAGAGAGGGTGAGTAGCCCGCAACCGTAGGCTTTGGCGCGTCCGATGCCGAAGGTCAGCGACCGCCGCATGGCGTCGACATCTTCGATTTCAAGGTGTCCGTTGAAGGTGGCCATCGAGATTGTCACAGGCGCTCCGCCCCGGCCGAATCGGCGCACCGATCGATCGACCACTGCCAGGTCGGGCTCGCCTACGCCGACGTTGCTGGGCGCGATCCGGAAGCCTAGCCGCTCCGCCCGGTCCAGCAGCCATTGCTGTTGCTGCTCGACGGTCACGTGTCCCAGTGGTTTGGTCTCGGTCCATTCTTCGCGCCGGCCTGATCGGACCGGGTTCGCGGTCAGCCGGAACTGCCAGTGCTGCCCGGCCCGCAGGCTGCCCAGCAGACCGTCGTAGGCGGCGGTCTGCCATGCCTGGGTGGTGGGCCAGCCCGCTTGTTCGACCAGGTGGGTCAGATCTGGTTTGTGCGGGCTGGCTATGAACAGCAGCACACGGTGTGTGGCGTAGGTGTCCAGCCGCCACAGTATCCGGCCGTCCTCGGTGGGCCGGGCGTCGGGGAATCCGGCGAGGACGGCGGCGTGCATGGCCTGCGGTGAGGACAGCAGTTGCTGTGCACCGCGTCGCCGCGGGTTGATCTGCATTTTCGTCAGGAACATCGTTACCCTCCCAGCACGGTCATCGGATCGTGTTCGGGTGCCGGGTCGCTGACGCCGTGCGGGTTGGGGACCTCGACGGTGTCGCGCACGATGGACCGCCACGCATACTCGCGGTGATTCGGGTCGAAGCTGACCGGGGTGTCCCTCATGGACTCCGCGGTGGTCTCGTCCGGTGCGGCGTCCCGGATCGTCGCGAGCCGCACCACGCGCTCGCGGTGTTGTTTCTGCACCCGGCTGCTCGCCAGCCATGGCCATGTCTCCAGCACCTCGTGCAGGGACTGGTCGGACACGCCGAGCGCGACCGGGCCGGCGGGCGGGCAGGAGCGGCGACCGAGGTAGAGCGGGAAATGCGGTGCTCGCACTGCCTCGTCGATTCCTTCGACGAGTGCGCGTTCGCCTTCCAGCACGGCCAGGAAGGTCGCGTCCGTGAGGTAGTAGCGGGTCGACAACGGCAGCGACTGCCAGTCCAGGTCGCCGTTGCGGTCGCGGCGGGGCCGCTGCGCGGTCTGGAAGTCCCGGAGGAGTTGCCCGGGTTGGTCGATGCGCACACCGAAGCTCAAGTCCAGCAGCTTTTCCAGCGGGTCTGTGCGGCGCAGACCGCGCGCGGCGGCGACCATCCCGATGATGCCGCTTTTGGTGGGGGCGATGTCGGTGCCCCGGCGGACGAACCGGCTGCCAGATCCCCAAGCCTGCAGTGGCCCGGCCAGACGCAGCGCGACCACACTCACGACTGTTCTCCGAGGCGTGTTCCGACCAGGTTCCCGACTGCGGTCAGCAAGTCGTGCAAGGCGACGTTCTCACCGAGATCGTCCAGGCTGGCGGTGTCGGTGCCGACCCGGGTGACCCAGGTCGTGACCGGCTGCTCGCCGTAGGCACGTTCGATCTCGCGGGCCTCGTCGCGCAGCGCTTCCGCGGACGCTTTGACTCGTCCGCCTTTTTCGAGTTCGCGGACCGGGTTCTCGAACGCGCCGACCAGGTTGATCGGCTGACGGTCGCGGAGCTGCACTATGACGGCTTCCGGGAGCGTGCGGTTGGCGAAGGTGTTCTGCTTGCCGGTGGGCATGGACCTGACAAAGGCCTCGACGAACGCCTGAACCGCGCGCTGCGTTGCCGCTTTATCGCCGAGGTTGTCGGCCAGCCGGTTCACATCGACGGTCGCGTATCGGTAGAGAGTGGAGGAGTTGAACTCGACCGTGCCGATCATCCCGGCGCCGGTCTCCTCGTCGGAGTTGAGGTCGTCGACGGCGGTGAAGTAGTCGAACTCTGTTTCCACCGGGTGCACGCTGATCGCGTGCGCGACCTGGGCCGCGGCGTCGACGTTGATGTCGGCCTGGTCGGCGACCATCCGCCCGAACAGGGCGACGTCCACCGAGTGGTCCCGGTCGGCGAGGTCTTTGACTTTCGCTGCCTTCAACGCCTTCGGGGCATCGTCGGCGCCGGCGGCGTCGATCGCCGCCGCGGCGAGGTTCTCGATCTGACGGCGGCTCAGGAACACTAGATAGCCGGCTTCCGCGACAGGTTTCTTGTCCGCGCTGGTCTTTTTCGGGGCCTTGACGTCGATGCCGACGGCCCGGATGGTCTCGGCGGCGAGGTCGTTGGCGCGGTCGGCCAGGTCCGGTGACTGTTCGGCGATCGTGGTGGCGAGCAGCTCGACGATGCGTTTGGTGCGCACTCCGAGTTCGGAGCGGTCGAGGTGGTCATCGAACGCGACCCGGGTGGCGCGTTTCCAGGCCTGGCTGGACACCCGTGCTCGGCGAACACCGCCATACACTGCGGATTTCGGCGCGCCGGTGTCGTCGCGGTTGATATTGCTCGGGGGCACGGTCTGCAGGATGTGGATATCGATCAGGGTGCGGCTCATGGTTTGCCTCACTTCTCGGTGTCGGGAACGGTTACAGGAGCGTCGGTGGCCGGGGTGGCGTCGTCCTTGGCTGGGCGGGTGGTGCGGTAGAAGGCGCGGCCCCATGCCAGCCGGACGGCGTGAGCTCGGCCGGGTGTGACCAGGCGGGCCAGGTCGTCGGCGAGGCGGGCGTAGTCGATTCCGCGTTGTTCGCCGCGCAGCAGGGTGATCAAACCGCGGACATGGGTCAGCACCCCCTCCATTGACCCGGCTGTCGCCGCGGCCATGAACCGGCGCGTCACCGCGTTTTCGCTGCGCTGGTCACTGAACCGAAGCTGGCCGACCGCTGTCCCCAGCGACACGCCCGGAACGTGTGCGGGCACGGACGAGGACTGCTGATGCAGGGCATACAGGGTGAGTGCGGCATGCGCGGCTTGCTCGGCCCAGCTGGGCGTGTCCCCGTCCCAGCTCAGGGTCGTCGGTACGGCGCCCACGGTGAGCTCCCAGATCTCCGGAACGCTGCCCGCGGGTTTGCCGAGCCCGCGACGCAGGCGAGCGAGATCGGCGCGAGCCGCCGGTGACCCGCGCATGTACTCCCGCTGCAGCCGCTCGAGACGCCAGTCCAGGGCGTGGCCCAGCGTGCCCAGCCGCCGCGGCGCCTGCTCCGCGGTACCAGGGGGCGAATCGCTGTCGGTCGTGGTCATCGCGCTACCTCCATAGGAGTGTTCGAGCTGCCGAAGGCCAGCGGCAGGGCCTTGCGCACGGCTGCGTTGAACCAGACCTCGGCCAAGGGCACGTTCACCAGACGCTGGTTGACTTCGCGGCCGGTCCACGCAGCCGTGGGAGCATTTCTGAGCAGCTCCGCCGTGATCGGCTGACACAGGCCACGGACGAGCACCTGCCACGCGGACCTGGCCGCGATGAGGTCTTGCCGCGGGCGCAGCCCAGCCAACCACGACCGGTACGGCTGCTCCAGAGCCGCGTAGAAGGTGTCCCTGGCCCGGTCCCCGGCGCCGGACTGCGATCCGGCGCCGGCTGCCTGAGCGAGGTTCTCCGCCAGCCGCCACACATATCCGGCCACCTGGTTGGCGTCGCCGACGGCGCCTTCAGCGGTCCTGCCCGCGTCCGGGCGGTCCTGGCGAAGCAGCACCACCGACATCGGCAACACGTCATCGACGATCTCCGCGAACGTCGCGTTCTGAGCCCCGTACACGGCGCCGTGAACCCGCAGCCGCACCACGAAATCCTCAGGCAGATGGTCGTTCTCGGCCAAATCGCACAACCACTGCAGCACGCCGGGGGCCAGCCACGACGCCGGCTGACCGGCCTTATCCCGTCGCGGTGAGATCGACGGCAGCATCGCCGCGAGCCCTCGCCACACCGAACGCCCCGGGTCGTGCCCGAGCGGCATGTAGACCGTCCGCCCGGCCTTCTTGCTCTGCGGCTCGCTGTAGCGCCAGGCCGTGTGCGGCTCGACATTCTGCCGATTCTGCGGCTGCATCCGATCACCGTTGGCCAGCACCACACCCGTCACGCCGTCCCGACCACCCTGCAGCCGAACCCGACGCGTCTGCCAGGTATACAGCTGAATCGCCCCCGCAACGGGAAGTTCCTCGGACCAGGCCGGGCCGTCGACATCACGCTCCCACGGCGGCACATCTGCGGCCCCGCCGACTCCGACATAGGTGTCGGCGTCCCGGGCAATCAGGTTCAACAGCAACGTCTCCCGCACCGTGGCACCCTGCGCCAAAACGCCACCGATCTGCCCGGACCACCCCGGGCCGACCGGATACCCTTTGCCGTTCTTGACTTTGCGGTCGCCTACCGCGCCTGACTTGATGCCCGACGGGTCAAACGCGTGCGTGTGCACCAGCCACCGGGCCGCTTCCGCCGCGCTGATCCGGGAAAGATCCGACGCCGACCGGGTCGTGAACAACGGCTCACCGTTCGGGACGTCCGCGACGATCTTCTCCAGCCCGGACACCTCGTTCCTCGCTGTCCGCAGGCCCGGCATCTGAAAGAACGGGGCCTGCTCGTCGAAGAGATCGAATCGGTACCGCACCTTATGGGCGTATTTCTTGATCTGCTCCATCGGCAGCTCGGTCTGGTCCCACAGCCGCGACCACGCTGGCTGATCCTCCGGCCCGTCGACCGCGCGGTGCAGGAACGCCAACAACAGACGCGTGATCGCGAACGCCTGCGTCGATACTTCCCCACCAATCACCGCAAGCCGCGGTGCCTGCTCGAACACCTCCAGCATCGACACCTCTCGCTCGCGACCCTTGATCGGGAGCACTGTGATCCACGGCTCGTCGAGCAGATTAAATTCGCTGCTGTTCGAGGCATTACTCATCAACTCCGACCACCTCAATACCTTTCGACCTTCACACGCAGGCCGGCACGAGTGTCTCCGCTAGTCTGCGAGCCCGAGTGACGTTCATCAGTTGGCATCGTCGAACACCTCCAGCCCCCTCGCCGGGGTGTAGCGGACGCGGCGACCGGTGATCTCGCCCCATCCGTCCTGATCGACCCTCAGGGCTGGCTGGCGATAGATCAACGGCGAGTCTTCCCACGCTGGTGGTGTTGCCTTCCACAGTTCGTCCTCTGCGGCGGCGTTGCTGAAGGTCAGCGGCAGCCGGAGCGTGCAAGACGCCATCACTTCCGCCACGTGATCCGGCGGGGTCCGTTCCGTGGGTATCGGCAGCCCTCCGTCGTCGTCGCCGAGCCACGATGGCGTGCGCCACTGGCCGCTCCCGTCGTCGCAGACCAGCAGCACTTCTAGGCTCGGCGCACCGTCACGCACCTGTCCCTGTCCCTGGGCGGTCTCGTCGTCGGCCTCACCGACTCCGGCCGATACCCACCCGCTGATCGTGGTGCCGGGCATCGGCGGGTCCGTGATCTGGAAGGTCTTGGCCTTGTCTTCCCGATTCGCCGTTCGTTGTTCCCAGTGTTCGGCCGCCGCGGTCATCGTCTCGCGCCACTGCTCGGGGCCGATGTCGTCAGGCCCGTAGGCCGTTTGAACCAGTGGCGCGATGTCTCCAGGCAGCTCGATGGACGCTCCGAACCGTTCCTGTAGGACGGCCGCAGCACGTAGCAGGGCGTGTGCGCCGTAGACGTGGCGTTCGGCCAGCGGTTCCAGGGCAGGCGGGGCCTGCGTGAAGTCCGCGCCGGTGACGTAGACCCGCGCAATACGCAGCGGTCCTGGACGCTCGTTCTGTTTTGCGCCTCGCTGATGTCGGTGCAACCGCCCGATCCGTTGCAGGATCAGGTCGATCGGCGCCAGGTCCGTAACCAGAAGGTCGAAGTCGACATCCAGCGACTGCTCTACCACCTGCGACGCCACGACGATACGCCGCGCCGGCCTCGTCACCGCGCGATCCGGTGGCCCGAAACTGTCCAAGAGGGCTTGGTCGTTGTCGACCCGGTCGGCTGTGATGAACCGGGAGTGGGCGATGGTCACCTCGCCGGGAAACGCCTTTTCCAGTCGTTCGGCCGTGTCGAGCACGCGGCTGACCACATTCCGTACGATCAGCGCCGTTCCTCCACGGGAGAGTTTGTCACGCAGCAACGCCACCAGCTCATCGTGATCATCGAGCCCATCGGCGAATCTCTCGACCAGCACACGGGTCGCTCTGCCGGAGGAGTCCGCGGTCCGCGTCGACACCGCGTCGCCGGACGTCCACGTCAGCGCCGGATAGCCGATATCGCCGTCGAGGCAGGCAAGATCCGCAGCGGCGTGTCGGTCGCGGCCGCGCAGGTACGCCTGCACCAGCAGGCGCCGTTGACCGGCGGGCAACGTCGCCGACAGTGCCACCACCGGAATTTGATACGCGCCCAGCCAGGTGAGCACCTTGGTCAAGTACGAGTTCATATACGCGTCATAAGCGTGAATCTCGTCGATCACCACGACCTTGGCCGCCAACGCCAAGTGCCGCAGCATCAGATGACGCGCTTTCAACCCCGCGAACAACAACTGATCGATCGTCACCACCGCGAAATTGGCCAGCAGCGCCTTCTTCCGTCCCGACAGCCACGAGTGCGCGATCACCGCGTGCCCGCCCCGTGCATCGTGGTCGTCGCACCCGATCCCAGCCAGACGTCCCGCCCGCACCAGCCCCTGAAACAAGCGGTTGAACCGCGCCTTCCCATGCCCGAGCATGATGGAACCACCCACCTGCTGCTCGCCGGCACCGATCGCATCCAGCCAGGCCATCACCCGGGCGAACATGGCATCGCTCGTGGCCTGAGTCGGCAACGCCACCAGCAACCCGCCCGCGCCCCACCGGGCGGCCATGATCTCCGCTACGGCCAACGCCGCCTCCGTCTTGCCCTCCCCCATCGCCGCCTCGATCACGAGCAGACCCGGTTCCGGCATCGTCCGCGCGACCTCGCACGCGGCCGCCTGAACAGGTCGCGGTCCCGCGCCCGCCGGCAGCTGGAACCGCGACGCGAACAACGCCGCAACATCGACGCCCAACACGTCAGCACCTGGTTGCCACGGCACCGGAAGACGCAACACCTCCAGTGCCCGCCGCACACGCTCCGGCGCCTCAGTCACCGGTGGCAGCCGATCACCATGGAAGGCAAGCAAATCGCTGTTGCTGGCAATCCAATCAGCAATGATCACCAAGGCCGTGACAAGGACTTGGAACCGCGCTGACAGCACGCGTTCACCCCACGCTGGCAAGTGCTCCAAGGCACCCGATCGCGTGGCCATGCGCGCGACCAGCTCCCGCTGCACGTCCACCCAGCGGCCCTCTCCGTACAGCCAAGGAACCTCACGTGGTCTCGCGGCCCGCTCATCGGCCGCAGCAGGCGGAACACCGTGATGGCCACCGACCACCACACCCCACGACCGCGCCGCAGACTTCGACCACCCCTGCTCAAGCAACCATCGAACCAGCAAATGCTGACCAGCCACAGAATGATGAGTCAGATGCCGGTCCGGCAGCTCCGACTTACTCAGCGGCAGGTACAGGTCATGCCCACCCATCCGCTGCGCCAGCACCGTGCACTGGACCGCAAACGCAGGCGTCGCCTTGCCCAGATCATGCACACCGGCAAGAAACCTCACCGCAGCCCGACACTGATCAATATCTCCGTCGAACTCCATCGCGAGCAAACCCACGACGCTTGCCGGTATCCAGTTCCTGAACAAGCCGGCCACAACATCAGCCGAATCGTCCATGTGCTGCCACAACGGCAACCAATCACCAGCCTCATCCACCGACTTCGCCCACACTGATCGCGCGGAAGCACTCAACGACACCTGCCCCATCAGCACCTCTCCCCTCCCCATCACACGAAGGGCGCACTATTGCACGAGGCACCGACAAAATCGCGACCACACCGACTCCGGTAGCCAGCTCACAGGCACAACGATGGATACACCCGAAATTCGGACTCGGGGCACCATAGTGCGCGAGCACCAAAGCTCGAAAAGTCATCCCCCGCCAGTACCCGATAATCTCCGCACCCGCACGGAACACCGCCACGTGGACCAGGCCCGCGCTGGTTCGGACCGTCCCCGCGTTCGCGGGGAGCACGAGTAATGGCTGCTCTATGGGCATGTCTCACTCGGATCATCCCCGCGCCTGCGGGGAGCACGAGGCGTACAGGGCCCCCGGTGCGGCGAGCACCGGATCATCCCCGCGCCTGCGGGGAGCACCAGGACGTGGTCGCCGACGCCGATGTCCAGCGCGGATCATCCCCGCGCCTGCGGGGAGCACCCGACCGCCGAGATCCCCGTCGACGACTGCGGCGGATCATCCCCGCGCCTGCGGGGAGCACATGACGGTGCGCCAGCAGATCGACATGCCCGGCGGATCATCCCCGCGCCTGCGGGGAGCACGGGCTTGAAGTCGATCTCAGGTCCATCGATCACGGGATCATCCCCGCGCCTGCGGGGAGCACCCAGATGCACGCCGACCACGGCCGGTCGAGATCGGATCATCCCCGCGCCTGCGGGGAGCACACGGCGCCGAGTTCCACCAGCGGGCGGGTGTACGGATCATCCCCGCGCCTGCGGGGAGCACACTTGCTGACCTGCGATGATAACGCGCTCCCAGCCTGAACTGCTTCGTTTTGCCTGCGGGGATCCTGCACCGTCCATCCATGCCGGTGTCCGCTGGGGACTGCACTAGCACGCTGGTCTCGCGTACGCGAGACCAGCGTGGCGTACATCCGCCGGATCCGTCGCTTCGTACTGCCTGGCCAGCATGTCTACCAGGTCGAGCATCGGCAGGTGGCTGTCGAGGAGGACGTCACCGCCGAAGCGGTGGGCCACCTCGGCGTAGGCATGGTTGCCATCCTCGTTGCGGCCCCGCAGGAACTTGACCAAGTCGACCATGCGGTCATCTTCGCGCACCGGCACCTCCCCGGTAGCCGACGCAACCCGCGACCCGAAAACCAGACCCGAACAACCACGAAACAGCAGATAGTCCGCACGCTCCCGATGTGCCCGCCGAATCCGAAAACCAAGTCCGTGCAACCCGCGCGACCACCGTCCAGCTCTACCTATCGAACCGCAGCTCAGCGCGGCGCACTCCCGCAAAGTTCAGCCAGGCGGGATAACGACTGCCAACAGTAGAAACCCTCCAACCGCATGGCGGCTGGCGCGAGAAGCTCGCCGCACAGGCGACTGGAGACACCACCAGTACCCTGCGAACAAACCCTTGCCGATGGAGAACACACTCTGCGCGCACGCTGCAACTCGTGATCCAGCAGAAGGTTCCACCGTGCCCATCGGATCCCCACGGAGCAGGCCCCCGGGTTCGGGGCACAGGGTGTAGTCGACATTGTCGAGGTATTCGAGGTCCTCGTCGCCGAGGATCTGCAGGAGTTCGTCGAAGGCGTACTTGTACTCGCCCCAGGCTTGATCGCCGGCTACCGGACTGTCGATCGTGATCCGCCTGAACACCCACCCGGGAACCAGGTAAGCAGCAGCGTGACACCCAGATCCTGCTCCACGGTTGCCCAGGACCTCTCGGGGGGTGGACTGCCGTTGCCAGCCCAGCAGGGCGTCGATCTCATCGACGCGGGACGGGATTTCGGAGTAAGTCATCGATTTTCCCTGGCCCGCACCGGCCACAATATTAGCCACACCTCGCTGCCTGCTATCCATCGCACACGTGTTAGGTCATTCGTATCCTGGATTCGGCTTCCATATTCCATTGCCAAGATGTACAGAGGGGACCCTGAAGACCGCTGGCTCGTGGTCCAGGTTCCAGCCGAGTATGTTGTTTTCACCGTTATTGACGAGTACTTCGAGGATGATCTCGACCATCGGCTTCGAGGTTTCTTTCCACTTGTCGAGGTCTTGGTTGTAGTAGGCGACCGGCCAGTGATCTGGTTCGGAGCGGCCGGTCACCCAGCAGAACATTCCTCCTTGCAGGTCATCTCCCCATGGAAGAAGTCCTTCACGCTCTGGGAATAGCCGGTAGTCGGCATCATCCAGGTAGGTCATTTCCTCGTCCCCGATGACATCGATCACCGAGCGAACATCGTTTTCGATGTAATCAGAAAGGTCTACGCGCGCGTCGATAGGGTTACGAACCCAGATCGCGTTCCGGTAGCTTCCAGAAGGGAACCTCGAGAGCAACTGCTTGTAGTCATCCGGCAGTGATGTGCCGAGTTCGCGTTCAACGAACTCCCAGTCACGTGCGGTCTCGATTTCGCCCCGCCATCCCGAGATTTGAGCGAGACGCTCCACCAGTTCCCTTGCTGAGCTTTTACTCACAACTCTCCTTTAGGGGGGCGTCGAATGGGAGTATTGTATCAATAGCACCCACTCTTACTGACCGCACCCCCGCCGACAATGTTCTCAATCGTCGCATAGCAGCGGTATCCATTGTTTCCGATGGCGTCGATGAAAATCCACTGCGGAAGCGGGGCCATACCCGATGGGTATTGCACCCATACTCGATAGATTATTCCTTTATTTGTAGCCAGCGCTCGGCCTATCGAGTTCTCGACAACTTTGACGTCTGGATTGTTGACTCGCTTGTACTGGTTGACGATATTGATCAAGGAGTTTGATCCACTGAATCGGGCCGCGATGAGGTGGCCGCGTTGCATGGTGCTTCCGTCGAATCCGACGGGAGTGGCCCTGGTTCCTGTGTTTTGAATTGATTTGGTCACGCAGGTGATACCGCCTCGCGCTCGCAAAGCGGGATCCCCGAGGTAGGTGAAGGGCTCCAGCGGGTCGTTGACGGGCTGGTCGGCGGGAATGGTGCCGTTGCCGCAGTCGTCGACGCGTTTCTTGTCCTTGGCCGGGTCGAGGCGGGGTCCAGGTTCGGGGTCGACCCGGGGTTCGACTCTCTTCAGTTCCTCTTCTTTGTCGAGGACTTTGCAAGGTTTGCCGGCGGCGAATCCGTCGCTGGCGACGCTGTGGCAGTTGCGGAGCTGCCGGATGACGTCGCGCAGGTTGTTGGCGATCCTTCGGCCGGCGATCTTGAGGTCTTTGAAAGTGCGTATGCCTTTGACGATGCGGACGACGGCGGAGACTGCGTCGGGAATCTTGCTGAGGACCGAGGCGATTTTGAGGATGGGGAGGGCGTTGATGACGGTCATGACGCAGGCGATGAAATCGCCTTCGGTGAAGCATTTTTTGGCGTCGTTGTAGCCGACGATGTCGAGAATGATCTGCCCGCCCTCTGCGACGATGAAGTCGAGCAGAGGCTTGTTGGAGTCCGCGCGGGCGAGGTTGTACTGATCGACACCTGCTTGCCCTTGCTCTGTGCGGAGCAGCTCGACTTCCTCCGCGGTCAGTGCGGGGACCTCGCTGTCGTCGGTGATGGCCTCCTCGGCCTGCTCCCGCTGCCGCTGTTCGTCCTCCAACCGCAGCTGTTCCTGGATCTGAGCCAGCTCGGCCTGGATATCCCGGGCGACCTGCCCGACGTTGTCGGCGCGGGCCTGGGTGTCTTTGGCGTAGTTCTCGGCGTTGGTGGCCGCCTGGTCGGCGTCGCGGGCGTGTTGCGCTGCCCGGTCGGCCGAGGCGCGGGCGGCGTCGGCGTCACGCTGGGCCTGTGCGGCGGCTTCTCTCGCGGCGGCCGCGTCGTGTTCGGCGCGGGTGGCGGCGGCGCTGGCTTCGTTGGCCGCGGTGGTGGCGTCGTTCGCGGCCTTGCGGGCCGCGCGGGCGTCGGCTTCGGCCTGGTCGGCCAGCCGCCCGGCGAGGGCGGCGTCGGCGGCGGCCTGGTTCGCCGCCGCGCGGGCGGCCTGGGCATCAGCCTGGGCGCTGGCGTCGACGGCGTCCGCGTCCGCGGCGGCCTTGCGGGCCGCGGCACCATGGATCGCTGCCTCGGCGGCCGACTGCTGCGCCGCCGCGGCCGAACGAGCGGCGTCCGCGGCCGAGCTGGCGGCTGCGGCGGCCGCCTGGTAGGCGGGAGCGACGTCGGCCGCGGCGTCGCGTGCCGCGTCGGCGGCGCGCTGTGCTTGGGCCGCGGCATCTATGGCGGCGGCCTGGGCGGCCTTGACCTGGGTGTCGCCGATGTCCTTGGCGCGGTTGGCGACCGCGATGATGAAGTCGGCGTCGATGTCCGCCCCCGTGAAGGGGCTGACGATCGCGATGGCCATGACGTTGATGGCGATCGTGGACACGGTTTCCCGCCAAGCACGGGTAGTGAGGCCACGTGTGAACAGCAGTCCGAGGTAACCGGTGGCGATAAGCAGAGCCAGTTCACGGAGTTTAAGCCCACCGATGATCGTGGTCTGCCAGATCTTCTCCAGGTCCTGGGCGGGCGCTTTGATCCAGTCGACGACTCCTGCGGTCATGGACCATTCGGTGAACCAGACAGCGAAGCCAAGCGCGTACTTGCCGACGGCGAAGCCCATGTTCGCCAGCCAGAGCCAGATCGTCGGCATCGGATTGGTGGCCAGCCAGGGCAAGTTCGCGAAGAGGTCGTAGTTGCGCAGGTCGCGGCCATGGCCATCGTCGACGGTGAACATGCCCTTGAGGTGCGCGGCGTGCCCGGGATCGTCCTGCAGGGGCAGCGTCGGCCTGTCCGGATCGGGGCGGTCCAGGCTCGGCGGAGTCGGCTGCAGCACGCGGGGATCCGGGACGACCAGGCACAGCGGATACGGCTGGCACGGCCGCGGTTCGTTCGGAGGCAGCGGCAAGACCTGGGCACTGGCGGGCGCGGCATTGCAGAGGACCAGAATGAGCAGGATAGTGGCGAGCGCGAGGGGTTTCGCGACACGCACGTTGAGCGTCATGAACGTCTCCCTAGGTCGCCGGTTGTGTCCGAGACATGGCGCTCACCTGGGGGTTTGATTCAGGTCCGGAGTGGACCGCGGGCGACGATCGGCGTGGTGAGGACGGCTTGGGGCAGCGTCCGATAGGGCTGAGTGAGGACCTTGACCTTGCCGACACGGCCGGAATGGTCGCGCACCAGGAACTCACCTGCCCGAGCTCGGCGTTCTGGCTCGCCACCGGCGGGATTGAGCGGCGACAGGTCCTTGGTGACGATCTCCTGGTAGCGGGTGTCGGCGGGATCGACGCCGAGCCACGCGAGACCGTGCCGGGCAAGTCCGCTGTCACGATGGCGACCGAGCATGCGGACGGCGATCAGGCCACGAAGGACTTCGTCACCAAGATCCCGCTCGGTGTGCGATCCGAACGCGGCGTCAGCACCGTGCTTACGTCCGTCCCGGACGAACTCCAGCGCGATCTGCTGACCTTCGGGCGTGCCGGTGACGTTGTAGGCCTCGTCGCAGATGAACTGGCCCCATCGCTGCGTCCCGAAGCAGATCTCTTTGGCGATCGCCGCGATCAGCAGGTGGAACGCGCGGCCGAACAGCTTCCGCGGCGGGATACGTGCGGCCATCCGCTCGTTGCTCATCTCGAGCGTGCTGGGCAGCGGAACTTCGTTGGTGCAGAAGACCACCATGTCGGCGGAAAGCAGATCGACAGGTTCGAGATCGGCGTCGAAGATCGGCCGGGTGATCGGATCACGCCGGAGTCGTCGCAGCCGCTCCGCGAGACTCCATGAGGCCGGGTCCGCGATACCGTGCTCGGCCAGCACGTCGATGAGCACGTTGCTCGATACATCCGGTGTGCCGCTGACCTGGTCGAGGCCGCGACCGAGTGCGTCACGTTCGGCCGAGTTCGACTCCAGGTCCAGCCACGAGGCGAAGAAGGTTTCGGCGATTCCGGTGCTGGACTTGGTCTTGCCGCGAAACACTCGAAGCGGGTCGCACGAGTGCCGGAGCTCGGTATCGGCGGCACGTTCATTGTCGAGGGTCGGATCGATGATGTCGACGACCTGGCAGTTCCCGGGGAGGGCCCGTGCGACGGGATCCCATTCGCGGCTTCGGGTGCGGTCTATGGCGATCACGCGGCCGTCGAGCATGAGACGGACGACCGCGGCGATGTTCTTCAGGACAACGGACTTCCCGGAACCGAGCTCGCCGATGACCGCGACACCGCCGGACGAGTCGTGGGTGGGGCCGTAGGTGGGGTCGAGCAGGAACGGCGAGATCGCACCGCCGTCCAGCACCATGCCGAACAACGCTCCGCTGGGGTCACCGAACTCGGTCGACGACATCGGCAGCAGCATCGCGCAGTCACTGGCCAGGAGGTTCTGGCTGCATTCCCGCACGACCAGCGGAGTCCGGTAGCCGGGAAGCAGCGCCTGGTAGAGCTGCTTCTGTCCGCCCAGCGGTCGTTCCCACTTGTACTCGCCGCCCAGGAAAGTCTGCCGCAGCGTCTTCGCGTGCGCGTCACACTCCGCGGCGGTTGCGCCCCACACGCAGGCGACGACACCGACTTCGAGTTCGATCTCGGTGGTACTCGCGCCGAGCCGGGCGTTCTTGTGCTGGATCTCTTCCTGCGCCGAGTGGACATCAGCAGGGACGCCGGCGGTGTCCCTGCCGTGCTCGGCGTCCTGACTCATCAGGTCCCGGGTGCGGCGCCGGTTGGCCGCGCGGGCTTCGTCGTTCGTCTTGGCCGAGATCCGCAGGACGTAGTCGACGCCGAATCCGATGTCCGCCAGGCGCGACAAGATCTCGTGTCCGGGAAAGGTGAAGGCCCGCGGCATCTCGGCAAGCACCAGATATGCCTGGTAGCTCTCGATGAGACCGTCGTCGTCCGGCGTCACGCACTTGAGGAACCGCTTGTTCAGTACCTGCAACGGATTCCCCAGCCGCTTGGGCTCATCCGTGCGGCCGCCTTCGTCGAACACGGTGCCGCGGAGCGTCACCAGCCGCGCCCGCCCACGTCCGTGCGAGAGCGTCGCGCCCGAATTGTGCACTGCGGCCGTGCGGTCGAGCTGAGGTTCACGTACTCCGCGGACCGGTGCGCGGCAGAACCACCACAGCAGTTCGGCCTCGGTAGCGGGCCGAAGCGGGATGGCGCCACCGAGCTCCTGTTCTGTGACGCGGGCCAGCTCCTGCACCTCAGCAACGATGTGAGGAGACACCGGCCGCGGTGGGATGCCGAGCCCTGCGTTCAACGCGACTCCCACGGCTCGCAGCAGGGCCCGGCCACCGTCGCGCCACCCGTTGCCGGTGAGGGGTTTAGCGATCCAGTAGCTGCGTCCGAGCACGTCAAGGTCGTCGAGCTGGTCCCATGCGTTGTGCACGGTTTCCGCCCAGTGCGGATTCTTGTCGAGGTCGATGTCGGCGAGGCAACGCCGGATGATCGCGTGAGGCTGAACCTGCTCGCACAACGACGCGATCATCACCTCACCACGCAGGGACTTCATGAACATGACAGTGCGGCTGTAAAGCTCGTGCAGTTGCTTTCCCGCCGACCGGGCGCTTTCCCGAGGAAGCGCTCGCCACACGGCCCATGTCGATCCATCCGCGCAGAACAGCAAGTTGCCGTTGATGTCGAGGATCTGGTTCTCCATCACCGCGCCCCGGCCAGTAGCCGCTGCAACGACGACATCGTCGTCGGCTTACTGTCCACGCCCACGTCCATACCGTGTACGTAGAACCGCTGCCTGCAGAACACCTTCCGGTCTGGTCGGTAAGCCCGCCCGGCCAGCGTTCCCGACGACGGCGCGAACAGGTGCGCCATGAATCCGATCAGCCAACTCGCCGGTGTCCGTGATTCGATCCGAGCTCTCCGGATCGCGATCGCGGTCAGCGGGACACCCCAACGCGCCGGGCCGAGCCAATCCAGCAGCGGCAGCTTCCACACCACGAGCAGGAGAACCAAGAAGACCACGCCCTGAGTGAGCGTGTACGGCCCGCCGGGCAGGTAGCCGCCGTCGCGACCGGGCATCCGTCCGAACATCCTCGGAAACCGGCGCGACCGCGTATACGACCGTCCGATGAGGACATCGCCGCGGCCGCGTTGCGCGCTCATTTGGTGAACCAGGCACCGAACATGCCGGATACGCCGTCGAGGTTGAGCAGGATGCCCAGGAAGATCGCGGCGATCACGCCGTATTTGATCGAGCGGGTGAAGTTACCTCGCGTCCCGATCAGCAGACCGATTCCGCCTACGACGGCCGCGAGCAGGATCAGGCGGCGGACAGCTTGGTCTCCCCAGGCGAGGTTGGCGTCGATCCAGCTTTTGACATCGGCTGCGAGCACGATGGTCGACATCTCGTCTCTCCTATTCGCCGGCCTTGGTCGAAGGTGAGGCAGGGATCCCGGCAAGGAGCGGAGCCGGGTCGATCCGGCTGACTTCCCAGCGCCCTGCCCGTGCTGTGAGCGTCAGGGCGTAGTCGACGGTGGTGACCTGCCCGATGGCGTCATATCCCCAGGCACGCGCCGTCACGTGGATCTCGGTTCCGTCCAGTGGCCGAGCTGCCTGACCTGGCTCGAACGGCTCATGCGTCCGCAGCTCCAGCAGCTGAACCTCCGCGTACGGGGGCGGGACGATCACGCCGATGCGTGTGCCTGGCGCGATGTAGCGGTCCAGCTCTCCTCGGCCGACCAGGTAGGCGAGCAAGAAGCCGTGCACGGACTGCCCGATAGGTCCGTTCAGTTCCGCGGTTTCCGGGTAGTCGAATTCGACCGCGGCGAGCGTGTGGGGGCAGGCGACCGGTGTCGGCAAGGCCACTGCGACGTAGCCCTCACCGCTCCCGACGAGGCTGACCTGAGCGCAGGTCAGCCTCGCGTGATGTTTCCCGTCGAGTTGCTGGACCAGCATGCTGGCCGCGACGACTACCGTCCACGAGCCTTGTCGAGGCGATGTCACCGACAGCGTGCTGGTGTCGACCGGAATCTGTGTACCGACCTCGCGGGTCGACTTCTGACCCGCTGGGTAGAAGGCCTCCAGCCCGGCGGAGTCGTCTCTGCTCGCCGAGAGCCACGACCGGATGTACATCTCCGCCCATCCCTGCGGCTGGTCCGCCCCGAGCGGCGCATCGGCATGCGGGACTCCGGAGGGCACGTCCGGTCGCAGCACCACCAGGCCCACGATCACCGCCAGCGGACTCGCGATGATCACGCACCATCCCAGCACGCGGCCGAACCGCCGCGTGACCGCGCGGGCAACCGGCTCCAGCTGGGCATCAGGAATCATTCGCGCGATTCGGTTCTCACGGGGCTTCATGACTGCGCCTCGATGCCCATCACCTGATGCAGGCGTTTGCGCAGCTCTCGATCACCGGAACTGGCCAGCCTGTCCAGTGTGTCGCACGCCGGGAACCCGACCTCGTCGAGGAAGCGCCGGAGCTCCTCGTACAGCTGCCGATCGACGAGAGCCGATCCAAGCCGTCGTCCCAGATCCCTCGCTCGGACGCGGGCGTGGGCGACAAGAAGTTCACCGGGGGCAAGGTCTGTACGGGGTCCGGTCACAGAGACTCCCTGAGGTCTGGCGGGCTGCGGCGCTCAAGACACGCGCAGCACCGCTGACCTTTGATGCACCTCGCCCGCTGCTCGGGCCCCGAAGCGCTAGTACTGTCGCTGCCATTCGCGACCAGCGTTCGCCAGCGTGTCGAGCGCCCGGTTCCGCCGACGCGTGGCGGTCGGTTGACTCACGCCGAACAGCGCACCGAGCTGCCGGTCGGTCGCGACGCCGTCACGCCCCATGTCTTCGCCGAAATATCGCGCGGTGAGAATGGCTGCTTCCTGCTTGTCCAGCCACTCCTGCTCGACCGCCCACGACAGCAGTTCCAACAGCTGTTCCGACGCATCCCTCTCGGTCTGCACCTCGGCGAGTGGACGGTGCACCGCATCGTCGTCGATGCTCACGACCTCCGCGGCGACTTGACTGGTATCGACACCCAGCGCGCGAAGAGCCGACCGTTGAGTGTCACGGACCAGGTTGGCTGCGACATGGTGACGACGGCGCAACGGATAGCAGCGGATCTGCTCCCACAGGTGCCCGATGACCGCAGCCTGGACATCGGTGTTCGCCTCATTCGCCGAGACTCCGCCCCCGGTTACACCGCGGCGAGCACCGAACGCGCCGAGCGCTGCCCGAGTCGCACGAATGACCCGGCCGACGATGCCAGGCACGGCGGGCAGCATGGCGTTCAGAGCGAGTTGTGCGGCAACGGCTCCTTCGTCACGCTCGATCGCGGCCCGCTGCAGTAGCGCGTAGAGGACTTCGTCGTGACGTGCATAGTCGCGGCCGCTCAACACGTCAGTCAGCTGCTGATGAGATCCGACGTCGGCCAGCGCCGTGTCGTGCTCTGACCATGAACACAACGCGGCGTCGAACCTTTCGAGCACCTTGGGGCGGGCAAGCTGTCGTTGAAGTGCGGTAAGTGGGCTGCAGGCAGAGGCGGACATCGCGGTGGCCCTTCGAGCGGCGACAAGATCGCCACGAGGCTCGAAACCGCCCCTCGCCCCTTCCCTGGCTCAGATGCTTGCCCTGGGCTGGGGCAAGCCGAAAGGTCACCCGATCGGACGTACGAAGGCCAGTGCTGGACGGCAGTCCAAGCCGCCAGGCGAGATTGGATCGCTATGCCCGAGACCGGTACCCAAGCGCAGTCTCGACTCTGGTGAACGAAGCGAGACGGGGGTTTGTGGGTCTCGCTATCCCTAGCCGACGATGAGCAGAACTGTGCCCGGCTCGTCGGAGGTTCCTACGATTCGGCTTGTTGTCTCCCTCGCGGCGACCAGGGTCTCGCCGGAGCCAAGGCCAGTCTCGGCACCTTCAGGCCGGTGGCTGCTCGGCTGGTGGTTCGAGCTGCCGCGCATCGGCAGGATCCGATCGGCGGAGAACGAAGATCTTCGCCAACGCGATGAGGCTGGGGCCGGCAAGGAGCGCCGCCAACCACACCTGCCCACTGACGCCGACGATGACCGCACCGACGAGCATGCCGATCACCAGGGCGAAGCCCGCCCACAAACCACAAAGATGCCGGAAGTGGCGCTGACGCCGCTCTTCCTGCTCGTTCCGGAGGACCTCGAGCCGCTGGGCGTCTTCCCTCCGGATACTTTCGAGCTGACGCTCGTGTTCCCGCTGGAGCTCTGGTTCCAGCGCCTTGAGTGCGACTTCCAGGTGCTCGGCCGGAACTCGCGCCCACATCCGAGCGATCTGGACAGCGCGGGACGGCGGTGGCTTCTCGTCACTCATCAGCGGGGCGTCCTGTCCGTGCCGTCGGCGAGGAGGTCGTCCGGCGGCGGCCCGAGCTTGCTGAAGAGACGATCCAAACCCTCGTACACCTTGGTCAAGGACGTCTCCGGAAAGTCGGGTTCGGTCTCCGCCGGGCCGAAATACCAGGTCGCAGGCTTGTGCGACCTGGTGGGCTGAGAGGTGCCGGGTCTATCACGCTGCTCAAGTTGAGGAGAAGCCTGTGCCAGGCTCTCCCTTGCTTTGGCGAGCCGTCTTTTGAAAGTCGACGGACTGACCTGCAGTTGATGGGCTGCTTCGAGCTCGGAGTAGCCAAGATAGACAAGAGCCAGGGCCGCGCGTTGATCCGCGGCTAGCCGTCCCAAAGCTGCTTCGAAGTCGACCCTGGACGCGACCTGATTGGCGATATCAGGTGTGGGAATGTCCGGGAGCTCACCGACGGGCGATGCTCGGTTAGCGACGCGATCGAGTCGATCGACCCGCCTCGCGGCGTTCATGACAGTCACGTGCAGCCAGGTCGATATGCTCACGTGTGCAGGTGCTTGCTCTCGACCACGCCAGGCCACCAAGAAGGCGTCCTGCATCGCCTCGGCCGCCAACTCGGGACTCCGCGTCACACTCAACGCGATTTTCCATGCCGCGTCTCGGTGGCGTCGAACGAACTGCTCGAACACGGCGCGCGCTTCAGCCTCACTGCCCGGTTTCGCGCTGAGCAGCTCGCGATCCGTCGGCGAGTCCATCCCTGACAGATTAGCCGGATGTCGCAGTCGACGTGAACATACGAATCGACGACACCCACCCCAGGTCTCGGAGAGAACCTCCCATTCACTCGATCGGGTGCGTCGTGTTCCAGTGACATTCCTACGCGACCGCATCGTTCGAAGCTGCCGACGCGCATGTCTCCAGAGGCATTTTTCGGTCCGGCGAGACTGGACGCGAGACCGGCGAGACCAGGTTCGATACAGGTCTCGCCACCGCGCCAGTACCCGGATGACGGTCTCGGAGGGCTGATGGCGCGAGCATCAGAAGACGAGAAACCCGAACCTGCGCTCCCGTCCGGGGAACCTGTGTGGTGCTACGCTCAACCGAGCAAGCGCGGCATTGATCGCACCTTTTCTGGTCATATAGACCGAATCCATGGAACCGAAGCCGAGTTGGCTCGGACACGACTTGCCGCCACCACCACCGATCTCTTGCGCTGGGCCCACGAAAGCGCTCAGCGCGGATTACCCGAGGACGGCAAGCCCACATGATTTCACCTGACGAGTTGACCGCGGCGGCTCCAGCTCTGCTGTCCACACCTGATGGCCGCATGACGCAGGTTCCGGTGTCCGGCCCCTCGGGCTTGTCGGACTATGCCGTGTCTCCGCTCGGGATGCCGACAGCTCTTCTCCGTGATGAAGTACGTGTCGCCTTCCTCGCGCGAACCTCGACCGAGGACCAACAGGACCCACGCCAGTCCATCCTGCGCCAGCTCGGCAACTCCAAGGCCGCCATTCCCGAGTCCTGGGTGATCGTCGCGCATTTCTACGACGTCGAGTCAGGACGCATGGACCTAGCTGCTCGCGGACGCGGCGAAAACTACGAACGCTTCGACATCCCCATCGCACGCGACGGCGGCATCGCCGATCTGCTCACCGAGTCCGCGAACCCTAAACGTCAATTCGACGTCGTGATCTGCGAGAACATCGCGCGAGTCGCCCGACGAGCGTACGAGGGCTTGTCGGTCGAGCGCGAACTCGAGCGCAACGATGTGCCGCTCTTCGCCTCGAACGAGCCGATCACGGTCTCCGGCAGCCGCGCACAGCGCATCCTGCAACGCCGTATCAACCAGTCGGTGGCCGAGTACGAGGTTCTCAACACGCTTGAGCAATCATGGGGCGGGCTCTGCACCCACGTGCGCGAGGGCTGGAACATCGGTAAGCCGTGCCACGGTTACAAAACGAAGGTCTTCAAGCACCCGAACCCGTCCAAGGCCGCGAAGGGCTACACAAAGTCACGTCTGGAACCCGATGGCCTCAAAGGGGAACCGTCACCCAGATGGCGATGTGGCGGTACTACGAACGCATCGGCTGCGACACGATCGCAGACCGCCTGAACGCAGACCTCACCAAGTACCCGCCGCCAGAACCACCAGGAAAGGCCCGCGCTCGTGGCGTATGGAGCAGGTCGAGCGTGTACGACATCCTCCGCAACCCCAAATACACCGGCTATCAAGTGTTCAACAGGCGCGCGACCCGCTCACGCGGAGGCCGGCACAACGACCCCATCAAATGGGTCTGGTCACCTACCCCGGCCCACGAACCGTTGATTCCCAAGTGGATGTACGACGCGATCAACGCCGGCTGGAAAACCAAACAAGGATCCCGCGGCTCCGAGACACCGAACACGCATCCCGCCACCACAAGGACTTACCTGTTCCGCGGACGGCTGTTCCACGGATGCGGGAGGCGACTGGTCGGCGTCCCACGGCACGAACGAGCGTATTACCTCTGCAGGCCCAGCAACAACAACCGCGGCCGCTCGGACAGATTCACCGACCACGAGAACGCTCTCTACCTTCGAGAAGACGCCTTGCTGGATGCCGTCGCCAAGTTCTTCGCCGACCGCGTGTTCGGCTCTGAACGTCGTTCGATCCTCGAAGCAGACCTGGCAGGCGCCGATGATCATGCCACGTCCGAGCGAGAGGAAGAACGAGCCCGGATCAAGCGACAGCTCGCCGAGATCGCCAAGAAACAAGCGTCGATCCTGAAACAGGCACAACAAGGAGACCCGGACGACCCGTTCACAGTCGCTTTGCGAGGCAGCTACAACGAACTAGCCGGCGATGAGAAGCAACTCCAAGCGAAGATCGCCGACCTGGACGAGGCGGATCTGGCTTCGCCCCAAGGGATGACGTCAGATGAACTGCCCCTGATCGACGCGCTTCCCTACCTCGCGATGAACCTCGCAAAGGCGCCAGAACCGTATCTGCGGGCACTGTTCGAAGCTGTCCAGCTCGCCATCATGGTCCACGACGACGGCGAACATGCGACAATCACGATCAAGCTCCCGGCAGACCAACTGCCGGAGATCGCTCAGGTAGCGGAAAGGATCATCGAACCCATGAACCCTCAAGACTTCCCGGCGCAGCGCGCCGGATCGGCTTGTGAGGTTCCTGTTGGTGCCCCCGGTGAGATTCGAACTCACACTGGACGGGTTTTGAATCCGTTGCCTCTGCCAGTTGGGCTACGGGGGCGTCGCGGGGTGAACTTTACGGGATCGCAGGAGCGCCGCTTCCGCCGGGCTCGGGAGTGTGACGACTGTCTGACGTGGTGAACGCCATCTCGCCGACTGGATCGTTCCCGGTAGGCTTCAGGTTCGCGGACAGCCCGCGAGCCGAACTGCCCGACGACCTTCAGGAGGACCCCGGTGACCGAGCAGGCTGCCGAGGCCAACGGTGCCGTCGCCGCACCCCAGCGGCGGGTGCTCGTGGCCGAAGATGAGGCCCTCATCCGTCTGGACCTCGTCGAGATGCTTCGCGAAGAGGGCTACGAGGTTGTCGGTGAGGCCGGAGATGGCGAGCAGGCCATCAACCTGGCCACCGAATTGAAGCCCGACCTGGTGATTCTCGACGTCAAGATGCCCAAGCTCGATGGGATCGAGGCCGCTTCCAAGATCACCGGTGACCGGATCGCGCCGGTCGTGATCCTGACCGCGTTCAGCCAGCGCGACCTCGTCGAGCGGGCCAGGGACGCGGGCACGATGGCGTACCTGGTCAAGCCGTTCGCCAAACGCGACCTGGTGCCCGCCATCGAGCTGGCCGTGAGCCGGTTCGCCGAGCTCCAGGCGCTCGAGTCCGAGGTCGCGGGGCTCACCGACAGGCTCGAGACGCGCAAGGTCATCGACCGGGCCAAGGGCCTGTTGATGAGCCGTCAGGGTCTCACCGAGCCGGACGCGTTCCGCTGGATACAGCGCACCGCGATGGACCGCCGGACCACGATGAAGGCGGTGGCCGAGGCCGTCGTCGAGAGCATCGGCTGACGAAACCGAAAAAAGGCCACCTCCGTCGCCGGAGGTGGCCTTTTTCGGCTCAGGACCCGCTTGTGGTCCGCATCACCCAGTAGACGTCGGTGTTCTCGACGGTTCCACCCAACCGGGCGGAGCCGGGGCCTTCGGCGGTGACGGGGGTGTCGGCGCCGGTGTGGTCGTGCGTCGTCCAGTCCACAGTGAACTGGAGCTTCGAGCCCGGTACGTCGAACGGACCGTCCTGGTCAGGGTCGGTGTCGGACTCGTCGTAGTTCTCGATGCTCAGCCCGCCGGTCTCGTGGTCGCCGCCGATGATCACCAGCGTGTCGGGGTGCGCGCGGACGAACCGCATGACCTCGGCGATCGTGGCGTCGAGTGCGCGGCCTGCGTCGATCACGCCGTGCGCGTTGTTCTCGTGCGACATCCCGTCGGTTCCTTCTTCCTCCAGGAAGAGGAAGAAGCCTCGCGGGTTCTTCGACAGCGTGTCGAGCGCCTTGCGCGCCATCTGCTGGAGCGGCACCCGCGGCGCGTACTTCCCGACGCCGTCCGGGCCGTAGTCGACCATGTCCTCGTTCGCGAACAGGCCGAGGATCCGGTTCGCCCGCGTGTTCCGCAGTTCGTCGCCGTCACGCACGTAGGTGTAGCCCGTTCGCTGCGCGCGTTCGACCAGGTTGCCGTACGGGCTGCGGCTCTCCTCCCCCGGCTTGTCCGGCCACAGACCGGGATTCCCCTTCGGGTACCACCAGTCCTCACCGCCGCCGAGCAGGACGTCCGGGCGGCTGCTTTCGATGTACTGCTTCGCGATGTCGCTCTGCGAATCCCGGCTCGGCACGTGCGCCGCGAACGCCGCCGGCGAGGCGCCCGTGACCTGCGCGGTGGTGACCAGTCCGGTCGACTTCCCCGCCCGTTTCGCCCGTTCGAGGATGGTTTCCAGCGGACGTCCGTGGGCGTCCACCCCGACGGCGCCGTTGCGCGTCTTGTGCCCGGTCGCCAGCGCGGTGGCCGCCGCGGCCGAGTCGGTGACGATCTCGTCGGGATCATCCGACGACGTCCGCACGAGGCCGGTGGTCGCGAGCCCGTCCATCGCCAGTTCACCGCGTTTGCCCTTGAGCGCCAGCCGGAGCAGGTCACGCTGCCCCAGGCCGAGGCCGTCGCCCTGGATGTAGATGATGTTGCGCGCCACCCGCGCCCCGGATCCCGCCGTCGTCGTCTCCGCGACGGCGCCCGAGCCGCCGCACAGGACCACCAGAACCGTCGCCGCCGCCAGACCACGTCCGCGCACATCGCCTCCCGTTAGTTAGGAACCTTTCCTAACAGAGAAGTCGCGGGAAGGCGAGGGTCAGCGGCGAAGGATTCCGGCGTCGTGGGCGAGGATCGCGGCCTGGACGCGGTTCGCGCAGCCGAGCTTCGCGAGAATGTGGCTGACGTGGATCTTCACGGTTCCGTTCGACAACCGCAGGTCCGCCGCGATCTCCGCGTTGCCGAGCCCCCGCCCCACCCGCACCAGGACGTCGCGTTCGCGGGCGGTCAGCGCGCCGAGCTTCCGTCTGGCCCGTGCGACGCTTTCCGCGTTGGCCGCGTCGGTGTCGCGGAACCGGTCGATGACCTGCTTCGCGATCCGGGGCGACAGCACCGCGTCGCCGGTGGACGCGGACCGCACGGCCTGGATGAGTTGCGCCGGATCGGTGTCCTTGAGCAGGAAACCGGCCGCTCCCGCGCGCAGGGCCCTGGCCACGTAGGCCTCGTCCCCGAACGTGGTGAGCATGATGACCCGCACCTCCGGCGCGATCCGGCCGAGCTCCTCCACCGCGGCGAGCCCGTCCACCCTGGGCATCCTGATGTCCATCAGCACGACGTCCACGGACATCCGCCGGACGACGTCGATCGCCTCCGCGCCGTCGGACGCCTCGGCCACGACGTCGATGTCGCCCGCCTGGTTCAGCAGGAGCCGCGCACCGGCGCGGAGCAGCGGTTCGTCGTCGGCGAGCAGGACCCGGATCATCGCGTCTCTTTCGGTACGGGGACTTCGAACCAGGTCTTCTCCACCAATCCGCCGTCGCCGAAACAGAACCGGAAGATCGCGGCGGTTTCGGCGTCGGGCGGATCGTCGGCCGGGGTGTAGACGCAGTAGGTGTCCTCGGGGACCGGCGGCTCCCGGTCCCGCGCGGCGGCATGCGCCGAGGGTTCGTTCGGGCCGAACCAGGCCTCGACCTCCTCCGGTGTCATCCCGATCTTGACACTGGCGAGTGGATCTTCGTGGTCGGCGGGCGTGAGCGGCGGCACGAAGGCCAGCGTCGTCAGCAGCAGCGCGGCGACGGCGGCCAGTCCGGTCGTCAGCATCAGGCCGGACAGGATCCGGCCCGGTCGTCTCTCCGTGTCCGCGACCTGCGGTTCCTCGCCCGCCTCTTCGGCGAGAGGCGCGTCCGCCCGCTTCGGCAGATCGGCCGTGACCGCGAAGCCGCCGTCCGGGTCGGGCCCTGCCGTGAACGTGCCGCCGAGGAGACGGACACGTTCGCGCAGGCCGACCAGCCCGCGGCCGGTACCGGGCAGCCGCTCCCCCGCGACCGGCTCCGCGCCATTACGCACCGCGATCTTCACCAGTTCGGGGCCGTGGTCGACGACGACGGTGACCGACGCGGCGGCGGCGTGCTTGTGGACGTTGGTCAGCGCTTCCCGCACCACGCGGTGCACGGCCCGGCGGACCGGCGGCCGGACCCCGTCGAGGTCGGTCCCGAGCCAGTCGAACGTCACGTCGAGACCGGCATCGCGCGACGACGCCACCAGATCGGCGATGTCGGCCTCGGTCCCGGCGGCGTCGGTGGCCTCCGCGGGCTCCGCCGGTTCCCCGCCCGGCCGCAGGACGCCGAGGGACTGCCGCAGTTCTTCGAGCGCGACCTTCGCCGTCGTCCGGACGTGCCGTGCGGCCTGCCGCAGCTCCGGATCCTTGCCCTCGGCGGCGACCTCCAGCGCGCCCGAGAACATCGTGATGAGGCTGAGCCGGTGCCCGAGCTGGTCGTGCATCTCCTCGGCGATCCGCGAACGTTCCTCCAGCCGCGCCCGCTCCCTGGTCACCTGCCGGGCCTCTGCGAGGGACTCCGCGCGCTCCCGCAACGCCACCACCAGCCGGGCCTGCTGCGCCTGCATCGCGCCGACCAGCGCGGGCAAGACGAGACAGGACAGCGTCGAGACGGCGATCACCACGAGGACGTACTGCCAGCGGAACGCGGGCTGGGTGAGCAGGACGACCGCGGCCGGGAGCAGTGCCGCGAGGCCGAACAGCGGCCACCGCCGCCCCCTCGCTCCCGCCGTGTACGCGATGACCGCGAGAGCGACACCGGTGGCGGGGAACAGCCCGAACAGCACCACCGCGGCGAGCAGCGCGACCACCGCGAACCGGCGGCGCGCCAGCATGAGCACGACGGCGCAGGCGATCACCGCGGTCAGCACCGGCGCCGACGGGTAGAACACTTCCGGCCAGCCCCAGGCGGGCAGCAGATCGGCGAGGAAGATCGTCACACCCGCGACGAATCCGGCGAGGAGCACCTCGGCGAGCACGGTGACGAGCCGCCGGTCGACCATCTTCACGCTCCCAGCATCACACGGACCCGGTGGCACAGCGGGCCGGGGCGGCGGGAGTCGTCAAGTCGACCAGGTACCGGCTGACACCTTCGTCCACACAGGACGAACCACTGCCGTAGACGGCGTGCCCGACGTCCTCATTGGACAGCAGCACCGCCGACTTGAGGCTGCCCGCCAGCTGCCGTGCCCAGCCATACGGTGTCGCGGCGTCCTTCGTGGTCCCGACGAGCAGGATGGGCGGGGCGCCGTCGGCGCGGATCGTCCGGGACGGGACCGTCGCGGTGGGCAGGAAGGCGCAGCCGAGCGCCTCCGTGCCGGACGAGAGCCGGGAAACCCGGCGCAGCTCCCGCGCGGCGTCCTCGTACGCGGCCAGGTCGGTGGGATGGGCGCGGTCCAGGCAGTTGACGACGGTGAGCGCGTCCGTCGTGTCGGTCGTGGGCTCCGGCGGGTCGGCGGAGTCGTCCGGCGAGTCGTCCGCCGGAGCGTCGGCGCCGAGGATGATTTCGGACAGCCCGGCCCAGTCCGCCGGGAACGTGACCTTCGAGGAGATCTCTTCGCGAAGAGCACCGCCGTCGCCCGCTTTGTCCGCTTTGGCCAGCACCCTGTCCACCGTGGCGAGGATTTCGGTCTCGTCCCGGCCGGGGCACGGCTTGCCCGTCCTGGTGGCGCATTGTTTTGCATAAGTGAGCAGCGTGTCCTCGACGCCCTTCGCCTGCTCGACGGTGTCGGCCCGCCAATCGAGATAGGTGTTGTCGACGCCGTCGAGCACCATGGCGCGAATCTTCTTCGGGAACCGGTCGGCGTACAACTGCCCGATCCGCGTTCCATAGGAGTAACCGAGGTAGTGCAGCTTTTCCTGGCCGGTGACCACGCGCAGGACGTCGAGGTCGCTGACGACGTCGTCGGTGCCCAGGTGCCGCAGCACGTCCTCCCCGGTCCCCTTCAGGCACGCCTCGGCGTACTGCCGCGTTTTCGGGACCTCGGCGCCGATCAGCGGCAGCCCCTCGGGCGCCTTCGACGTGGGTTCGCCCTCGGTTTCGCACCGGATCCGCGGTTCGCTGCCGCCGATGCCCCGGGGGTCGAAGCCGACCAGGTCGAACCGTTCCCGGACCGAGGCGGGCCAGGTGCCCGCGACGTCCTTCACCATGGCGACCCCGGATTGGCCGGGGCCGCCCGCTCCCGCGACGAGCGTGCCGAGCCGTCCTTCCGGCCGGGTCGCCGCGGCCTTGATCAACGGCAGGGTGAACTTCGGCCCGTCCGGTCGCCGGTAGTCCATCGGCACGGTCAGCTTCGCGCACTGGAAGGCCTCGCACGGCCGCCAGTCGAGGGTCTGCCGGTAGAACGACGCCAGCGCCGCCCGGTGCTCCGGTTCGTCCACTGTGGTCACCGGGGCCGGGCTCCCTTGCGACGTCGTGCATCCGGCGACGAGCGCGACGGACAGCATCACGCACTTCCAGTTCACGCGGGACTCCTGCTTTCGGGACACCGGACGATCCAACCCCGGCACCGCCTCCTCGCACGACCCTCGACAGGCTGAAAGTCCGTGCCTTCGTCGGCCATGAGGACTAGACCGAAAGACATACCCACGAACGGTGAGATCCAGACCACACGATCGGGTCGTGACGATCTTGGCTCCGCTGGGTCTATGGAGTGTGGAAGTGAAGAACTTCCGCCACAGGCAACGGAATCCGAACCGAGGAGATCGCGATGACGAACACCGCCACCACCGCCGCCAAGCCGAACTCGAACTCCACCGCCCCCACCGAGAACAGCGCGCTCGTCTCCACCCAGGGCGTGACCACCATCGCCGACACCGTCGTGCAGAAGGTCGCCGGCCTCGCGACCCGTGAGATCACCGGCGTCCACGCGCTGGGCGGTGGCGCCGTGCGGGCGTTCAACGCGCTGCGCGAGCGCATCCCGGGCGCCACCGCGTCCGCCGGTCAGGGTGTCTCCGTCGAGGTCGGCGAACGCCAGGCCGCGGTCGACCTGCAGATCGTCGTCGAATACGGCGTCGCGATCACGGATCTCGCCAAGTCGGTGCGCCGCAACGTGATCGGCGCCGTCGAGCAGATGACCGGACTCGAGGTCGTCGAGGTCAACATCAACGTGTCCGACGTGTACATCCCGGGCGACGACGACACCGACGAGAGCACCGAATCCACCCGCGTCCAGTGACCACCGGCGCCGGTCCGCGCCCGACTGCAAGGAGAACGTTCATGAACGCCACCCATCTCGGCCTGTTGACCGGTCTCGTGCTCGGCGTGGCCGGCGCGTTCGGCGGCTTCGGCGCCTTCCTCGTCGTGCTCGTCCTCGCCGTCCTCGGCCTGCTGGTCGGCCGGTTCCTCGACGGCAAGCTCGACCTTTCGGCCCTGGCCGGCCGCGACAGGGGCTGAGCGCCATGACGACCATGACACCCGCCGCGCCGGAAACGGACGGGCGCGGCGGGCTGACCGTGGCCGCCGGCGCCGTCGAACGGATCGCCGCACGGGCGATCACCGAACTCGACGGCATCGGCGGCGCGGCCTCCCGGGTGCTCGGGATCGCGGTCGGCGGTGAAGACCTCGACCAGGGCGCCAAGGTGAGCGCGAACGTCACCGCCACGACGGCCACCTTGGACGTCCGGCTGTCGGTGAAGTACCCGCTTTCGGTCCGCGCCACCACCGAAACCGCACGGGAGCACCTGATCCACCGCGTCGGCGAGCTCTCGGGCCTGACCGTCACGCGGGTCGACATCACCGTCACGGCCCTGCACTCCACGGAGACCGAAACGAGGAGGGTCCGATGAAACGGCGCCCCCGCCGCAGCGCCCCGGCCGTGCTGGTCGCCCTCGTGGTGCTCGCCGGATGCGTCCTGGCCGCCGCCGTCGCGGTCCAGACGATCATCGGGGAGAAACCGTGGGTCAGCTACGACGCCGTCGCGTCCGCGCTGCACGACACCCGATGGAGTGATCCGCTGCCGGCGATCGCGGGTGGGGTGGTCGCGCTGATCGGCCTGCTGCTCCTCGTGACCGCGATCGTCCCGGGGCGGCCGACCGTGCTGCCGCTCGAAGGCGGCCCGGACTCCGGCGCCTCCCGGCGCAGCTACCGGTCCACGCTGCGCACCGCCGCGTCCACTGTGGATGGTGTTTCGGCGGCGAAGCTGAAGCTCAAACGGCGCGGGATCGTCTCGGTGGTGACCACCGGGCGGACGAACACCGAGGGACTCGCCGACGCCGTCCGCGCCGCCATCGAGCACCGTCTCTCCCAGATCGGCCCCGCGACCGTTCCCGCCGTGCGTGTCCGGGTCAAGGCCACCAGGAGCGCGTCATGACCGATCTCAACCGCCCCGCCCGCCTGAACCGCACCCTTCTGGTGCTGACGGGCCTCGTGCTGCTCGCCGGTGGCGTGTTCGCCGTCGGCACCCATTTCGGCAGGATCCCCCTGCTCCAGTCCGGCACCACGCTCGTGCCCGGAACGGCGACACCACCCGGCTGGGCCTGGTACGCCGTCGCCGGGGGCGCGGTGATCGTCGGACTGCTGGCGCTGCGCTGGCTCGTCGCGCAGCCCGTCCGCAAACCCAAGTCCCACACCTGGCGCTTCGAGCAGGACGAGGGCCGGACCTCGCTGGCAGCGAGCACCGCGGTGGAACCCTTCGCCGCGGAGGTCGCGACCTATCCCGGCGTCCACGCCGCGCACGCCACGCTGGGCGGCACCCAGGACGCGCCGGTGCTGGCCGTGGTGCTGAGCGCCGAACAGGACGGCGATCTGGCCGCCATCCGCGAGCGGATCGCCGAGGAGGGCCTGCCGCGGCTGCGCCAGGCGCTGGACCTCGCCGAGCTCCCGGTGACCATCGAGTTCCGGTTCTCCGCCAAGGCCGGTCCCCGCATCCAGTAGCACCCGTCCGCGACTCCGTCGGCACCGAACACCCCTGTGAGAGGTGTTCGGTGAGGGGAGCTGGGTGCGGTGAACGGTGGCCAAGCGGAACTGGAAGCGGAACTCGACCGGCTGTGCCGCCGGGTCGCCTGCGCCGCGGAAGTCACCATCGACCTGCGAAACCTCCCGGAACTGCGCCGGATCCGCTCCGTGGTCGCCGATCACCTGGGTTTCGGCAGGGGCGAGGACGAACCGCTCGGCGCCTTGCTGCTGGTGGTCGACGAGCTGGTGAGCAACGCCTACCGGCACACGGACGGACCAGGCGAGTTGCGCGTCGTCCGGCAGGTCCGCCGCTTCCTGGTCGAGGTCTCCGACGATGACCCGGGGCTGGATGCCTTGCGCTCCGCCTCCGCCACGGCCCACTTCGGTCTCCGCCTGGTCGGTCAGCTTTCCCTCGATTGGGGTTTCCGGACCGAGCGGACCGGGAAAGCGGTCTGGGCGCTGGTTCCCGCGCAGATGTACTACGAGCGATGAGGAGTACCCGCATGTCCACCGTGACCCGGGCCGCCGACACCGTGCTCGACCGGACCCTGCTCGGCTACAGCAGTGTCGGTCACTTCCTGCGGAGGCGATGGTGGCCGGCGGACCCGGCACCGGACGCGCTCGCGGGCAAGGTCGCCGTGGTGACCGGTGCGAAGGCGGGCCTGGGCAAGGCGACCGCCGTCGGGCTGGCGAAGCTGGGCGCGACCGTGCGGATCGCGGTCCGCGGCGACGGCGACGCCGCCCGCGCCGAGATCGAGCGGGCCGCACCCGGCGCGCGGATCATCGTCGACCAGTGCGACCTCAGCCTGATCTCGTCCGTGCGCGACTACGCCAAGGATCTCGACGGTGAGATCGACGTCCTGATCCACAACGCCGGCCTGATGCCCGCCGAGCGTACGGAAACGGCCGAGGGCAACGAAGTCATGCTGGCCACGCATGTGCTCGGCCCGCACCTTCTCACCGCGTCGCTCCGGCCGAAGTTCGCCGACGGCGCCCGGGTGATCTGGGTCAGTTCGGGCGGGATGTACGGCCAGCCTTTGCGCACCGACGACCTCCAATACCTCCAGGGCGAGTACAAGCCCGCCGCCGGATACGCGCGCACCAAACGGATGCAGGTCGTGCTCGCCGAACTCTGGGCGGACGAACTGGACGGCTCCGCGGTCACCGTGCACGGCGCCCATCCCGGCTGGGCCGACACTCCCGGCGTCGCGACCTCCCTGCCGACGTTCCAGAAGCTGACCCGGCCCATCCTGAGGACCCCCGAACAGGGCGCCGACACCTTCGTCTGGCTCGCCGCGGCCGAGGAACCGGGCCGGTACAACGGGATGTTCTGGCACGACCGCGTCCAGCGCCCGACGCATTATCTCGGCAAGACCCGGGAAACCGCCGCGCAGCGCCAGGAACTCTGGCAGGCCTGCGGGCGGCTGACCGGTTCCTAGGCGAGCGGGATCATCGCGACGGCCGGGGTGGACGGTGTCCGCGAACCCCCGGCGGGTTCCGCGGTGATGCCGACCCGGTCGATCCCTCCCGGCAGATCCGCGAGGACCGGACGAGTCCGATGTGGACCGTCCTGCGCCAGCAACCCGGCCGAATGCACGCCGCTCGCCCCGATGAGCCAGACCTGATACGCCTTGCCCGGCGCCAGCGGCGGGAGATCACTCGCCAGCACGACAACCTTGCCCTGGCTCAGCGAGGTCACCACCGTGGTCGTCCCGCGTTCGGCGCCCTTCACCGTCGAGGCGTCGGGCGCGGTGAGCACGGAGTTCACCGAGGCGAGCTGCTGCTGCGCGGGATCGGCCCCCGGCTCGGTGCTCGTGGTGACCAGGCCGAACACCAGTGCCCCGACGGCGGCCGCCGCGGCACCCCACAGGGCTATCCGCACCGGCTGCTTCTTCGCGGGCTGGGCCCGCCGCACGGCCGCGACCAGCGGAGGCCACTGCCGGGTCTGGGCGATCTGCGTGAGGGTCGCTTCCCGCAGCCTCGGCGGTGGAACGACGGCGAGCGACGCCCCGAGCCTCGCCGCGGTCTCCCGGAGTTCCCGGACCTCCTGGCCGCACGCGGAGCAGCCCCGGAGATGCCGCTTGAACGCCGCGGCCTCCTCCTCCGGGACGGCGTCCACGGCGTAAGCCCCGGTCAGTGTGTGCAGTTCCGCCGTCATTGCCCCACCCCCAAGCAGTCGCGCAACCGGATCAGTCCGTCGCGGATGCGGGTCTTCACCGTGCCGGGCGCGGTTTTGAGCACTTCCGCGACTTCCGGGTAGGTGTACCCGTTGTAATAAGCCAGTACGACCGATTCCCGTTGCAGGTCGGTCAGCGCGGACAGGCATTGGCGCACCCGCTGCTGCTCCAGATTGGCGATCGTCGACTCGGCGACCTCGTCGAACGGGCGCCGGAAGTCGAGCCTGCCCGCGCGGTCGTCCCGGTCGAGCGCGGCCTGATGCGAACGCACCCGGTCCACGGCCCGCCGGTGCGCGATGGTGAGCACCCAGGCCAGCGTGGTCCCCTTGCCCGGTTTGAACCGGGCCGCCGTCCGCCACACCTCCACGAGGACCTCCTGGGTCACTTCCTCGGCGAACGTGGCGTTGCGGACGACTCTGTTCACCACTCCCCACACCGGTCCCGCCACGACGTCGTACAGATCGGCGAACGCCTGTTCGTCGCCGGCCGCGACCCGTTGCATCAGGCTCGACTCGGCAGGCTCCGCTCCGGTGCCGCCGTTTTCGCGCAGACTCGTGCGCACACCCTCGACCATCAAGCTGCCTCCACCTCACCCGACGCCCGGCTACGCGGTGCCCTGGCGTCTGGAAGGGATTCGGTGCCGGTGGCGATACGGACTGGTCGGGTGGCGGAACCCACCCGAACGGGGCCGGGGCGGCTAACGGCCCTGCTGCTCGAGTACGCCGTCCATTGTGGACCGCAGATGCCGCAGGAAGGCCTCGAACCGCTCGATCTCCTCCGCCGGGTACTGCGCCACCAGCGCCGCGAGCCCCGCGCTGAACGGGCCGAAGAACTCCCGCGCGGGCGCCTGGATGTCGGGCCCGCTGCGCAAGGTCACCATCCGCCGGTCGGCGTTCTCCCGGGTCCGCACCACGTAGCCGAGGTTCTCCAGGCGGTTCAGCAGGTTCGTGGTCGCGCCGGAGGTCAGCGAGATACGTTCACCGAGGCGGGCCGGGGAAAGCGGCGAGCCGGTGTCTTCGGCGTAGAGGATCTCGACCAGCGCGGCGGCGTCGGTGGCGTGCAGGCCGAGCCAGTCCGCGAAACGCCGGGTGAACTCGGTGTAGTTCGCCCCGAAGCTCCGGAGGCCGTCCAACAACGACGTGACCCGATCCTCCACCGAACCTCCTCGAGTAAGTGCTTTGACAACCTACCGGCCACGAATATACCTTCATGGTGAAGCTACTTTCTCATGAAGGAGTTGCCTTGCTCCCCGACCCGTTCGCCGCGACGACCCGCGGTATCACCGAGCCCGACCCCGTCCGCCCCGCGCTGCGCGCCGCCGGTCCCCTCGTCGAAGTGGCCGCGCCGTCGGGCGGCAAGACGTGGATCGTGACCGACGAGAAGCTGGCCCGCGAGGTCCTGTCGGACCCGCGTATCGCCAAAGATCCCGCGCTGGCCCCCGAGAACTGGACCGGGCTCGAACAGACCGCCGCCGAACAGCCGTCCCTCACCACGCTGGACGGCCCGGACCACGACGGCCTGCGGCGAGCGCACGCTCCGCTCCTGAGTGCCAAACGGATCCAGGCGCAGTCGGACCGGATCCACCACATCGCGCGTGTCCTGCTGACGGACCTCGGCGGCGGAACCGTCGACCTCATGGACGGCTTCTCCACCCGCTTCCCGCTCACCGTGCTGCTCGATCTGCTCGGTATCCCGCTCCACCTGCTCGACGCGGCCGTCGACGCCTGCCGCCGCATGTCCGATCCCGAGCCGGGCGCGCAGGGCAAGGCCATCGCCGCGCTCGCGGACCTCGCCGCCGCGGGATTGACACCGAACCGGACCGGGCTCGCGACGGAACTGCGCGACAACCTCCCGCCCGGGACGTCCGAGAACGACCTGCGGTATCACCTGTTCGGATTGATCTTCGCCGGGCAGCTGACCACCGACGCGTCGATCGGCTTCCTGATCGCGCGGCTCCTCGACGGCGACACCACCCCCGAGGGCCACCTGGTCCGCGAGACCCTCCGGGTGCATCCGCCCGCGCCGTTCACCCTCTGGCGGTTCACCACCACGGAGATCGACCTCGCCGGGGTCCGGCTCCCCTCCGGCGCCCCGGTGCTCGTCGACATCCACGGCATCAACACCGATCCGGCCAGGAAACCGGGCCCGGACCTGACTTTCGGCGCGGGTCCGCATTTCTGCGTCGGCGCCCAGCTCGCGCAGCTCGAACTGCGGGCGGTGGCGACGGTACTGCGCACGGACTTCCCCCGGGCCCGGCTCGCCGTGCCCTACGCCGAACTCCGGCAGACGTTCCTCGGCGGCATCCAGGGCACGCGGCTCACCGGCCTGCCGGTGCTCTTACACCCATGAAGACGGGCCGGGGCGCGGAAACCGCTGCCCCGGCCCGGAAGGGTCCGCTACTTCTTGAACGTGTCGCGGAGCTTGTCCGCGGCGTCGCCGACGGCGTCCTTCACGTTTTCGACGGCGCCCTTGAGACCGGCCTTCGCCTGATCCGCCTGGCCTTCCGCGCGCAGGTCCTCGTTGCCGGTGGCGTCACCGGCGGTCTCCTTGGCCTTACCGCCGAGCTCTTCGGCCTTGTTGCTGATCTTGTCGCCCAACGACATCGGGTCCTCCTCCGTCCGTGGCGCCCGGATCGTGCGCCGTACAAGGGAAGGACAACCCAAGATCGGGATTCGTCATGCGCACGGACGGGTGATCACGCTCACGTGCCCTTGAGCAGGGAAGCCACCGCGTCGGCGAACGCTTCCGGGGCCTCCTGGGGAACGTTGTGGCCCACCCCCGGGAGGACCCGGTGGTCGTAGGCCCCGGCGAAGTACTCGCGGTCACCCTCCGCGCCAGGCCCGCCGATGCCGTCGTCCCCGCTTTCCAGCACGACCGACGGCACCGTGATGACCGGTTCCTCCGCGATCAGGTCTTCGAGCGCCTGATACCGCGGATCCCCTTGCGCCAGCCCGAACCGGTGCCGGTACGAGTGGATGACGACGTCGACGAAGTCCGGGTTGTGCAGGCTGGGGGCGCTGGCCGGGAACGCCGCCTCGGCGCCCGTCCAGGTCGGCGACCAGGTGCGCCACAGCAGGGCGCACAACTCGTCGCGGTTCTCCGCCAGCCCGCGGCGGCCGCGCTCGGAATGAAAATAAAATTGATACCAGTAGGTGCGTTCCCATTCGGGCGGCGCCGGTTCCCCGGCGTAGGCAAGGTTCTGGACGTTGTAGCCGTCCACCGAGACCAGCCCGCGCACCCGTTCGGGCCGGAGCGCGGCCACGATGCACGCCGCGCGGCCGCCCCAGTCGTACCCGGCGACGACGGCGTTCTCGAGCTCCAGCGCGTCCATGAAGTCGAGCAGATCCTGCGCGAGCGCGGCCTGCTGCCCCGATCGGGGCGTGGCGTCGTCGAGGAACCGCGTCCCGCCGAACCCGCGGAGGTACGGGACGTACACCGAGGCGCCGCCGGCCGAGAGGATCGGGGCCACCTCGTCGTAGGCCCGCACGTCGTACGGGAACCCGTGGAGCAGGATCACCGGCGGCGCGCCCGCCTCACCGGTGTGTTCGTACTCGATCTCCAGAACCGGTGTGGTGACACGTTTCGACCCCATCCCCGGATCCTTTCACGAGGATCAGCCGGACCAGCCGCTCAACCGCGACAAAAGCCGTTCCAGGACCTCGGGATCGGCGCCGACGGGCTCACCGGAAACGGGCTCGTCCACCAGGGTCCGGCGGTCGCCCCGCCGCGGCAACTGCACCTGTCCGGCGGACAGGCCACCGGGCAGCGGCAGCTCGCACCAGTTGGTCACGCCACCGGTCTCGCCCGGCGCCACCCCGGTCCGCTCGCCCGGCGCGGGCGTCGGCGCGGGGAGCCCGGCCAGCTCGTGGTCGACCTCGATGACCAGCACGTCCGACCGCAGCCGCAATCTCAGCGTCAGGAACGGCGGTTCCTTCGGATCGGCCACGTCGACGAGCGCGCCCACCAGTCTGGCGGCGGCGGTCTTCGCCTGATCGAGCAACGGCCGCAAGGACCAATCCGACAAGATGAGACGGACGAAGAGCTCGGAGCACAAAACGGCATTCGGTTGTGCCACCAGCCGGAGATCGTCCACCTGGGAGGTGCGCGCGCTCAAACCAAGGCCTTCCTCGTCGACGTGCGAGCGTGCATCATGCCACTCCATCCGGTGACGGTGTCAGGCGCCTCACACAAGCCTTTGGTCCAGTGGAGTGACACGGCTTTGGTCCTGTTCATCGGACCAAAGGACCCGCAGAGTGGTCGGCGTGAGCATCGCCTTCCTGATCACCACGCTGGTCGTGGTCGCCACGCCCGGCACCGGCGTGGTCTACACCTTGTCCGCCGGGCTGGCCCGAGGGAGACGGGCGAGCGTCATCGCGGCGACCGCCTGCACCCTCGGGATCATCCCGCACATGGTCGCCGCGATCACCGGCCTCGCGGCACTGCTGCACGCGAGCGCGGTGGCGTTCGAAATCATCAAATACCTCGGTGTGGCCTACCTGCTCTACATGGCGTGGGCGACGCTGCGGGACCGGGAAGCGATCGTCGTCGAAGGCGATCCCGAGCCCAAGTCGGCGCTGCGGACGATCACCTCCGGCGTGCTGATCAACGTCCTGAACCCGAAGCTGACGCTGTTCTTCTTCGCGTTCCTCCCCCAGTTCGTCCCGGCGGGCGAACCCGGTTCCGTCCCCCGGATGCTGCTGCTGAGCGGGGTGTTCATGCTGGCGACGTTCGTGGTGTTCAGCCTGTACGGCGTCCTCGCCGCCGGCGTGCGCCACCACGTGATCTCCCGGCCGCGCGTCCTCGCCTGGATGCGGCGGATCTTCGCCGGTTCCTTCGCCGCGCTCGGCGCCAAGCTCGCGTTCACCACCCAGTAGACAGGTCTCGTATGCGACTCCAGCATCATCCCGACGTCCGCGCCGAGCACCCCGGCCTCGCCGTCGGCACGCTCCTGGCCACCGGTATCACCCCGGAACTACCCGTCGACCTCGAGAAGTTCATCGCGCGGGCGACGCGACGGCTCGCGGACGGCCCGGAATCGGAGTTCCCCGAGATCCAGGCCTGGCGCCGGGCGTTCGCCAAGATGGGCCTGAAGCCGACGCAGTACCGCTGCGCGTCGGAATCCCTGCTGCGCCGGCTGCGGAAAGAGGGCGCGCTCCCCCGGATCCACCCGGTGATCGACCTCTGCAACGCGGTTTCGGTCGCCTACGCCATCCCGGTAGCGGTACTCGACGTCGCGAAGATCAGCGGTTCGCTCGAAGTCCGCCACGCACGGGGCGACGAGAAATACGTGACCTTCGCGGGCACTGTCGAGCATCCGAACCCGGGCGAGGTGATCTTCGCCGACGAAGACGGTCAGGCCCACGCACGGCGGTGGACGAACCGGCAGAGCGGGCACTCCGCGGTCTCCGCCACGACGTCCGACGTGCTGATCGTTTCGGAGGGGCTGCACGCGACGGCCGCCGAGGACGTCCGGCTGCTGATCGAGGCGATCGCGGGCGAACTCGCGGGGTTCACGAAGCCTTGAGCGCCTTTTCCAGCTTGGCGCGCGTCATCTTCGAGCGTCCCTTGATGTCGCGCTCCCGCGCCAGCTTGTCCAGGTCCGCCTTCGACAACGAGGACAGGTCCTTCTTCTTGGCCTTCCCGCTCTCCACGCTCTTCGAAAGCGCCTCGAACAGGTCGACGACCTTCGTCGGCTCACCCGGTTCGGTGGCGGGCGTGATGGTCTTGCCCTTCTTCTTGGCCTTGATCAGCTTCCGCACGCGATCGGTGTAGGTGTCGCGGTACTCCTCGGGCCGCCAGTCGTCGCTCATCGCGTCGATCAGGTTGACGGCCATGTCGAGTTCCTTGCCGCGCGCCTTGGCCTTGGCGGGCAGGTCCGGCAGCTGTTCGGCGGGATCCCGCAGGTCTGCGGCGAAGTGCAGGGTGTTGAGCACCATGACGCCCGCACCCGACCGGACGAGCGCCAGGTACTCGCGGCCGCGCATGACGAACTTCGCGATCCCGGCCCTGCCCGACGAGCGCATCGCTTCGAGCAGCAGCGCGTACGGACGTTCGAACTCCTCTTTCGCGGGCGCGAGCCAGTACGTCTTGTCGAAGAACATCGGGTCGATGGCGTCCAGCTCGACGAAGCTCTCGATGTCGAGCGACTTCGACCGGCCTGGGGCGATCTCGTCGAGTTCGTCGGATTCGACGACCACGTACTCGCCGCTGTCGAGCTCGTAACCCTTGACGATGTCGTCGTAGTCGACTTCCTTGCCGGTGCGCTCGTTCACCCGGCGGTACCGGATGCGGTCCTCGGTGCCGCGCTGGAACTGGCGGAAGTGCACCGTGTGGTCCTCGACCGCGCTGTACAGCCGGACCGGGACCGTCACCAGACCGAGCGAAAGCGAACCACTCCAGACCGGGCGCATGGGCGCACTCCTCTCCTCCACCCCGCTGGTACCCGGAACCACGGCCGATCACACCTGGTCAGAGGCTGAACGCGACACCATCGGCTCGCACCGGGCGGACCGTTCGTTCCAGTGCCGCGCTTTGCCGGGAGCTACCGGGGAAAGAAAAAGGGGGCTACCAGGGCGGTTGGCCACCCCCAGTTCGAAGGCCAACCGCCGCGGAGCCCCTACACGGTTCGGCGCGCTGCCCCGTCGCGCCGATCCCGCCAGCTGATGTCTTCAGCTTTCCAAGGCCCTGCATCGGAATTACATCGGCTCGCCACTGCCTGGTATCCGCGCAGTTCAGGGGCTGCCGGGCGTAGAATCGGACCGGTTTCGAAGCAGGAACCCGCCCGCCTGTTAGGCCGAATGCAGCAAGGCGAACCCGCGCTGATCCGGCTGGAGTGGGTTAGGGTGCCGGACACCTGGCGAACGGACTGGGAGGTAGTGCGTGAGCACGCTCACGGTCTCGGACGACATAGTCGCATATGACCGCCGATCGTTTATCTGAATCGGCGGGATCGCCCGAGACGGCCGGCGATCCGAGACACCCCGGCCAGCGATCCCAGCTCGGTTTCTCCGTACTCGGCCCGCTCGAAGCCGAGGTCGACGGCGTCCCCGTCCGGCTGGGCGGACGCCGTGAACAGCGCCTCCTCGCCTCCCTGCTGATCAACGCGGGCAGGCTGGTCCCGGTGTCGTACCTGATCGGCACGATGTGGCCGGAAAGGCCGCCGAAGACCGCGGTCCGCCAGGTCAGCAACGCGATCGCGCGGCTGCGGCACGATCTCGGCGTGGCGCGGTCCGCCGTGGTCACCACCGGCTCCGCCTACCGTGTCGTGATCAGCAGCGCCTCGCTCGACTCGGCCCGGTTCGAAGCGGACTATCGCCAGGGCGCCGAACTCTTGGCCGCCGGGCTGCTCTCCCAGGCCGCGGCCAAACTCGCGGAAGCGCTCGCGCTCTGGCGGGGCCCGGCCTTCGACGGTCTCGAGGGCGATGCCATCGAGCAGACGGCTCGACGGCTCGACGAAGAACGCCTCGCCGCCTGTGAACTCCTGATCGGCGCCAGGCTCCGGCTCGGCGAGACCGAAGCGGCGGCCCGCGAAGCTTTCGATCTCGCCGCCTGGCATCCCACGCGCGAGACCCTCCAGGTCCTCACCATGCTGGCGCTCTACCGGGCAGGCCGCGGCGCCGACGCGCTCCGCGCGTTCGACCGGACCAGGACCGCGCTCGCCGAGGAACTGGGCGTCGACCCGAGCGCCGAGCTGAGCACGCTCCACCAGCAGATCCTGCGCACCGACGCCGAACTGGTGCAGGACGGCGCGCTCGTCCGGTACGGCGTCGGCGGGCTCCGGGCCGGAATGGACACCGGCGGGCGGCGCGAGGACGCGGACGCGCAGAAGGCGCTGTTCCCCCGCCCCGCACAGCTTCCCGCCGACCTGCCCGCGTTCGGCGGACGCGCGGCCGAACTGCGGACGGTCCTCGAAATCGGCCAGGACGAATCCTCGGCGGGGCCGAGGCTGATCGCGATCGACGGCATGCCAGGTGTCGGCAAGACCGCGCTGGCCGTCCACGCCGCGCACCGGCTCGCACCGCTGTTCCCCGACGGGCAGCTCTTCGTGAACCTCGAAGGCTTCTCGCCGGCGGGTGATCCTGTCGACCCGGCGACCGCGCTGGAGGCGCTGCTGCGGTCGCTCGGCATCCAGGGTTCGGACATCCCCGCCGGGACCGGGCAGCGCGCGGCGTTGTTCCGCAGCTGCCTCGCGGGCAAACGCGTGCTCCTGGTGCTGGACAACGCCATCGGGGCCACTCAGGTCGGCCCGCTGTTGCCCGGTTCGGCGAGCTGCTGCGTGCTGATCACCAGCCGGACCCGGCTCGCGGACCTCGACGGCGCCGAACTGCTCTCCCTGGAACCGTTCAGCCGGGCGGACGCGGTGGACCTGCTCGGCCGGATCGTCGGGCCGTCCCGGCTGAAGCGGGAATCCCCCGACGCGGCCGACAGGGTCGCGAGCCTGTGCGGTGATCTCCCGCTCGCGCTGGCCGTGACGGCGAGCCGGCTGCGGGCCCGGACGTCCTGGACGCTCGACTTCGTCGCCCGGCAGCTGCGCGACGAACGGAACAGGTTCGGCGAGCTCACCGCCGGGGAACGCGACGTCGCGGGCGCGTTCCGAGTGTCCTATCTGAACTTGTCCGAAGCCGAACGCCGGGTGTTCCGGCGGTTGAGCCATCATCCCGGCGCCGCGTTCGACCTCCATTCGACGGCGGCCTTGGCGGAAGTGGACCTCGGCGAGGCCCGCCGCCTCGCCGAACGCCTCGTCGACGTGAACCTGCTGCGGCAGCCGTCGATGGACCGGTACGAGATGCACGACCTCCTCCGCAGCTACGGCCGGGAACTCCTGCTCGCGGAGGAGCCCGAACACCAGCGTGAAGCGATGATGCGGCGGCTGTTCGACTACTACCGCAGCACCGTCGCGGCCGCGATGGACTTCATCGACCCGGATTCCGAAGAGGAGCCGGGCGGCCTCGAAGTCCCGAAGAGCGAGTTCGGACAGTCCTTCGCGGACTACGACCAGGCCGCGCACTGGATGGACGCCCAGTGGCAGAACGTCCTGCCGGTGGCCGTCGCGATGAACAACCACCAGCACTACTCGGACCTCGTGCCCTTCTGCTCGGCGGTGTGGCGCTACTTCGACAACCGCGGCTATTACCGCCAGGCCAGGGAACTGGAGACCCTCGCCCTGTCCGCCGCGCGGGTGACCGGGAACGTGGTCCTCGAGTACCAGGCCCTGCACATGTACGCGCTGACCCTGTGGCGGCTCAACGAGTTCACCGAAGCGAACCGGCTGTTCAACGAGGTGTTCGAACTGGCCTCGACCACCGGCGACGTCAGGATGCAGTGCCGGGCGAGGGGCAATTCGGGCGTCACCCACTGGCTCAAGGGCGAGTCGGACGAGGCGATCGAACATCTCGGCTGGGTACGCGAGACCGCCCATGCCCACGGCAGCGTGCTCATCGAAGCCCGCGCCCGGCATCGCATCGGGCTGATCCACACCGAGAACAGGCGATATCCGGAAGCCGCCGCGGAACTCGACCAGGCACTGAGACTGGCCCACGAGAACGAATCGCCCGATCTCGAGGCGGAATGCTTTCTGGCGCTCGGGATCAATTCGCGCGAACTCGGCGACGCCGCACTCGCGGTCGGCCAGTTCACCACCGCGGTGGAAGTGCTCGAATCGACCGGGAATCGCAGCATGCTCCCCATCGCCCACAAGGAGATGGCGACCGCTTTCGACATTCTCGGTAAGCATCTGAATGCGGAACGTCATCGCCGGTTCGCTTTGCGGCTGTACACCGATCTCGGCGTTTCGGAGTCCCCCGAGGTACACGAACTCAAACAGCACCTGGCCGATTACTCGGCGTAATTTGTCGCCCCTCTCCGGTACTCTGTTGGCGTAGGCATATTCGCTTGACCGGAGTAACCGCTCACGGAGAGGATTGGGCGCATGCACGATGAGGACGAAGACGAGTTCTTGTACGAGCTTGAAGCCGAGTACAAGGCACAGAGCACCTGGGGCGGGTTCGAGCCGCCGCCGAACGGCGGGCCTCCTTTCCGTTCGCGACGCTGAATGACCTGACGTATTCGGAAAGTATTACTGGGGACTGGGGCGCAAGACATTCGATGCTGGTAAGGGTTTCCACCTGCGGAACGCTCTATTGGTCCGATGGTGACGTCGTCTGGGACGACCACCTGGGGCACCGCCAGCTCAAACTCGCCGAAGGAACCGAACGCGTCCTGCGATGGTTCAGTTCTTGGCGAGAACCGGAATCGATCCGCGAAGCGGGCGAAAACCCCGAGACCGGGGAAAGACTCGTCCGAATCGCGCGAGCGATGATCCGGTACGACGTGCTGGTGGTCAAAGGTTCTTCCCGGCAACAGCGGGAAGAAGAGATCCTTCGGGATTGGGGTCCTTGGGGAACGTCCGCGCGGGCGTTTCACTTCGGCACCCGATCCTTGCGTGAGACCGAGTTCACGACCAGCGAAATGACCGCGAAAACCTTGCTGGAGAAGGCGAAGGCGAGCCCTCCGCCTTCTCCGGTGAGGCCATCGGGCGAGTACGAAGCGATAGCGCTACCCGAGCCGTCGTCGGAACCGCTGAACGCGATCGGGCTCGGCGACGCGCTGAACCAGCGCAGAAGCACCCGCGAGTTCGGCGAAGAACCCTTGCGGCTACGGGATTTGAGCACGCTCCTTACCGCCGCCCGCCCGACAAGGCCGGAAACGCATCCCGACATCCCGGCCACCGGCAACGTCTTCAAGACGAGCCCGTCGGGCGGCGCGAGGCATCCGACAGAGGTGTACGTCTACGCGAGGAACGTCGAGGGCCTGGATCAGGGGATCTACCACTACGACGGATTCCGGCACGGGCTCACCCCACTGGACGGCAAAATCGACGACGACGAACTCGTCGCGCTCGCCGGCGACCAGCACTGGACCGGGAACGCCGGCGCGCTGCTGATCTACACCAGCGTCATCGAACGGAACCAGTGGAAGTACCCGGTGAGCCGGACTTATCGAGTGCTGCTGATGGACGTCGGACATCTCAGCCAGACCGTGTACCTGCTGGCGACCGCACTCGGGCTGAACGTCACGTTCACCGCGGCACTGCGCGACGAACTGGTCGAGGACCTCCTCGGCTGCGACCCGGCGAACGAACTGGTGCTCGGCATGTCGGTGGTCGGCACCCGCTTGTGAGGCCTGCTCTGTCAGTTGCGCGCCGCGAACGGCAGTCACCACTACGCGACCTCCGCGGGGAAGCCCGAACCCACAACCAGGCCGTAGCCGTTTGCGGTAATGAGTGCCGGGAAGCCCGGGTGCGGGGTCGGGTTGCAGCGACGCCAGTCGCCACTGCGGAGCTTCGGATGAAGGCTCCACTAGGGCAAGGCATCGCCGCTCAGCGGCAACGGCTCGGAACAGCGGCGGGCTCACACGCCAGTCGCCACCAGGCGGCCCCATGGAGAAGCCCGAACCCACGATCAGGCCGTGGCCGTTTGCGGCGACGGCTCAGAACGGCGGTGGTTCGTCAGCCGGGCGGGGTTCATGCAATGGCGGCGGCGTGCTGTCGTAGGACTGCCCGGTAGGCGTGGTGATGGTCAGGGTGCCGTCAGCCGCGAGCCGATAGACCCACTCAGGCTCATCCTTCAACCGATGATCACGACGGCACAGATCGATCAGCTCATCAGCATCGGTATGGCCCCCGAATTCCCACGGCACCGCATGATCGAGATCGCAGGCCTGCGCCGGCCGGTGACAACCAGGTCTTCGGCACTCACGGTCGCGAACCCGGACAAACTCGTCGAGGCCCGCAGTGGGACGGTATCGGTCGCGGCCGAGGTCGAGTACTTGCCCGGACAGTGGGTCGGTGATGATCCTGCGCAGCACCGTGTCCGCCCCGGTCGCGATCTCCCGCGCCAACCTGGCCGGGAGGTGACCATGCCCAGCCAGCTCCGCCGGACCATCCTTCACCCCCAGATACGTGAACAAATCCATATAGAGGAACACTTCCGCCCGTTCACTCTTCCCGCCCTGACCACCCAACAGCAGATCGAGCGCCACATCCGCCCGCAACTGGTCCAGAGTGCGGGTCTCGCCTCCGGTCTTCAACGCCCGGGCCTTGCGGTCGACCCGCATATAGGCGGCGGTGACCTTCTCGACCGGGCCGTCCTCGACCTCGATCGACGCCACCCCCGTCTCACCCTGCCTCACGGTGAGACGGCGCCCTTCACGATGCCGCTCCACCCGCCGAGCAGCACCGTCACGATCGACCGACAACGCCGCATGACCCGCAGCCTTCCGAATCTGATCAGAATTCTTCCCCGGCAGCCGATCCTCCAACAACGCATCAGCAGCCAACGCATCCTCATCCGACAACCACGCCGTCGCCGCCGCGACCTTCATCGCCCCGGACCCACTCAGCTTCCCCTGATCCATCAGCCCCAAGGTCCGGGGCAGACGGGTCGTCAAGGCTTTGGCGGCGGCGACCATCGCACCCGCATGACCGTCCACAACAGACAACGCGAAAGCGACCTCCTGCACCACACTCCGCGCACCATCCCGATGCCGAGACAACTGCGCGATCGCCCGAAACCGCACCGCCTCCAACCGCGCGATATCAGCCGACACAGCCTGCGCCAGAGCGACACACTCCTCGTCACCCAACGTGCGAGGATCAGGAAATTCCTTCAAGGGAGCCATAAAGGCTTCAGTAGTAGCCACCCGACGAACCTACAACCAGCCACCGACAGTTTCCGGAAACCGGAAGCACCAAGCAACAAATCCTCGAACCACCCCAAGACAAGAACTGCGTCACCGCAACAGAAGCCTCACCCGAAAACTGCTCCCTCCAACCAATATGCCTCCCTGTCAAGGAATCCGACGACCCCTTCCACCGAAACCTCGCGAACCCCGCTCCCTGCGAGCAACCTCCGAAACCCGCGCGCCGCCCGGGGCGCGGTGATCGCCGAAGCGCGGGCACGCACGATCTCCCGTGTCAGTGCCGGATGCACAGAATCGATCACCAGCGCCTCCCATTCGTGCCCGGACAGCACGATCCGGCCACCCGGAACCAGAACCCGCCGCGCCTCCGCGAGAGCGAGCTCCGGCTCCGCCAGTTCGTGGAAACCTTGTCCGCCCGGTACCCCGCGAACCCCGCCGTCCACGGGCAGCGCGTAAGCGTCTCCGACCCGAAAGTCCGCCTCAGGAGACCGCCGTCGGGCCTCGTCGGCCATCTCGGGAGAAAGGTCGACACCGACGACGGAATCCGTCGGCCTCCGCAAGCCCGCGCGGAACAAGGATTTCACCCGGTGCGCGCACTTCCGGGCGGCGGTGGCGCGGGCCGGCTGACCCGCGCCACCGTCTTACTCAGCCGAGCAGTGCCCGCATCTCGGTGATCTCGGCCTGCTGACCGTCGATCACCTTCTGCGCCAAGGCTTTGACCTCGGCGTCGCCGCCCTGCCGCAGCGCGGTCTTCGCCATCGCGAGCGCACCCTCGTGATGCTTGACCATCATCTCCAGCCATTGCTTGTCGAAGGCGGCATCTTTGGCTTTGCCGAGTTCCGCCAGATCGTCGTCGGCCATCATGCCGTGCCCGGAGTGCCCGCCCGACGGCGTCACTCCCCAGCCTTTCAGCAATCCGGTCAACTGCTGGATCTCCGGGTCCTGCGCCTTTTGGATCCTCGCGGCGAGATCGACGATCTTCGCGTTGCGAGTACGTCCGTCGACGAGTTTCGCCATCGAGAGCGCCTGTTCGTGGTGCGGGATCATCCCTTGCGCGAAGGTGACGTCGGCCTCGTTGTGCCCCGCTTGCTGCGGGTTCGGCACATTCATCGTGGACATGGCGTGCCCGCTGGAGGCGGTGTCGGAACTGGCGCATCCGGTGAGCACGACAAAGGAGGCCAGGGCGGCGAGCGCCGCCCCGACCAGTTTCCTGCTGGTCATGGTTTCTTCCTCGAGTAAGTGTCGGGCAGGGCGAGACGTGCCCGCCTGTCACACCCGCAGCACGCAGAGGAAGGACAATCGCTGAGGAACCGGTCTCCAGCGCGGAGGATCACGCCCCGGCGCCGCACCGCCACCCGGCCGCGAACTCCACGTCGCCATGGTCCGTCCACTTCGGACGAGCAGCCAGGTGACGATCAGCAGCGCGGCCGCGGCGAGCACCGCGAGACACAGGTGCAGTCCACTGTGTCCACCGTCGTCGTGCGAAGGCGTGTCCTCGCAACAGGGATCCGCCATCGCGACGGCGGAGTGCCCCGCGCCGTGACCGGTCTCGGCGATGACGTGATGCATGCCGACCAGTCCCAGCGCCACCACGCACAACAACAGCCACCGCAGGGCGGCCGGGTACGAGGACTGGGTCACGACCCCACCGTAGCCGGATTCAGCGCGCCGCCGGCCGGTGGGGTTTCCCCGCCGAATGCAGCGCGGGGATGTCGCGGTCGATGTGGTCGGCGTGGAACAACGCCTGCGCGAGCAGGCCGCGGACGTGGTCGTTGGCCGCCGAGTAGTAGACGAACGTCCCCTCGCGACGCCCCTTGACCAGCCCGGCGAGCCGCAGTTTCGCGAGATGCTGGCTGACCGCCGTCGGCGCCGCGCCCGCCAGTTCCGCGAGGCAGGCGACCGAGGACTCACCTTGCAGAAGCGCCCAGAGGACCTTGATCCGAGTCGGATCGGCGAGCAGCCGGAACGTCTCCGCGGCCAGGTGGACCTGTTCCTCGGTGGGCATCTCGAAATCCGGAACCGACTCGTGCATCCCCGGAGGATACCCGTTACCCTTCTACCTGCGTATCTGCATGACTGCGCAGATAGCATGACAGTGAGGCGGGAAATGACCGGGCACGGACACAGTCATGGCCACAAGCCGGGGAAGAGCCGTCTCCGCCATCTGCTGACCCCGCACAGCCACGACAGCGCCGACCGCGTCGACACCGCGCTGGAGACCAGCAAACGTGGTGTCCGGACGCTGATCTGGTCGTTCGCCGCCCTGTTCGTCACCGCCGTCGCCCAGCTCGCGCTCGTGCTGGTCACCGGTTCGGTGGCGTTACTCGGCGACACGATCCACAACTTCGCCGACGCGCTGACCGCGGTCCCGCTCGGCATCGCCTTCCTGCTCGGCCGCCGCGCGGCCACCCGCCGCTACACCTACGGGCTCGGGCGGGCCGAAGACCTCGCCGGAGTGCTCGTCGTCCTGCTCATCGCCGCCTCGGCCGTCCTCGCCGGGTACGAGTCGATCGAGCGGCTGCTCGATCCTCGCCCGGTCCGGCATCTGTGGGTGGTCGCCGCGGCGGGGGTAATCGGCTTCGCGGGCAACGAACTGGTGGCCAGGTACCGGATCACCGTCGGCCGAGAGATCGGGTCCGCCGCGCTGGTCGCCGACGGGCTGCACGCGCGGACGGACGGCTTCACCTCGCTCGCGGTCGTGCTCGGCGCCGTCGGGGTCGGCTTCGGGTTCCCGCTGGCCGACCCGATCATCGGCCTCGCCATCACGGTCGCGATCCTGTTCGTCCTGCGTGACGCCGCCAAGGAGGTCTTCCGCCGCCTGATGGACGCCGTCGACCCCGCCGACGTCGATCGCGCCGAACGCGCGGCCGCCGAGGTACCCGGCGTACTCGGCACGCGCGACCTGCGGATGCGCTGGATCGGCCACAGCCTGCGCGCGGAGCTGGCGATTTCGGTCGGGGCGGAACTGACCGTCACCGAGGCGCATCACCTCGCCCATCTCGTCGAGCGACGACTGCGCCAGGTGCTGCCGCGGCTCGCGGAAGCGGTCGTGCACACGGAACCGGCGCACGCTCATGAGATCGTCAGCGGGTGACGCTGTCCGACAACGACATCCGCGCCGTCCGCGCCCGCGCGCAACGGCTCGATTCCCCCGCCGGCGACCTGCTCGCCGTGGCCAGGTCCCTCGCCGCGATCCAGGCGCAGTCGAGTCCCGCCGCCAGGCTCGCGGTCCGGGTCCGCAGCCGGGGCCTGATCGCGCCGGACGTCGACGCGTCCCGCGAAGTGGCGCGCACCTGGCTGATGCGCAAGACGCTCCACCTGGTCCCGGCGGCGGATCTCCGCTGGCTGAACCGGCTGTTCGGCCCGCGCAACGCCCAGTCCGGCCAGGGACGCCGAACGCAACTGGGCCTCACCGGAGAACTCTGCGAACGCGCGCTGAAACACCTCCAGGATCTCTTGCGAGGCAAGGCACTCACCCGCCGGGAGATCCTGGACGGCCTGGCGTCCGACGGCATCACGCTCGACGCGAAATCCCAGGCGCCCGCCCACCTCCTGGCGTACGCGGCCAACCGCGGGTTGCTCTGCCGGGGCCAGGACGTCGGATCGGAACCGACGTACGTGCTCCTCGACGAGTGGATCACCGAGGACGACACCCCGGACGACCCGCGGGCGGAACTCGCCCGCCGGTACCTGACCGCGTACGGCATCGCGACGGCCGAGGACTTCGGCGCCTGGTCCGGGTTCCCGCTCGGGCTCTGCCGCGAGGCTTTCGACGCGCTGGATCTCGTGCCCGCCGGCAGTGGCTTCGCCCTCGCGGAGACCGAGCTGACCGCTCCCCCGTGTCCCCCGCGCCTGCTCGGCGCCTTCGACACGTATCTGCTGGGCTACCGCGACCGCGATCTGCTTCTCGACCCGGCCGAAGCGAAGCGCGTCAACTCCGGTGGCGGGATGATCGCGCCCACCGTGCTCGTCGACGGCCGGATCGCCGGAACCTGGCACGCCGAACGGACCGCGAAGCAGACGAAGGTCGTCATCGAACCCTTCGCCGCGCTTTCGCGGTCCGCCGTCACCGGACTTGAGTCCGAAGTGGACGATTACGGCCGCTTCCTCGGGGAAGCGGCCGTCCTCGTCATTTGAGCGACCGGAAGAACTCCCGCACGTCCGCGACCAGGATCTCGGGCTCCTCCAGCGCCGCGAAATGCCCGCCGCGATCGACGTCGGTCCACCGCACGATCGTGTGCGCGTCCTCCGAGTACCGCCGGATCCCGACGTCGTGCGCGAAGATCAGCACCGCCGTCGGCACCCCGGAGTTCTTCTCGACGGCTCCCCAGGTTTCCGCCTGCGCGTACCCGACGTACGCGGACGACGCGGCCGTGCCGGTGAGCCAGGTGAACATGACGTTGGTCAGCAACCGGTCCCTGCCGATGATCTCCTCCGGCAGCGTCGGGCGCGGATGCGTCCACTCGCGGAACTTGTCCATGATCCAGGCCAGCTGCGCGACCGGGGAGTCGATCAGCCCGTAACCCAGGGTCTGCGGCCGCGTCGACTGGATCGAGATGTACCCGAACTCCTCCTGCATGAAGGCCTCGATCCGCGTGATCCGATCGCGTTCGATGTCGGTGAGCGAGGCGAGTTCCTCCTCCGGCAACGACATCGGGGGCATCGGGCTGAGTCCGCCGTTGACGTGCACTCCGATCACCTTGTCCGGCGCCACCCGGCCCACCTCCGGCGAGACGGAAGCGCCGAGGTCGCCACCCTGGACGCCGTAGCGTTCGTAGCCGAGCCTGCGCATCAGCTCGGCCCAGGCCCGGCCGATCCGCGGCATGGTCCAGCCGGAATCCGAGACGGGGCCCGAGAAACCGAAGCCGGGCAGCGACGGGATCACGAGGTGGAACGCGTCCCCGCTCTCGCCACCGTGCGCCTTCGGGTCGGTGAGCGGGCCGATGACGTCGAGGAATTCCACCACCGAACCCGGCCAGCCGTGCGTGAGGATCAGCGGTGTCGCGCCGGCTTCGGGCGAGCGGACGTGCAGGAAGTGGATGTTCTGCCCGTCGATCTCCGTCGTGAACTGCGGGAACCGGTTGATCTCGCGTTCGGCGGCGCGCCAGTCGTAGCCGTCGCGCCAGTACTCGGCGAGTCCGCGCAACCAGGACACCGGCACCCCTGTGTCCCAGCCGTCGCCGGGGAGCGGAGCCGGCCAGCGCGCGCTGTCGAGCTTCGCGCGCAGTTCGTCCAGCTGCTCCTGGGGGACGTCGAGGAGGAAGGGGCGGATCTCGGTGTTTTCCATGACTCCTACGCTAAAGAGCATTGCGGACAGTTTCTGTCCTCGATCGAAAAGGGTTCACGGATACGGGAAGATGCGCGGGTGAAGGACAAGTACTTGGCCTACGGCAGGCTCATCCGCGACGGGAAGATCCTGTTCATCCGGCGACGGCCCGGCTCTTTCCTCGGCGGTCATTGGGAACTGCCGGGCGGCACCGTCGAGCCGGGCGAGCGGCAGGCGGAGACCGTGGTCCGGGAGTTCGCCGAGGAGACCGGGCTGACCGTGCGGGTCACCGGCGAGAACGGTGCTCACAGCTGGGACGACGTCGAGGGCAGGCCGATGCGGATCCACGCCACGGTGTTCTCGCTCGCCGAAGAGGAACCGCGCGAAGTCGTGCTCGATCCCGAGGAACACGACGCCTTCACTTGGTACACCAGGGAAGAAGCCGCCGGGCTCGACCTCGCCGAGCACTTCCGCCGGGCGATCGAGGACTGAGGCCGGGACCCGTCCCGGGTGGGCCTCCCTACCCTGCCCGGCATGCTTCGACGCCTTGTAGTGCCCCTCGCCGCCCTCCTTCTCGTGGCGGGCTGCGGTCCGGACTCACCCGAGCCGCCGAAACCCGCCGACGGCGGTGATCTCGCCGCCTGCTCCGACGGGATGTGCGAGGTCAGCGCGCCGGTGGGCGGCAAGATGACGCTTCCCGAGCGGACGAGGGTCGAATCGGTGACCGTTCAATCAGTCGAAGGCGACACCGTCGTGCTGGTCGCCCGCGGTATCGGGCCAAGGCAAGGCGGAAGCTGCACCGGCAAGAAGTGTGAAGCCTCAGCCAAGGGCCCCGACTTCAAGGCCGCGCTCGGGCCGGGCAGCGGCGTCACCTACAACGACCTCGCGATCGACCTGCTGGGCATCGGTGACGGCGCCGCCGTTCTCCGGATCAAACCGCTGTGAGCTCCGCTCCGCCCAGCGGACCGCTGGCGCGGTGAGCGCGCCCACCAGCAGGAACAGGCCGCCCAGCACCACCCAGCCCGCCTCGCCGCCCACCAGGATCAGGCTGGTGAGCAGCACCGGGCCGAGCATGCGGGCGATGGCCGTCCCGGCACCGAAGAGCCCTTGGTACTGGCCCTGTCTGCCCTCGGGCGCCAGGCCGAAGCCGATCTCCCACGAGCCCGCCGCCTGAGCCATTTCCCCCACCACCTGCAACGCGGCACCCGCGAGCAGGACCAGCGCCGCCGTCCAGGCGGAGGCGCTCATCGCGGAGAACGAGAAGACCAGACAGGAGACGAACAGCAGCGAACCCGCGTACCGGGCGTACCGGGAGGCACTGCGCAGGCCGGTCACGCCCCGCGCCACCCGCACCTGGAAGACCACGACGCTCGCCGTGTTGAGCACCAGCATCGCCGACACCAGCCAGCCGGGGGCCGCGGTCCTCGTCGAGATCCACAGCGGCAGGACCAGGCTGAACAGCGGCATGTAGAGCAACATGATCATGTTGAGCAGCGCCAGCAGCGCGTACGGGCGGTCGCGGAGAACGGCCACGGACGGCTCGCCGGTCCGCACCGGCGCCGGGGCCACCGATGGCAGCTTGCGGAGCACGAGAGCCGCGGTGACGAAACTCAGCGCGTCGATGACGAAGACGGTCAGGAAGGCCTCTCGCGTCCCGAGCGCCAGCGCGATTCCGCCGAGTGCCGCGCCGAGCGCGATCCCCGCGTTGGACATCGCCTGCAGCCGGGCGCGGAACGTCGTGCGCCCGGCCGGGTCGATCAGGCCGGCGAGCAGCGCCTGCCTCGCCGCGCCGAGACCGCATTGGAAGCAGGCGTAGACGCAGGCCGCGATCACGAACGCGACCACCGAGTTGACGAAAAGGAAGGCCGTGACCGACGCGGCCGTGCCGAGTCCCAGCACGACGGCCGTTCCCTTCGGGCCGCGACGGTCGGCCAGCTGCCCCAGCGCGACCCCGGCCACCGAGCCGACCGCCCAGCCGACGGTGAGGCCGAGGCCCACGTGCGCGGGCGAAAGCCCGACGATCAGGGTGAAGTACAGGGCCGAGCTGACGTAGTAGGCGCCGTCGCCGACGGAGCTGATCAGCTGGGCCAGCGCCAGTCTCTTCGTGGACTCCATGGAGCCAAGCTAAGCGCCGGATTGGCCACATCCCAGTTCCAATAACCGGCATTCTGATTGGGCCAATATAGGCTCGGAGCGTGCCGTTCCACATCAGTCTCGACGGTCATACCGACCTGGCCGCGCGGATCTACCGCCAGCTCCGCGACGGCATCCTCGACGGGCGCCTGCGCTCTGGAGAACGCCTGCCGCCGACCAGGGAGCTGGCCCGCGAACTCGACGTCTCGCGCAACACCGTCGCGGTCGCCTACGAACGCCTCACCGCGGAGGGCTTCCTGAGCAGCCATGTCGGACGCGGGACGTTCGTCAGCGCCGATCCCGTGGGCCGGGCGGATCGCGCCGCGCCGTCGGGCGCCGGAGTGCTGCCGTCCGCGCACTGGCGTTCGCTTCCGGCCCCGCTCGGCGCCGACCGCTCCACGCCCGCCTTCGACTTCCGCGTCGGCGTCCCCGACCCGGCCCTGTTCCCGCTGAGCACCTGGCGGCGGCTGGTCAGCCAGGCGCTTCGGCCCTCGTTGCTGCCGCCGTCGGGCTACGCCGACCCGGCCGGGCTCGAAGGCCTGCGGGTGGCGATCGCCCGGCACATCGGCGCCGCCCGGTCGGTGCGGGCGAGCGGGGAGGACGTCCTCGTCACCCAAGGGGCGCAACAGGCCCTCGACCTGATCGGCCGGGTCCTGATCGAACCCGGCACGCGGGTCGCCGTCGAAGACCCCGGCTATCCGCCTGCGGAACGGCTTTTCGCCGCCCTCGGCGCCCGGGTCGTGAAGGTGCCGGTGGACGCCGAAGGCCTCGACGTCACCGCCCTCGCGCCGGGCATCCGGCTGATCTACACGACGCCCTCGCACCAGTTCCCGCTCGGCACGCCGATGTCACTCTCCAGGAGGACGGCGTTGCTGGCGTGGGCGGAGCGCCACGACGCGGTGATCGTCGAGGACGACTACGACAGCGAGTACCGGTTCTCGGACCGGCCGCTCGAGCCGCTCCAAAGCCTGGACCGCGACGGCAGGGTGCTCTACGTCGGGTCGTTCTCGAAGACCTTGCTTCCCTTGCTGCGTCTAGGTTTCCTCGTCGCTCCCGCTTCGCTGCGGCCGGCGTTGCGGCAGGCGAAGCAGCTGATGGACTGGCACGGTGACCTCGTCACCCAGTCGGCGTTGGCGAGTTTCATCGACGAGGGCCTGCTCTCCCGTCACGTACGCAAGGCCACCCGGGAGTACTCGGCGCGGCGGGACCGGATCCTGGCCTTCGTCCGCGACGAACTGCGGGACGAGCTGGAGATCGTTCCTTCGAGCGCCGGGCTTCACCTGTGCGCTCTCCTCTCTCCACATGCGACGGTCACTGTGGACGGTGTCGTCGCGGAAGCGGCGCGAGCCGGGGTGGCCGTCGAAAGCCTTTCCACGTACGGGGGAACGCGCGGCGGGTTGGTCCTCGGCTACGGACTGGTCGGCTCCGATCGGATCGACGAAGGGCTTTCCCGGCTCGGGGAGTGCTTTCCGGCCGACGGGATGTCATGAAAGGGGCTTTCAAGACAGCTTTCGTCTTGAAAGCCCCTTTCATGACATCCGATCGCCACGGGACGCCCGAAACTGTCGTACCCCGGTGGTCTCCTCTTCCCAGGCGACAGCGGGCCCCGGCCGGGGCCCGCGCGCGGAAGCGAGGAGGCAAGTCCCATGGCCGGAGAGACGGTGCTCACGGTGGTCGGAAACCTGACGACCGACCCGGAACTGAGGTTCACCCCGTCGGGAGCGGCGGTCGCGAACTTCACGGTCGCGTCGACGCCGCGCGTGCTGGACCGCGAGAGCGGGGAATGGCGCGACGGCGACCCGCTGTTCCTGCGCTGCTCACTCTGGAAACAAGCCGCGGAGAACCTGACCGAGTCACTCACCCGCGGCACCAGGGTGATCGTGCAGGGCCGGTTGAAACAGCGATCCTTCGAAACGAAGGAAGGCGAGAAACGGACGGTGGTGGAACTCGACGTCGACGAGATCGGCCCGTCGCTGCGCTATGCCACGGCGAAGGTGAACAAGGCGGGCCGCAGTTCGGGCGGCACCCCGGCGGACGGCGCGTGGGAGCGGACGCCGGTGGCCGCCGGGAGTCCGGAACCGCCCTTCTGAACCGGCGATTTCCCTCTCGGGAGGGACCGGTCTCCCCCGCCCGCGCCATGCGGTCCCGTGCCCTCGGCTCGGATGCTGGAGGTCGTGAACACGACCACGATCATCACGGAACTCGGGCTGGATCCGGCCGACGAGCGGCACTCGGCCTTCTCCGCCGAGCTCCGCTCCGGCCTGTCCCTGGTCGAAGACAGACTTCAGGAGGTGTTGCGCAGCCCCGGTTATCCGTATCTCACCGAAGCGGCCACCCATCTCGTCCGCGCGGGCGGGAAGCGGCTCCGGCCGTTGATGGCGCTGGCCGGAGCGTCGTTCGGCGACGGGCGGGACGAGGCGATCTCGGCGGCGGTGCTCGTCGAGCTCGTCCACGTCGCGACGCTCTACCACGACGACGTCATGGACGAGGCGCCGATGCGGCATGGGGTGACGAGTGCGAATTCCTTGTGGGGCAACAAGAAGGCCGTCTTGATCGGAGACTACGTGCTCGCTTGCGCGGCGCGGGTCGGTGCCGGGCTCGGCGATTACGCGTTGCGGTCGCAGGCGAAGACGTTCGGCAGGCTCGTCCGGGGCCAGTTCCTCGAAACGACCGGGCCGTTCGAGGACTGCGGCAGTCACGCGCCCTACGAACACCACATCCAGGTGATGGCCGACAAGTCCGCGTCGCTGATCGCGATGGCGGGACGGCTCGGCGGCCAGGTGGCGGGCGCCGACGAGCGGATCATCGAAACGTTGGGCCAGTACGGCGAACTGATCGGCGTCGCGTTCCAGATCTCCGACGACGTCCTCGACATCTCCGCGTCCACCACCGACCTCGGCAAGTCGGCGGGCACCGACCTCCGCGAGGGCATCGTCACCCTGCCGATGCTCCACGCGCTCGACGACGAGGGTCCCGGCGCCGCGCGTTTGCGGGAGATCATCGGGCACGGGCCGGTTCCCGACCCCGCGCTCCGGGACGAGGCGCTCGGGCTCCTGCGCGGCTCCGCCGGTGTCGATCGCGCCCTGGCGGAAGCTCACGGTTACGCCGCCAAAGCACGGGACCTCGCGCTCAGCCTCCCCGACCGCCCGGCCCGAGCGCTGCTGATCGGTCTTTCGGCGTTCGTGGTCGACCGCGGCGAATAGGCCCACGGCGGCCGTGACCGGGGTCAAGGTGGCGGGATGACCAGCGACCATTTCATCACCGAGTGGCTCGAATAAATTCTGTCGGACGCAAGAAAACCCTTTCCGGGGCTAGAATCCGACGATGTGCTCGTGGCCGGCGGGCACCCGAGACGACGGGAACCGGGAACTGTGACCGACGTGGCGGACCGCAGCGGTGACCACACCCGCCAGGTGGACAGATTCGATCAACGGCGCGCGCAGCTGGCGATGTCGGCGCTGGTCACGCTGTCCGAACTGGGCTACGCGCGCACGAGCCTCCGGGAGATCGCGCAGAACTCCGAGTTCTCCCACGGGGTCCTGCACTACTACTTCCGGAACAAGGTCGAGCTGATCACCTACTGCGTCAAACAGTACAAGGCCGAATGCGTCACCCGGTACGACCGGATAGTCGAGACCGCGGAAACGGCCGAAGAACTGAAACAGGCCTTCGGCGCCGCGTCGGCGTCCACCCTGCGCGAAGACGCCAGGCTGCATCGGCTCTGGTACGACCTGCGCAACCAAAGCCTGTTCGAGAAGGTGTTCCGGGCCGACGTGCTCGCCATCGACGAGACACTCGAACTGATGATCTGGCGGATCGTCGCCCGGTACGCGGAGCTACTGGACAAGCCGCTGGATCTCACACCGTCGACGACGTACGCGCTCTTCGACGGCCTGTTCCAGCAAGGCCTGCTGAAACACCTCGCCGGCCGGGAGGACGCGGCGAGGTGCCTTCAGGATTCGGTGGAGCAGGTACTGGCGCGCCTTTTCACCACGTGATCGTCGGGTACCAGATGACGCCGGTCCGGCCCAGTACCCGCAGGTCCCAGTACAGCAGCGTGAACGTGCCCGCGACCAGCAGCGCGGCGCCGGTCACCACGGCGATCCTGGCGGGCTTGGCGAGCATCCACCGCTGCAGCCGCCCGCCCGTGCCGTGCGTGAGCAGCAGGAACAACAGCGCCATCACCAGGATGTTGCCGACCGACTGGAGGGCGAACGCGGCAGCGCCGTAGAAGACGTTGTGGCTTTCGGCGGCGCTGCGGAACATCATCCGGAACAGCGGGAACGGCCTGCCGACGAGGAATCCGCCGATGAGCACGCCCATCAGGACGAGCGGCGCCGGCGGGAACCGGCGGGTGAGGCCGGCGATCGGGTTGCGGACGATGCCGACGGAAGCGAGGCCCAGCACGATGAACACGATCCCGATCACGCCGTAGACGATCATCGACTGGATGTTCCGCGGTGTGAGCCCGCCCGGCGACGAAGCGGTGGAGAACTGCGGCATCCGGGTTCCGACGAGGGCGACGATGACGCCGTACACCACGGAAACGGTCAGCATGCCCGCCGCGATCCAGGCCAGCGGCTTCAAGGTGTCGACGAACTTCGGCCGCCCGGAGGTCTCTCCGCCGACAAGCGGGGCGACCGCACCGAACGCGGCGATGTTGCACGCGGTGAACGTACCGGCGAGCCCCGAAACGAACGCGAAGAACGTCCCGGCGAGCACACCGCCGATCGGGGTCTCCTTGGCGTTGTGCCCCAGGAGGGTGTTGGCCACGCTGTCACCGATCACACTGTCCACAAAGGGTGCCGACCAGATCACCGTCAGCGCGAAACCGGCGAGGACGGACCAGCAGACCACACGCCACCGGTGTTCCGGATACGGTCCGGAGCCGAGAAAGGTCGATCGCGGGGAAACGGGGACGCGTTCGGTGATCGACATTCGTACCTCCAGCGAAGGACTCCCCCAGGACTCGTACTCATCGTTGTTCCGCGGAAGGGGGTGCGCCACCTCCAAAGTGCCGATCCACCCTTGGTCCGATCGGCTCCGGGTAATCCGGAGTGCGGGCGGCTCCGCTCGTGAAGCGTCGATCCATCGGATCCTGACAAACAACCTCGAAAAGATGAGAGCGCCGAAGTTTCGTGGGATCCTCGTCGGACGAGGTTTTCGGCTACGGACCCAGCGGAGGACGATGGAGTTCGACGAGGTCGCGGACGAGCTCTACGCGGGCGATCCGGCCGTTTTCGTGTCGGTGCGCAATCAGCGGGCGAAGGAGGCCAAGGTCGCGGGCGACGCCGCCTTGGCCGAACGTATCCGTGCGCTCCGGAAGCCCACGCTCGCGGCCACCATCCTCAACCGCCGGGCCGGTTCCCCCGAACTGGAGGAGCTGGCCCGACTCGGCGAGGATCTGCGGCGCGCGCATTCGGCGCTGGCGGGCGCGGACCTGCGCAAGCTCACCCGGCAGCGTCAGGACCTGGTGAACCGGATCCTGCGGGGCGAACGCGCGATGAGCGAGCCCGTCGCCCGTGAAGTCGAAGCGACCCTCGAAGCCGTCGTCGCGGATCCCGAGGTGGCCGCGCTCGCGCTGGCCGGGCGGTTGAGCAGCGGCGCGGACAGTGCCGGCGACCAATGGCTGACCAGTGGGTTCACCCCGCAACCGAGGCGAGAACCCGCGCCGGAGCGGGAAAAGCCCGCCACCGTGTCGCATTTGGACGATCGGCGGAAGGCAAAACGGAAGGCCGCCGAAAAGGCCGAGCAAGAGCACACCGCCAAGGCTCGCGAGGAGGCCGAACGCGAGCAGAAGCGGGTGGCGGAGTTCAACCGGCTCCGGCGCGAGGCGGCCGATCTCGCGAAGGCCTGCAAGCAGGCCGAAATCGACCTCGCCCGCGCAGAACGCCGGGCCGAGAAGGTCACGGAGAAGGCGAACGATCTCCGGCAGCGGCTCGCCGACGCCGAGCTCGAGGAAGAGGCGACGAACGGTGACACCGCCGCCGCCCAGACCACCCTGGACGATCTGCGCGGCGAAGCGGCGCGGATCGACGAGGCCCTCGAACAGTTCTAAGCAGGCTGGCGTTCGCGGACCCGCGTGGCGGTCACCCGGCGGCCGTAAGCCGTCTTCCCGCCTGGCTTGTACACCGACAGGACGGTCATGGTCAGGTACATCGTCGTGGACACGATGATCGGATAGAACCCGTCCACGCGACGGCCCAGGTCGACGAACGCACCGTCCATAGTGGACTCGGCGGCCGCCGCCAGTTCCCGGAGTCCCGGCAGCAGGGAGAACACCGTCAGCCCGACCGCGATCAGGGTCAGCACCAGTTTGATCGCGACCCACTTGTACCGGACCAGCCCCCATTTCGTGCCGACGCCGAGCACGATCCCGCTGACCAGGGCGGTCAGGCTGACCGGCAGCAGGAGATAGCCGCCGACCTGGTCCATCATCAGGATGGCCGCGTGCTGGCGCCGGGGATCGTCGGTGAACACGGAGGTGAAGGTCAGCACCGTGTTCACCATGGTGATCCCGAGCCAGCCGAGGGACGAGACGACATGGACGACGAGGACGAGTTTCCGCCACCGCGGGGTGAGCGTCGTCGGCGGTCGCCGCACTGTGGAAGTACTCATGCGACCAGTGTTTCCGCGCGCGGCGCTCCCGTCGTCCGTCGAGGAGCGGCACCTCGCCTACGTATCGCGGAGTACGAGCCCCCGGACGTACGCGGCCTGCCCGGCGTGCTGGAGGTCGTCGGAAAGCACGCTGACCAGGCGAACCCCGAGGGTGACGGGCGGATCCCACGCGTCGTCGACGATCCGGTCGAGGTCGGCTTCGCCGAGGCAGGCGACCGGCTCGCGACCAGTTGCCCGGCGTCCAGGCCCTCGACCGCCTCGTGCACGACCTCCTGGACACGGCCGAATCCGTCGGCCACCACTTCGGCCGGTTTCATCGATTCCCCTTCCGACGTCTGGGGCCCGCGATGCCACCGCGAGGTGACCTCAGCCTTGCAACCTTGACTTATATAAGCCCAGGCCGTGATAGTTGCCGGATGCACGCGTTCGACGTCCTGGGGGATCCGGTGCGCCGCCGGATCCTGGAACTGCTGGCGGGCGGGGAACTGAGTTCCGGCGACGTGACCTCGGTGGTCCGCGCCGAATTCGGGATCTCGCAACCCGCGGTCTCCCAGCATCTGCGCGTCCTGCGCGAGAACGGCTTCACCACCGTCCGCGCCGAGGGCGCGCGACGGCTGTACTCGGTGGATCCCGGCCCGCTCAAGGAGATCGACGGCTGGCTGGAGCAGTACCGGCGATTCTGGACCGGTCCGCTCGACGCGCTCGCCACCGAGATCGCGCGCGGTCGCCGCGAACGACGCAAGGCCGCCGAAGAGACCGGATAGTCTGCCGCCCATGCGCAAGGGCCGGGGGCGCGCGGCGGTGATCGCCGTCGCGAGCATCGTCATCGTGCTGAGTCTCGTTTTCGCGGTCACGGCGCGGAGCGGGCATGGCAAGGCGACGACGCTGTGGCTCTCCTCGGAGCCGCCCCCGTGGATCACACCGACGACACCGGCGATGCCGTCCTATTCGACCGCCGCGCCCCCGCCCACGACGCGGCCGACGTTGACCGTCGACAGCGGTTGCCGTCCCGGTCGGGGCCCGGCCCTCGAACCGGTCCCCGAAGCCGTCACCCGCCGGGTGGATGCCGCCTGGGACCGTGTCGAACGGTGGCTCAGGGCCAAGGCGCCGACGTCGGCGGCGAGCCTCCGCCCGCCCGCGACGATCGAGCGGATCGCGGAGACGCAGAAGCGGGTCGGCGTCACCCTCCCCGCCGAGCTCATCGCCTCGCTTCTGCGGCACGACGGCGTCACGGACATCGGCGAAAGCTTCAGTCTTCCGCCGTTCAACTACCCCGCTTCCACGGAAACCGTCGCGGGCCAGGCGAAGGTCATGTGCGAGGTGCTGCAGTCGACCGGGGACGAGAGCGTCGGACACTGGTGGCACGGGCGATTCGTGCCCGTCGCCGTCAGCGGCGGCGGCGACGGGCTGTTCCTCGACCAGCGCGCCGGCACCGGCCGGCTCGGCGAATGGGACCACGAGGGATCGGTGAACTTCGACCGGTGGCCCGCCACCCTGACCGAACTGCTGGAGCAGACCGCGACAGCACTCGAAACCGGCGGGACGGTCGTGGGCGGCTACCGGCCGGTCGTCACCGAAAACCGGGCGCTGGACTGGGACTTCCCCCGCTGAGGTGCGCGGCCGCGTCGACTGTCGGACCCCGCCCCTAGAATCGTCCGGGTGGCAGCCCCCGACATCGGTACCTCGGAAGCCCTCGAAACGCTGAACCGCGTCTTCGGCTACGACGACTTCCGCGGTGACCAGCACGCCATCGTCGAACACGTCATCGCAGGCGGTGACGCGCTCGTTCTCATGCCCACCGGCGGCGGGAAGTCACTCTGCTACCAGATCCCCGCCCTGGTACGGCCGGGTGTCGGCGTGGTGATCTCACCCCTGATCGCGCTGATGCAGGACCAGGTCGACGCGCTGCGGAACCTCGGCGTGCGCGCGGGATTCCTCAACTCGACGCAGGACTACGCCGAGCGCAACCGGGTCGAGGCCGCGTTCCTCTCCGGTGAGCTGGACCTGCTGTATCTGGCGCCGGAACGGCTTTCGGTCGAAGCGACCGTGCGGCTGCTCGACCGCGGCAAGATCTCGCTGTTCGCGATCGACGAGGCGCACTGCGTCTCCCAGTGGGGCCACGACTTCCGGCCCGACTACCTGATGCTGTCCGCGGTGCACGAGCGCTGGCCGGACGTGCCGAGGATCGCGCTCACCGCCACCGCCACCGCCACGACGCACGCCGAGATCGCGTCCCGGCTCAACCTCGAGGACGCGCGGCACTTCGTCGCGAGCTTCGACCGGCCGAACATCCAGTACCGGATCATCGGCAAGAACTCACCGCAACGCCAGTTGCTCGAACTGCTGCGCACCGAGCACAAGGGCGACGCGGGAATCGTCTACTGCCTGTCGAGGAACTCGGTCGAGAAGACCGCGGATTTCCTGGTGGAGAACGGGATCCCGGCGGTGCCCTATCACGCCGGGCTGGACGCGCGGACACGCGCGAAACATCAGTCGCGCTTCCTGCGCGAGGACGGGCTGACCGTCGTCGCGACGATCGCGTTCGGCATGGGCATCGACAAGCCGGACGTGCGGTTCGTCGCGCATCTGGACCTGCCGAAGTCCGTCGAGGGCTACTACCAGGAGACAGGCCGCGCGGGCCGTGACGGGCTGCCGTCGACGGCGTGGCTGGCGTACGGGCTCCAGGACGTCGTCCAGCAACGCAAGATGATCGACATGTCGGAGGGATCCGAGGCGCACAAACGGTCGCAGAGCGCCCATCTCAACGCGATGCTGGCGCTGTGCGAGACGGTCGAATGCCGTCGTGTGCAGGTCTTGAGCTACTTCGGGCAGAAGAGTGAGCCGTGCGGCAACTGTGACACCTGCCTGGCACCGCCGGAGACCTGGGACGGCACGATCCCGGCGCAGAAGCTCCTCTCCACCATCGTCCGGCTGCAGAACGAACGGCGGCAGAAGTTCGGCGCGGGGCAGATCATCGACATCCTGCTCGGCAAGTCGACGCCGAAGGTGACCCAGCACCGGCATGATTCCCTGAAGGTCTTCGGGATCGGCACGGAATTGAAGGAGCCCGAGTGGCGGGCCGTGGTCCGGCAGCTGCTGGCGCAGGGGCTCGCGGCGGTCGAGGGCGACTACGGCTCGCTCGTGCTGACCGAGGGCAGCTCCGAGGTGCTGAACGGGCAGCGGAAGGTCCAGCTGCGGCGGGAGCCCGAGCGCGCGGCGAAGGCGGCGGCCCGGTCCAGTGCGAAGAAGGCGGCGGCCGCCGACATGCCCGCCGAGGCGGCGCCGGTGTTCGAGCTGCTGCGCTCGTGGCGAGCCGCGGCGGCGAAGGAGCAGGGGGTTCCCGCGTACGTGATCTTCCACGACGCGACCTTGCGCCAGATCGCCACCAAACGGCCCGCCACGCTGCAAGAACTCGGGACGGTCAGCGGCGTCGGCGAGAACAAGCTCGCGAAGTACGGCGAGCAGATCCTCGAGACGCTGTCAGCGGAGAGCTAGTGGTCGTAGGGCCGGCGGGGCGGCCGTCCGGTCATCCCGTCGACCTTGCGCACCGCACCGTCGATCTGGTTGTGGTACTTGCCCTTGGTCTTGCCGTCGACGAAGGTCGCCGCCTTGTTCACGACCTTGGAGACCTTCTCGGGATTTTTCCGCACGTAGGCGCGCACGGCCCCGGCGGTGCCGGCCAGGGCGGTCAACTTCCGCAGTAGAGCCACGATGGGTCCCTTTCCTCGGGGTCGTCTGTGTCCTGCTCAACGACCGGTGGTGGTCACGGGGTTCCCCGTAGCGCGCCAAATCACTCATTTCGGATACCCGCGCTGCTCAGCGTGGTGGAAAACCGCGAGCGCGGCCCGGCGGCGCCCGCTAAGTTCGGGCTCATGCGGGATCTTTCGCGGCTGCCCAAGGCGCATCTGCACGTTCACCTCGAAAGCACCATCCGACCGGACACGCTCCGTGACCTCGGCGAGGCGAACGGCATCGCCGTACCCGCCGAACAACCCGTTTTCGATGGGTTCCGCGCGTTCGGCGACTACAACGGGCTGCTGCGGTCCTGCCTGCGGCGGCCGGAGGACTTCGAACGGGTGGCGCGCGAGTTCTGCGAGGACCAGGTCGCGGACGGCGTCCGCTACGCCGAGGTCACCTTCACCGCGGCGGCGCACGGCGAACGGCTCGGCGAGCCGGACATGCCGCTGGTGTCCGTCCTCAAAGGACTCTCGGCCGGTTCCGCCGAACACGGGCTCCACTGGCGGGTACTCCTGGACCACTCCCGCCGCCGGTCCGTCGAACGCGCCCGGCTCACCCTCGACCTCGCCCGCCGGTACGTCCAGGACGGGGTGTTCGCGATCGGCCTCGCCGGGGAGGAGAAGTACCCGCTCGCGCCCTTCGCGGGAATCTGTGACGAGGCCGCGGAGGCCGGGCTGCGCCTGATCCACCACGCAGGGGAGGACGCCGGACCGGCCAGCATCCGCGAGGCGCTCGAACTCGGGCACAGCGAGCGGATCGGCCACGGCATCCGGATCCTGGAGGACGTCGCGCTGGTCGCCGAAGTGCGGGAACGCGGCATCGCGCTGGAGGTCTGCCCGTCCTCGAACGTGACGCTCGGGCTCGTGCCGTCGTTCGAGGAGCACCCGCTCCCCCGGCTGGTCGACGCCGGGCTCGTGGTCACTCTCAGCACCGACGTCCCCTCGGTCACCAGGACCACGCTCACCGACGAGTTCCTGCGTACGCGGGAGGCGTTCGCCTACGACGACCTCGCGCTCGCCGGTCTCGCCAGGGCCTCCGTCGACGCGTCCTTCGCGACCGCGGAACTCAAGCGCGCGATGCACCAGGAGATCGACGCCTGGCTCCGCTGACGCCGGAGGGGTGGCCCGGCTCACCCGGGAGGCGGGCTCCACAAGATCTCCACATCCGTCACGTACCGTGGAGCCGGTGACCGCTTCGTCCCCTTCGACCCTGGATCTCATGGACCAGTGGCAACCACCGCCCAAGAGACGCGGCCCGCGCGGCTGCGTGATGCTCGCGCTCCTGGTCGTGGGTGCCTTGGTGGCCGGTGCCGTCTGGGTCGTGGTCAGCCTCAACGACCGTGAGCCGGTGCCGGTGAAGCCGGAGTTCGTGGTCCCCGCGCTCAAGCCCGCACCGCGGTCGGCGATCCCCGGCGACGCCGGGCCGCTGCCCGCGGAGCCCGCGAAGGACGCCTGGATCGCGAAGGTGTCGGAGAACACGGACATCCCCCGACGTCCGCTTCGGGCGTACGTGAACGCGGCCGAAAAAGCGCCCGCACGCTGCGACATCACCTGGGCGACCATCGCCGGGATCGGGCGGACCGAGTCCCAGCACGCCCGGCACGACGGTTCCCGTGCCGGCGAGGACGGCATCGTGACGCCGCCGATCATCGGCATCCCCCTCGACGGCTCGCCCGGTGTGCTGGCGGTCGTCGACACCGACAAGGGCGCTCTCGACGGCGACGCGAAGTGGGATCGCGCCGTCGGGCCGATGCAGTTCTTACCCGCCACCTGGAAGCGGTACGGCGTCCGCGCGAGCGGTGACGGTGCCGCGCCGGACCCGCAGAACATCGACGACGCCGCGATGACGACGGCGCGGTACATGTGCGCGCGGGGCGGCGACCTCGGCAAGCCCGCCGGCTGGTGGTCCGCGGTGCTGACCTACAACAACTCCGCCCAGTACGGGCAGGAAGTGTTCAGCAACGCCGACGCCTACGGGAAAGCGGCTCTGAAGCCCTAAGCGGGCAAAAGCCGGGTGACCAGTTTGGTCAGCTGGTGCACGTTCCGGCATTCGTGCATCTCGACGACCTCCGCGTAGGCGTGCGCCTCGGAGTCGCCGGTGGACCACAGCGCCGTCCGTTCGGGGTTGAGCCAGTACGTATGCCGTGCCGCGGAAGCGATTCCGCGCACGGCGGCCAGATTCGGGTCGCCGCCGTTGGTCCGCGCGTCGCCGAGGATCAGCATGGACGTCTTGGGTCCCACGGCGTCCGCGTAGCGCTCGGCGAATTCGCCCAGCGCGTTCCCGTAATCGCTGTGCCCGTCCCAGCGGGTGAGTTCGGCGTCGGCGAGGATGCGCGCGCCGAGGTCCTCCGGGTCGGCGGCGCCGGTGTCGACGAGGTGCGTGATCTCGTCGCACGCGTCGATGAACGCGAACACCCGCACCTTGCTGAACTGGTCCCGCAACGCCTGGACGAGCAGCATGGTGAAGTTCGCGAACCCGGCCACCGAACCCGACATGTCGCACAGCAGCACGATTTCCGGCCTTCCCGGCCGGTGCCGCCGGTACGACGGCCGCATCGGGACACCGCCGGTGGACAGCGAGCGGCGCAACGTCCGGCGCAGGTCGATCTGCCCGCGCGCGTGCCGCCGTCGCCGGGCGGCCAGCTTGGTGGCGAGCTTGCGGGACAACGGCTGCACGACCCGGCGGAGTTCGGCGAGTTGCGCGCGGCTCGCGAGCAGGAAGTCGACGCGGTCGGCGGCGGGCGGGACGGCGTGGCGCGAAACCCGTTCCCTGCCACGGACTTCCGCCACCCGGCGGCGTGCTTCGGTGCGCACCAGGCCGCGGAAACCTTCGACCCGGCGGCGGACGTCGTCGCGTTCGAGCCGGTCGGTGAAGTCCTCTTGCACGCCCGCTCGGATCGCATCGAGCACGCGCACCACGAGCGTCTGCGGCTGGAGCCGGTCCAACGTCTGATGGGCCGACCAGCCACCGCTCCCCGCCGTGCCGCCGTACTCCCCCAGCATGTCGACGGCGAGCCCGGCCAGTTGCGTCAGCTCCGCCTGGTCGTTGGCGGCCAGCGCCGAGGCCAGCCGGTCACGCAACGCGGCCAGATCGTCGACCGGGTCCTGCGTCGGCGCGCCGACGCCGAGCGGGAAGTAGATGTCGAACGTCGCGTCGAACACCGCGCGCTGACCGCCGCGCCGGACCAGCGCCGCCGCGAGCCCTTCCCGCATCTGCTCGCGAGAGGCCAGGCCCAGCACCTCGAGTGCCGCGGCGGCGTCGACCGTCTCGCTGGGACCACACGGGATCCCGTGTTCCCGCAACGCTTCCACGAACTCGACGAGCCTGCCCGGCACGCCGCTCACGAGTCGAGGACCTTGCCGAGTTCCAGCCGCGCGTCCGCCTTCACGATGTCGTCCTGGTGTTTGAGGATGACGCCGAGGCTCGCGCGGACGACGTCGTCGCCGAGGCTGTCGGCGCCGAGCGCCAGCAGGGTCCGCGCCCAGTCGATGGTTTCGGCGACCGACGGCGCCTTCCGCAGTTCCATCGCCCGCAGCGCGGTGATCACCTTGATCACGGACGCCGCGAGCGCGTCGTCGACACCCGGCACCTTGAGCCGCACGATGCGCTGTTCCAGTGCCGCGTCGGGGAAATCGATGTGCAGGAACAGGCAGCGCCGCCGCAGCGCCTCGGAAAGTTCCCGCGTCGCGTTCGAAGTCAGGACCACGAACGGCTTGCGGCCGGCGGTGATCGTGCCGAGCTCCGGGACGGTGATCTGGAAGTCGCCGAGCACCTCCAGCAGCAGACCCTCGATCTCGACGTCGGCCTTGTCGGTCTCGTCGATGAGCAGGACGGTCGGCTCGTCGCCCTTGATCGCCGTCAGCAGCGGCCTGGCCAGCAGGAACTCTTCGCCGAAGATGTCGTTGCGGGCTTCGTCCCACGTCTCGTCCTTGCCGGCGGTGATCCGGAGGAGCTGCTTCGCGTGGTTCCACTCGTACAGCGCGCGGGACTCGTCGACGCCTTCGTAGCACTGCAGCCGCACGAGCCGGGATCCGCTCGCCTCCGCGACCGCTTTGGCCAGTTCGGTCTTGCCGACCCCCGCGGGGCCCTCGATCAGCAACGGCTTACCGAGGGCGTCCGCGAGGAACACCGTGGTGGCGACGGCCGCCGAAGCCAGGTAGCCGGTGTCGGCGAGCTTCGCCGTCACGTCTTCGACGGAAGTGAAGTACCCGGTCCCAGCCACGCGGCCTCCCAGCTCGATCGCCTACCCGGCCGACTCTACGTCGCGGATCCGCTTGGGCAGCAGGAACCCGACCGCGAAGGTGAGCAGCACCATCACCGCGACCACCCAGAACGTCCGCTGGGCGGCGCCGGTCGGATCGGTGGTGCCCGCGTCGAAGAACACCGTGCCCAGCAACGCCATCCCCAGCGCGCCGCCGACCTGCTGAAGCGAGGTCAGCGCGCCCGACGCCGAGCCGGCCTCCGACGGTTCCACTCCGGACAGCGCGATCTCGAAGTACGGCCCCATGATCAGCCCGGATCCGATCCCGACCACGAGCAGCGCGGGGGCGAGCTGCCACGGACCGGTCTCCGGGCCGAGGATCAGCAGCAGGGCGACCACTCCGGCGGCCATGATCAGCGCGCCGGTGTGCAGCACCTTGCGGCCGTGTTTGCGGACGACCTGCACCAGGCCCATCCCGACGATCATGCCCAGCGACATCGGCACCCCGGAAAGCCCGGCCTTGAGCGGCGAGAAACCGAGTCCGAGCTGCAGGTACAGCGCGAACACGAAGCCGAAGCCGGAGAACGCCGCGAAGTAGATCGTCCCGGTCGCCATCCCGGCGAGGAAGCTGCGCTTGCGGAACAGGCCGGGTTCGACCAGCGGGTCACCGCCACGACGGCTCTTGCGCTTCTCGAACCACGCGAACACGCCGAACACCACGACCGAGGCGGCCATCATCGCGAAGATCCACAGCGGCCAGCCGTACTCACGGCCCTGCACCAGCGGGAAGACGATCAGCAGGGCACCGGTCGTGGCGAGCAGCGCGCCGGGGATGTCGAGCTTGAGCGAGGCGCCCGGCCGGTTGGCTGGCAGGAACTTCAGCGCGGCGAACACGGCCGCCGCGCCGATCGGGAGGTTGATCAGGAAGATCATCCGCCAGCCGGTGCCGAAGAGGTCGGCGTCGACCAGCGAGCCCGCGAGGATCGGCCCGCCGACCGCGGCGAGCCCCATGACCGGGCCGAACATGCCGAACGCGGACTGCAGTTCCTTGCCGGAGAACATCTCCTTCATCATGCCGAGGCCCTGCGGGACCATCGCCGCGCCGAACAGGCCCTGCACCACCCGTGCGGCGATGATCATCTCGGGGTTCACCGCGATCGCGCAGAACAGCGAACCCACGACGAACCCGATCGCGCCGATCACGAACATGCGCTTGCGGCCGAAGATGTCGCCGAGCCGTCCGCCGGTGAGCAGGCCGGACACCATCGCGAGGGTGTACGCGACGCCGAGCCACTGGATCATCGCCGTGCCGCCGCCGAGCGAGGCCTGCATGACCGGTCCGGCGATGCTCGTGACGGTCATGTCGAGCAGTTCCATGACCGAACCGGTCAGGATCACGAACAGCGCGGGCCAGCGCCAGCGGTACGGCTTCTCCGTGAGGGCGTTTTCCGAGGTCACGCCGCTCGGGGTGTCCAGTGTCATCGTCATGAGGACAACGCTAAAGTCAATTCCGGCCACTTTCTGACCGGAATCGGAGCGAATCTGGATCCATGGCGAACACGAGTGCGCGGATGCTGCGGCTGCTGTCCCTGCTGCAGACACACCGCTTCTGGTCGGGGATCGAACTGAGCGACAAGCTCGAGGTGAGCGAGCGGACCCTGCGGCGCGACGTCGAACGGCTGCGCGAGCTGGGCTATCCGGTCAACGCGAGCCGCGGCGTGGCGGGCGGCTACCAGCTGAGGTCGGGCACGGTCATGCCGCCGCTGCTGCTGGACGACGAGGAGGCCGTGGCGATCGCGGTCGGCCTGCGGACGGCGGCGGGCGGCTCGGTGGAGGGCATCGAGGAGACGTCGGTCCGCGCGCTGACCAAGGTCGTCCAGGTGATGCCGCCCCGGCTGCGCAGGCGGGTCGACGCGCTCCAGGCGTACACGACGCCGGCGGCCGTCACCGGCCCCCGGGTCAACGCGGCCAGCCTGACGGTGATCGCGCAGGCCTGCCGGGACGACGAAAGGCTCGAGTTCGACTACGCGGCACGAGGCGGCGAGGAGTCCGCGCGGCTGGTGGAGCCGCACCGGCTCGTCTCACTCGGACGTCGCTGGTACCTGGTGGCGTGGGACCTCGACAGGGTGGACTGGCGCACCTTCCGCGTCGACAGGCTCACCGAGCCGCGGACGACCGGAGCCCGCTACCGGCCGCGCGAGATCCCCGGCGGTGACGCGGTCAAGTTCGTCGAAGCCCAGATCAAGGCCAGGCCGACCACGCATTCGCTGGTCGTCCGGGTCGGGGCGCCGAAGGACCGGGTCGAGGCGGCGGTGCGGTACATCGGCGGCGCGCTCGAGGCGATCGACGAGACCTCCTGCCGCCTGACGATGAACGTCGACACCTTCGACTGGCCCGTGCTGATCCTCGCCGCCATCGGGGCGCCCTTCGAGGTCGAGGCGCCTTCGGCGTTCAAAGATCACCTCGCGTCCGTCGCCGCCCTCTTCACGGCGGCTTCCGGCGGCTAGCATCGGGCCCGTGAGCACCTATGTCGCGGCCGAGGGCCGATACGAGAGCATCCCTTACCGCCGCACCGGGCGCAGCGGCCTGAAGCTGCCCGCCATCTCGCTGGGCCTGTGGCACAACTTCGGGCACGACAAACCGCTGGGCACGCAGCGGGACATCGCCCGGCGGGCGTTCGACCTGGGCATCACCCATTTCGACCTCGCCAACAACTACGGCCCGCCCTACGGCTCGGCCGAGGAGAACTTCGGCAGGCTGCTGGCGTCGGACTTCAAGCCGTACCGTGACGAGCTGGTCGTTTCGACCAAGGCGGGCTACGACATGTGGCCCGGCCCGTACGGCGAATGGGGCTCGCGCAAGTACCTGCTGTCCTCTTTGGACCAGTCACTCGGCCGGATGGGACTGGACTACGTCGACATCTTCTACTCGCACCGCTTCGACCCGGAGACCCCGCTCGAGGAGACCGTCGGCGCGCTCGACACGGCCGTCCGCTCGGGGCGCGCGCTGTACGTCGGCATCTCGTCGTACTCGTCGGAGAAGACCGCCGAAGCCGCGCGTCTCCTGCGGGAACTGGGCACGCCGCTGCTGATCCACCAGCCGTCGTACTCGATGTTCAACCGCTGGCTCGAAGGCGACAAACTGCTCGACACCCTTGAGACCGAAGGCGCGGGCTGCATCGCGTTCTCGCCGCTGGCACAGGGCATGCTGACGAGCCGCTACCTCGACGGCATCCCGGACAACTCCCGTGCCGCGCAAGGGAAGTCGCTGAACCCGGACACGATCACCGAGAACACGCTCGGCAAGATCCGGGCGCTGAACGAGATCGCCCAGCGGCGCGGTCAGACACTGGCGCAGCTCGCGCTCGCGTGGGGCCTGCGCGACCCGCGGATGACGTCGGTGCTGATCGGCGCGAGCAGCGTCGCCCAGCTGGAGGACAACGTCGGCGCGCTGAAGAACCTGCACTTCACCAACGAAGAGCTGGCCGAGATCGACCGCTACGCCACCGAGGCCGACATCAACCTGTGGAAGCGATCGACCGACGGCGCCTAGACCGCACGTTCGGGGGCAGGTCCCGAAAACGCGTTGCCCCATCGGGCGGCCGGGCCGAGACTGCGGACATGACGTTCGAAGAGCTGCTCACCGAAGGAGAGGCCGTCCCGGTCGAAGGCTGGGATTTCTCGTGGTTCGAAGGCCGGGCCACGGAGGAACGGCCGCCTTGGGGTTACTCACGGCTGCTCGGCGAACGGATGGCGACGGCGAAGGCCGGGCTGGACCTGCAGACCGGCGGCGGCGAGGTGCTCGCGGGCATCCCGAAGCCGCCGCCGGTCCTCGCCGCCACCGAAGGCTGGCCCCCGAACGTCGAGGTCGCCAGGAAAACCCTCGCGCCGCTGGGCGGCGAGGTGGTCGAGGCGGAGTACGACGCGCCTTTGCCGTTCCCCGACGAGTCCTTCGACGTGGTGAGCAGCCGCCATCCGATCGAGAATCCTTGGCGGGAGATCGTCCGGGTCCTGCGACCGGGCGGAACCTTTCTGTCGCAACAGATCGGCGCCGGGACCGTTCGCGAACTCAAGGAGTTCTTCCTCGGCCCGCAGGACTACGGCGGCTGGACGCCCGAAGTGCTGCGGGCCGAGGCGGAAGCGGTCGGGCTGCGGGTGGACCGGCTCGAACCGGCGAAACTGCGGATGGAGTTCTTCGATCTCGCCGCGGTCGTCCACTTCCTCCGGAAGGTGATCTGGATCGTGCCGGGGTTCGAAGTGGACAAGTACCGCGACAAGCTCGCGGAACTCCATCGGATGATCGAGGCCGACGGGATGTTCGTCGCGCACTCACGGCGGGTGCTCGTGGAGGCCGTCAAGCCTGGCCACACGTTCGAGTGATCACCGGCGCCGGGACTTGAGGCGGGCCGCTCGCGGATGCGATACCTGCGAGCGTGTCCAGCTCCGCACCGCGCCAGCTGGCGCTCACTTCCGCCGCGCAGATCCTCGCCATGGGGCTGTGGTTCTCCGCGTCGAGCGTCGTCCCCGCCTTACGTGTCGAGTGGGCACTGTCCACTCAGGGCACGGTGCTGCTCACCGCCTCGGTGCAGGTCGGCTTCGCGGCGGGCGCACTCGTCTCGGCCGTCGCCAACCTCGCGGACCGGCTCCGCCCCGAGCGGCTGCTGGCCGCGAGCGCCGCGACGGGCGCCCTCCTGACGCTGCTCTTTCCCTTGTGCGGTGACCATTTCTGGCTCGCGATCCTGCTGCGGTTCGGCACCGGGATGGCGTTGGCCGGGGTCTATCCGGTCGGGATGAAGATCGTCGTGTCCTGGTTCCCGGAGAGCCGCGGCCTCGCGCTCGGCGTGCTGCTGGCCGCGCTCGCGCTCGGTTCGGCGTCACCTCATCTGCTGGCCGGGAACCTTCCGGACTGGCGGACAGTCCTGGTCGTCGCCGCCCTTCTCGCCCTCGGCGCGGCGGCGCTGTCCGCGCTCTTCGTCCGCGTCGGCCCGGCCGCCCGGCGTTCACCTCCTTGGGAACCGCGCTACCTGCTCACGATGGCGAGCGACCGGCGGCAACGGCTGATCGCGCTCGGCTACTTCGGCCACATGTGGGAGCTCTACGCGTTCTGGACCTGGATCCCCGCCTACGCCGCGGCCGCGTCACAAAGCTCGATGAGCCTGCTCGCGTTCACCGTCATCGGCGTCGGCGGCGCGGTCGGCTGCCTGCTCGGCGGCGCGCTCTCGGACCGGTTCGGGCGGATCGACGTCGCGCTCGTGGCGCTGGCGGTCAGCGGTGCGTGCTGCCTGCTCTCGGCGTCCGTCTTCGACGCCCCTCCCGCGGTACTCGGCACACTGCTGTTCGTCTGGGGAGTCGCCGCGATCGCCGACTCCGGCCAGTTCTCCGCCGCCTTGAGCGAAGCCGCGGATCCCCGCTACGTCGGCACCGCGCTCACCGCGCAGACGGCGATCGGTTTCCTGGTCAGCGCGCTGACCATCCAGGGCCTTCCGGTGCTCGCCGACGCCGTCGGCTGGCGGGCGGCGGCACCGGTGCTGGCCATCGGGCCGCTGCTGGGCGTGGCCGCCATGGCCAAACTTCGACGCCCATCGCTTGACCAAATTTCAAAATCAGTCATAAACTAGCTTCGTGACCGAGGACAGGCAGGAACGCGCCGAACGCATTCTCGACGCGGCCGCGGAGCTGCTCCTGCGCCACGGCTACCGCCGGGTGACCGTGGAAGACGTCGCCGAGCACGCCGGCGTCGGCAAGGGAACCCTTTACCTGCACTGGAAAACCCGCGAACAGCTGTTCCTCGCGGTGATGCTGCGCGAAGCGGCGCGATCCATCGAGAACCTGGCGCAGGCGATCGAAGACGATCCGGAGCTCACGCTGCTGCACCGGATGACCCGCACCCAGTTCCTCAACGTCGTGCGCAGGCCCCTGCTCCACGCGCCGTACCTCGCCGACTCCGGCGTGCTGGGCAAGCTCGCGGCCAAGCTCCACGACAACCAGGATCCCCGGCACCACGAGGCGTTCCTGGACTACCTGAAACTGCAGGCCGAACTCGGCCTGATCCGCACCGACCTCGAGGTCGAAGACCTGGCGACGGCGTATCAGGCCGTCCTGCACGGTTTCCTGCTCGCCCCGGCGGCGGCGGACCCCGAGGCCGCCGCCGACCTGCTGGCCGACACCGTCGCCCGTGCCTTCCAGCCGACGGCCACTCCGCCCGCCGCGAAGGTGCGCGCGGCGGCACCGGGCGCCATCGCCCTCTTCCGCGCGACCGCGGAAATCGACCGCGCCAACCTCCGGCGCGCTTACTGACGGGAGCCGCGCATGCGGACCGGAATCCTCCTCGACGAAATCGGTGTCCCCTTCGGCGACGTCGTCACGCAAGCGAAAGAAGCCGCGCGGCTCGGCTACGACTCGATCTGGCTCGCGCAACGCGGCGGCTGGGACGCGCTCACCGCGTTGACGGCGCTGAGCGCGGCCGCCCCCGGTCTCGCGCTGGGCACCTCGGTGGTCCCCATTTACTCGCGTCACCCGATTTCCTTGGCGGCACAGGCTTTGACGCTGCAGGCCGCCACGGGGGCGCCGGTCTCACTCGGTGTCGGGCTGAGTCACCGGCCGATCATCGAAGGCCAGTACGGCTATTCCTTCGACCGTCCGGTCCGGCATCTGCGCGAGTACCTGCAAGCGCTCGACCCGTTGCTGCACCACGGAAAGGCCGACGTGCACGGCGAGACGCTGACCGCCGTCGGCACCGTCGAGGCACCCGGCGCCGAGCCGCCTTCGGTCCTCGTCGGTGCGTTGAGCCCACTCTCGCTGAAGGTCACCGGCGCCCACTCCGACGGCGTGGCCTCGACCTGGGCCGGGCCGCGCTCACTGGCGGAGTACATCGTCCCGACGCTGACGAAAGCGGCTTCGGACGCCGGGCGCGCGGCGCCGCGGATCGTCACCGGGCAGCTGATCTCCGTCACCGACGACCCCGACGGGCCACGGAACTGGGTCGCCGAGACCTACGGCATGGCGGCGAACATCCCGGCGTACCAAGCGATTTTCACCCGGGACAGGGTCGACGGCCCCGGCGGTTCGGTGATCGCCGGAGACGAGGAGTTCGTCCGGGCGCGGATCCGCGAACTGGAAGAGGCCGGTGCGACGGAACTGATCGTGATGCCGGTCGGAACGCCCGAGGAGCAAGCGCGGACCCGGGAACTGTTCGCCTCGTGAGTGGCGTTCGGGTTCTATTGAGGGGTAAGGCAAAGGTGGCGACTTCGCTGTCGGGTCGCGCCGAGCCCTCAGCGTCGAGAATCTGACCGGCCGACGAGAGCCTGCCGCATCCCGACTGTACACAGTGGACACCTTCAGGCGGGCAAGTGTCCGTTTGATTCCCATCTGCCCGCTTTGCAACAGGGGTCGTGAGTGGCAATGCGCGTTCTAACCCTCTTTATCACTCACGACCCCCTGGCAAACCACACATCGAGCTATCAACCGGACATGCAGCCGCCAGAGAGTGTCCCCTGTGGACACTCGGGGGAACGACTGGCATCCGCTGGCCGTTCCGGAACCACGCCGCGAAGGCCACCCTCAGCTTTGCAGCCAGGCGAAGGGCCCGTCATCGCAGAGGCTCGATCACGCCACATTTGACTTAACCCTCAATAACCCGAATCGCCACTCACGACCGAAAAGCCGCCAATCCCGGCCACCGTGAGGGCCACACCAGCCTCCCCGGAGAGTCGCGAAAGCCACTTTCGCGACATCAGACGTCCCGAAAGTGGCTTTCGCGACACGGCCGCTCGGCATCGGACGCGGCGAGGGACACCCTCATCCCGTCGCCAGCCTCGCCCACGAACACGCCACGTTCGACCTTCCTCAACAACCCGAATCACCACTCACGAGCCCAAGCGATCCAGGTGCTCGGCTGTCAGCGTGACCTCGGCGGCGGCGAAGTTCTCCTCCAGATGCGCGATCTTCGCCGTCCCCGGGATCGGCAGGATCACCGGCGACCGCGCGAGCAGCCACGCGAGCCCGACCTGCGCCGTCGTCACCCCGAGTTCTTCCGCGACGGCGGCGATCCCGGCGGTGGCGTTCGACGCGGCGCCGAGCACCGGACGCCAAGGCAGGAAAGCGATCCCGGCCGCCTCACACGCGTTCAGCACCGCTTCGTACTCCCGGTCCACGAGGCTGTAGCGGTTCTGCACGCTCGCGATGTCCATGATCTCCCGCGCCCGCGCGAGTTCGTCCACGGTGACCTCGGACAGCCCGATCCGGCCGATCTTGCCTTCGTCGCGCAGCTCCCGCAGCGCGCCGAGCTGGTCGGCCAGCGGGGTTTCGGGGTCGATCCGGTGCAGTTGCAGCAGCTCTACCCGCTCGACGCGCAGCCGCCGCAACCCCTCGTCCACTTGCACGCGCAGGGATTCCGGTCGCCCGTCGTACTTCCAGTCGCCCCCGGTCTGTACGACGCCGACCTTGGTGGTGACCACCAGATCATCCGGATACGGGTACAGAGCTTCGGCGAGCAGTTCCTCGTTGGCTCCCCCGCCGTACAGATGCGCGGTGTCGATCAGCGTGATGCCCAGTTCGACCGCCCGCCGGGCGACCGCGATCGCGTCCTCGCGCCCGGGACCTGATTCGGTCGGCAGGCGCATGGCGCCGAAGCCGAGGCGGTGTACGGGCAGGTCTCCGCCGATGGCGAACTCGTCCATGAGGGAAACCTAGCGCAGCGGATCCCGCGGCGAGGGCAAATGCGAAGTGTCCGGGAACATGTGGAGCGCGCGCAGGGCGGCGCCGAGCTCGGCGATGTCGGCGGGATCGGTCAGCGAACGGCCCAGTTCCTCGGTGATCCGCTTGAGGCGATGCCGGATCGTGTTGGGGTGGCAGAACATCCGCTCCGACGTCAGTTTCGTGGAGCCCTGGCATTCGAACCACGCCCGCAACGTCAGCAGGAGCACGTTCCGGTCGTCGCCGGGCAGGTCCAGGATCGGCCGCAGCACGTGGTGCGCGAGCTGGACCGACGCCTCCGGCGCGCTGGCGACGAGACCGGCGAGCGGGGATTCGTTGAACTGCACCATTCCCGTCGTCCCCGGCGTCATGCTGGAGAGCGCGACCCGCGCGAGGTGCAGCGCGCGGGAGGTGTTCCCGAGACCGGTGAACACCGGGCTGACGCCGATGCGGCCGATCGAGTTCTCCCGCAGCAGCTCGATGATCACCTGGGACGCCGACGGATCCCGCATCGACACGACGCCGACCTGAAGATCCGGGGTGAGCCGCCAGGCGGACGCGTGATGCCGGTCGCGGAGCCGGTTTTCGATCTGGGGCAACGGTTCGTGCCCGACGCGCGGGGTCTCCGCCGCGACGACCACATAGGTCCCGTCGAGCGAGAGTTCCAGCACGCGCGCGATGTCCCACAGCGTGCCCTCGGTCGCGGCGCCGCCGGCGAACAGCGCCTCGACCAACGCGGAGCGCCTGCTTTGGTGCGCCAGCATGACTTCGGCGGTGGTGTCGCGATAGGTCGTCGTCAGCGCCTCGGCGTAGTCGTCGATCAGCGCCCAGATCGCCGACGTCGCGGCGACGAGGCCGCGAAGATCCTGGTGTTCGCCCGAAGCGGTCAGTTCGACGAACCGGTTCCACACCTCGGTGAGGCCGATCCGGTACGCCCGCAGGAGTTCCGGCAGCGGCGCGCCCTGCAGCGCCCGCGCGCGCCCGGTCGCCCGCGCCTGCGCGAGGTCGGGTTCCTCCGAGCCGCGCAGGGTCCGCATGACGAACTCGAGGTTGTTCCGCACCGAGGTCCGCAGTTCGGCCAGGGAGACGAACTGCGCGTCGTGGTACACCGGCATCTCGGCGCGGATCTGCCCGACGGTGCTGTCGATCAGCCCTGGCAGCTGTTTTTCGACCTCGACGGCAAGTTCGGCGACGACGGCGGCCGAACCTTCGCGGAGCACTGTTCTGTAGTGCATGGGCGTCCTCCGGGGCAGGGACTCCTCGTCGAGCCCCTGGGGAGGTCATCTAACACGACTCACCCGGAAGTGGCCTGCCGAAGCCGAAAAGCTCCGCCGGTGCGGCGAAAATATCTGCTTTTCGCCGCACCCGCGGTAATTCACATCTTCGCGGCCGCGCTCTTGATGGCCTCGCGGATCCGGAAGTAGGTGCCGCACCGGCAGACGTTCTGGATCGCGTCGATCTCGGCGTCCGTCGGATTCTTCGTCTTCTTCAGCAACGCCACCGCGGCCATGATCTGTCCCGGCTGACAGTAGCCGCACTGGGCGACGTCCTGCTCCAGCCATGCCTCCTGCACCGGATGCAGGTCCTCACCGTCGGCGAGGCCTTCGATGGTGGTGACGTCCTTGCCCGAGCAGTCGGACACCGGCGTGACGCACGGGTTGAACGCCTCGCCGTCGAGGTGACTGGTGCAGGCCTTGCAGACGTTGATCCCGCAGCCGTACTTCGGGCCGCGGACGCCGAGCTTGTCCCGCAGCGCCCACAGCATGGGCAGATCCGCGGGAGCGTCGACGGTGACGGTCTTCCCGTTCACCGTGAAGGTGTAATTGGGCATCGGAACTCCTTGGCGGGGAAGGAAAGTCAGCGGGGGAAGGGCTCGAAGTCGATCGGGAAGTTGATCGGGAAGCTGCGCGGTTTGATCCCGGTCGCCCGCGCGTAGGCGTTCGCGATCGCGCCGACCGGCGCGGGTACGCCGAGTTCCCCGGCGCCGCCGATCTCGCCCGTCTCGGGCATGACGAACACCTTGACGTCCTTCGGCGAGTTCTTCTGCCGCGCGTAGTGGAACTGCGAGTAACTGCCCTCCAGCGGCAGCCCCTTGTCGATGTGCAACCCGGCGGTCAGCGTCGTGGAGATGCCGTCGGTCAGGCCGCCGAGCATCTGCGCCTCGATACCGCGCGGGTTGATCGGCTTGCCGACGTCGACCGCGATGGTCGCCTTGGTGACACGCGGGTTCTTCGGGTCGCGAGCGTCCATTTCGACCAGACAAGCGGTGTACGACTTGTACTCGCCGTGCACGGCGACGCCCTGCGCGAAACCCTTGGGCATCTTCTTGCCCCACTCGCCGAGTTCGGCGACCTTGTCCAGCACCGCGCGCTGCCGCTCGTTCTTGATGAACTCGCGCCGGAACGCCACCGGGTCCTTGCCGAGCTTCGCGGCGATCTCGTCGACCATGATCTCTTCCGCGCCGCGCGTGCTCGACGAATACACCGACCGCCAGGCGCCGGTGTGGAAGTCCATCGGGACCTCGTTGAGCAGCTGCGTGGTGACACCGAAATTGTACGGCGACTTCACCGTCAACAGGAACACCGTCTGCGCGAAGCTCAGGTTCCCGGCGACCGGCAACTGGGCGGCGAACGCGGTGAGAACCTCGCCGAGCCCGTGTCCCCAGTCGGTCTCCACGCTGGCGACCCGGTGTTCGAAGCTGAGCACCTGGCCGAGCGCGAAGGTGGCGCGGATCTTGTGGTGGCTCGCGGCGCGGGCGCGGCCGTGGCGCATGTCGTCGATCCGGCTCCACATCAGCCGCACCGGACGCTTCATCGCCTTCGAAATCCGCGCGGCTTCGATCGCGCCGTCGGAGAACAGCCTGCGGCCGAACGACCCGCCCGCCTGCTGGACGTGCACGGTGACCTTGTTCACCGGCAGGCCGAGTTCCGCCGCGATGTTCTGCTTCGCCAGGATCGGGACCTTCATCCCGGACCAGATGGTGGCGCCGTCCGCCCGGACGTCGGCGACCGCCGAGTTGGTCTCCAGCGGCGCGTGGCTCGCGAAGGCGAAGTCGAACTCGCCGTCGACGTACTGGGTCAGCAGCGGCGGGACGACGAACGGCAGCGCCGCGGCCTGCAGCTTCTTCTTGATCGTCGCGTTGTTCTCGCCGTCGACGGTGCCGCCGTTCCAGGTGACGTCGAGGGCGTTCTTGCCGTCGAGCGCCTGGCCGAAGGTCTCGGCCAGCACCGCTACACCGGTCTTGATGACGGCGATGTCGATGATGCCCGGCATCGCGCGGACGGCGGCCTCGTTGTTGACCTTCTTGACCGTGCCGTTGATCGTCGGCGGGCGGCGGACCATGGCCGGCTTCGCGCCGGGGATGTCCAGGTCGAGCGTGTACTTCAGCTGCCCGGTGACCATCGCGCGGGCGTCCTTGCGCGACTGCGGCGTGCCGACCAGCTTGTGCGCGGACTCGGCTTTCGGGGTCACCGTGAGCTTCCCCAGATCGGCGCGGGCGGCGGGCCTGGACAGCGCGCCGTATCCCATCCGGCGGCCGTCGGGCGCGATCACCGAACCATCCCTTGTGGACAGACGATCGGCCTGGGCGCCCCACTGCCGCGCCGCGGTCGCGACCAGGCGGGCACGGGCGGCGGCCGCCGCGATCCGCACCGGGGTGTACAGCGAACGCATCGTGTTGGAGCCGCCGGTCAGCTGGTTGAACAGCAGTTCCGGACGGGCGTCGGAGAGCACGACGTCGACGCGGTCGAGCGGCAGGTCCATCTCTTCGGCGACGAGCATCGCGTTCGCCGTGGTGATGCCCTGGCCGACCTCGGTCCGCGGCAGTTCCAGCCGCACGCGGCCGTCTTCGCGGACTTCGAGCACGAGCAGACCGGCGGTGGGGGCGTTCGAAAGGATCAGGACGTCGCCGAGGTCGAGGATCTCGGCCGGTCCGGGAAGGGTCGGGATGACCGCTTCGGCCTCTTCGGGGGCGAAGCCGTCGATACCGATCTTCGTGGCGATCGTGAGGGTGGGCGCGGCGACGAGGAAGCTCAGGAACCGGCGGCGGCCGAGGCCGCCGGGGTCCTGCTCTTGGGTTCCAGTGGTGGGACTGGCCATCGGGAAGATCCCTTCGAGAGCGCGCGGTGAAGGCGGGGACCCTCGCGCGGCCTGGGGTCGGATGGCGACACGCTAGGCATCGGCATTCGGCCTAGTCAACGCGGAGTAGTCGTGTCAGCCCATCTGTGTGACGAGGTGACAGCGGAGGGCCCCAAATGTGTGCCGCGCCACAGCGAGACCCGCAATCAGTCCTCTGGTTGCGGTACTTGCGGGGCGTTAGATGGAGTCGCGCTCCCGGCCTGCTTCGAGCAGGTCTTCGCGGGCGCGGGCGATGCGCGAGCGCACGGTGCCGACCGGGCAGCCGCAGATCTCGGCGGCCTCGGCGTACGAAAGCCCCAGCACCTGGGTGAGGACGAGGACCTCACGCCGCTCCGGGTCGAGCCCGTCGAGCAGCATCCGCAGCTCCACGAGGTCTTCGAAGCCCGCGACACCCTCCGCCTGACGGGCGCCGCGGCGCTCGGCGGTGGCTTCCCAGTCGACGTCGGCGAGCTTCGGACGAGCCGAAGCCGCCCGGATGCGGTCGACGACCACGCGGCGTGCGATCGAAAGGAGCCAGGTCCGCGAGGAGGACCGTCCGGCGAACCTGCGCAGGCTGCCGAAGGCGCGCAGGTACGTCTCCTGGGTGAGATCGTCGGCGGCACTGACGTCGGCGAGGTGCGCGACGAAGCGCCAGACGTCGGCCTGCGTGGCCCGCACCCAGTCCTCGAGCGCCCGCCGGTCACCGCGGGCGGCGTCGAGAGCGAGCGCGGTCACCCGCTCGTCGTCGTGGTTGCGCGCCCCGGCCATACGAGAAACGTAGCAGCGTCCCGGGAACCGGGGCAGGCCCGCGCCCGACAAGTGAGACGTGAAGTGCGAGACCTGCCGCGAGGCCCTGTCGGCCCGGCTCGACGGCGAAACCGAACCCGCCCCGCCCGAGGCGGTCGACCGGCACGTCGCCGGCTGCGCCGCTTGCCGTTCTTGGCTCGCCCGCGCCGAACGGCTGCACCGGACGCTGCTGGTCCGGCCCGCTCCCCCGGTCCCGGACCTCACCGCCCTCATCATGGAACGCACGCCCGCCCCGCCGAGCGAGGGCTGGCCCGCCAGGATCGCGCTCGCCCTGGTCGCGATCGCGCAGCTCGGCCTCGCCTTCGCCCAGCTGCTGGGGGTCGAAGACCACGGCGCCGGGCACGGTGCGGAAACCCTGGTCGGGCACCTTTCGCACGAGAGCAGCGCGTGGAACCTCGCCGTCGGCGTCGGACTCGGCTGGGCGGCCTTCCGCACCAAGGCCGCCGCCGGACAGCTGCCGGCGCTGACCGGTTTCGTCGCGCTGCTGCTGGCGTTGTCGGCGGGCGACCTCGTCACCGGGCAGGTCACCGCCGGGCGCGTGCTGACCCACGGCCTGGTCGTCCTCGGCCTGGTGCTGCTGTTCGTGGTGAACCGCCAGCACCGCCTGCGCACCCGCCCGAGCCCCGCGACGACGGCCGACAGCCCCGATTCGTACTCCACGGAGACGGACCGCGAGACCGGCGAAGCCCCCGAACGACCCCGCCAGCACAAGGGATTCCGCCGCCCGGCGAGCCGCCACGTCGCCTGACCGGAGGTTGACCCGCTTGGTCTAGACCATTGCCGGTCACTGGGAGCACCCGTCCGGACACCGGGTGAATCACCGGATTTCGCGCGCGGCGTGCGCGAGTTGCGACCCGGACACGTTTACTGTCACCGAGAACCACTGAATGTAAACCTTCTTGCCCTTTTCGGGCCGGACCCGATTACTTTGGTGGGAACACTTTGGTTCGACAGGAGGCGAAGCTCGTGGTTGGCGCAGAAAGTCCGCCCGTCGGCACCCCCGCCGGGATGCGGAAGATCAATCAGCGCGCCGTGCTGGACCTCCTGCGCCGCAGCGGCCCCGCGACGCGGCCGCAAGTCGCCAAGGACACCGGTCTTTCGAAACCCACGGTGAGCCAAGCTTTACTGGCGCTCGAAGCGGCCGGTCTCGCCAGGGCGACCGGGCACACCTCCACCGGCACCGGCCGGTCCGCCGTCCTCTACGAAGCGGATCCCACGGCCGGTTACGTCCTCGGTGTCGACATCGGACGCGAGCATCTCCGCGTCGCCGTCTCGGATCTCGGCCACACCGTGGTCGCCCGGCGTGACGAGCGGAACACCTCGCGTTCGGGCACCGCGCTCGTCAGCGCCGTGGGCGCCCTCGCCGCGGCGACGGTGCGCGAAGCGGGACTGAGCCAGGCCGACATCGTCGTGCGCGTCCTGGGCTCCCCCGGCGTCGCGGATCCGGCGAAACGCTGCTTCCGGCACGCGCCGAACCTGCCCGGCTGGGGCAAGGCGGGCCTGCTCGACGAGCTCGAAGGCGTCCTCGGCCCGGACCTGATGGTCGAGAACGACGCGAATCTCACCGCCGTCGGCGAATGGGAACGCGGTGCCGCGCGCGGCGCGTCCGTTTTCGGCTGCATCACCATCGGCACCGGCGTCGGCATGGGCGTGATGGTCAACGGCGAGGTCTTCCGCGGCGCGACGGGCGCGGCGGGCGAAATCGGCTACCTGCCCTACGGCCAATCGCACGCGGCGGACGCCCCGCCGGTCCGCGGCCACCTCGAAGAGGCGACGGCGGCACAGTCCGTGGTCCGCGGTGCGCGCGAACTCGGCCTCGGCACGGCGAAATCGGCCCGCGAGGTCTTCCGCCTCGCCCGCGACGGCGACGAACTCGCCCTGCGCGCCGTCGAGGCGGAGGCGGACAGGCTCGCCTACACGGTGGCCTCGGTGGCCGCGGTGATCGACCCCGAACTGATCGTGCTCGGCGGCGGTATCGGCACCGCGGCCGATCTGCTGCTCGACCCGATCGACCGCGCCCTGCGGTCCTTCACCCCGCTCGTCCCGTCGGTCGTCCAGGGCGAACTGGGCGACGACGGCGTGCTGACCGGCGCGATCAGCGTCGGGCTGCGCGCCGCCGAGGGCCTGGTCTTCGAACGGAAGGTCGGCGCGGCCTAGGACCGCCGCCAGGCCTTGCCGCCCGCGCTGACCCTCCACGGCGTCAGGCGCAGGACGGTGAGGCCCGGGTCGAGCGGGTCTTCGCCACCCATGATCTTCGGGTCGAAGCCCAGCGGTTCCGGGGTTTCCGACGCCAGCCGCCACAGGTGCCGCCGCGTTTCCTCGTCGTCGGCGTAGCCGGCGCCGCATTCGGCGACGGCGACCTCGTGCGCCGGATCCCAGTACGAGCACGAGACGAACGGCGTCCGCGCCAGATGCGCTTTCTTCAGTGGCGTCGGCCGGGTGAACAGGTGCCCGACGAGTCCGCCGTCCCGCTCCTCCCAGATCGGGTGCACCACCCGCGACCTCGGCCTGCCCTGCCTGTCGACCGTCGCGAGCGTGCACCAGACGACGCGATGCGCGACGCGGACGAACTCCGCCACCACGTCCGGCGGCGGCGTGCTAGATTCCACAACCATGGTTGTGGATCCTACGCCGTCGAACCTCGACCTGTCACTCGTCTCGCTGTTCGCGGGCTGGGCGATGGGTGACGAGATCCAGCGGCGGCTGACCGCCGACGGACTCGGCGAGCCGCGCTTCAACGACGGCGTCGTGTTCCAGCACGTACTCGCGGGGCCGCTGTCGATCTCCGCGCTCGCCGAACGGATGGGCGTGACCCAGCAAGCGGCTTCGAAGGCGGTCGCCGATCTGGAACGGCGGGGCCTGCTGCGGCGCGAGCCCGATCCGGCCGACGCGCGGACCCGGCTGCTGCATCTGACGGAACAGGCCGAAAACACCGTCGAAGCGGCACGGAAACACCGGGCCGCACTCGAAAAAGAACTCGTCGCGGAGTTCGGCGAAGTACGGATCGCGGACGCGAAGGCCTTGCTGGCGGGAATCCTCGGCCGTCACGGCGATCCGGAAGCGATCCGCGGCCGCCGGATCCGCCCGCCGCGGTGAGCCATTACCTCCGCGGTAATCGACGACGGCGAATCCGCGCGGAACGATACCCGCATGACCACAGCCAAGAAGATCGTCCTCGACTGCTTCGAGAACCTGTTCGTGCACAAGGACTTCGCCGCCGCGGGCGCGAACGTGCACCCGGATTTCCGCACCCACAGCCCGGGTCTCCCCTCCGGCCGTGACGCTTTCGTCGAAGCGATCCGGAATTCACCGCTCGCCGGCGCCGACGTCACCGTCAAACGCGTGATCGCCGACGACGATCACGTCGTCGTGCACCTGCACGTCGTCCCGGCAGGCGACGAACGCGGCGCGGCCGTCGTCGACATCGTCCGGGTGGCGGACGGGCTCATCGTGGAGCACTGGGACGTCAAGCAGCCGGTCCCGCCCGGCGCCGAGATGTTCTAGGGCTTGATGATCAGGCAGGTGCTCGACGCGGTCGCGAGCACCTTGCCCTGCCCGTCGCGGATGTCGCCCTCGGCGAACGCGACGCGCGAACCGGCCTTCACGACCCAGCCGTGCGCGCGGATCTCCCCCACCGAACCGGAAATGGCGCGCAGGTAGTTCACCTTCAGCTCGACCGAGGTGTAGCCGACCCCGGCGGGCAGGGTCGAATGCACCGCGCACGCCACCGCCGAGTCCAGCAGGGTCGCCGCGACACCCCCGTGCACGGTCCCGATCGGGTTGTACAGCGACTCGTCCGGCGTCGCCGCGAGCACGACGTCGCCTTCGGCCACGCTCACCCAGCGCATGCCGAAATGCGCCGAGATCGGCGGCGGCGGGATCCGCCCTTCGGCGATCCCCGACAGGTACTCCAGCCCGGAAAGTTCGAGTCCGAGCCTGGCGGTGGGCAGCGGATCCTGCCAGGTCACGGTCTTCTGCCTGGTCTCCCCGGTGACGTCGACGGTCATCCGTACCTCCTAAGACGATCGTCCTAGACTTGACCAAGACGGTCGTCCTAGTCAAGGACTATGCTGGGCGACGTGTCCGACACCACCACCCGCGAGCGGATGATCTCGACCGCGATGGAGCTCTTCCGCCGCGAGGGTTACCAGGCGACCTCGTGGCGGCGGCTCGTCGAGCAGGCGGGGACGCCGTGGGGGTCGGCGTACCACCACTTCCCCGGCGGCAAGGAGCAGCTGGCGGTCGCCGCGATCGAACTCGGCACCGCCGTCGTGTCCAAGACGGTGCACCGCGCCTTCGAGCGCAACGAGACCGTCGAGGACGCCGTGAGCTGGTGGTATCGCAAGGCGGCCGAGGCGCTGGCCGCCGACGACTACCGCGGCGGCTGCCCGCTCGCCACGATCACGCTGGAGATGGCGCACGCCTCGCCCGCGATCACCAAGGCGTGCCAGGACGCGTTCGCCACCTGGCACGTGCTGCTGGTGGACCTGCTCGGCGGCCACGATGTCGGGGACGCCGACGACCTCGCGGCGGCCATCGTGAACAACCTCGAAGGCGCCCTGCTGGTCAGCCGGATCCGCCGGTCACCCGATCCGCTGGAGCGGGCAGCGCGGCACGTCGCACTCGTGGTCCGCGCCGCCTAACATCGCGAAGGTGAGCATCGAGCCGGACCGCGTCGACGCCGCCGTCGCGGGCATGGGCGACCGCGAGGCGATCACCGAATGGGCACAACGGTTCTCGCTCGTCGCGGATCCGTCGCGGCTCGCACTGCTGGTCTCCATCCACTACGCGCGCGAGATCAGTGTCACCGATCTCGCCGCCGCCACCGGGATGACCGACACCGCCGTCTCGCAGGCGTTGCGGCTGCTGCGCGCGCACGGCCTGGTGACGGCCCGGCGCGACGGCCGGATCGTCCGCTACAGCCTCGCCGACGCGACCGTCCACGAACTGATCCACCTGGTGCGGCCGCATCCCGGAAGCTGAGCGGGCACCGGCGGGCGCGGGTAGCGTGCGGAGGCATGATCGGTCTGCCCGACACCATCACGGCCTGCCTCTTCGACCTCGACGGCGTGCTGACCGGCACCGCGGCCCAGCACCGCGAAGCGTGGAAACGCACGTTCGACGAGTTCCTGCGCGCCCGCGACGGTGACACTTTCTCCCCGTTCACCGACACCGACTACGCCGCCTACGTCGACGGAAGGCCGAGGGCCGACGGCGTCCGCACCTTCCTCACCTCGCGCGGGATCGAACTGCCCGAGGGAAAACCGGACGACGGGATCGACGCCGCCACCGTCAACGGCGTCGGGAACCGCAAGAACCAGCTGGTCCTGAAGATCATCGACGAAGAGGGCGTCACCCCGTACCCGGGCTCCGTGCGCTACCTGGAAGCGGCGAAAGCGGCGGGCCTGCGCATCGGCGTCGTCACCTCGTCGGCCAACGGCGCGAAGGTGCTCGACGCCGCCGACCTGACCAAGTTCGTCGAAGCGCGGATCGACGGGATCGTGCTCGCCGAAAAGGGACTGCGCGGCAAGCCCGCCCCCGACTCGTTCCTCGCCGGCGCCGAGGCGTTCGACGTCGCCCCCGAGAACGCGGCGGTCTTCGAGGACGCGCTCGCGGGCGTGCAGGCGGGCAAGGACGGCGGTTTCGGTTACGTGGTCGGGGTGAACCGCGCGCATCAGGCCGGGGAACTGCTCGAACACGGCGCCGACGTCGTGGTGGACGACCTCGCCGAACTCCTGGAGGATCGCAAGTGACCGAATCGCGTCTCCACGGCTACGAGGTCTCGCCCTGGGAACTGCGCTGGCACGGCATGGACGTCGATGCCCTGCAGCGCACCGAATCGGCCTTCGCGTTGTCCAACGGGCACATCGGGCTGCGCGGCACCCTGGAAGAGGCCGAACCCCGCGGCCTGCCGGGCACCTACCTGAACGGTTTCTACGAACAGCACGACCTTCCCTACGCGGAAACCGGTTACGGCTACCCGGAAGAAGGACAGACCGTCGTCAACGTGACCGACGGCAAGATCATCCGGCTGCTGGTCGAGGACGAACCGCTCGACATGCGGTACGGCCAGGCGACCGAGCACGACCGCGTCCTCGACTTCCGCAAGGGCACGCTCACGCGCGAGACCGTGTGGTCCTCGCCGACCGGGCGCCGGGTCCGGGTGCGGACCGAACGCCTGGTCTCGTTCACCCAGCGGGCCGTCGCCGCGATCCGGTACGAGGTCGAACCGCTCGACGACGAACTGCAACTGGTGGTGCAGTCGGATCTGCTCGCCAACGAGCCGATCGAATCCGACACCCGCGATCCCCGGGTCGCGGCCGCTTTGGAGTCGCCGCTGGTCGCGGAGTACCAGCACGCCGAGGCCTATCACGCCGTGCTGGTGCACCAGACCCGCCGGTCCGGGCTGCGGATGGCGGCGGCGATGGACCACAAGATCGACGTCAACGACGGGGTCCGCACGCATATCGAGGCCGAAGAGGATCTGGCGCGGTTGACCGTCGCCGTCGACGTGCCCAAGGGCGGACGGCTGCGGATCACCAAATTCCTCGCCTACGGCTGGTCCGCGCAGCGTTCGGTGCCCGCGGTACGCGCCCAGGTGGAGGCCGCGCTGGCGGGCGCGCGGCAGACCGGCTGGAAGGGTTTGCTCGCCGAGCAGAAGGAGTTCCTCGACGATTTCTGGGAGACCTCGGACATCGAAATCGACGGCGACCCGGAACTCCAGCAGGCGGTACGGTTCTCGCTCTTCCATCTCCTGCAGGCCGGCGCCCGCGGTGAGGCGAGGGCTTTGGCGGGCAAGGGGTTGACCGGCCCCGGCTACGACGGGCACGCGTTCTGGGACACCGAAACCTTCGTCCTGCCCGTGCTCACCTACAGCATGCCGGACGCCGCCCGCGACGCCCTGCGCTGGCGTCACTCCACTTTGGACAAAGCGAGGGAAAGGGCGACGCAGCTGGGTTTGCGCGGCGCGGCGTTCCCCTGGCGGTCCATCAACGGCGCGGAATGCTCGGCGTACTGGCCCGCGGGCACGGCGGCGTTCCACGTCAGCGCCGACATCTCGGACGCCGTCGTGCGCTACCTCAACGCCACCGGCGACAGTGAGTTCCTGCGGACCTGCGGCGCGGAACTGCTCCTCGAAACCGCGCGGATGTGGTCGTCGCTGGGCCATTTCGACCGCCAGGGCCGGTTCCGGATCGACGGCGTCACCGGACCGGACGAGTATTCCGCGGTGGCGGACAACAACGTCTACACGAACCTGATGGCACGCCGGAACCTCTTCTACGCCGCCGAAATCTGCGGGCAGCACGAAGACATCGCGACCGCGTTCGACGTCCACGCGGACGAGGTCGAGTCGTGGCGCAAGGCGGCCGAGTCGATGCTGGTGCCCTACGACGAGGACCTCGGCGTCCACCCGCAGTCCGAAGGGTTCCTGGAACACGACGAGTGGGATTTCGAGGCCACGGACGCGGACTTCTACCCCCTGCTGCTGAACTTCCCGTACTTCGACCTGTACCGCAAACAGGTGGTCAAGCAGGCGGATCTGGTGCTCGCGCTGCACCTGTGCGGCGATTCCTTCACCCCGGAGGAGAAAGCGCGCGACTTCGCCTACTACGAGGCGCGGACGGTGCGGGATTCGTCGCTGTCGGCGGGAACGCAGGCCGTGGTGGCGGCCGAGGTCGGCCATCTCGAACTGGCCTACGACTACCTCGCCGAGGCCGCGCTCACCGACCTGCACGACGTGCACAACAACGTCCGCAACGGCCTGCACCTCGCCTCGCTGGCCGGCGCGTGGCAAGGCACCGTCGCCGGGTTCGGCGGCCTGCGTGACCACGGCGGACGGCTGACCTTCGCGCCGCGACTGCCGCCGCAGCTACGGCGGATCGCGTTCCGGCTGACCTTCCGCGGCACGCGGTTCCAGGTCGAGATCGGCGGCGAGGGCGCGACGTATCACGTGATCACCGGGGAGCCGCTGGAACTCGCGCATCACGGCGAGACGTTCACCGTGAACTCCGAGCCGGTGCGGCTGCCGATCCCGGCGCTCGATCCGGGTCCGGCGCCTCTGCAGCCCGCGGGCCGGGCCCCGGTGCGGCGGCGCCCCAAGGACGCGTGAGCGGCCCCGCGGCGGACGCTCAATCCGGAGGTTCGACCGGGACTTCGCCGCTGCCCGGCACGCCGTCGACCTCCTCGGTGCCGTGCGGGCCGATGTCGCGGTTGGGCGCGCTCGGCACGTCGGTCTTCGGCTGGGTCTTCCGGAGGTCCTCGAGGTCTTCTTCGTCGTCCTGCCCGAAGCTCTTCTTGCTTTCCCTCATGTGTCCGGGGTACCCGTTCGCGAGCGGATACGCCAGCTTTCAAGTGGATTTGTCAGGCGGCTTTCGCCGGTTTTCCCTCCGGCGTGACCAGTCCGTCGAGCATGCCGAGCAGCAGACCGTCCCTGGTGGACCAGGGGCAGATGGCGACCTGGCCACCGGAAAGCGTCAGCAGCGCCTCGGCGACGATCGCGCCCGCGAGCGCCTGGTGGGAGCGCTGGCGCGAGATGCCGGGCAGTTCGGCGCGGCGTTTCGCGGGCAGCTTCGCCAGCCGCGGGATCCACGCGCGGAGGTCGTCGAGGTGCAGTTCCCGTGCGCGGGACGGCCGGTCGCCTGCGAGCCGGGCGAGTTGCCTCAGCACCTTGGAGCAGCCGACGGCGCGGTGGTCGCGGATCTGCGGCAGGACGTCCTGCATCGCGTCGCGGACCTCGTCGAGGACGTGTTCCCGCATCGCCCGGACGACCTTGGGCGACGGGCATTCGGTGGCGAACCAGTCCCGCGTCAGCGAGCGGGCGCCGAGCGGCAGCGAGTGCGCGAACTCGGCTTCCTCCGCCTCCCCCGCGGCGAGTTCGACGGTTCCGCCGCCGATGTCGAGCACCAGCAGCCCGCCCGCCGAGGCGCCGTACCACCGGCGCGCGCCGACGTAGGCCAGTTCGGCCTCGCGGCGGCCGGTCAGGAACCGCAGTTTGACCCCGGTGGCCTTCGCGACGTCGCAGACGACCTGCTTCACGTTGGCCGCGTCGCGGATCGACGAAGTGGCGAGCGGGTACACGTCCTCGACGCCGTGCTTGGCGGCCATGGTCATGCCCGCCTCGACCGCCGAAGCGACCGCGTCGATGCCACGCCGGGTCAAGTTCCCGTCGTCATCGAGTTCCCTGTCGAGCCGCAGGCGCGTCTGGTGGCTCAGCACGGGGTCGAGCGGCGAACCGCCCTTGGCCAGAACCACCAGCCGTGCACTGAACGACCCGACGTCCAGGACCGCGGCGGACGGCTCCCCGATCTGCTTGCGCACGCGAGGCACCTCACCTTCGTCGCGAACGGATTCCCCCGAGGTCTCGCTTCCACTCCTGATAATGGCGGATTTTCCGGCCGTTCAGGCGTGGTTTACGTTCTCTTTCCACCGGGAGGCCGCTTTTTGACCACGATGGGGGTACACCGGCGCAGGTCAAGTATACCGTATCGATACAGGTGAGAGGTTCGACTCCTTCGCGCGGCTAACCAATGAGTTCGCGAAGCTTCGAAACCTGGGCGACGCGGGCCTCGCGGCCGGGCAGCAACGGGTTGACCACCAGCGTGGTCGCGCCCGCCTCGCGGAAGGCGGCCAGCCGCTCCTTGACGTAGCCCTCGGGCCCGATCAGCGAGATCGCCCTGATCAGTTCCGTCGGCACGGCCGCGGCGGCTTCCTCCTTCTTGCCGTCCAGGTAGAGGTCCTGGATGAGCTTGGCTTCGGCTTCATAGCCGTAGCGCTGCGCGAGGCTGTTGTAGAAGTTCTTGCCCCGGGCGCCCATTCCGCCGATGTACAGCGCCAGCATGCCGCGCAGGTGGTCCAGCAGCCCTTCGACGTCGTCGCCGATCGCCAGCGCGGTGCCGACGAAGGTGTCCAGCTCACCCAGCGACGGGTCGCGCTTCGCCTTGCCCTCCGCGAGCGACGCGCCCCAGACGTCGGCGGCCTTCTCCGGGTGGAAGAAGATCGGCTCCCAGCCCTCGGCGAGTTCGGCGGTGAGCGCGACGTTCTTCGGGCCGATCGAGGCCAGCAGGATCGGGATCCGCGAACGCACCGGGTGGTTGATCAGCTTCAGCGGCTTGCCGAGGCCCGTGCCCTGCTCCGGCGGCAGCGGGATGTTGTAGTGCGTGCCGGAGTGCACGACCTTCTCCCGCCGCCACACCTGACGGCAGATGTCGATGATCTCGCGGGTCCTGCCGAGCGGCGCGTCGTACTTCACGCCGTGGAAACCCTCGATGACCTGCGGACCGGATGCGCCGATGCCGAGGGTGAACCGGCCGTCGGAGACGAAGTCGAGTCCGGCGGCGGTCATCGCGGTCAGCGTCGGCGTCCGCGTGTAGATCTGGAAGATGCCGGAGGCGATCTGGACCCGCTCGGTCTTCGCCGCGACGTAGCCGAGCTGGCTGACCGCGTCGAACGAGTAGGCCTCGGGGACGAAGACGATGTCCAGCCCGGCCTTCTCCAGCTCGACGATGTCCGCCACGCTCTCGGCGAAGCCACCGGCGTAGCTGATCGCGGTTCCGATCCTCATCCGTATCTCCTCACAAGTTACTGAGCGTTCGCTTAGCGATAGTATGCCCGGTGCAGGGTCGCCGCGAACTCCAGAACGATGCCACCATCTTCGTGCATTCGCCGGGCTCCCTCCAGGAACCGGCGACGGAACTCCTCACCGCGCTCGGACGGCAGCGCCGAGATCATCTCGGCCAGCCCCCGCGGCATCATCCAGTCCAACAGGTCGTCCGGACCGGCCAGTGGTTTGGGCAGTTCGACGGTTTCCCTCGTCAGGTCTTCGAACCCGGCCTCGACGAGCAGCGCGTCGAGCTGGTCGAACGTCATCGGGCCGGGCTGCGCGGCCTTCGGCTCGGCGGCGCCGCCGGGAGCGAAGAACTCCAGGCTCAGATCCTGGAACCACGCCAGGCGGCCGACGGACTGCCGTTCCAAGGACAGCGCGACCGTGCCGCCCGGCGTCAGCACCCGCCGGAATTCGGTGAGCGCGGCGAGCGGGTCGTCGAGGACCTGCATCACGAAACCGGCGGTGACCAGGTCGAACGACCCGTCCGCGAACCCAGTCCGGTAGAGGTCACCCTCGCTCGCGGAGATCTCCGGGTGTTCTTCGGCCAGCCGTCGCATCATCAACGGTGACGCGTCGATCGCGGTGACGGCGCAGCCCTTGGCCAGCGCCGCCCTCGCGACCGCCCCGCGCCCGGCCCCGACGTCGAGCAGCCGGGTGCCGGGCGCGGGATCCGCGAAAGCGACGAGGTCCCTCCCCACGTCGGCGACGTAGAAGAAGATGTCCTCGTAGCGGTCCACGAGCTGGTCGTACTTGGCCTTCGCCTGGGCTGCGGTCACCATCGGGCGAGGGTATTTACGCTTCCCAGCGCCGAGATACCGCTATTTGTGTGCGGCCACCCACTCCTTCACCACGTTGTCCAGCACTCGCAGCGGCAGGATCCCGTTGCTCAGCACGACCTCGTGGAAGCCCTTGATGTCGAACCGGTCCCCGAGCGCGGCCTCGGCCTCGGCCCGGATCCGCTCGATCTCCAGCCGTCCCACCATGTACGACAGCGCCTGCCCCGGATACGCGGCGTACCGGTCGATCTCGGCCTCGATCTCCACGCGCGCCATCGGCGTGTTCTCGACCAGGTAGTCCACCGCCCGCTGACGGCTCCAGCCGAGCGCGTGCATCCCGGTGTCGACGACCAGGCGGCCGGCCCGCATCGAGTCCTGCGTGAGCATGCCGAACCGGGTCAGCTCGCTGGAGTACAGGCCCATCTCGTCGGCGAGCCGCTCCGAGTAGAGACCCCAGCCTTCGACGTAGGCGTTGACGTCGGCGTGGCTCCGCAGCATCGGCAGCCCCTTGAGGTGGTGCGCGATGCAGATCTGGAAATGGTGCCCCGGAACGGCTTCGTGGAACGCGATCGCCTCGCTGGTGTGCTTGGGCCGCTGATCCGCTTCGTGGGTGTTCGCGTAGTACGTGCCCGGACGGGAACCGTCGAGCGCGGCCTCCAGGTAGTACGCGAGCGTGCCGCCCGGCGCCTCCGCGGGCGGCACCGGCTCCACCTGGCACTTTTCCTCGGGAATGGTCGAGAACCACTGGGGGGCGACGGCTTCGGCACGGGCGATGGCGTCACGCGCGGCGTCGAGCAGTTCGTCGCCGTCGCGCCAGCGCAGGGCCGGGTCGGTACGGAGCCGCTCGAAGATCTCGCCGAGATCCTTGGTGTCGAAGATCTTCTCGCCCAGCTCGCGATACTGGTCGGTCAGTTTCGCGATCATGTCGAGACCGGTGTCGTGCAGGTCCTGCGCGGTGCGTTCGGTGGAGGTGTGCGCCCGGATCAGCGCGGCGTACTTCTCCTGCCCGCCCGGCAGCGCGCACAGTCCCGGCTCCTCCTCGGGCTTCGCGAGGGGACGCAGTTCGCCGTCGAGGAAGTCGCGGTACCGCCGGTACGCGGGCCGGACCACCTCGGCGAGCAACCGGTCGCGCTCGGTTTCGTAACCCTCCACGGAAACGGACGCGGTGAGTGCCAGCGGGTCACCCGCCTCGTCACCGAGATACCGCTCCACGTAAGCGACACCGCTCTCGACGAGGAAGCCGGGCGGCACCAGCCCTTCGGCCGCCGCCGCGCGCTGGCGCACGATCAACGCGTCCAAATAGGACCCGAGTCCTTCCAGCCGTTCGAGATAACCCCGGACCCGTTCCTCGTCGGTCAGCGCCAGCATCGCGAGTTCGTTGAGGACCGACAACGCGGGCGAGGCCAGCCCGTCGCTGACCGAGATGTCCGCGGAGCGGGAGTCGGCGAGGTCGATCATCGCCTTCGCCTGCTGGATCACGACCTCGCGGGTGACCGCCTCGGTCGCGGAAAGTCCTTCGACGGCGAGGGCTTCGGCCCGCTCGGCGATGGCGGCCGCCGACGCGCGCTGGGCCGCCACGGCCTCGGTGCTCGGGTCGGGCAGTGAGCCGTCGTGACCGGGCAGCCCGAGCAGGGACCGCCACAGCGGGTACTCCTCGAACTTGAGCTCCATCAGCTCGCCGGCGAGGCTGTTCGGGGTGTCGCCGTGACCGGCGACCCAGTCGCGGACCACGCCGTCCAGCACCGAAAGCGGCAGTGAGCCGCCGCCGAGCACGACGTCGTGGAAGGCCTTGATGTCGAACCGGCCGCCCAGCGTCAGCTCGGCTTCCTCGCGGATGCGCTGGATCTCCAGCCGCCCCACCATGTACGACAGCGCCTGACCGGGGAAGGCGATGTAACGGTCCACTTCGGACTCGATCTCGACCAGCGCCATCGGCGTGTTCTCGGTGAGGAAGTCGATGGCCTGGCGGCGGCTCCAGCCCAGCGCGTGCAGGCCGGTGTCGACGACCAGGCGCCCGGCGCGCATCGAATCCATGGTCAGCATGCCGAGCTTCGCGACGTCGTCGGAGTACAGGCCCATCTCGTCGGCGAGGCGCTCGGTGTAGAGGCCCCAGCCCTCGGCGTACGCGTTGAAGTCTCCGATGCGGCGCAGCAACGGGAGTTCGGAGAGTCCCTGCGCGAGACTCAGCTGGAAGTGGTGCCCGGGAATGGCCTCGTGGAACGCCGTCGCCTCGGCCGCGTGCCGGAACCGCTCCTCGGCCTTGTGGGTGTTGGCGAAGTAGATGCCCGGCCGGGAGCCGTCGATCGCGGGCCACATGTAGTACGCGGCAGGCGCGCCGGGCGCCGATTCGGCGGGGACCGCCTCGACCTTCCACGGCTGCGGCGGGATCCGGCCGAACCACTTCGGCGCCTCGGCCTCGGCCCTGGTGATGGCCGCGCGGGCGGAATCGAGCATCTCGTCGGCGTTGGACCAGCGCAGCGCCGGGTCGGTGCGGAGCTTGCTGAAGATCTCCGCGAGGTCGGTGGTGCCGAAGACGCTGGAGCCGTACTCGCGGTACTCGGCGGCGAGGCTCGCGATCACGTCGAGCCCGGTCTGGTGCAGCTCACGCGGGGTGCGGACGGTCGTGGTGTGCAGTTCGGCGAGCAGGGCGTAGATGCGCTCGCCGTCGGGCAGCCAGCAGACGCCGGGCTTGTCCTCGGGGCGGCCGTGCGGCGCGATCTCCTTCGCGAGCACCTCGCGGTACTCCGCGATCGCGGGCCGGACGACGTCGCGCAGCAGGTCGGCGCGCCGGGTCTCGAAGTCGTCGTCGGGCGCGGGCTGGCGCAGCAGCGGGTCGGCCGACGGGTCGGCGAGGTGCCGGTCGAGGTACGCGACGGTGGATTCGACGAGGTACGCGACCGGGACCAGGCCGCGGGCGACGCCGTCGCGATGCCGCTGAGCGGCCTGCCGGAGGAATTCGGGGATCGCGGCGATCCGCCCGAGGTGGGCCTCCGCCTGCGCGCCCGTGCCGACCGACATCATCGGCAGCACGGTCAGCACCTCGGCGGCGGGCGAGATGAACAGGTCGCTGATGGTGAACTCGACGAACCGTGAGTCCAGCAGCGCGATCTTCGCCCGCGCCGACGCGATCAGGACGTCCCGGGTGGTCTTCTCCTCCGCGCTCAAGCCGTCGGTGCCGAGCGCTTCGGCCCGCTCGGCGAGGCCGGCGAGCTTCGCGCGGAAGACGTCTCCCGCGGCCTCGCTGAGATCGGTGAGCCCGGTCGATTCCGGACGGAAGCCCTGCAAAGCGGGCGTGACCGGCTCGGCGTCGAAGAGGACTTCGACGAACTCGTCGGCGAGGGCGGAGACTTCGCTCATGTTTCTTCCCCAGGGGTCGGTGGAGGCGGTATCCCCGACCCTAATGGAGACCACGACCTACCGAAGCCGGGTTTTGCGGCACGCGGGCGGGCACTCCCGCGGCGCCGGGGGCGAGGCGGTAGCGTTCCCGGACGTGGCCGTGACCGATCCCGTGGATATCCGTCTGCTCGCCGCCCTCGCGGACCTGGGCAAGGCGGCCGTACACGAACTCGCGGCCAAGGTGGGGATGGATCCGCGCGAGGTCGCGTACCGGCTCGTCGCCCTCTCCGGCAGCGGGTTGCCGCTGCTCGTCGGCGTGGAAAGCGACCCGAACGGGCTACGCGCCGCCATCGCGAGCTCGCCGCCTTCCTGGGCACAGCAGCAGCCTCAGCAGCGTCCGCCCGCGCAGGGATCCGGACCGCACAACGTCCAGGGCACCCCCTCGGGTCCGTACAACGTCCAGGGGACGCCGTCGGGGCCGTACAACGTGCACGGAACGCCGTCGGGCCGCTACCCCGGCCCGCCGTCGGCTCCGGTCCGTCAGCCGATGGCACCGCCCCAGCAGCAGCGGCCGCCCGCCCCTCAGCAGCAGTTCGCCGCTCCCCCGATGGCGCCCGCCGACCCGGTGATGAGCACCTGGGGCGTCCCGCAGACGGCGTCGTGGGCCCGCGGCGACGAGCAGCAGCCCGCGCCGCGGCAGGTCCCGGAGGGCAAGAAGGGCAAGACCGGCGACGTCATGGAGACCCAGGGCCTGGAGGGCGAGCAGCTCACCGTCCAGCTGCTCGAGGTCCAGGATCCGGCGGACTACCTGTTCAGCGCGGCGGGCTACTCCCTGGAAGCCGGGGAACGGTCGGTCGTGGTGCACACCGAGATCACCAACCGCGGGAACATCCCGTTCGTCTCGCTGCCGGACAACTACCTCGAACTGCTCAGCGCGGACGGCAAGCCGATCACGAAGGCGCCGGTGTCCCTGACCTCGCGGCCGCCGCACAAGATCGGCGTCCGGCCCGGCGAGACCCTCGGCGGCCATACCGTCTACGTGCTGCCGGACGCCACCCGCGTGGTCGCCGTGCGCTGGTCACCGAGGCCGGAGCCCGACGAGCGCACGCTGACCTGGTCGATCGACGACTAGCCCGGCTAGTTCTCGTCCTGCAGGATCCGCAGCGCGTTGGCCAGGTCGTCCGGGTACTCCGACTCGAACTCGACCCAGCGCCCGTCGGACGGGTGAGCGAAGCCGAGCGTCTTCGCGTGCAGCCACTGCCGGGAAAGCCCGAGTTTGCGTGCGAGCACCGGGTCTGCGCCGTAGGTCAGGTCACCGACGCACGGGTGCTTGAGGGCCGAGAAGTGCACGCGGATCTGGTGCGTGCGGCCGGTCTCCAGCTTGATCTGGGCCAGCGACGCGGCACGGAATGCCTCGACGACCTCGTAGTGCGTGACGCTGGGCCGTCCGCCCTGGACGACGGCGAACTTGTAGTCGTGCCGGGGGTGCCGGTCGATCGGCGCGTCGATGGTGCCGCGCGTCGGATCCGGGTGGCCCTGGACGATGGCGTGGTAGCCCTTGTCGACGGTGCGTTCCTTGAACGCCCGCTTGAGCACGGTGTACGCGTGCTCGCTCTTGGCCACGACCATCACACCGGTGGTACCCGCGTCCAGCCGGTGCACGACACCCTGGCGTTCGGCCGCGCCCGACGTCGCGATCCGCAGCCCGGCGGCGGCGAGACCGGCGACGACGGTCGGCCCGTTCCAGCCGGGGCTCGGGTGCACGGCGACACCGACCGGCTTCGAGATCACCACGATGTCGTCGTCGTCGTGCAGGATCTTCATCCCGTCGACGTGTTCCGCGACGACCTCGATGGGCGAGGCCGGATCGGGCAGCGTCACCTCGAGCAGCCCGCCCGCGGCAAGCCTGTCCGACTTCCCGGCAGGCCTGCCGTCGAGCAGGATCTCGCCGGATTCGGCGAGTTCCGCCACGACCGTGCGGGAAAGTCCCAGTAGTTTCGCCAGCCCCGCGTCGACGCGCATGCCGTCGAGCCCGTCGGGAACGGGCAACATCCGCGCGCTCATGCGCTCGCCGCCTTCTTCTTGTCCTTTGTAGACGATCCGTCGTAGTCCTTGCCCAGCAAGGAAAGAATCACGATGAGCACCCCGCCGACGCAGATCGCGGAGTCGGCGACGTTGAAGATCGCCCAGCCCTGCCCGTTCGGCGCGAACGCGGAGATCATGTCGACGACGTGTCCTTGCAGCGGGCCGGGGGCCCGGAAGATCCGGTCGGTCAGGTTGCCGAGCGCGCCCGCCAGCACCAGGCCGAGGCCGATCGCCCAGCCGACCGAGCGCAGCCGCCGGGCCAGCCAGACGATGGCGACCACGACCGCCACCGCGACCAGCGCGAGCACCCAGGTGAGCCCGGTCGCCATCGAGAAGGCGGCACCGGGGTTGCGCACCAGCTGGAAGTACACCAGCCCGCCGAGGAACTCGACCGGCTGCTTGCCCTCCAGCGTGGACACCGCGATCTGCTTGGTGAGGAGGTCGATCCCCCACAGCACCGCGGCGACGGCGAACACCACGGCGACGCGCTTCTTGGGCAGCGGCGGCGCCGGTGGCGCGGTTTCGGGCTCTGTACTCACGCCCCCATTGTCCACGGAGCGTGCTCAGGTCTCCTCGGCGGCTGTCTTCGGCCTGCTCAGCAGGGCCGCGAACGCCCCGGCGAGCGCGACCAGCGACGACAGCACCAGCGCGAGCTGTCCCTGGGCGAGCACGACGGCGCAGAGCACGAACGCGGCGGCGGCGACCAGCACCAGCACGCTGCGGTCCAGCCAGGCGAGCAGGACCAGGCCCAGCGTCACCAGGATCGCGCTCCGCGCGTCGCCGTCCATGTCGAGTTCCCAGTAGCCGACCAGATCCGCCAGCACGATGGCGACCAGCCCGCCGAGAGCGATCGCGAGGACCTTCCACCACGGCAGGCGCCTCGACCGGAAGGCATAGAAGAGCACGGTGCCGAGGTAGACCGCGAACACGGCGAACAGCCAGTCGTCCATCCGGCTCCTGCCGACGACCGAAACCGCGGACACGGCTTCACGGCTCATCTCCACGCTGTGGACGGAACCGAACAGGCCACCGTTCCCGTAGGCCGTGTAGTCGACCGGACTCGTGCCGACGGACAAGGCCACCACCGTCAGCTGGGCGAAACCCAGCAACGCCAGCGGAAACCAGTAACGCGGTCGCTCGCTCCCCATGCGAGGGGAGAGTAGTGGGTCAGGCGCAGAACGGGGGAAGCTCCCGCGGGTCGTTCTCCGGCACCCAGCGGCCTTCCGGCTTCTCGTACTGCCAGCGGGCGCCGCGGGCGACGATCTGGCGCAGCGCCAGGACGAGCCGGTCCACGTGCTCGGCGGTGCTGCCGAGGCCGAGGCTGACCCGGACGGCCTGCTGGCCGGTCGAACCGGCGGCGGAGATGAGTCGTTTGGTCGCGATGTGCGCGCAGAACGCACCGTCCCGCACGCCGATGCCGTACTCCGCGGACAAAACCGCGGCGAGCCAGCCCGGGTCGAAGCCGTCGACGACGAAGCTCAGCGTGCCGACGCGGTCGACGGGCGCGTCGAACAGCCGCAGCTCGGCGAAACCGGGGACACCGGCGAGACCACGGCGCAGCCGTGCCAGCAACTCGTCCTCGTGGGCGACGATCGCGTCCCAGTTCCCGGCCAGCGTCTCGCAGGCGACACCGAGCGCGTAGACGCCGACGGTGTTGGGGGAACCGGCTTCGTGCCGCTCGGCGCCGGCGTTCCAGACCACGCCGAAGTCTTCGGAGTCGCGGGTGACGAGCTTCGTCGCGCCGCCACCGGCGAGGTACGGCTGGGCGGCGCGCAGCCAGTCGGCGCGGCCGATCAGCGCACCGGCACCGAAGGGCGCGTACAGCTTGTGCCCCGAGATCGCGATGTAGTCGACGTCCAGTTTGCGCAGGGAGATCTTGCGGTGCGGCGCGAGTTGCGCGGCGTCGAGTGCGATCCGCGCGCCGTGCCGCCGCGCGACGGCGGAGATCTCCTTGACCGGCAACAGTTCCCCGGTCACGTTGGACGCGCCGGTGATGACGACCAGCCGCGGGCCCTGAGGGCAGTCCGCGAGCGCTTCGTCCACAGCGGACACCGCGGCGAGGCGGGTGCGCGGGGTCTGGATCCGGCGGACGTTCGGGCCCTTCCACGGCAGCAGCGCGGCGTGGTGCTCGGTGTCGAACACGACGACCGACGTGTGCTTCGGCAGGCTGCGCGCGAGAAGGTTGAAGGAATCGGTGGTGTTGCGGGTGAACACGACGGTGTCGGTCGACCGCGCGTCGACGAAGTCCCGCAGGATTCCGCGCGTCCGCTCGTAAAGCTTGGTGGAGACCTGCGAAGCGAACCCGGCGCCGCGGTGGACGCTGGCGTACCAGGGAAGGAACTCGTCGACGGCGTCGCGCACCTTGTCCAGGCAGGGAGCGCTCGCCGCGTGGTCGAGGTTGGCGTACCCGATGTCGCCGCCGGTGACCAGCGGGACCCGCAGATCGGCACACGCCACGGCCGGGATTTCGCGGGTGGCAACGGTTTCCGCGACAGCGGTGGAGATGTCGGCGGGGGTGTTGGTGCGTTCGAGAGCGAGAGTCATCGTCATCCTCCGGGCCTGGGGACCCGACGAGGATCCCGCGCTTGCCCGCCGCACCACGCGACGAGCCAGGTCCTCACCCGGGGCACCCCACCGCGGAAGGAGGGTTGCCGGTCAGCTAGCCGGGGCTTGACGCTGACACTCGTGACCTACGAACGAAGTTAGCGGATGCACCCGCGATCGAGCCACCCCTCGTCCGGATGTTGAGACGCCGGTCACGCATTCCGCGATCGAGGAGAACCCCCGCGTTTCGTCCTCCGGTTGCGGTACTTGCACGCGCAACTACCGCAACCAGAGGACTGATCGCGGGAGGTCAGACGCGGAATCGGCCGGGCAGGGGGATGGTCGCGCGGGACGAGACCTCGGTGGCCGTACCCGAGTACTGATCGGTGCCCGCGGCGAACTGCCAGCCGCCGAAGGTCTTGCCGTCGACCGCTTCGCCGTAGGCCTCGGCGACCTTGGTCGAGACCTCGTCGTAGGACATGCCGTTCCAGTTGCCCGCTCCGACGCCGAAGTCGCGCGAGTCACCGCCCTTGGCGACGGCGGGCAGGGTCCACAGGGTGAAGTGCACGTGGGCGCCGGTGCTGCTGCCGCCGCAGGGCAGCGCGTTGCCGGTCCGGCCGAGGGCGTCGCCCGGGACGACCCGCTGGCCGTCGGTGACCGAAATGCCCTCCATGTGGTAGTACCCGGTCCGCCAGCCGCCGTCGTGGTCGACGGTCACCCAGTCGCCGCCGTCGCAGTGCTGGATCCGGACCGTCCCCGCGAGCGGGGCGCGAACGGTCTTGTCCCCCGGGCTGAAGTCGATGGCGTTCTTCACGCCGGAGGTCCCGTTGTCCGAGTGAATCCCCGCCGAATAGACCGCCTGACCGGTGTCGAACGGCAAGCCGAACGCCGGGAACGCGCCCGCGGCCGCGGCCGGCGTCGAGAGAACCACCCCGACGAGGACGGCGGCGGCCCCCAGACCGGCGAACCGCACAGGAAGTTTCGTCACCTTGCGTACTCCTTACCCCGTGACACTCACCCATTCGATGGAGTGGATTGCGGGGAAAGTAATCCAAAAGGAGTACAAAAGGGAACAACTCGTAGTGAATTTTCTGAGATCAACCGACGAAAGACTGGTGCGATCTCGTGACCTATTGGCCGGATTCGCCCTTCCACCTGGCGAGGCGGCCGGCACGGTCGACGGCCCGGAGGCGTCGTTCGGCCGCGTCACGGGCGTCGGACGTGGTCACGACGAGTAACTGATCGCGTTCCTGGAGCCGGGTGTCCTTGTTGGGCGTGAAGCCGATGCCGTCGCGCACGAGCAGGCTGATCGTCGCCCCGATCGGCAACCGCAGCTCCGCCAGGTAGACGCCGTGCATCTTCGACCCGGGATTGATCCGGACCTGCAACAGGTCGGCGCCCATCTCGTCGAGCGGCGCGGAGTCGACGTCGATCTCGTGCGCTTGGGCGTGCTGGGTCAGCCCGAGCACTCTCGCGAGCGGGCTCAGCGTCGCACCCTGGAGCAGGGTCAGCACGATGACCAGCACGAACACGGCGTCGACCAGCTCCTGCGCACCGGGCACCCCGGACGACAGCGGGATCAGCGCGAGCACGATCGGGACGGCCCCGCGCAACCCGGCCCAAGACAGGAACACCTGTTCTCGCCAAGGGATCTTGAACGGCAGCGCGGACAGCACCACCGACAGCGGACGGGCGAGCAGCAGCACCACGGCGCCCGCGACGAGCCCCTGGATCAGGCTCTCGAAGATCCTGCTCGGCGAGGCGAACAGGCCCAGCAGGACGAACAGCCCGATCTGCGCGAGCCAACCGAGCCCCTCCGCGAAGGACAGCGTGTCGGACCGGTGCGGCAGCTTCGAGTTCCCCAGCACCAGGGCCGCGACATAGGTGGCGAGCAGGCCGGAGGCGTGCGCCAGCTGCCCGCTCGAGTACGCCACGACACAGACGGCGACCGTGGCCAGCGGATACAGGCCGGTCGCCGGCAGCGCGGCCCGTCGCAGCGCGTGCGCGCCGATCCAACCGAAGGCCAGGCCGATGACCAGCCCGGCTGCGAGTTCGTAGACCACCAGCAGCGGCAGCGACCAGTCGATGGTCGTGCCCTCGGCCAGCACGACGACGGCGATGTACGCCGGGGCGTCGTTGATGCCCGACTCGATCTCCAGCGCGCCGACGAGCCGCTTCCCGACCCCCGCCGATCTCAGCACCGAGAACACCGCGGCGGCGTCGGTCGAGGCGAGCACCGCGCCCCACAGCAACGCCATCCGCCAGTCGAGGCCCAGCAGCCAGTGCAGGGCGGCGCCGGTGACCGCGATACTCACCGCGACGGCCACTGTGGACAGTGCGATTCCGATGCCCAGCGAGGGTTTCACGGCCGTCCACCGGGTGGTGAGACCACCTTCGGACAGGATCATCACCAGCGCGGCGAGGCCGAGCGACTGGGTGAGCTCGGGATTGTCGTACTGGATGCCGAACCCGGCTTCGCCGAGCAGCACCCCCATGCCCAGGTAGAGCAGCAGCGAGGGCAGACCGACCCGGATCGACACGCGGACGGCGATCACGGCGACGAGCAGGACGGCACCACCGGTACCGAGAATGAGCGGGAGCTGCTCCATGTCGCCTCCCGTCCGGTCGCCGTGAGGGCTCCAGAATAGTGAGGCGGTGGTCGTCACTCGTTCGTGTACCGGTCGAAAACCGTCCGGATAGCCTGTGTTACAGACTGTCCTTTACGGACTCCGCAGGGCCACCAGGTCCACCCCGAGTTCCGCGAACGGTTTCTCCGCCGCGGGCAGGACTTTCACCGCGCGGTTGCCCTCACGGGACAACCAGCCGGCGCTCACTCCGTGAGACAGTAACGCCGCGGGGACCCGGCCCGCCAAATGATCACGGCGCACTGTCCAATCGAGACAGTCACGCAGCATCGGACGGCGACTTTCGGCGATCTCCACCCCGAGGGCGCCGAGCACCTCGCGTCCGCGAGCGGTCAACGTCAGGCCGTCGGCCTCGTCGATCAGCCCGGCGGTGAGCATCCCGTCCCGCAGCGCGACCCCGACCGTCCCGGCGAGGTGGTCGTAGCAGGTCCTGGCGAATTCGAGCCGCTTCACCCGGACCGACGAGCGCAACCCCTTCACCGGGCGATGCTCGGCGTGCTGCGCCAGATGCTCGATCAGCTCCGCCACCCGGGGGTCGGCGATCCGGACGTAGCTGTGCCGCCCCTGTTTGACCCGCACGACGAAGCCTGCCTCGGTCAGCTTCGTCACGTGTTCGCTCGCCGTCGAGGCGGCCACTTCGGCCGCTCCGGCCAGCTCGGTCACCGTCCAGGCACGTCCGTCGAGCAGCGCGAGGCACATCGACGCGCGGCTCGGATCGGCGAGCACGGCCGCGACCTCGGCCAAGGCGATCGTTTCCATGAGTTCACCGTAGAAGACGCACGGTTCGGCGAGGGCCGAAACGTCAGCCCACCAGGAACTTCGCCGCCAGCCGGACCGCGGGCCCGGAATCGTTGGAGCCCTCGAGCATGACGGCGAACGCGACGTCGCCGCGATACCCGACGAACCAGCCGTTGGCGTCGGCACCCGAGCCGAACTGCGCCGTCCCGGTCTTGCCGAAGACGGCGCCGCTGCCCTTCAGCGCCTTCGCGGTCCCCGTCGTGCAGACCTCGCGCATCATTGCCCGGACCTGGTTCAGCACCCCGGCGGGCGGGGCCTGGTAGCCGGTGTTGACCTTGGTCTCGAGCCCCTGCCACAGCTTCGGCACCACCGGCTTCCCCGTGGCGACGGTGGCGGCCATGAGCGCCGCGCCCAGCGGGCTGACCTGCACCCTTCCCTGCCCGATCCCGGCCTCGACCTGCTCGTCGCCGCCCGCCGACGGCTCCACCTTGCCGGTCTCGGTCGCCAGTCCCGGGATCTCGAAGTCGGCGTTGAGGCCGTACTGGCTCGCGGCCTTCGCGAGGCCGTCCGCGGGCAGTTGCCCGGCGAGCCGCCCGAACGTCGTGTTGCACGAGGCCGCGAAGGCCGTCTTCAGCGAGACGGTCCCCAGGTCGAACCCGTTTTCGTTCTTGAGCGTGCGGGTCCCGATCTGCTCACTGCCCGGGCAGGCCACCGGCGAGTCGGCGGAGATTCCGCCCTTCTGCAGCGCCGCGGTCGCCGTGGCGATCTTGAAGGCCGATCCCGGCGAATAGAGGCCGTTGAGCGCCTTCGGCTGGTTCCCGGCCGCGCCGTTCTGCGCGACGGCCAGCAGTTCGCCCGAAGTCTTCATCGCGACGATGATCGCCGGCCCCTGGAAGCCGTCGACGGCCTTCTGCGCGGCGCTCTGGGAAGCCACGCTCAAGGTCGAAGCCAGCGGTTTGTCACTCTCGCCCGCCTGCCCGAACAGCGTTTCGACCGGCTTGCCGGAGGCATCGACCCGCGACACGGTGACGGTGGCGGGCGTCCCGGAGCCGCCGTTCTGCTCGGACGCGACCTTCGACAGCGCCCCTTGCAGGATCGGCGCGACACCCGCCGCGTCACCGCCGACGAGGGCTTTGCCGTCCCTGTCGGCCACGACCGGCTTCGCCGAAACGGGAGCCACGGAAAGCTGCTGACCGGCTTCGAGCTTCGGGTGGATCACCGACATCGCCCAGCGGACGACCCATTTCCCCGAGTTGCGGACCAGCTCCAGCTTGCCTTCGTACTTCCAGACGCTGTTGCCCGTGAACGTCCACGAAGCGTGGAAGGTGGCCGACGTCGTGGTCGCGTCCCCCGGCGTCGTCGGAACCTCGCCCAGTGACGTCTTGACCTGCGCCCCGCTGAGCGCGGCGCGCGCCGCGGACAGGGCCGCCGTGCCCGCCGCCGGATCGTCGACCGGCGCACCGGTCAGGTCACCGGTGTCGAACTGCCGCAGGAACCGGGCGGCGACCTGGGCGGGGCTTTGGCTCGCGCTCTCGGTCGGCTCCCCGGGTCCGCCGGTGGCGGCGGGCGCCGGATCCTCCTTGACCAGCAGCACCACCGCGGCCACCACGATGGCGACGACCGCCAGCGCGGCGCCGATCAGGATCCCTCTTTTCCGGGCAGGACTCATGGACTCGCTCTCCCCCAGTACGGCGCGTACTTCGCGCGCCCCGGGCCAGCCTGCCGATTTCCCCCGCGCGAGGCGGCGCGGCGGCGAGAAAGCGACGGTTCCGAATCCTTTTCGTGATCCCGGTGATCGGGACCCTCCGGACGCAATGAAGGGGACTTTCATTGCAAATTTTGCAATGAAAGTCCCCTTCATTTCACTCGCGGTCAGGCTTTGGCGACCGCCACGGTCACCTTGGTGCCCTCCCCGACCGTTCCGGCCGAGCCGTCGGCGACGGCGCCGTAGGCCACCGAAGTCGCCAAGGTCTCCGAAGCGATGAACTCTTCGTGCGTCTTCGCGGCCGTGACCACGTCCTCCGGCGCGTCGACCGTCAGCGCGATCCGGTCGGCGACGTCGAGACCGGCGTCGCGGCGGGCCTGCTGGACGACCCGGACCAGGTCGCGGGCCAGGCCCTCGGCCGCCAGTTCGTCGGTGACCTCGGTGTCGATCAGCACCAGCCCCGCCCCGCCGGGCAGTTCCGCGGCCGCCCCGCCGCCCTTGGCGACCAGGCGCCGGTCGTACTCGCCCTCGACGAGCTCGATCCCGGCGGCCACGACGGCGCCGCTCTCCGACGTCGTCCACTCGCCCGCCTTGACGGCCTTGATCACCGTCTGGACGTCCTTGCCCAGCCGCGGCCCGGCCGCGCGCGCGTTCACCGCGACCTCGAAACCGCCGTGCGCCGCGACGTCCGCGGTCAGCTCGACCGACTTGACGTTGACCTCGTCGCGCAGGATGTCGGTGAACTCGCGCAGCGAGTCGGCCTCGTGCGCGGCGACCACCAGCTTGGCCAGCGGCAGCCGCACCCGCAGCTTGTTCGCCTTGCGCAGCGAAAGCGCCGAGGACGCCACCTGCCGCACGCGGTCCATCGCCGTCACCAGCGCCGCGTCGGCGGGCAGGTCGAGCGAGTTCGGCCAGTCGGCCAGGTGCACCGAACGGCCGCCGGTCAGGCCGCGCCAGACGACCTCGGTGGTCAGCGGCAGCAGCGGCGCCACCACCCGGGACGTCACCTCCAGCACGGTGTGCAGGGTGTCGATCGCGTCCTGCTCGCCCGCCCAGAACCGGTCACGCGAGCGGCGCACGTACCAGTTCGTCAGCACCTCGAGGAAATCGCGGACGGTCGAGCAGGCACCGGCGACGTCGTAGGTGTCGAGCGCGTGCTCGACGTCGGTCACCAGTTCGTGCGTCTTCGCCAGCACGTACCGGTCGAGGACGTGCTTCGAATCGGTGCGCCACTGCCCTTCGACACCCTCGGCGTTCGCGTAGAGCGCGAGGAAGTAGTACGAGTTCCACAGCGGCAGCACGGCCTGGCGGACGGCGTCGCGGATGCCCTTGTCGGTGACGACCAGGTTCCCGCCGCGCAGGATCGGGCTCGCCATCAGGTACCAGCGCATCGCGTCGGAACCGTCGCGGTCGAAGACCTCGTTGACGTCCGGGTAGTTGCGCAGCGACTTGGACATCTTCTGGCCGTCCGAGCCGAGCACGATGCCGTGCGAGATGCAGGTCCGGAACGCGGGCCTGTCGAACAACGCGGTCGCCAGCACGTGCAGCAGGTAGAACCAGCCGCGGGTCTGCCCGATGTACTCGACGATGAAGTCGCCCGGGTAGTGGTGCTCGAACCACTCGGTGTTCTCGAACGGATAGTGCACCTGGGCGTACGGCATCGAACCCGAGTCGAACCAGACGTCGAACACGTCCTCGATCCGGCGCATGGTGGACTTCCCGGTCGGGTCGTCCGGGTTCGGCCGGGTCAGCTCGTCGATGAAGGGCCGGTGCAGGTTGTCCAGCCGCACACCGAAGTCGCGCTCGAGCTCTTCGAGCGAGCCGTAGACGTCCGTGCGCGGGTACGCCGGGTCGTCCGACTGCCACACCGGGATCGGCGTGCCCCAGTACCGGTTGCGGGAGACCGACCAGTCGCGGGCGTTCTCCAGCCACTTGCCGAACTGGCCGTCCTTGACGTTCTCCGGGTACCAGGTGATCTGCTGGTTCAGCTCGATCATCCGGTCCTTGAACTCGGTCACCGCGACGAACCACGACGAGACGGCGCGGTAGATCAGCGGGTTCCGGCAGCGCCAGCAGTGCGGGTACGGGTGTTCGTAGGTCTCGTGGCGCAGCAGGACCGCGCCCTGACGGCCGGCGGAACCGGTGCCGTTCTTGAGATCCTTGATGATGTTCGGGTTGGCGTCGAACACCTGCTGGCCCGCGTAGTCCCCGACGGTCGCGTCGAACTTGCCCTGCGCGTCGACCGGCGTGACCGGCACGATCCCGACGGCGTCGGTGACGGCCTTGTCCTCTTCACCGTAGGCGGGCGCGATGTGGACGATCCCGGTGCCGTCCTCGGTGGTGACGTAGTCCGCGGACAGCACGCGGTGCGCGTTCTCGTGTCCGGCGAAGTACGGGAACGGCGGGGCGTAACGGGTTCCGAGCAGCTCGGTGCCCGTGTAGTGCCCGACGACAGCCGGCTCCTCGCCGAGTTCGCGGGCGTACGAGGCGACGCGCGCTTCGGCGAGCAGGAACCGCTTGCCCTCCTGCGCCTCGGATTCCACGACGACGTACCGGACGTCGGGGTGCACCGCTGTCGCGAGGTTGGATGGCAGCGTCCACGGGGTCGTCGTCCAGATCAGCAGGTAGGTGCCGTCGAGCTCGTTGTCGTTGCCCTCCAAGCGGAAACCGACCGTGACGGCCGGGTCCTGACGGCTGGCGTAGACGTCGTCGTCCATCCGCAGCTCGTGATTGGACAGCGGCGTCTCGTCGCGCCAGCAGTAGGGCAGGACGCGGTAGCCCTCGTAGACCAGTCCCTTGTCCCACAGCTGTTTGAACGCCCAGATGACCGATTCCATGTACTTGACATCGAGCGTCTTGTAGTCGTTGTCGAAGTCGACCCAGCGGGCCTGGCGGGTGACGTAGTCCTGCCATTCGCCGGTGTAGCGCAACACGGACTCGCGGCACGCGTCGTTGAAGACGTCGATGCCCATGGCGTCGATCTCGGCCTTCTCGGTGATCCCGAGCTGGCGCATCGCCTCGAGTTCGGCGGGCAGGCCGTGGGTGTCCCAGCCGAAGCGGCGCTCGACGCGCTTGCCCTTCATGGTCTGGTAACGCGGCACCAGGTCCTTCACGTATCCCGTGAGCAGGTGACCGTAGTGCGGGAGACCGTTCGCGAACGGCGGGCCGTCGTAGAAGACGTACTCGTTCGAGCCGTTGACGCCGGGGTCGCGGGCGTCGATCGAGGCCTGGAAGGTCCGATCGGCTTCCCAGTACGCGAGGACGCGCTTTTCCGACTCGGGGAACGAAGGCTGCGACGGGACGCCGGTCTCGCCGTCCACCTGTGCCTTGGGATACATCTTCGGTGCTCCTCGCGGTTCGTCTCACTCGTACGGGCTTTCACCCACACGGGGACGAGACGGCCGTTTCCGGCGCGTTCCGCGGTACCACCCCGCTTGCCCTTCCGGTGGTGTTCCGGCTGGGCCGCTCATTCGACGGCTGTAACGGGCCGTACCCGTCCGGTTCTACTGGGGGCGCGAGCCCTGTTCTTCCGGAGGCTCCCCGGTGATAGCCGGATCGGTGCCAGTTGACTCAAGGGTAGCGCGCGGGGGCAACCGGGTTGTCGGGGTGGGGTGGGAACGTGCCCTCGGAATCCTGGCGACGGCCGAGTTGGGCCATGTCCATACTGCCGCCATGACGGACTGGCTGGCCGAGCGATCGTCGAGGTTCACCGCACTGCTCAGTGAACGCCTCGAGGCATGGGAGGGCATCGAGATGGCATTGCGGGAGAGCGTGGCGAGAAACGGCGCCCAGTTCTCCGCCTCGGACGCCCCGTGCCTTCAGCTGTTCGAGTTGCAAGCTCGGCTGAGCACTGACACCGCTCTGCGTCTCGGCACCTACCAGGACAACGACGTGTTCGATCTGTACTACGACCAGGAAAGCAAGTTCCGTGACGTGGAGAGTTGGGACGGGATCCTCCGCTGGAGGAACAGCCCACAGGCGAGCTGATATTGCAGCGGCTTGACGAGTGCGTCCTTGCCTTTCTTGATCCTGTCGCAGCCGATCACATTCCCTGGCACACTTCGAGGAAAGGATGCGTCGAAGACGCCAGCGTGTAGGTCGTTATACACTCATCCCTGGCGATCTGGACTTTCCACTCGCTCTTGTGGATCAGACCCCGGCGGGATGAGCTGGGAACCACCCGCCGCCGAGATGATTGCGCTGTCGCGGTGCTCGTGTGCGCAGGCGGAACTCACCCGCAGGTCTCGACCCATGGCCCAGGCGGCTCGATCACGGATCGTTGCCGTCAGTCCATAGTGGACTTGGAGGCTTTCGCTGCCATCGGCCTATACCTGTAGGTGCATGGTGTTGCGCCTCGGAGTCCCGGTGGGGTCGAGGTAGGCAGGTGCGGTGAATTCAGGTAGCCCGTCTTGGACGATCTGGACTTTCCACTCGCTTTTGTGGATCAGCCGATGGTGTCTCGCGCAGAGCAGCACGAGATTGTCGATTTTCGTTTCGCCACGGTGTCGCCAGAAAACGATGTGATGTGCGGCGCAACGCTGCACCGGCATATCGCAGCCAGGAAACGCGCACCCACCGTCCCGGATCTTCAAAGCGTGCTTCTGCGGGGTGGTGGCGGAGCGACTGGACCGCCCCACGTCGAGGGGCTGCCCAGCACCGGAGAGGACAATGGGCCGGATCCGGGCATCGCAGGCGAGGATCCGGACATCGGTCGCACTGATCGGCCCGACCAAATCGAGGTGACCGTCGCCGACCTCGTTCATCAGGTCCTCGTAGGCCATGGTCACCAGAATCTGGGTGGATTCCCCAGCTTGACCGGGAAGATCGGGACTGGCGGTCTTGAGCCGCACATAGTCGGCGAACGCGTCCCCGTAGCGTTCGCCCTGGCCGCGGGAGTCCCTGACCCCGTCGACAGCCTTGTGCGGCTTGGCCAGCGGATCGAGATCGGACTTCAACCGTGCGTAGGTTTCCAGATCCAGGGTTCCCGCGAACCCGAGCGTGCCGTCACGATGCTTGATGAACCGCAGCTCCGGACGGGCGTCTTTCGGGCCCTTGTCGCGGGGCTCTTTACCGTCGGGATCCATCGTGTCCAGCATCCGACGTCCGGCTGCGACGATCTCCTTCGGCCCAGCCCGCCGAGCGAGATCGACCAGGATCTTCTCCCCGGCCCGCACTTTCTCCTCAGGCACGAAGGAGGGAATCTGGGCGAGAGCGCCGACGATCGCGTCAATCTGACCGCCCCCGATCGCACCCTCCGCGGCCGCCTCCGCGGTCAACGGCGCCAACGGCGGCACCACATCGCCACCGATGGCGACACCAGGATGCAACGCCAGCGCCCGATCAGCGCGAGCCGACGCTTCCTTCTCCGACACGTTGAAGTCCTGAAAGATCAACCCCATCAACGTCGAATGCCCCGTACACCCACGGATCCCCCGCGAATTCAACTCCGCCAGAATCGCATACTGCTCCGCATCCAACTGACGCTTCAATACTTCGATTTCCTGTTTACGGGCATGCAGCGTCACAGCATCAGCACGCCACCACTCGACGCGCGCCACCTGAGGACTGTTTTCGCTGGCCACGTGATCAACACTACTCTGATTCGAACACCCGTGCTAGCCCGATTTGCGTAGCGGCCCCGAGTAAAGCGAAGGACACGAAGTCCTTTAAGAATGCGAAGGAAGCCTCGGGAGCCGCCGAAGACAGGGGTCAAATGAAGCGAACCGAATGCACACCGAAGACGACCGGCCGCAATTAGTCCTCTAGTTGCGGTTCTCTAGTTGCAGACCACGAGAGCAGGCCACCACTCACCCCAACCTCGAGTTGCCGTCCCGCCCATCGCCTCTAGGTTGACGGGTATGTCGATCAGCGAGGCCCGATGAAAGGGCCCGGACTCCTCGTCGTCGTACTGGTGGTCCTCGGCGGTGTCAGCGGGCTCGGGTTCCTGCTGGGGCTGGGCAACGCGGCCACCCTGGCGGCCCTCACCGCGCTCTTCTGTCTCATCGCGGCGGTCGGCGGGCCGCTCTGGGCGGATTTGCGGCTGTTGGCGTGGTTCGCGCCCGCGATGGTCCTCGCGGTCGGTGTGCCACGGCTGCTGGGGGCGGTGTCGCAGTGGGCCGCGATCGGCCTGCTGGTGGTGATCGTGGTGTTCGCCGGGTTGTTGCCCGCGCTCGGGGCGCGGTTCGTCACGGTCGGGCTGGGGCTCGGGATGGCGTCGCTGTTCGGGTACGGCTTCCAGTTGACGGGGACGGCGTCGGCGGGGCAGGTGCTCGGCGCGCCCGCGCTCGCGGTGGGGGTCGTGCTTCTGTTGCGGGTGCTGATGGGCGCGAAGGATCCGGCCAAGCCGACCCGGGACGCGCTGGCCGACGCGCTCGCGGCGGGCACTTCCGAAACGCAGGAGCGGGCGGCGAGGCTCTGGCTCGCGGACCGTCCTCGGCGCTGGACGGCCGGGGTGCTCGGCGGCATGTTCCGGTACCGGGCGGCGACGGGGTTGCTCGAGATCCGCGGGAAACGGTTGGACAACCCGGAAATCGGTGAAACCCTCGACGCCGCCAGGGAAGAAGCCACCAGGCTCGCCGACGCGGTGCGCTCGGCGCGGGCACCGGAAGACGTCGAGCCGGTGCGGCGCAAGGAACCCGCCGAGTTGCCCGGTGCCACGGCGAGGCTCGTCACCGCGCTCTGGGACTCTCTCGAAACCGTCCGGGCGGCGGCGACCGAGCGCGACGAGTCGCGTGTGGACGTTCCGAAGGGACTTCGGAACGAGCTGCGCCGGATCGAGCTGAGCGGCGCGTTTTCCTGGCAGTCACCGCAGTTCCGGCACGCGATCCGCTGCGGGCTCGGGGTGGCGCTGGCGCTCGTCGTCGCGAGTTTCCGGCCCGGCGACCCGCTCACCGTGTCCTTCCTGCTCGGCACTTTCGCCATCATGCAACCGGAATGGCGTGACAGCCTCAGCAAGGCCTGGCAGCGCATCGGCGGTTCTCTCGGCGGCGCCGTCGTGCTCACCCTCGTCCTTTGGCTTCTGCCGCAAGGGTTTCTGCTGCCGATCGGGCTCGTCGCACTACTCGGCGGATTCTCCGTCATGCGGACGCGCCCGGCGGTGTTCAACGGTTGCATGGTGCTGATGTCGGTCGGCATGAACGCGACGACCAGGCATCTCGACCCGCGTTACGTGCTCGTCGAGTACCTGCTCTTGATGGTCCTCGCCGGCGCCATCGCCCTGCTCTTCGGATTCGCCGCGATCCCCGGTGTGCCGAAACCCGGTCCGGCGGAACGCTTCGGGACCGCGGTCGGCGCCACCCGCGCCCTGCTCGGCTCGGTCGGGCGGAAACTGCGCGGCGAGGACGTCGACCCGCGGACGCTCGGCCGTGAGTTCCGCGCCGCCGCCATCGCGCATCACGGCTTGCTCGCCGCGGAGCCGGGCACCAAGGAACCCGCGCCGGGGCAACGGGACGCGTTGGAGAACGCGGCCGAGGCCTTGCGCGGCCTGTCCGTCACGGCGTCGTCGCTCTTGCTGCGTCCCGGAACGGCCGGAGCCGCGAACGCCGTCGAAGAGGCGGCACGGACACTCGGGACCGAAGAAGCGGCCGAAATCCCTGTGCCGCGGGATGCCGACGAAGAACAACGGCTGGTGCTCGACACGATCGCCGCCGACGTGGTCTCGGTCGGCGAGGCGGCTCAGACGCTCAAAAGCGCCTAGCTGTCCGCTTTGGTCTTGTCGCGGTGCTGCCCGGCGATCTCGGCGTCGGGCGCGCACAGCGCACACGGGGTGAACCCGAGCTGGCGCGCCTCGCCGATACCGAGCGGGATCGTGTCCCGGGTTTCGAGCCACGCGCAGGTCGTCACGTGATAGCGCGGGTATTCGTCCACGACGACGACCTCGATTTCGAGGTCCGAGACGATCGCCACATCCGCGGGATCACTCTTCTCCTCGCCGGGGTCGCCGTTGCGCTGAGGCTCCGGAGCTTCGTCCGTGTCGCTCAGCTCACCGGCGGTGGGCATCAGGACGGTCTGCTCGGCGTCCTCGGGCTTTTCTTCTTCGTCCGGCTCGCTCTTTTCGGCTGACGCCGAATCGTCGGCCTCTTCCGAGTCTTCCGGTTCTTCGGACTCGGCGGGGGCGGCGGACTCGGCGGCCCGCTTCTTCCGGCGGCGCAGCCAGTCGAAGACGAGCAGCAACCCTGCGACGACGGAGAGGCCGATGGAGATCCAAGCCCACAGGGAGTTCGCGGTGATGAGCGCCGCGACGAGCAGCCCCAGAGCCGCCAGTACCAGTACTAGGACGATGTAGAGCACGGTGAATTACAACACGAGGGGCAAGCGAAACGGCCCCGACCCTCCGGAGAGTGCCGAGGCCGTTCCACTGTGTAGAAATTCAAGCGGTAGAAAATCGAGCAGTGCAGAAATCAGGCTGTGGTGAAAATCAGCCCGCTTCGGCCCGAGGACCGAACGAGTAGCCCTGTCCGCCGCCCGAGGACGACGCCGGCTGTCCCGAGTTCGACGAAGACGCCGAGGCAGGAGCGGCCGAACCACGGTCGTCGAGCTCACGCAGCTGGGACTCGAGGAACCCGCGCAGCCTCGTGCGGTATTCCCGCTCGATCGTGCGCAGCTCTTCGATCTTCTTGCCCAGCGAGCCCTTCTCCGCGTTCATGTTGTTCATGGTCTCGGTGTACTTGCGCTGAGCCTCGCGCTCCATGGTCGTCGCCTTGTCGCGCGCCTGGCGCTCCAAGGTCTCGGCACGGGTTCGCGCGTCGTTCAGCATGGTCTCGGCACGCGTACGCGCCTCGTTCACCATCGAGTCCGACTTGGACCGCGCGTCCGAAAGCAGCTGCTCGGACTTGGTCCGGGCTTCGGCGAGCATGCCGTCCGACTCGGTCTTGGCCTCGGCGGTGAGCCGGTCGGCCATTTCCTGCGCCAGTCCGAGCACCTTCGCGGCCTGGACGTTGGGCTCCCCGTTGTCCGGCACCATCGAGTGGGCCTGGGTCTGCTCCATCGCCGACTGCGGCGGCGGCACCGGGGCCAGGCGACGCGACGGCTCGTCGCGCACCTGTGGCGGCGGGCCGACTGGTCCCGCCTTGGCGTTCTCGAGCTCACCACGGGTGGTCTCGAGCTCGTTGTCGAGCTGTTCGACCTGCTGCCGCAGCTCGTTGTTGTCCTCGATCAACCGGGCAAGCTCGGTCTCCACCAGGTCGAGGAACGCGTCCACCTCGTCCTCGTTGTAGCCCCTTTTGCCTATGGGCGGCTTGCTGAACGCGACGTTATGCACGTCAGCGGGGGTCAACGACATCAGATCACCTCACGCACTCCATGGCCTGCAGGTCCACCCGGGCTTCCCCGAAAATCACCCTGGCGTTGCCAGCTGCATCGCAAAGAACACAACCAACAGCAGCACCATAATCGATAAGTCCAGTCCGACGCCGCCGATTCGTACGGTCGGGATGATTCGTCTGAACAGACGAACCGGTGGGTCGGTCACTGTGTAGATGGTCTCGAGCGTTACCGCAACCCCTCCGGCAGGACGCCACTCGCGAGCGAAAGCACGCACGAGTTCGACGACGATCCGTGCCGTCAGCAGGAGCCAGAAAGCGAACAGCACGTACCAGACGACCAGCAACACAGCATTCACGTAACCACTCTGCCATGCCCCGCGTCAAAAGACGCAGTTGACGGCCTTGAGATGCCGATGAGTCGACAAAATCACATCCGGCTGCGCTCAGCGGTCACCGGGTGATCAGCCGCGCAGGAATAATCCGCCTTCGGCAATCCGCCGACGGTCCTCCGCGGTGACGTCCACATCGGGCGGTGAGAGAAGGAACACCTTGTTGGTGACCTTGTCCATCGATCCGCGCAACGCGAAAGCGAGCCCCGCGGCGAAGTCGACGAGACGCTTCGCGTCCGCGTTCTCCATCTCGGTGAGGTTCATGATCACCGGGATGCCTTCGCGATAGTGCTCGCCGATCGCCCGCGCCTCCGCGTAGCTCGTCGGGTGCAGCGTCGTGATCCGGCTCAGCGGGTCACGGACGGCCGGACGGACCGGTTCCGTCACCGGACGCAGCCGTGCGACCGGTTCGGGCTGGCGATCCATCGCCAAGGCCCCGTGGACCGCCGGCTCCGGACTGGGCACGGAGCGTGACCGAGTCCGGGCGACAGGCTCGTCATAAGTGTCATCGACTTCCCGGTAGCGTCCACCCCGCGACCGGGCAGGCGGCTCATCGTCGTAGTCGTACTCGTCTTCGGCGTAACCTCGCCGGTAGTCATCCTCGACGTCATAGCCGTCTTCGTCCGCGGGCACCATCCCGAAGTAGGCCTTCAGCTTCTGCAGCGCGCTCATGCCTCTCCCTAGCCTTAGCCGCGTCCCGCACCGTGCTCCCCCGCCCTCGCCACCACTCCCCGTAACGACGAGACGGTATTCCCTAGGGCGAGGCTAAACCGCGTCCACCGAGCAACGCGGTTCCGACACGCACACAGGTCGAGCCGTGCGCGATCGCCTGCTCGAGATCATTGCTCATTCCGGCGGAGATCTCACGGGCATTTGGGTGATCTGCCCGAAGACGTTCCGACGCACGAGCGAGCTTCTCGAACGCCTCTGCCGGGTCAATACCCAGCGGAGCGACCGCCATAAGCCCTCGGAGGCGAATATCACCCACATGGGCTATTCGCTCCGCCAGCTGGTCCAACTCGTTCACCCGAGTGCCCCCGCGCTTCGGATCGTCATCGAGGCTTACTTGAATGAGGACGTCCAACGGCTGATCGCGTTGCCCGGAATCGAGCGCCGACCTGGTCGCTTTCGCGAGCGCTTCGGCGAGGCGTTCGGAGTCGACGGACTGCACCTCGTCGGCCCAGCGCACGACCGAGCGAGCCTTGTTCCGCTGGAGACTGCCGACCATGTGCCAGCGGACGCGGGCGTCCGGGCGCAGCCCGGCGACCTCTTCGGCCTTCGCGCCCGCCTCCTGATCGCGGTTCTCGGCGAGGTCGAGCGCGCCGAGGTCGGCGAGCAGCGCGGCGTCGAGCGCGGGAAAGGTCTTGGTGACCGCGAGCAACCGGACGTCGTCGCGGTCCCGGCCGGCGGCCTTGCACGCGGCGCCGATCCGTTCTTCCACTTCGGCAAGGGAGGCGGCGAGTTCCGCCTTTCGCGCGTCACTCACGACGCGTCCAGCCACGTCATGCCCGCGATCCGGCCGGTGGTGCCGTCGCGGCGGAAGCTGAAAAGCGTCTTGTCTTCGTTGGTGCAGCGCGGATCGACGCCGATCTTGCCGACGCCGAGGTCGGCGAGCTGCCGCCAGAGCCCGGCGCGGAGATCGAGACCCGGGGTGCCCTTCCGGGTTTTGCAGGCGCTGCCGGGCACGTGCTTTTCGACGTCGGCCGCCATGTCGGCGGGAACTTCGTAGCAGTCGCCGCAGATCGCGGGGCCGAGCAGTGCTTCGGTGCGGGCCGGGTCGGCGCCGAGCGAGCGCATCGCCTCGACCGCGGCGGGGACGACGCCGACGCGAGCACCGACGCGGCCCGCGTGCACGGCGGCGACCACACCGGCTTCGACGTCGGCCAGCATGAGGGGAACGCAATCGGCGACGAGCACCACGAGGGCGAGACCCGCCTCGGCGGTGACGAGAGCGTCGGTCGCTTCGGCGGCGGAAGTCTCGCCACCGTCGACGACGGTGGCGGTACGGCCGTGGACCTGCTCCATCCACGCCAGCCTGTCCTCGGCGAGGCCGAGTTCGGTGGCGAGACGTTTGCGGTTGGCGAAGACGTCGCCCGCGTCGTCACCGACGTGATCACCGAGGTTGAAGGTGTCGTAAGGCGGCCGGGAAGCCCCGCCGGCCCTTGTCGTGACGACCCGCCGTACCCGCAAGACTTGCCTCCAAGCTGTTGAAGGGGACTTTCCCCGCATCTCACGCAGTGAAGGGGACTTTGCCCGCATGACATGCGGGCAAAGTCCCCTTCAGCTCACCGTGAAATCTTACCGCCGCATGAAGGGCGGAACGTCGACTTCGTCGTCCGACGGGTCGTCGTGCACCGGGGTGGCCCGGCTGGGCAGGCTGCCGTGGGTCGAGTTCGACCCGATCGGCGAGTACCCGCGCGAACCGCCGCCGGACTGCGGAAGCCCGCCGGTCAGCGAGCCGTTGCCCTCGTTGCGGGAGGACGGCATCGGCGTGTGCGTGCGCGGCGGCGCGACCGGGTAGCCGTTAGAACCCGTCGACGGCACCGGCGTGGCACCCGAGGGCGGGCTCTGCACCGGCGTCGCCCCGCCACCGTTGACCTGACCCGCCTGGGCGGACGCGGTCGAGTTCGACCGGGAACCGAAGGTCGACGGGTCGAGCTTCTTGTGGGTCGGCGTGCCGGCGTCGAAACCGGCCGCGATCACGGTGACCCGGACCTCGTCGCCGAGCGAGTCGTCGATGATCGTCCCGAAGATGATGTTCGCGTCGGGGTGCGCGGACTCCTGCACCAGCGACGCGGCTTCGTTGATCTCGAACAGGCCGAGGTCCGACCCGCCCGCGATCGACAGCAGCGCGCCGTGCGCCCCGTCCATCGACGCTTCCAGCAGCGGCGAGTTGATCGCCTTCTCCGCCGCCTGGATAGCCCGGCCTTCGCCACGCGCCGAGCCGATGCCCATCAGCGCGGAGCCCGCGCCGGACATGACGCTCTTGACGTCGGCGAAGTCCAGGTTGATCAGACCCGGCGTGGTGATCAGATCGGTGATGCCCTGGACACCCGAAAGGAGGACCTCGTCCGCCGAGCGGAAGGCGTCCATCAGCGAGACGCCGATGTCGCCCAGCTGCAGCAGCCGGTCGTTCGGGATGACGATCAGGGTGTCGCATTCGTTGCGCAGCTGCTGGATGCCGTCTTCGGCCTGCTTGCTGCGGCGCTTGCCCTCGAAGGTGAAGGGGCGGGTGACGACGCCGATGGTCAGGGCGCCGAGTTTGCGGGCGATCTGGGCGACGACGGGAGCGCCACCGGTGCCGGTGCCACCACCCTCACCCGCGGTCACGAACACCATGTCGGCGCCCTTGATGACCTCTTCGATCTCTTCGCGGTGGTCTTCGGCGGCCTTCTGCCCCACCTCGGGGGCGGCGCCGGCACCGAGGCCGCGGGTCAGTTCCCGGCCGATGTCGAGCTTGACGTCGGCGTCGGACATGAGCAGTGCCTGTGCGTCGGTGTTCACCGCGATGAACTCGACACCCTTGAGGCCGACCTCGATCATGCGGTTCACGGCGTTCACTCCGCCGCCGCCGATACCGACGACCTTGATCACCGCAAGGTAGTTGTGCGGGGGCGTCATCGGAGCCGCCTTCCTGATCGTGTGTGCTCGTGCTGCCCGCCGGTCGCTGAGCCTGGGCCGAACCCTCGATCTGAACCTCAGAGTGAGAGTTATGTCAACTGCCGACGTTGAAGCAGGACGGTATGCACCAGGCAGGCTCGAATCCAGTAGCCACGCCGTGTGTCGCAAAGGTGTTTTGCCACAACATCTTCCCGGGCGCAAGAGTGAGCCCCGGACGAAGCGCCGGACGGCGGCCTGCTAAGGACCGGAGATCAGGTCGGCATGGACATGACCATGACGACGTCCTGCGACGGTGATCCGGTCGGTGATCCGCCCGCCTGCTCGACGCTCAGCGCGAACTGCTCGGCCCCGCCGAGTCCGTCGGCGACCAGCAGCGCACCGTCCTGACCACCGGAAATGAGCCCGGCGGGCTTCGGCGCGGCACCCGGGGACATGAACCAGGCCTGGTAGGTCCGGCCCGGGTCGTTCCTCCGCAGCTGGGCAGCCATGAAGACGAGCCGGTCCTTCGAGCGCGACATCATCACCGTCCCCCCGCCCCCGACGGACGCGTCGGCGTGGCCGGTCCGGAGATCGGCGGCCGCGAGGACGTCGGCGACCGGCGCGTACCGATCCGCGGCCCGCGCCGCCTGTTCCCGCGCGGCGGTCAGCTGCGTGTGGTTGTCGTAGGCGATCCCGCCGAACACGGCGGTGCCCGCCAGCCCGACGATCGCCGCCGCGGCCGCGGCGATCGCCCAGCGCGGGGCGCGGCGGCGGTCCTTGACGCGCTCTCCGGTTTCGAAGCGGGTCTTCGGCGGCTGCTGCCGGGTCGCCATCGCCTCCGCGAGCACGCGGCGCTTGAGCTCGGGCGGCGGGTCTTCGGCCAGGGCGGCACCGAGCCGGGTCGCGGTCATCTGCAGTTCGAGGACCTCTTGTGCGCACGAAGCGCACTCGCCGAGGTGCCGCTGGAACTGGGCACGCTCCAAATCGGACAGTGCGTCGACGGCGTAGGCCCCGGTGAGCGTGTGCATTTCGGGCATCGTCATGCCGTCACCCCCAAACAGTCCCGGAGCCTGATCAGGCCGTCCCGGAGTCGAGTCTTGATGGTTCCGTGCGGGGTCTGCAGCACCTCTGCGACCTCGCGATAGGTATAGCCCTGGTAGTAGGCGAGCAACACGGATTCCCGTTGCAGCTCGGTCAGGCTGGTCAGGCAGCGGCGCACCTGCGAACGTTCCCAGCGGGCCGCGACGGCCTCGGCCACCTCGTCGAAGGGCCGGGCCCGTGCGGCTTCGAAAGTCGCCTTGACCTCGCGGTCCGAGCTGGCCCGAGCCGAACGGACACGGTCGACGGCACGGCGGTGCGCGAGCGTCATGGCCCAGTTCAGCGCGCTCCCCCGCTCCGGGGAGTAGCGCGCGGCAGTGCGCCACAGCTCCACCATGACCTCCTGAGTGACCTCTTCGGACTGCGCGACGTCACGGAGGATTCGCCGCACCAGGCCTAGGACCGGACCGGCGAGCCGGTCGTACAGCACGTCGAAGGCCCTCTCGTCCCCCTTCGCGACCCGGACGAGCAGCTCCTCGGACGTCGGGCCCGCCGGTTCGCCGTCCGTCGTGGGAACGGGCGCCATCCGGCGTGGACGTGCCGATTCATCCATCAAGCCTGCCTCCGGCCGTCTGTGGCGTCCGCCGGGTCAGCGGCGCCTTCTTCAACCACAGTTTGACCCCGTGCCGCCGGATCAGCGCGGAGACCCGGTGCGGCATGAGCGGACGGGTGATCAGCATGTGCACGAGCCATTTGGCGGTGGCGGGGCGCCGCACCCCGCGCAGCGACGCTGTCAGCGGCGTCTCCCCGCCCTGGCGGAGGGCGATCTTGACCGAGAGCAGCGACTCCGGCCGCGGCACCTCCATCCGGTACTCGCCGTCCATCGACTGGAACGGCGAGACGTAGAACTCCTTGTCCGCGTGGGCGTTCCCGTCGGCGTCGGGACGCAGGAGATACGCGTGCCTGCCCCGGTAGGTGTTGTGGACCTCGGCGACGACGCATTCGAGTTCACCGTCGGGCCGGTGACACCAGTAGAGGGTGATCGGGTTGAAGTTGTGCCCGAGCATGCGCGCGCCCGCCAGCATCAGCACCCGGCCGCCTTGGAGATCGACGCCGCGCGCCGCGAGCCAGCGGTCCAATTTGGACCGGATGCTGGAGGTGTCTTCGGGCGCGAAGTGGTCTCGCGAGTCGAAGCGGGCGAAGGGCTGGAGCCACTTCGGAAGTTTCGGCGGCGCGTCGAGGTCGATGAGCCACAGATAGACGCGGTGGGCGAACGAGATCGGCGGATCGTTGCGCCGGACATGCGCCACCGTGGAGTCGTAGAGCACGGCCATGACGGTCACCATCGCACCCCGAAGTTCTCGGCCGCGCGGACACCGGACGCGCAGCCGTCCTCGTGGAATCCCCACCCATGATAGGCGCCCGCGAAGGCGACCGTGTCGTCGTTCAGCTCGGGCAGGCGGCGCTGGGCGGCCACCGATTCCGGGGTGTAGACGGGGTGTTCGTAGGTCATCTTGGCCAGCACCGAACCGTCGTCGGGGGCGGTGCCGGGGTTGAGCGTGACGACGTAGCCGGTCGGCTCGTCGAGCCGCATGAGGCGGTTCATGTCGTAGGACACCTGGACCGCGCCATGGTTGGCACCACAGAACGGGGTGGCGTAGTTCCAGCCCGCGCGCGCCGCTTCCGCCGTCGGGAGCACACCGGTGTCGGTGTGCAGCCAGGCCTCGTTGCTGGAGTACCGGAACGAGCCGAGGACGTCGCGCTCGGCCTCGGTCGGCGACGCGAGCAGCTTCAGCGCCTGATCCGCGTGGGTGGCCAGGACGACCTTGTCGACCCGGTGCCGGGTGTCGGCGTCGTCGCGGACCTCGATCCCGCGCGCGGTGCGCTTGACCGAGCGGACCGGTGTCGACAGGTGCACGGCCGTCAGCTGCTTGGCGGCGAGATCGACGTACTCGCGGGAGCCGCCGACGACGGTGCGCCAGCTCGGGGACCCGCCGACCGACAGCATCCCGTGGTTGCGCAGGAATTCGAACAGGTAGCGCGCGGGGTACTTGAGCGTGTCGTTCCGGTCGGCCGACCAGACGGTCGAAACGACCGGGAGCATGAAGTGGTCGACGAAGTACTTCGTGTACCCGCCGATCGCGAGGAACGCGCCGAGGGTGACGTCTCCGGCCTCGGGAGAGTCGAGGACGCGCTTCGCGTGCAGGTGGAAGCGTTTGACGTCGGCGAGCATCCGCAGGTAGCGCCCCCGGGCGACGTTGCGCGGCTGGGCGAACAGGCCCTTCAGGCCCTTGGCGCCGGCGTACTGGAGGCCACAGCCGTCGCAGCGGATGCTCATCGACATCTCGGTGTCGCGGGTGGCGACGCCCAGTTCGGCGAACAGCCGGAGCAGGTTCGGGTAGGTGCGCTCGTTGTGCACGATGAACCCGGAGTCGACGCCGACGGTGCCGCCGTGCGCGCTCGGGACGTCGTGGGTGTGCGCGTGCCCGCCCAGCCTGTCTTCGGCTTCGAACAGCAGCACTTCGTAGCGGCGTTGCAGCAGGTAGGCGGCCGTGAGGCCGGCGACGCCGCTGCCGATGACTCCGATGCGTTGACCCTTGGTGTGCACGAAAGGGATTCGGAACAGGGGCCGGGCCGGATTGGACCGGGTGAACCGGGGCATCATCCGACCCATCCTTTACCTGTCCGGGGTCGAATGACGACTATGCCGAACAGTCCCGCGTCTCGCCTAGTCCCGTTCGTCGAGCGGCTCCTCGGTGGCTCCCTCCCGGTCGGTCTCCGCACCTGGGACGGCGTGCGCGCCGGGCCGCCGGACGCCCCGACCGTGGTGCTCCGCAACCGGCGCGCCCTGCGCCGTCTCCTCTACTCCCCCGGTGAGCTGGGTCTCGCGAGGGCCTATGTCTCCGGTGATCTCGACGTCGAGGGCGACCTCGCCGACGGATTCCGCCGGATCTGGGCGCTGACCCGGTCGGGCGCCGTCCGCGGCGCGAAGCTCGGGCCCCGTGACTGGGCCGAAGCGTTCCGGCTCGCGGTGAGCCTCGGCGTCGTCGGGCCGCCGCCCAAACCGCCCGCCGAAGAGGCCCGGCTCTCCGGAAAGCTGCACACGCTGCTCCGCGACAAGTCGGCCATCGCGCACCACTACGACCTCAGCAACGCCTTCTACCAGCTGCTGATGGACGAATCGATGGCCTACTCGTCGGCGTACTGGACGTCCGAGGAGGAGGGTTACGGCCTCGAACAAGCCCAAGCGGACAAGCTCGAGCTGATCTGCCGCAAGCTCGGGCTGCGGCCGGGGATGCGGCTGCTCGACGTCGGCTGCGGCTGGGGCTCGCTCCTGGTCCACGCGGCCAAGCACCACGGCGTGCACGCCGTCGGCATCACGCTTTCGGCGGAACAGCTGCAGCACATCCGCGGCCGCCTCGCCCAGCACGACCTGGAGGATCGCGTCGAGGTCCGGCGGCAGGACTATCGCGAGCTGACCGACGAGCCGTTCGACGCCGTCGCCACCATCGAGATGGGTGAGCACGTCGGCGAAGAGAACTACCCCGAGTACACGCGGACGCTGTACCGGATGCTCAAGCCCACCGGACGGCTGGTCCTGCAGCAGATGTCCCGCGGCGCGGTGGCCCCGGGCGGCGGCGCGTTCATCGAGCGCTACATCGCCCCCGACATGACGATGCGGCCGCTGAGCCGCACGCTCGGGCATCTGGAGACGGCCGGGTTCGAGATCCGCGACGTCCACGCGCTGCGCGAGCATTATGTGCGTACGGTCCGGGCATGGGAGAAAACGCTCGAGAGCAACTGGGACGACGTCGTGGCACTGATCGGTGAATCCGGCGCGCGGGTCTGGCGGCTCTACCTGGTCGGCGGCGCGCTCGCGTTCGAGGAGAACCGGATGGGCGTGGACCAGATCCTCGCGGTCCGCTCGTCCGAACAGGGTTTGAGCGCGCTTCCCGCCACCCGGGAGTGGTCCTGATGTCTCTCGGGGGGACCCTGCTCGTCACCGCCGGAGTGACCCTGCTGGCGGTCGCCGTCACGTTCGGCATCGCGCTGGCGCGCAAGCGGTACGACACCATCGACACGTTCTGGGGGCCGGGCTTCGCGCTCGTCGCCCTGGTCGCGGCCCCGCTCGGGGACGGGTCGGTGGCGCTGAGAGTGGTCGCCGCGGCACTGACGGCGATCTGGGGCGTGCGCCTCGGCGTGCACCTCCACCTGCGCAACCACAAGCTGCCCGAAGACCCGCGCTACGTGCGGATGGTGGAGAACGCCGGCCCGAATCCGGCGCTCAAGCTGTTCGTCCGGGTGTACCTGCTCCAGGCGGTGGTGCTCTGGTTCGTCTCGCTGCCGGTCCAGTTCGCGATGTACGGCGATTCCTTCGGCGTGACGGCGTGGCTGGGTGTCGCGGTGTGGCTGGTCGGTTTCGGGTTCGAGACGATCGGCGACGAGCAGCTGCGCCGGTTCAAGGCCGACCCGGACAACAAGGGAAAGGTCCTCGACAGCGGACTGTGGCGCTACACCCGGCATCCCAACTACTTCGGGGACGCGTGCGTGTGGTGGGGCCTGTACCTGCTGGCCTGTTCGAGCTGGGTGGGGGCGGCGACGATCCTGTCGCCGATCGCGATGACGTACACGCTGGCCAAGGGCACCGGAAAACCCTTGCTGGAGAAGGGTTTGCAGCGTTCCCGGCCGGGATACGCGACGTACGTCGAGCGGACCAGCGGGTTCTTCCCGCTGCCCCCTCGCCGAATTACTCCCCCGTAAGCCCGTCGATCGCTTCGCGCAACAGGTCGAGGTGGCCGGCGTGCCTGCCGGTCTCCTCGATCATGTGCGCGACCACGAAGCGGACGTTGACCTGGCGATCGCCGCGGAAGGCGACCTGGTCGTCCAGCCCCATCCGCGCGACGACCTTGCGGCTCCGCTCGCACTCGGCCTCGTAGGCGGCGATCAGCTGCTCGATCGGGGTCTTCATGGCTACCCGGAACTCGGCGTCGGGGTCGGCCTCGAGCGCCTCCTTCCAGAGGTCCTCCTGGCCGTCGAGCACCACGTTGAACCAGTACTGCTCGACCAGGGTCAGATGCCCGAGCAACCCGGCGATGGTGGTCAGCTCGCTGGGCACGAGCGGCCGCCTGGCCTGCTCGTCGGTGAGGCCGGAGCACTTCCACACGACAGTGGCGCGGAGGAAGTCGAGAAAGCCGTTCAGCTGGGTGCGCTCGTCGCCGGTGAGCGGCGGTTCGGGGCGCTTCGGTTCGTCGGTCATGGTGCTGCAGTCTGCCGGTTTCCTCGGATGATCCGCTAACGAGTTACCCGCGCCGGGCTGTCCGCCATCTGCCGCACGGCCGTGGTCCATGTCCGCGCGGGGTCCCATCGTTCGAGTGAAACCGACGGTAGTTAGCGCCCCCGAAACATGACGACCACCCGCTCGTCATGTCAGGCTGGTGCAGTTGTGCACATCGCCCCCGGTTCCGAGAAAGGTCACTGATGTCAGGCCCCCAGCTGAGCGCACTCGATGTCGCTTTCCTTTGCATGGAAAGCGAAACGACGCCCATGCACATGGGCGCGGTGGTCACCTTCCGTCCGCATGGGCAGGTGCACGCGCGTAAGCTGACCGCGCTGCTGGCCGAGCGGGCCGCACGGATCCCGAAGCTGCGTCAGCGCCCCCGCACCGCGCTGTTCCCGCCCGGCGCCGCCGTCTGGGCGGACGACCCGGGTTTCGTTGCCAGTGAACATATTTCACATCACCACCTGAGCTCCCTGTACGAACCGGATCCGCTCTCCGCCTACGCGTCGCGCTGGATGGGACGACCGCTCGACACCGGAAAACCCTTGTGGGACTTGCATCTCGTCACCGGCCTGCCGGACGGCGAGTTCGCGTTGCTGTTGAAACTGCACCACGCGCTCACCGACGGGGCGGGCGCGTACGCCGTCGCCGCGGGCCTGCTCGACGCGGTCCCTCGCGCCGTCAGGCGCCCGCACAGCGGTGCCGTGCCTCCCGCGCCGCGGTCCCCTGTGGACGCCGTCAAGGACGCCTTCGGTTCCACCCTCGCCCAGGCGGGCGAGTCGGCGGGGATCGCTTCGTCGGTCGTCCGCGCGACCCGTTCGCCGCTGTCCCCGATCAGCGCGCCGCCGTCGACCGAACGACGGCTCGGCCTCGTCCGGCTGGACACCGGCGAGATCCGGCGGATCCGCCGGACCCACGGCGGGACCGCCAACGACGTCGTGCTGGCGATCCTCGCCGGCGCGCTGCGCGAATGGATGATCAACCGCGGCCAGCGGGCCGACGACCGGACCCTGCGGGCGCTCATCCCGGTCAGCGTGCGCGGCCGGTCCGCCGAGCAGCTGGGCGGGAACAAGCTGTCCGGCTACCTCTGCGATCTGCCGGTCGGCCTCGACGATCCGGTGAAGCGGCTGCTGGCCGTCCAGCGCGAGATGAGCCGGAACAAGGCCGCGGGCCCCGGCCGGGGCGCGGGCGCGTTCCCGCTGCTCGCCGACCGGATGCCGCCGATGCTGCACCGGCTCGGCAGCAGGGCCGCCGGGCTGGCCGCGCCGCTGCTGTTCGATCTCGTGGTCACCACGGTGCCGGTGCCGCCCAGCCGGCTCACCCTCGACGGGACGCGGCTCGAAAGCGTGTACCCCTTCGTGCCGCTGGCGCCGCGGCAGGCGGTCGGGATCGCGGTGGCGACCTACCGCGACTCCGTCCACATCGGACTGCAGGCGAACGGGGCGGCGGTTTCGGACGTGGGCTCGCTGCGGGACGGCGTGCTCAAGTCCGCGGCGAGGCTGCTGGACACGGCGAGCTGACGCGATCGTGAAGTGAGATGAAAGTCCCCTTCATTGCAAATTTTGCAATGAAGGGGACTTTCATAGCGTTAAGGGACCGCCGTCAGCCGCGCAGCATCTCCGCGACCAGGAACGCCAGCTCCAGCGACTGCTGGGTGTTCAGCCGCGGGTCGCAAGCGGTCTCGTACCGGCCCGAAAGGTCCAGATCCGAGATCTCCTGCGCGCCGCCGAGGCATTCGGTGACGTCCTCGCCGGTCAGCTCGACGTGGATGCCGCCGGGGTACGTGCCGAGCTTACGGTGCACCTCGAAGAAGCCCTGGACCTCGTCCACGATGCGGTCGAAGTGCCGGGTCTTGTAGCCCGTCGACGCCTCGTGGGTGTTGCCGTGCATCGGGTCGCACTGCCAGATGACCTTGTGCCCGGACGCCTCGACCTTCTCGACGATCGCGGGCAGCACCTCGCGGACCTTGCCGTTGCCCATCCGGGCGATCAGCGTCAGGCGGCCGGGCTCGTTGCGCGGGTCGAGCCGCCGGACGTATTCGACGGCCTGTTCGGGCGTGGTCGTCGGGCCGATCTTGAGGCCGATCGGGTTGGCCAGCAGTTCGGCGAACGCGATGTGCGCGCCGTCGAGCTGCCGGGTCCGCTCGCCGACCCACAGGAAGTGCGAGGACAGGTTGTACAGCTTCGGGTTCGTCGCGTCCGCGCGATCCATCCGCAGCATGGAGCGCTCGTAGTCCAGCAGCAGCGCCTCGTGGCTGGCGAAGATCTCGGTGGACTGGAGCGAGGTGTCGGTGACGCCACAGGCCGACATGAACCGCAGGCCGCGGTCGATCTCCGCGGCCAGTGCCTCGTAGCGCTCGCTGGCGGGCGAGGACTTCACGAAGTCCTTGTTCCAGTCGTGCACCTGGTGCAGATCCGCCATCCCGGCGCCGGTGAGCGCGCGGACGAGGTTCATCGCGGCACCCGCGTTGGCGTACGCGCGGATCATCCGGCCGGGGTCGGGCACGCGGAGTTCGGGCTTGGCGACGAGCGAGTTGATGATGTCGCCGCGGTACACCGGCAGGCCGAGCGCGTCGGTGGAGGCCGAACGCGGCTTCGCGTACTGGCCCGCGATCCGGCCGACCTTCACCACGGGCAGGCTCGCGCCGTAGGTGAGGACGACGGCCATCTGCAGCAGGGTGCGCAGGTTGGCGCGGATGTGCGGTTCGGTGTTCGACTCGAACGTCTCCGCGCAGTCACCGCCCTGCAGCAGGAACGCTTCGCCGCGGGCGACCATGGCGAGCCTGTCGGAGAGCCTGTCGATCTCGGCGGGGACGGTGATCGGCGGCACACTCTCCAGCACGCCGCGTACGCGCCTCGTCAGCTCGGGGTCCGGCCATTCGGGCTGCTGCGCGGCGGGCCGGGAAAGCGCGTCGTCGAGCCGGTTGCGCAGCTCGGGCGGCAGAGGAGGCAGTTCGGGGAGCGTGTCGACGGGAACGTCCACTGTCCAGTTCACCGGCCCAGGATATGCCGAGCCGAAAGCCGCCCGCCCACCGGGACAAAAGTCCCAAACGGTGGACGGGCGGCGGCGAAGATCAGGCGGCCTGCGCCTTGTTGTAGAGGTTCTGCGCGTCCGTGCCGAAGTACGGACCGAACATGTACCCGGGCAGGAAGGTGTAGCCGAAACTGTTCACCGACGCCTGGACGCCGGTACCGGTCGCCTCACTGAAGTTGAGGAACCACGGGCCGCCGCTCGAACCGCCGGTCATGTTGCAGTTCATGCCGTGGTCCTTGGTCAGCAGGAAATCGGTGAACGTGCTTCCGCTGCAATAGATCAGCTTCGTGCCGTCGTACGGCGCCGCCGCCGGATATCCGAACGTGTACATCGACTGGTTGCGCGCCTGGTTGAAGGCGATCCCCTGCGCGCCGACGACGTCGGTCAGCTTCTGCCCGTTGAGCGGGTTGACCACGGCCGCGCCGATGTCGTAGTTCATGTCCTCGCTCGCTTCCCACTGCGGAGTGGTCAGCGTGCTCTTCGCGGCCCAGGTGCCGTAGGGCGTGTTGCCGTTGTCGTAACCGGGCGCGAAGGTCCAGTTGGTGTGCCAGGCACCCTGGTACTTCACGCAGTGCCCGGCGGTGATCACGACACTGCCGTTCGTGCTGGTGACCGCGTCGCCGGAGCACGAAGCGTTGCGCCCGCCCATGGTGAAGAACACGCGGCCGGCGGTCTGGACGACCTTGCCCGCCCCCGTCCACGCGCCGCCGCCGTTGGGAATGCTCTGGATGATCGTGCTTTCACCCTTGGCGACGTCCTTGGGCGAAAGGTTCGGGGCCTTCACCAGCTGCTCGATCGGCACCGCCGACCGCATCCGCTCGGGCGTCCAGTAGGCCGCCACCGCCTGTGCGTCGACAGCCGCTTGATGGTGGACCGGTCCGGCTTGGGCGGGACTCGCGACCGCTGTCAGCGCCGTCACCGCCAGCCCCACGAGCGCCCCCAGGATCCCCGTCCGGGAAACCGACCTCTTCATGGCGTACCACCTTTCGCCACCGGTGAATTGCCGTATGACCTGTACGGCATTTCGAAAGTATTTGTCCGGCTACCGGGCGTACAAGGGACCGTTCGGCCGCATCCGGGGCGGTGTATGGGCCGTTCGGCCCAGCACGGCGAACGCCGCGGGCAAGAACGTGAATCCTCACCCGCGGCGTTCGGGAAACGGCGCTATCCGACGCGGTGCCGGTCCTGCCTCAGCAGTTCGAGGTCGGCAGGCGTCGAGGTCGCGGAGAATCGTGACGGCGGCCGGGACGACGATCGCGAGTACAGCCCACGATTCCATGATCGTCACCTCCAGTCGGTTCGCTCATGCGGAGTACTCGCGACAGGCCGCTTGGACGTCTACATCGTCACTCGAAAGAGTTAGGCTGACTGGTGGGGATTTCACGCAACGACTTCGCCCGGCTGGGCACGAAAGTCCTAACACCGTGGGTATGGATACTTCTGACGGCGATCGTGGTCGTCGTGGGCGACACCAGGGGCATGGCCCGCCTGTCGCTCCTCGCGCTGGCCATCACGACGCTGCTGGCCCTCGGGGTGGGTTCGCTGACCACCTACGGTTTCGGCTTCAGGATCTCGCCGCACGTGACGGCCACGTCCGCCGCGGTCATCCTGCTGACGTTCACCTTCGGGCCGCTGCTGCTGCTCGGCGGGCTCCTGGTGGCCTGGGCGTGCTGGTCGCGCATGAAGCTGGGTGAAGACAGCTACCCCGAAGCCGCCGCGGGAGCCATGCTGGGACTCCTCGCCGGCGGCGTCGGCTGGCTGGGCTTGATCTTCGTGCTGTTCTCCTGATCAAGCGGGGCAGTGCGAATCGGCGGCGGGAAGGACGCCGTCCCGCAGGTACCGGACGACGACGTCGTTCCCGCACGCGTTCTCCTTGGTGAAGACGCCGTGCCCGCCCGCGTCGACGGTGACGAACCTCGCCCGGCCGCCCAGCGCCGAGCGCAGTTCCCTCGCCCCTACCAGCGGTGTCGCCGGGTCGCGGAGGTTCTGCACCAGCAGGATGTTCGACGGTCCACGGTCGGTGATCCGCACGGGGCGTTCGCGGGGCTCCACCGGCCAGAACGCGCAGGGGGTGATGTTCGCGGCGGCCGGGCCGAACATCGGATGCGTCACGCGAGCGCGTTCGACGGCCTTTTCGTACCAGCGCACGCTTTCCGGCCAGTCGGAATCGTTGCACAGCACCTGCAGCTGGAGTGCCGCGTGGTTGTCGCCGTCGAGCGGCCCGCCCTGTGCCGACGCGGACGGAGTGGCCCATTGCTTCGCGAGGACGGGGAAGTTCGCGTCGTCGTACAGCGCTCCCCACGTGTCGGTCCGGATTCCCGAGCCGCGTTCTTCGGCCAGCTCGAAGAACTTCGCCGTCACTTCGGCGGGTGTCCGCCCGAGGTGGTAGACGTCGTCCCGCGCCGCGGCCCAGGCCGCGAAATCGCCGAACCTGTCGTCGAAACCGTCCGCGAACCGTTGGTGCGCCTGCACGTCCAGCCCCTTCGGGCCGACAAGGCTGTCCAGCACGATCCGGTCCGTCTTCGCCGGGAACATCGACGCGTAGGCGGCGCCGAGATAGCTCCCGTACGAGACGCCGTAGAACGAGATCTTCCGCTCCCCCAGCGCCTCGCGGATCCGGTCCAGATCGCGGGCGGTGTTCGCGGTGGTCATGTGCGGCAGGAGATCCGCGGTCTTCGACGCGGCGCACTTCTCGGCCACCACACGGGATTTCGCCGCCTTCTCGGTGACGTCACGGGAGCCGTCCGCATACGGGCCGACGAGAATGAACCGCTGTTCCCCGGTCAGGTCGCAGGTCACCGGCGTGCTGTAGGTGGTGCCGCGCGGATCGAAACCGATGACGTCGTAACTGTCGAGCAGGCCGCTGTGTCCCTGCCGCTGCGCGAGTTGCGCGGGCATCGCCAGGCCGGGGCTCCCGGGCCCGCCGGGGTTCATCAGCAGCACGCCCCGGCGTTTCGGCGAGGTGCTCGCCTTCCGCGAAACGGTGAGTTCGATGGTCCGCCCGCCGGGGTCGGCGTAGTCCAGCGGGACCTCGAGTTTCGCGCATTCGAGACCCGCCGTCGGCGAGGGTGTCATGCCGTAGTCCGGGCAGGGTGACGTCCAGCGCAGAGCCGGAGCCGCTTCGGCGGTCGACGGAACGACTACGGCGAGTGGGAGGAAAGCCAGTATCGCCAGCGTTTTTCTCATGTGGGAGAGCCTGGCGCGCGAGGCCGCCCTACCGCGTCGGCCCCGGGACGGATCCTGACCCTCCACCTTGGGTGGGAGGAACGCGCCGACGACGCTGTCGGCGCGAACCGGCCTCAGACGACGGCGAGTGGAAGCGCCGTCGGGTGCACCGGCGAGGGCAGGTCCGAAGCGCCGGTGAGGTAGGCGTCGACGGCACTCGCCACCGAACGTCCTTCGGCGATCGCCCACACCACCAGCGAGGCACCGCGGTGCGCGTCGCCGCAGACGAACACGCCCGGCGAGGAGGTCTGCCAGTCCACGCCGCACGAGAGCGTGCCGCGTTTGGTCAGCGAAAGCCCGAGCCCGTCCAGCAAAGGCATGTGCTCGACACCTTCGAACCCGATCGCGAGCAGCACGAGATCGGCGGGCAGTTCCTCGATCTCGTCGTTGACCGGGAGGACCTCGCGGCGTCCGGTCTCGCGATCCTTCTGGACCTTGACCTGCTGGAGTTCGACAGCGCGCACGTTGCCGTTCTCGTCGCCGACGAAGCGCTTGACCGCGACGGCGAACTTGCGCTCGCCCGCCTCCTCGTGCGCCGGGTAGGTGCGGAGGATGTAGGGCCAGGTCGGCCACGGCGAGCGCTCGTCGTCCCTTGTGGACGGTGGCGTCGGGTACTGGTCCAGCTGGGTCACCGAAAGCGCGCCCTGCCGGGTCGCGGTGCCGTACGAGTCGGCCCCGGTGTCGCCGCCGCCGATGATGACGACGTGCTTGCCCGCCGCGTCCACCGGCGACGGGCCGTCGCCCTCGACGTACTTGTTGGCCGGGACCAGATGCTCCATCGCCAGGTGGATCCCGGACAGCTCGCGTCCGGGCGTCGTCGTGTCGTCGCGGCCGCGCAGCGCGCCCACGGCGAGCACCACCGCGTCGTAGCCCGCCCGCAGTTCCTCGACGGTCAGATCGACGCCGACCTCGCAGCCGGTGACGAACTTCGTGCCCTCCTTGCGGAGTTGCGCGAGCCGCCGGTCGAGGACCTTCTTCTCCATCTTGAACTCGGGGATGCCGTACCGCAGCAGGCCGCCTAGCCGGTCGTCCCGTTCGTAGACGGTCACCTCGTGACCGGCGCGGGTCAGCTGCTGCGCGGCGGCGAGCCCGGCGGGACCGGAACCGACGACCGCGACCCGCTGTCCCGACGACACCGCCGAGACCTGCGGCTGCACGTAGCCCGCTTCCCAGGACTGGTCGGCGATCGTCTGCTCGACCCGTTTGATCGACACCGGACCGCCGGACAAGGGCGAGATCGACAGGACGCAGCCCGCCTCGCACGGCGCGGGGCACAGCTTCCCGGTGAACTCGGGGAAGTTGTTCGTCGCGTGGAGCCGGTCGCTCGCCGCGGCCCAGTCGCCGCGGCGCACCAGGTCGTTCCACTCCGGGATCAGGTTGCCCAGCGGGCAGCCGGAACCACCGGAGTGACAGAACGGGATGCCGCAGTCCATGCACCGCGAAGCCTGCTTGCGCACCTTTTCGTTGCGCTCGGCGGGTTCCACGTCGGCGTAGACCTCGCCCCAGGTGGCGAGACGGTCCTCTTTGGACTTCTTCTTAGGCTCTTCGCGTTCGTGCTTGAGGAAACCCGTCGGATCAGCCACGAGCGGCCTCCATGATCGCTTCGTCGACGTCGCGGCCCGCGGCACGCGCCGCCTTCGCCGCGTCAAGGACACGCTGGTAGTCGCGGGGCATCACCTTGGTGAACGCCGCCGAGCGACGCGGCCAGTCGCCGAGCAGCGACGCGGCCACGGCCGAACGTGTGAGGTCGTAATGCTTCTGCACGGTCTTCTTGAGCCAGGCGAGATCCTCCGACGACGGCGTCAGGAGGTTGACCATCTCTTCGTTGACCCGGCCGCGGTCGAGGTCGAGCACGTAGGCCTCGCCGCCGGACATGCCGGCCGCGAGGTTGCGCCCGGTCGGGCCGAGCACCACGGCCTGCCCGCCGGTCATGTACTCGAAGGCGTGGTCGCCCACGCCCTCGGCGACCACCACGGCGCCGGAGTTGCGCACGCAGAACCGCTCGCCGACCTGGCCGCGCAGGAACATCTCGCCGCCGGTCGCCCCGTAGGCGAGGGTGTTCCCGGCGATGGTCTGGCCTTCCGCGGCGAACTTCGCGTCCGGATGCGGGCGCACGATGATCCGCCCGCCCGAAAGCCCCTTGCCGACGTAGTCGTTCGCGTCGCCGACCATGTCGAGCGTGATGCCGCGCGGCAGGAACGCGCCGAGCGACTGCCCGGCGGAACCGGTCAGCAGCACGTGGATCGTGTCCTCGGGCAGGCCCTCACCGCCGTAGCGGCGGGTGATCTCGGAACCGAGCAGCGTGCCGACGGTCCGGTTCACGTTCCGCACCGGCAGTTCGATACGCACCCGATGCGCGTCCTCCAGCGCCGCCTCGGCGAGCTGGATCAGCGTCCGGTCGAGCGCGTGTTCCAGGCCGTGGTCCTGTGTCCGCGTGCGCCGCTTCGCCCCGCCGTACGGGGTCTCTTTCGGCATCTCGAAGATCGGCGACAGGTCGAGCCCGGAGGCCTTCCAGTGCTCGATCGCCTTGTCGGTGTCCAGGATCTCGGCGTGGCCGATGGCCTCGTCGAGCGTGCGGAAACCGAGTGCCGCCAGCGTTTCCCGTACTTCTTCGGCGACGAACCGGAAGTAGTTGACGACGTGGTCGGCCTGGCCGGTGTACCGCTTGCGCAGATCCGGGCTCTGGGTCGCGACGCCGACCGGGCAGGTGTCGAGGTGGCAGACGCGCATCATGACGCAGCCTTCGACGATCAGCGGCGCCGTCGCGAAGCCGTACTCCTCAGCGCCGAGCAGCGCGGCGATGACGACGTCCTTGCCGGTCTTCATCGCACCGTCGACCTGCACGGTGATCCGGTCACGCAAACCGTTGAGCAGCAACGTCTGCTGGGTCTCGGCGAGCCCGATCTCCCACGGCGTGCCCGCGTGCTTGAGCGAGTTCATCGGGGAGGCGCCGGTGCCGCCGTCGTGGCCGGAGATCAGCACGACGTCGGCGTGCGCCTTGGACACGCCCGCGGCGACCGTGCCGACGCCGAGCGAGGACACCAGCTTCACGTGGATGCGGGCGTTCTCGTTGGCGTTCTTGAGGTCGTGGATCAGCTGGGCGAGATCCTCGATCGAATAGATGTCGTGGTGCGGCGGCGGCGAGATGAGCCCGACACCCGGCGTCGAGTGCCGCGTCCGCGCGATCCACGGGTAGACCTTGTTCGGGGGCAGCTGCCCGCCCTCGCCCGGCTTCGCGCCCTGCGCCATCTTGATCTGGATGTCGTCGGCGTTGACCAGGTACTCGCTCGTGACGCCGAACCGGCCGCTCGCGACCTGCTTGATCGCGCTGCGCCGGGTCGGGTCGTAAAGCCGCTCGGGGTCTTCCCCGCCCTCGCCGGTGTTGGACCGGCCGCCGATGCGGTTCATCGCGATCGCGAGGGTTTCGTGTGCCTCGGCCGAAATCGAACCGTAGGACATCGCGCCGGTGTTGAAGCGCTTGAAGATCGCCTCGACCGGCTCGACCTCGTCCAGCGGGACGGGTTCGCGCGCGCCCTCGCGGAAGGCGAACAGCCCGCGCAGCGCGCCGCCCTGGCGGTAGAGACGGTGGACCTCGTCGGAGTACTGCTTGTACACCTCCTCGCGGCCGGTCTTCGTCGCGTGCTGCAACAGGAAGACGGTCTCCGGGGTGAACAGGTGCAGTTCGCCTTCCCGGCGGTACGCGTACTCGCCGCCGGTCTCGAGTCCACGGTGGACGCGATCGGTCGGGTTGTCCGGGTACGCGCGACGGTGGCGCGTGGCGACCTCTTCGGCGAGCACGCCCAGGCCGACGCCGCCGAGTTTGGACGACGTCCCGGTGAAGTACTCGTCGAGCAGATCCTGGCTCAACCCCAAGGATTCGAAGACCTGCGCCGCGGTGTACGCGCCGACGGTCGAGATGCCCATCTTCGACATGATCTTCAGGACGCCCTTGACGAGCGCCTTGACGTAGTTCTGGATCGCCTTGGCGGGCTCGATACCGGTGATGGCACCGGTCGAGATCATGTCCTCGATGGTCTCGAAGGCCAGGTACGGGTTCACCGCGGCGGCGCCGTAGCCGAGCAGGACGGCGACGTGGTGGACCTCGCGGGCGTCACCGGTCTCGACGACCAGCGCCACGCGGAGCCTTTCCTTGGTGCGCACCAGATGGTGGTGCACCGAGGACACCAGCAGCAGCGACGGGATCGGCGCCATGCGGTGATCGGAATCGCGGTCGGACAGCACGAGCGTGCGCGCGCCCGCCGCGATCGCCTCGGAGGCCTCGCGGCGGACCCGTTCGATCGCGGACGCCAGCGCGTCGGCGCCGCCGTCCACTTCGTACAGTCCGGAAAGGACACTGCACGCGAAGCCGGGCAGGTCGCCGTCGTCGTTGATGTGGATCAGCTTGGCGAGTTCGTCGTTGTCGATCACCGGATACGGCAGCTGCACGTGGCGGCAGGAGGCCGGGCCGGGGGCGAGCAGGTTCCGCTCGGGGCCCATGATCCGGCTCATCGAAGTGACGAGCTCTTCGCGGATCGCGTCCAGCGGCGGGTTGGTGACCTGCGCGAAGTTCTGCTTGAAGTAGTCGTAGAGCAGCCGCGAACGCTGTGACAGCACCGCGGGCGGGGTGTCCGAGCCCATCGAGCCGATCGGCTCCATGCCCTTGACCACCATCGGCGCGAGGAGGATCTTCAGCTCTTCTTCGGTGTAGCCGAAGGAAAGCTGGCGCCGCAGCACGGAATCGTGGCTCTGCACGATGTGGTCGCGGTCCGGCAGATCGGCGATCTGCAGCAGCCCGGCGTGCAGCCAGCCCTCGTACGGGAGTTCCTTGGCCAGCTCCGACTTGACCTCTTCGTCGTCGACGATCCGGCCCGCCTCGGTGTCCACCAGGAACATGCGGCCGGGCTTGAGCCGCCCCTTGGCCACGATGTCCTCGGGCGCGACGTCGAGCACGCCGGCCTCACTGGCCAGCACGACGCGGTCGTCGGCGGTGCGCCACCATCGGGCGGGGCGCAGGCCGTTGCGGTCCAGCACCGCGCCGACGAGCGTGCCGTCGGTGAAGGTGACACAGGCCGGGCCGTCCCACGGCTCCATGAGGCTGGCGTGGAACTGGTAGAACGCACGACGCTGGGCGTTCATCCCGGCGTGGTTCTCCCACGCCTCGGGGATCATCATCAGGACCGCGTGCGGCAGCGACCGCCCGCCGAGGTGCAGCAGCTCCAGCACCTCGTCGAACGATGCGGAGTCCGACGCGTCGGCCGAGCAGATCGGGTACAGCCGGGTGAGGTCGCCGGTGATGAGGTCCGATTCCAGCAGCGCCTCACGGGCGCGCATGCGGTTGCGGTTGCCGCGGATGGTGTTGATTTCGCCGTTGTGCGCGACGAACCGGAACGGATGCGCCAGCGGCCACGACGGGAAGGTGTTGGTGGAGAACCGGGAGTGCACGAGCGCGATGGCGCTGGCGAGCCGGGTGTCGGTCAGGTCGGTGAAGAAGAGCGGGAGCTGCTCGGGGGTCAGCATTCCCTTGTAGACGATCGTCCGCGAGGACAGCGAAGGGAAGTAGGTGCCGCAGCCTGCGGTCACACTCTCGTTCTCGACGCGCTTGCGCAGGCAGAAGGCCAGGCGATCCAGTTCGAGCCCGCCGGGGCGGCTTCCGCCCGCTTCCTGGGCCGCGACGAACACCATCACGAAATGCGGCATGACCGAACGCGCCGTCGGGCCGATGTCCGCGCGATCGGCGTCGACCGGGACCTCGCGCCAGCCGAGGACGTCGAGGCCCTCTTCGGTGGCGATGCGCTCGATCAGGGCGACGGCCTTGCCGCGCTCCTCGGTGTCCGAGGGCAGGAAACCGATCCCGGTCGCGTAGGTCTGCTGACCGTCGGCGCCCGCTTCGGGCAGGGTGAAGTCCACTTCCGCGCGCAACAGCTCGTCGGGCAGCTGCACCAGGATGCCCGCGCCGTCGCCACTGGTCGGCTCCGCGCCCGCGGCACCGCGATGGTCGAGATTCGTCAGCGCGGAAAGACCGTCGGTGACGATGCCGTGCGACCTTCGCCCGCGGACGTCGGCCACCATGGCCACACCGCAGGAGTCCTGTTCGGATTCGGGATCGTAAAGACCTTGTTTGCCGGGAATGGCGGAGAAGATCATGAAGGGACCTCCTTCGTCGTCTGTGCTCAGCGGCCGGACGGGCCGGCCGGGGGAATGCGCACGGGACGACGATGGCCCGTTCGTTAGCGCGACTTTAACACCTAGGAAACATGTGGGCATCAGTTCATCGGACGAGAAAGCCCGCTGATGGTAACGATCTGGATGCCCGGAACGACACAGTTCCTGATGGGGTCACGGTAGTTCGTTCCGCTAAGTATATGTCCTGTTCCGGGATGCCACGAGACGCGGTGAAGCGACCCTAGTCACTCCGGGCCGACCCCGCACGCCGAGGCTCGATAAATAGAACGTGTTACAGTTCCGCGCATGATCCCGGACCGTTTCCGGCTCACCGACCAGGCGCCGTGACCACCGGCGCCGGACGCGGGATCGGCGCGGCGGCACCGTCCTTACTGGAGGCGGGCGGCTCGATCGTCGAAGTCGACGCATGCCTGCAGGCCCCGAACCTGGAACCGGGCCTGCCCGATCTGTAGGAGGCGAACGCCGTGCGCGTGGTCCAGTGGAGTACCGGGAACGTCGGCCGTCACGCGCTGGCCGGGATAGCCGCGCGACCCGATCTCGACCTCGCCGGGGTCTGGGTTTCGAGCGAGGCCAAGGCCGGTGTGGACGCGGGGGAACTGGCCGGGCTCGGGCGTTCGCTCGGTGTCGCGGCGACCACCGACGCGGACGCGCTCATCGCGCTGAAACCGGACTGTGTGCTCTACACGGCGATGGCCGACGACAGGCTCGTCGAAGCCGTCGAGGACCTGAAACGGTTCCTGCGCGCGGGGATCAACGTGGTCTCCAGCAGCCCGGTGTTCCTCCAGTACCCCGAAGGCGTCGTCCCGGCGGAGATGATCGAGCCGATCCGCGAGGCGGCCAGGGAAGGCGGCGCTTCGCTGTGGGTCAACGGCATCGATCCCGGTTTCGCCAACGACTGGCTGCCGCTGGTGCTCACCGGCGTGTGCGAACGGATCGACGAGGTTCGCTGTCTGGAGATCCTCGACTACTCGACGTACAACCAGGCCAAGGTTCTGTTCGACATCATGGGCTTCGGGCGGGAAATGGACGACCTTCCCTTGCTGCTGCAGCCCGGAGTGCTGTCGCTGGCCTGGGGCAGCGTCGTGCGGCAGCTCGCGGCGGGGCTGGACGTCGAACTCGACTCCGTCGAGGAGGTCTACGAACGGCTTCCGGCGCCCGAGACGTTCGAGATCGCCTCGGGGACGATCAAGGAGGGCACGGCGGCGGCGCTGCGGTTCGAGGTGCGCGGCATGCGCGGCGGACGGGCGGTGTGCGTGCTGGAGCACATCACGCGGCTGCGCGGCGACCTCGGCCCGGACTGGCCGCAGCCGTCCGGGCAGGGTTGCTACCGCGTCCAGGTGACCGGGGAGCCCAACTACGTGCTGGACCTTCGGCTGGTCGGGACCGACGGTGACCACAACACGGCCGGGCTGAAGGCGACCGCGATGCGGCTGGTGAACGCGATCCCGGCGGTGGTGGCGGCTCCGCCGGGGCTGCTGACGGCGCTGGACCTGCCTTTGGTGACCGGACGGGGCCTGGTCTCCCCCTGACGCCCCGCGCGTGCCGTGAAGGCCTCCTTCCCTACTTTGAGGGTAGGGAAGGAGGCCTTCACGGACTTGCGTGACCCCGGCCTGCCGGAGGTACGCGTGGGGGAAGCGGAGCGCTACTTCTCGGAGTCGGGTTTCGGGTCCTCGGTCGCCTTGTCGGCGGCCGAGTCCCGGACGGTGTCCGGAGCCGCCCCCACCTCCGCGTGCTCCTCGTCCTTGGCCTCGGCAGGCGAAACGGCATCGTCGGAAGAGGAGGCAGTGTCGGCAGAGGAGGCTGCGGCAGCGGAGTCCTCGCGTGGCACGTCCTTGCTCCACAGCGTTTCCGGCGCTTCTCGCGGCCCCCGCTTGGCGGCCACCACGAAGTAGGCGATCGCCGCGGCGAACAGCAGGATCGACGTCCACACGTTGACCCGCAGGCCGAGGATGTGGTTCGCGGTGTCGGTCCGCATCATCTCGATCCAGAACCGGCCCGCGGTGTACCCGGCGACGTACAGCGCGAACACGCGGCCGTGGCCGAGGCGGAACTTCTTGTCCGCCCAGATGACCAGCAGCGCGACACCGAGGTTCCAGATCAGCTCGTACAGGAACGTCGGGTGCACCGGGCTGTCCGGCAGCGGGACGTGCCCGATGGCGATGCCGTTCAGGAAGTCGTCCGGGTTGGTCGGGTTGTAGCGCTGGTAGATCTCCAGGCCCCACGGCAGGTCGGTGTGCGCGCCGTAGAGCTCCTGGTTGAAGTAGTTGCCGAGCCGCCCGATGGCCTGCGCGATCACGATCCCCGGCGCGAGCGCGTCCGCCATCGCGGGCAGCGGGATGCCCCGGCGGCGGCAGGCGATCAGCGCGCCGACGGCGCCGAGCGCGATCGCGCCCCAGATGCCGAGGCCGCCGTCCCAGATCTTCAGCGCGTTGATCGGGTTCTTGCCCTCGCCGAAGTACAGCTGGTTGTCGGTGATGACGTGGTACAACCGCCCGCCGACCAGGCCGAACGGGACCGCGAAGACGGCGACGTCGATGACGGTGCCCTTCGTGCCGCCGCGATTCACCCAGCGCCGTTCGCCCAGCCAGATCGCCACGATGATGCCGGCGATGATGCAGAGCGCGTAGGCACGGATCGGGACCGGCCCGATATGCCAGACGCCCTGGTCGGGACTGGGGATGGTCGCGAGGAACGCTGCCGAGGCGGTATTCACGGAGGCCACCGTAGCGCTTCATCCACTTCTTGGGGGCGTCAGCCCTCGACGGCGGCCAAATAGCCCGCGATCAGCGCCGAAGCGACGTGCCCGACTGCGGCGTCCGGCGGCAGGAAGACCTCGTCGTGCAGGCTGGGCGCGCCCGCGGTGTCGCCGAGGCCGACGAACATCATCAGCCCGCGCGTCACCCCGCGGTAATGGGCGAAATCGTCGGCGCCGAACGACCGGAACTCGGTGTCCACGCCCGCCCCGGCGCGGACCAGCCGCCGGTGCGCGTGCTGGGTGAGCCCGGCGTCGTTGTGCAGCACCGGTTCGCACGGGCTGATCTCCAGTTCCGCCCGGCAGCCGTGTGCCTTCGCGGTGCCGTGGACGACCTCGGCGAGCCCCTCCAGCGCGAGATCGCGGTCCTCTGCGCGCATCAGCCGCAGCGAGCCCGACAGGCGGGCCTCGTTCGGCACGACGTTCGCCGTGGTCCCCGCCTCGATCCGGCCGACCGAGCAGACCGCGCCGAACACCGGGTCGACCCGGCGGCTCGCGAGCTGCTGCAGGCTCACCACGATCTGGCTGAGCGCGAGGATCGGGTCCCGCAGCAGATGCGGGTAGCCGGCGTGCCCGCCCTGGCCTCGGACGACCACGTCGAACTCGTCGGTGGAGGCGTTGACCGGTCCCGGTACCGCCGACACCACGCCCGCCGCGAGCCGCGGCTGGACGTGCGCGCCGATGACCGCTTCGACGCCGTACTCGGTGAGCACTCCGGACTCGACGATGTCCAGCGCGCCCGACGGCGAGGTCTCTTCACGCGGCTGCAGGAGGGCGAGGATCGGCCGCGGCACCCCCACGACGGCCGCCGCGCGGCAGGTGGCGACGAGCGCGGCCATGTGCACGTCGTGCCCGCACGCGTGCATGAGCGGCGTCTCCGAGGCCCACGGGACCCCGGTCCGCTCGGTGACCGGCAGCGCGTCCAGTTCGGCGCGCAGCGCGACGGCGGGTCCCGGACCGGTGCCGGGGAACAGCACGGCACGCCCGGTTTTGGCGACCCGCACCCCTTCGCCGACGCCCAGTGCCTCGATGAGAACCCGTGCGGTGTCCTCTTCGTCCCCCGACGCGCGAGGATCGGCGTGCACCCGGTGCCGCAGCCCGATCGCGGACGGCAGCTCCGCCTCGACGGCCGCCTCCCACCGGTCCTGCAGTTCGTCCAGTTCCGTCATATCCCCTCCAGTCCGTACACCCGTTCGGCGTTGCGGTGCCCCACCAGGGCCGTGATCCGACGTGCGTCCACTTCGGACAGTACGTCCGCGGTGAGCCCCGCGTACAGGAAATCCGACAGTCCTCGCCGGAACAGGGCGGTGCCGAGGTGGTACAGCTCGGCGAGCCCGAACGCGTCGGTGGAGAACAGCAGTTTCCCGAACGGCACGATCTCCATTGTCTCCGCGATGATCGCGGGCGCACGGTGACCGGCGTTGTGCGTCGCGAGACCCACGTCGATGAACACGTGCTCGAACACCTGCGCCAGATACGCGGCGTTCCGGTGGAAGGGATAGTTGTGCAGCAACATGATCGGCACCCCGTGTGACCGCGTCGCCCGCAGCAGCCCGGTGAGCAGCAGCGGATCGCAGCGGTGCAGGTCCACGTCGGAGTCGCCGAAACCGACGTGGAACTGGACCGGGAGGGCCAGGTCGAGCCCGGTCCAGATCAGGAACCGGTGCAGGACCTCGTCGGCGAGCCGGACCGGTTCGCCCGCCTCGATCCTGGAGAGCCAGCGGCCCGCCGCCTCGGTGACCTCGGCGTCCGTGGGGCGCTCCCCCGCCAGGTCGAGGCCGACGCGGTAGGCGGCGATGGACTTGAACCCCACCGCCGTCGTGGCGCGTTTCGCCAGTTCCGCGGTGAAGGCCGCGGCGAATCCCGCGGCCGTGCTGGACTCCACGACGGCTTCGGCGACCTGTTCGAGCCGGACGATGTCCCGCGCGCGGGCGGCGGACAGGGCCGCGAACTGCTCGGTCGTGGTCAGCGTGTCCGGCAGGAAACCGCCGTCGAGCAGGAACTCGGTCGTGCCGGTGGCACGCAGGAACCGCGCGTTGACCTCGGTGGCGCCCAGTTCGGCACGCCGGGCCAGATAGACCTCGGCCGGGACGTGCGAAGGCAGGTCGAGCACCGGCGCGCAGCGGGCACGGACCGCGAGCCCGATCAGCGAGTCGAACAAGGTCGTGCCCAGCGACGAGACGGTGTCGGCCTCGGTGAGCATCTGCTCGAACTCGATCCGGCCGAGATCGCCGGTGACGACACCGTGGCAGTGATGGTCCACCAGCGGCATCTCGGCCACGAACGGCAGAATTCCGGGTCCCGGCATGGCGCGTCCCTTCCGGTGATCGACGAATGCGCCTCACCCTAGGGCCGGAGCCGGACGTGGCAAGGGGCTCGCGATGAGGCCAGGATGAGGAACCATGGTGAACCGGGAAGCACTGACCGCCCGCGCGACCGCCCTCACCGGGGAACTCCGGGCACGGGGTGTCGAACTCGTGGCGCTGACCTTCGTGGACAACGCCGGGATCGCGCGGGTCAAGGCGGTGCCGCTGCGCAAGCTGGCGTCCGCGGCCGCCTGGGGTGTCGGTGCTTCGAATTCCTTCGACTTCTTCGGTTCCGACGACAGCATCACCGGCGGTGAGCATTCGCTCGGGCCGGTCGGTGACCTGCGCCTGCATCCGGATCTCGACGCGCTGACCGTGCTCGCCGGGCAACCCGGCTGGGCGTGGGCGCCGGTGACGAAGCTCGACCAGGAGGGCGAGCCACATCCGCAGGATCCGCGTGCCCTCCTCATGACCGCGGTCGACAGGCTCGCCGCACGCGGTCACCGGGCGATGATGAGTTTCGAACTCGAATGGGTGGTCACCAGCGCCGACGCCCCGGACGATCCGATGTCGGCCACCGCGGGCCCGGCCTACGGCTACGCCCGGCTTTCCGAGCGCGCGGACTATCTCCGCGCGCTGGTGTCCACTTTGGACCAGCAGGGCGCCGGGGTGGAACAGATCCATCCCGAGTACGCCGACGGACAGTTCGAACTGTCCGTCACCGCCGCCGATCCGGTGCGCGCGGCCGACGTCGCCGTCCTGACGAAGGAGACGATCCGCGCGCTCAGCCACCGGCACGGGGTGAAGGCGTCCTTCACCCCGAAGTTCGCGCCCGCCGGCGTCGGCAACGGCGGCCATGTGCATCTGAGCGTCTGGGACGGTGCCCGGAACCTTTTCTCCGGCGGGGAAAGGATCTTCGGGCTGACGCCGGTCGCGGAATCCTTCAGCGCGGGCATCCTGCGGCGGCTTCCCGCGCTGCTCGCGATCGGGGCGCCGTCGGTCGTCAGCTATCTGAGACTGGAGCCGCACCATTGGGCCGGGGTGTACGCCGCGTGGGGGCTGGAGAACCGGGAGACGCCGTTGCGGCTGGTGCGCGGGGTCGCCGGGAACCGGGACGCGGCGGCGAACCTCGAGGTCAAATGCTTCGATCTGACCGCGAATCCGTACCTGCTGGCGGCCGCCCTGCTGTTCGCCGGGATGGCCGGTGCCGACGAGGAGGCGTCACTGCCGGAACCGGTGGACGTCGACCCGGGAACGCTCACCGACGAAGAACGCGCCGCGCGCGGGATCGAGCGGCTGCCGGTGAAACTGGCGGACGCCGTTGCGGCGTTCGAAGCGGACAAGGATCTGACGGCCGCTTTCGGCGCGCCTCTGGCCACGACGATCGTGGACGTCCGGCGGGCGGAGATCGAACGGTTCGCGCACGCGAGCGCGAAGGAGATCACCGAAGCGCAGCGGTGGCGGCACTGAGCTGAAGGGGACTTTCCCCGCGTCAGATGCAGCGAAGGGGCCCTTCACCGCATCTCATGCGGTGAAGGGCCCCTTCAGCCCACATCAGATCAAGCGGGGGCGACGGTCTTCCGCACCCCGGCGGACAGCTCGGCCGAGAGCTCGCGCACCGCGTCGAGCCCGCTCGCCGCGGCCGTCACCAGCGCCGAGCCGACGATGACGCCGTCCGCGAACCCGGCGACCTGCGCCGCCTGAGCGCCGGAACGAACGCCGAGACCGACGCCGATCGGCAGCTCGGTGTGCGCGCGAGTCCGCTCGACGAGGTCCTCGGCGTGCACGCCGACCTGGTCGCGAGCGCCTGTCACACCCATCACCGCGGTGGCGTACACGAAGCCCGAAGAGGCCGCGACGGTCTTCGCGATCCGCTCCTCCGAGGAGGACGGCGCGACGAGGAAGATCCGGTCCAGACCGTGCTGCTCGGACGCGGCCATCCACTCGTCGGCCTCGTCCGGGATCAGGTCCGGGGTGATCATGCCGAGCCCGCCCGCGGCGGCGAGATCCCGCGCGAAACGGTCGACGCCATAGCGGTGCACCGGGTTCCAGTACGTCATCACGACGGCCTTGCCGCCGCGCGACGACACCGACTCGACGACCTCGAACAGGTGCTTGAGCTTGAAGCCGCCGGAGAGCGCGCTCACCGACGCGGCCTGGATGGTCGGGCCGTCCATCACCGGGTCCGAGTAGGGCACGCCCACCTCGACCAGGTCGGCGCCGCCCTCGACCACCGCGGCCAGCAGGTCCTTCGAGCCGTCGACCGTGGGGAACCCGGCGGGCAGGTACCCGATCAGTGCTCCGCGGCCCTCGGCGCGAGTCTTCGCGAAGACCTCGTCCAACCCACTCATGCGTTCTCCACCAGGCCGAAGTACTTCGCGGCGGTGTCCATGTCCTTGTCGCCACGACCGGACAGGTTCACGATGATCAGCCCCTCGGGGCCGAGCTCACGGCCCAGTACGAGCGCGCCGGCCAGCGCGTGCGCCGACTCGATCGCCGGGATGATGCCCTCGGTCCGCGAAAGCAGCTTGAAGGCGTCCATCGCTTCGGCGTCGGTGACCGGCCGGTACTCGGCGCGGCCGCTGTCCTTGAGCCACGAGTGCTCCGGGCCGACGCCCGGATAGTCCAGACCGGCCGAGATCGAGTGCGACTCGACGGTCTGGCCGTCCTCGTCCTGCAGCAGGTACGTCATCGCGCCGTGCAGGTTGCCCGGGGTGCCCTTGGTCAGCGTGGCGCCGTGGCGGTTGCCCTCGATGCCTTCGCCGCCCGGCTCGAGACCGACGAGGCGGACCTCGGGGTCGTCGATGAAGCCGTGGAAGATCCCGATCGCGTTCGATCCACCGCCGACGCAGGCCGCGACGGCGTCCGGCAGGCGCCCGGCCTGCTCCAGGATCTGGACGCGGGCCTCCTCGCCGATGATCTTGTGGAAGTTCCGCACCATCATCGGGAACGGGTACGGGCCCGCCGCCGTGCCGAACAGGTAGTGCGTGGTGTCGGCGTTGGTGACCCAGTCGCGCAGCGCCTCGTTGATCGCGTCCTTGAGCGTGCGCGAACCGGTCTTCACCGGGATGACCTCGGCGCCGAGCAGCTTCATGCGGGCGACGTTCAGCGCCTGCCGCTCGGTGTCGACCTCGCCCATGTAGACGATGCATTCCAGGTCGAGCAGCGCGCAGGCGGTGGCGGTGGCCACGCCGTGCTGCCCGGCCCCGGTCTCCGCGATGACCCGCTTCTTGCCCATCCGCTTGGTGAGCAGCGCCTGGCCCAGCACGTTGTTGATCTTGTGCGAACCGGTGTGGTTCAGATCCTCGCGCTTGAGGAAGATCCGGGCGCCGCCGGCGTGCTCACCGAAGCGCTTGGCCTCGGTGAGCAGCGACGGACGACCGGCGTAGTCGCGCAGCAGGCGCCGGAACTCGTTGACGAACTCCGGATCGGTCCGGGCCTTGTCGTACTCGGCCGCGACCTCGTCGACGACGCCGATCAGCGCCTCGGGCATGAACCGGCCGCCGTACGGGCCGTAGTAGCCCCGGTCGTCCGGGTCGTGCTCGCCGTGCGGTGTCTCGGTGTACTCAGTGGTCATCGAGAAGGCCTCGGGCACGCGGGGTGCGAACCGGCGGTGACCAGCTTGACCAGCGCGCCCTTCGGGTCTCCGGAGGCGACGAGCCCTTCGCCCACGAGGACGGCGTCGGCGCCGTGACCCGCGTAGGACATCAGGTCGCCGGGGCCGCGGACACCGGACTCGGCGATCTTGAAGACGTCCATCGGCAGGCCGGGGGCCAGCCGCGAGAAGACGTCCCGATCGACCTCGAGCGTGTGCAGGTTGCGGGCGTTGACGCCGATCACCTTCGCACCCGCCTCGAGGGCCTTGTCGGCCTCTTCGGCGTTGTGGATCTCGACCAGCGCCGTCATCCCGAGGGATTCGACGCGGTCGAGCAACGCGATCAGGGCGTTCTGCTCCAGCGCCGCCACGATCAGCAGGACCATGTCCGCGCCGTGCAGCCTGGCCTCGTGGACCTGGTACGGGCTGACGATGAAGTCCTTGCGCAGCACCGGGATGTCGACCGCCGCGCGGACCGCGTCGAGGTCGGCGAGCGAACCGCCGAACCGCCGCTGCTCGGTCAGCACGCTGATCACCCGGGCGCCGCCGTCGGCGTAGTCCTTCGCCAGCGCGGCCGGATCCGCGATCTCGGCCAGCTCGCCCTTGGACGGGCTGCGCCGCTTCACCTCGGCGATGACGCCGATGCCGGACTCGCGCAGGGCGGCGAGCACGTCACGGGGAGGTGCGACCTGGGTCGCACGCTTCTTCAGTTCGTCGAACGGCAGAACCGCCTCGCGCTCGGCGAGATCGGCGCGGACGCCGGCGACGATGTCTTCGAGCACGCTCACCGGAGTCCCTCACCAGCCGTCGTACTCACGGATTCCTTCGCAAGGTCGCTCACAAAAACCTTCCCCTTCCCGCCGAAACGATGCTAACCCCCGCACGAATACGGCCTGGTTCCGGGTATGTCCGTTACTCCGAATGCCAACCGTGTCATCTTTGCCGGGAAAGATCTCCGAAACCCGCGAAATCCGCGGTCGTCACCGGGTCGCGGTGGGATCTTCGCCTTCGGACAGCGCCTCCCACAGCTCGGTCTCCGGATCCTTCGCGGCCCGCTTCTTCGTCCCCGGCGCCGCGTACTTCGCGCCGAGGCGTGGCATCCGGCCCGCGCCCTTGATGGCTGCCAACCCACCCGCCGCCACGAGAATTCCCCCGAGGATCGCGAGCCCGCGGGCTCCCACCATCTGGGCGACGGGCAGTCCGTCGGCGAATCCGCCGAACGAGCCGCCCGCGACGCCGATCCACACCGCCGCGACGCCGGACACGGCGAGTACCACGCCGAGCACCCGGCGTGGCCAACCGCCGGTGGCGATCAGCCCCGCCGTGCCCGCGAGCGCCAGCAGGGCGAGCGGAACCAGCGCAACCGCACGCTGTGAACCGGTTTCCGAGTACAACACGGTGCCGCGCACCCCACCGTCACGGAACTCCGCGAACCACACGAGCCGGGAGGACCCCCACAACGCGGCCGCGCCCAGCAGCAGGCCCACCACGGCGATCCACAGTGGGCGCTTGGCCTTCCTGGCCGGCGGAGCCGTGTCTTCCGGCGCTTCAGACACGAGCGCTGTCACCCGCCGGGTCGAGCTCGTCCGCCGCGATCATCGTCTGCGCCGCCGCGACGGCGGAAAGCACCGTGCGGGCCTTGTTGAGCGACTCGGTGTCCTCGTAGTCGGCGACCGAGTCGGCGACTACTCCCCCGCCCGCCTGGACGTACGCGGTGCCGTCCTTCATCAGCGCGGTGCGGATGGCGATCGCGGTGTCGGCGTCGCCCGCGAAGTCGAGGTAGCCGACGACACCGCCGTAGAGCGCCCTGCGGGTCGGCTCCAGCTCCTCGATCAGCTGCATGGCGCGGACCTTCGGCGCGCCCGAGAGCGTCCCGGCCGGGAAACAGGCGGTGACCGCGTCGAAGGCCGTCTTGTCGTCGAGGAGTTCGCCGGTGACCGTGGAGACGATGTGCATGACGTGGCTGTAGCGCTCGACGCCGAAGAAGTCGACGACGCGCACGGTGCCGGGCTTGCAGACCTTGCCGAGGTCGTTGCGGCCGAGGTCGACGAGCATCAGGTGCTCGGAGCGCTCCTTCTCGTCCGCGAGCAGGTCCTTGGCCAGCTGCGCGTCCTCTTCCGGATCGGCGCCGCGCCAGCGGGTGCCCGCGATCGGGTGCGTGGTCGCACGGCCGTCCCGGACGGTGACCAGCGACTCCGGGCTGGACCCGACGATGTCGAAGCCGTCCAGGCGCAGCAGGTACATGTACGGGCTCGGATTGGACGTGCGCAGCACGCGGTAGACGTCGAGCGCGTCGGCCTGGGTCTCGATCTCGAACCGTTGCGACGGCACGATCTGGAACGCTTCGCCCGCCTTGATCGCCTCGACGGCCTTCTCGACGGCCGCGTGGAAGTCCGGCTTGGAACGGCGGCGGGTGAATTCGGGCGCGGGCCGGTCGAAGACGGCGGCCGTGGCCGGTGCCGCGACGTGCAGCTGCTTGGTCATCGCGTTGAGCCGCGCGACGGCGTCGTCGTAGGCGGCGTCGACCCGCTCGGCCGAGTCGTCCCAGTTGACCGCGTTGGCGATCAGCGTGACCGTGCCCTCGTGGTGGTCGAAGGCGGCGAGATCGGTCGCCAGGAGCATGGTGAGCTCGGGGATGTCGAGGTCGCGCTCGGCGAGCTCGGGGAGCCGTTCGAGCCAGCGGACGGCGTCGTAGCCGATGTAACCAACCATCCCGCCGGTGAGCGGCGGCATTCCGGGCAGCTGCTCGGTGTGGAGCGCGGCGACGGTCTCGCGCAGCACGGTGAGCGGGTCGCCCTCGGTCGGCAGGCCGACCGGCGGGGTGCCGGTCCAGACGGCCTTGCCGTCACGCACGGTCAGCGCGGCGGGGCTGTCGACGCCGATGAACGACCATCGGCTCCAGGAAGCGCCGTTCTCCGCCGATTCGAACAGGAACGTCCCCGGCCGGTCGGCGGCGAGCTTGCGGTAGACCCCGATGGGGGTCTCACCGTCGGCGAGCACGCGACGGACAACGGGGATGACGCGACGGCCCTCGGCGAGCGCGCGGAAATCCTCGCGCGAAGGGCTGACCGAGCCGAGCCCCGACGGGCTGGCATGTGCGGCGCTGACCATGCCGCCCATTGTGCTGCAACGGCCGGGCGGCCGGGGACCGGGGGATGAATTCAAGTCTTGTTGAATTTTGCGCCGGTCCCGTTCATGATGGCGCCATGGCTGGTGAAGACACTACCGCGCGCCGCCGGGGACGGCGGCCCGGTGGACAGGACACGCGCGTCGCACTGATCGAAGCGGCCCGCGCGGTGTTCGGCGAGAGCGGCTTCGACGGTGCGACGGTGCGCACGATCGCGACCCGCGCCGGCGTCGACGCGGCGATGGTCAACCACTGGTTCGGCAGCAAGGAGGGACTGTTCGCCCAAGCCGTCCTGAAACTGCCGTTCGACCCGCACGAACTGCTCGCGGAACTGACGAACGGCCCCGACGACGAGTTCGGACGGCGGATCGTGCGGACCTTCCTCACCCGCTGGGACGGCGCGGGCGGCGAGGTCTTCCAGGCACTCGTCCGCAGTGTCGCCGGGCACGAGCAGGCCGCGCTGGTGCTGCGCGGCTTCTTCCAGAACTTCTTCACGAAGATCATCGCCGGACTCGGCTCGGACCGCGTCGAACTGCGGACTTCGCTCTGCGCTTCGCAACTGGTCGGGATGGGACTGGTGCGGTACGTCGCGAAATTCGAGCCGATGGCGACGAGCGAGATCGAGCCGCTGGTGACCGCGATCGCGCCGACGGTGCAGCGCTACCTGACCGGGGACATCGACTGAGCCGGGTGATCAGGGATCCGTTCTCGCGCCCGGCATCCAGGCCGCGGGAACCGCGTACCGCTTGGCCGAAAACCGTCCGCGGGGGAACAGCACGACCATGTCCTGCCCTTCCCCGCCGACCCAGACCGGTACGTCGTGCCTGTCCCGGTAGGGCCGGACGACGTGACAGGTGGAATCCCACGTCGACACGTGTGTTTCGGATCCGTCCGGGAAGTCGAGCCGAAGGTCCGCGGGCGAGCCGCGACGCGACGCCAAAGTGCGGGGTCTCCCCGTCGCCCGCGCCTCGCGCCAGCCCGTCGTCACGACCGACCGGTATCGCCGCGGCCACCGTGTCGCGGCCAGCAACGAGTTGACGCCGATGACGGCGCCTAAAGCGAGAGCGAGGATCGAGCCGAGCACGAGCAGACCGTGCCCCGCGGAGTTCGTGTCGTAGGTGGGAAGCGACGAGTCCGCCATCGCGCGGAGGGCGCCCGCGGCCCCGGCTGCGAGCACCGCGCCCCAGAAGATCGTCCAGAGGAACGCGCGGTGCCCGAGCGGACTCAGCCGTCGCGTTTCGAGGTCCCCGGCGATCTCGTCGAGCTCCATGCGGAGCGCTTTCGCCGACAACGGATCCTCGATGGCCTTCGCCGCCGCGAACGTCGCGTCGAACCGGCGCGCGTTGACCCTGCCGCGGCGATCGGCGATGACCGTGCCGACCAGGCCTCCGGCCAGGAGGGCGGTTTCGGCGGCGATCCCGTCCCCGAACCAGTCGGACCGGGATCCGCCGATCCGGAGGGCGAGCCCGATGGCCCCGGTCACCGCGACCGCGCCCGCGGCGTACGAAAGCACCCGGAAGAGATCCCGCCGGGTCATGTAGGTCTCCGGCCAGACGTATCCGCTCTCGCTCATGGGAGGCTCCTGACCGGTACCGCGCACGGGGGAACCGAGGGGCCACGGGGAAACAGCACGACCATGGACTCGCCTTCACCGCCGATCCAGACCGGGACGTCGGGACGCCAGCCGAAGCGATGGCCCGTGCGGGACGTGAACCGCAGACCATGCAACCGGATCCGCTCGCCGTCGGGGAACTTCACGGCGAAGATCCGCGGCTCGCCTTCCGGGTTCGTCGCCTCGTAGTCGACTTTCACGGTCACCGTCGCGGGGCGCCATCCGGTGGCGAGGACGGACCGGTAACGCCTGCGCCAGGCCTCCTTCGTGAACAGCCCCGCCACGACGCCGCCCAGGCTCATCACGACCGTCGCCGCGACGGCGGCCATCCGATCCTCGGCCGGATCGGGCAGGTAGTTCACTTCCAGGACCACGATCGCGGCCGCCAGTGGGATCCATCCGACCGTGAAGCCCCACACTCGGCGGCACACGGTGCGCAGCCGCCGCGTCTCGGCTTCCGGATCGGCGCCGTCGAGCCCGTCTTCGAAGGACGGCGAGACACCGAGTTCGGCGACCGCTTTGTCCAGGAGCCGATCGTTGACCCACACCCGATGTCCGCAGACCACCGCCAGCGCCGCCGTCACGAGGAGTACGACGATCGCGGCCATTCCCACGCTGTCGGACCAGCCTTCGAACGCCCCGAGCTCCGAGCCGAGCTGGAGCACCCCCATCATGACGGCGGGCGAACCGGCGCCCAAGAGCACGGCGATGCCCAGATACCTGGTCCGTCTGCGCCAGTACGTCTCCGCCTGCACTTCCTTGACGACCATGCGAAACGCCCCCAATCAGCGAGGGCGGCCGACGTCGTTCCTCCCCATCGGAACTCGTCTGGTCGCCCTCGACCTGGGAAAAGACTACGCCCGGAAGGTCGTGGTCAAGAAGGGACCAAGGTCCTGCCGTCAGGCCGTGTCCGGCTCGATCTCCTTGACCGGTACCGCGTAGAGCGTGTCCTGGGCGAACCGTCCGCGCGGGAAGATCACGATCATGTCCGTTCCCTCACCGCCGACGAAGACGGGAACCTTCCGGACCCGGGGCGCGATCCTCAGCGAACGGCGCGTGGCGAGGAACTTGTAGTCGTTTTCGAAGAACACGTCGATACGGGGGAACAGCCACCCGGGCCGCACCGTCGCCGTGGCCTCGCGCAGGCCGGTTTTCGAGGCGGAGCGATACCGGCTACGCCAGAGCCAAGCGGCGGCAAGGCACACCGGAAAGCCCAGGAACGCGAAGAAGGACAGCGGGAACGGCACGTCGCTCGCCCGGCAGATGACGAAGAAGATCAGCCAAAGCACCGACAAACCCAGTGCGCGCACCTTGAAGTGCGACAGTTTCTCGATCAGCGGGCCGGCCACTTCTTCGTGCACCGTCTGCGAGGCAAGGCTTTTGATGTCGTCGACATCCGAAGAGGACAGAGGCCGCCCGGCGACGCGCGGAAGTCGTTTCGCACGATCACGGTCGGCCGAGCTTCTCTTCCCTCGCCCCGGTTTCATGCGCTGAGGTTAGCGGGAAAAAAGGGCGTTCCCGGGATAACGAGTTCCCTCTCTCTCCAGGGCAACCGCGAGCTCTCGCCGAGCGTGCAAGTGAGCAGGGTGCCATCCGGTCGCCCCGTTTCACGAGCGCCGCTTACCTCGGGGCTTCAGCGGCTTCTCCCGGGGCGGGACGTCGCGGAATTCCAGTCCATGGCGACGAGCGGTATCGAGGCGCTCCTCCGGCACGACCTCGGCCTGTCCCTTGCCTCCCCGGACGTCGCTCGCGGCGAACCCGTCGGAACGGGCTTCCCTCACCGGCACCTCGTAGGGCCTTCCCGTGCGCCACCGGCCGTCGGGGAAGACCAAGACCACGTTCTGGCCCGTCCCCGCGACCGAGACGGGTACGTTCCCGCCCTCCTTGAACCGGGTCGCTCCCCGCGTCGACATCACCGCGCGGAACCTGGTGACGGCGCCGTCCTCGAACTTGACGTCGATGTCCGGGAGTTTCCTGCCCTTCCTGTCCCACACCGTCGCCTTGCCCGCGCGCCATCCCGTGGCCAGCACCGCCCGGTAGCGGAGCCACCACATCACGGCGGCGTACCCGGACGCCGGGGCGCCGACCAGGGAAAGGAGCATCAGGACAAGGAACAGCGCCGTGGCGATCCCGTCCTTGTTGGCCTCTTCGAGCGTCCGGACCGAGCGGGGATTCGCGGGGTCGTAGATCACCGTGACCGGCTGACCGACCGTGTAGGCGCGCCCGGAGTCCGGGTCGATCGTCGCCGTGAAGGAGGCGAAGTCCACGCGATAGCCGACGATGATGGTCGGGTACTTGCCGGTACGGTCGAGGCGAACGCTTTCCACCGTGCCTTCGGCGCGGCTTCCGGTCGCCAGCAGTTCGTCGGCCGAACGCTGAAGGAAGTCCGTCCCGAGCGCCGCGGCGGCGAAGATCGCGATCCACAGCAGTGCGAGAACGATCGAGCGTCCGCACAACGCGCGCACTCTCAAGGATCTGTTGTTCGCCGCGGTTTCCCCGTCCCCCAGTCCCATGGACCGAGTTTACCCGGGTGGTCAGCCCGCGATCAGCACCGCGATCAGCGCCAGCGTGCCCGGGACCACCTGCACGAAGAAGATCCGCTTGCTCGCCGTCGCCGTCCCGTAGAGCCCTGCCACGATCACGCACGCGAGGCCGAAGATCTTGAACTGCCAAGCGGTACCGCCGGTCGCGATCAGCCCCCAGATCAGCGCGGCGGCCAGGAAACCGTTGTACAGCCCCTGGTTCGCCGCGAGCGGCGCGCTCTCCTTCGCGAATTCCTCGCTGGTGCCGAAAGCGGCGCGAGCGCGCGGGGTCGTCCACAGGAACATCTCGAGCACGACGATGTACAGGTGGATCAGGGCGACGATGCCGACCAGGACGTTGGCGACGACATTCACGGGGTCTTCTCGCTCTCGTCGGCCAGCAGCAGCCGTTCGCCGGTGTCGAAACAGGTGTGCGTGCCGGTGTGACAGGCCGGGCCGGTCTGGTCGACGCGCAGCAGGACGGTATCGCCGTCGCAGTCGATCCGCATCTCGCGCACGTGCTGGACGTGGCCGGACGTCTCGCCCTTCACCCACAGTTCCTTGCGGCTGCGCGAATAGTACGTCCCGCGCCGGGTGGTGAGGGTGCGCCTCAGCGCCTCGTCGTTCATCCACGCCATCATCAGGACGTCCGAGGTGGAGTGCTCGACGACGACGGCGGCGATCAGCCCGTCGGCGTTGCGCTTCAGGCGATCAGAGAGGGCGGGATCAAGCGTCATTCGTGGCTCCGAGCAGGTGCCGTTTCACCGGCATCGAGTTGAGCAGGACTGCCGAGTAGATGTACCCGGCGAAAAGCAGCCCGGACACGATCTTCACCCAGAAGAGTTCCGCCGCCAGCATGGACAGCGCGTGCAGCAAGGCGAACAGGAAGCTGACGGCGAAACCGGCGAACCGCGCCGAAGACATCCTCAGCACCAGTCCCGCCACGACGAGACCACCGAGCACGACCGACGTTCCGGGCAGCAGGAACGTCCGCGCGGAGGAGTACGGCGCGAACATGAGGATCACGGCCATCCCCACGTACGCGAGACCGAGCCCGAGCATCAGCGCGCAGACGACCTTGACCTCGGTGGCGGCCTTCCACTTGTTCGGGATCACCGGACCACGACTCCCCCGGCGCGCAGGGCGCCCTTGACCTCGCCGATCTTCAACTGTCCGAAGTGGAACACGCTGGCCGCGAGCACCGCGTCCGCACCGGCCTCGACGGCGGGCAGGAAGTGCTCGAGCGCGCCGGCGCCGCCGCTGGCGATCACCGGGACGCGGACCGCCCGGCGCACCTTGGTCAGGAGTTCGAGATCGAACCCGTTCTTGGTGCCGTCGGCGTCCATCGAGTTGAGCAGGATCTCGCCGACGCCGAGTTCTTCCCCGCGCGCGGCCCATTCGACGGCGTCGATCCCGGTGCCGCGGCGGCCGCCGTGCGTGGTCACCTCGAACCCGGACGGGGTCGGTTCGGTCCCCTCCGGAACGCGCCGGGCGTCCACCGACAGCACGACGCACTGCGCGCCGAAGCGGCGGGACGCCTCGCGCAGGAACTCCGGCCGCGCGATGGCCGCGGTGTTGATGCTCACCTTGTCCGCGCCCGTGCGCAGCAGCCGGTTGACGTCGTCGTTCGTGCGCACGCCACCACCGACGGTGAGCGGGATGAACACCTGCTCCGCGGTCCGGCGGACCACGTCGAAGGTGGTCTCGCGGTCCCCGGAGGAAGCCGTGACGTCGAGGAACGTGAGCTCGTCCGCGCCCTCGGCGTCGTACAGGCGGGCGAGCTCGACGGGGTCGCCGGCGTCGCGCAGGTCGGCGAAGTTGACGCCCTTCACCACTCGGCCCGCGTCGACGTCGAGACACGGGATGACCCTGACTGCGACTGACATGGGGACAAGCGTAGTCAAGGGCGTTCTAAGCTCGCGGAATGGCACAGGCGGGGCGGCGGCCGGGGCAGACCGAGACGCGGGAGGAGATCCTCGACGCGGCTCGGCGCAGGTTCGCCGAACAGGGCTACGACGGGGCGACCGTGCGCGGCATCGCGGCCGAAGCCGGGGTCAACGCCGCGCTGCTGCACCATTTCTTCGGCACCAAGCAGGGGCTCTTCGCCGCGTCGATGAACCTGCCGATCGACCCCGGCGAGATGGTCCCCCGCATCCTCGAAGGCCCGGAAGACGAGGTCGGCGAACGTCTCGTCCGCGCGTTCCTCGGTTTCTGGCAGGCCCCGGCGGGCCGCGAGCCGTTCCTGGCGATGATCCGGTCGGCGACCACGAACGAGCAGGTCGCGACCATGATGCGACAGTTCCTCGAACGGACGGTACTGGCGCGGGTCGCCGAAGCACGCGGCGTGCCGAAGGTCCGGGTGGCCGGGATCGCCGCGCAGATGGTCGGGTTCGCGCTGCTGCGTTACGTCATCCAGCTCCCGCCGCTGGTCGAGGCCTCCGACGACGAGGTCGTCGCGATGCTGGCGCCGGTCGCGCAGTACTACCTGACCGCCGACGTTCACCGGCCGGACAACTCGCGCGGCTAGCTTCCGAAGAACCCCTCCCAGAGCGTCGTGCTCGGCACGCTCGAGGAAGGCGAGCTGGCCGCGTTCGACCTGAGGGCGCGGCGGCTCCAGCAGCTCGCCGTGCCCGCGGGCGGGCGGTTCAACAACGTCGACGTCGTCGGCGACCTGGCGGTGGTGAGCGACCGCGGTCGGCTCGCACGTGCTGTGGGACGTCACGGATCCTTCCGCCGCACCGGTCTTCTCCGCCTCGGAGTCCGAAGTGGACGAACAGCGGACGGCGTACGGGCTCACCGCCGGACGCGATCCGCGCACCGGCGCGCGCTGGGTCGCGGTGACCCGGCGGCACGAAACCCGCGTGGCGCTCTTGCGACTTGTCGACAAACCGGGCGGCACCGTCGGCACCGCGCCGATCGGCACGATCGATCTGCCCACGTCGTTCCGCCTGCCGAACGGCGCGACGTGGTCGCCGTGCGGCGAACCGGACGAGCGCCCGCAGCCGGAGGGTTCGGTGCTCGACGTCGAGCACCGCGTGCTCTACACGGCGCAGGAGGACGTCGAGATCTGGCGGATCCCGGTGCACGGTGACGGTTTCGGGCGTCCGTCGCTGATCGACAAGGCCCGTTCCTTCGGGGCGCCGCAGCGCTTCGACGAGGCGACCGAAGAATGCGTCGCCGACGGCCCCGACCCCGGCTTCGGCGGCGAGTGGCTGACCGCGGACGCCGAGGGGCTGACGCTGGCCGCCGACAAGCTGCTCGCGTCGAGCCAGGGCGACTCGCGGTTCGTGGTCCACGACCGCACCGGCCGCAACGCCCCGCGGCGCGACTTCCGGATCGTCGCCGGACGCGGCACCGACTCGGTCGAGCATTCCGACGGCGCCGCGATCACCACCGCGCCGCTGGGCCAGCTGTTCCCGCACGGCCTGCTGGTGGTGCACGACGGCGAACGCCGTCCGGCGGCCACCGGCCCACCGGTGAGGAACCGGCGACGACCGGATTCGCCTTCGTCCGGCTGGAGACCGCCGTGCGGTGATCACGTTCACCCGGAAAAGTTCCGCTCCCGATGCATCAGCCGGGTGGTCCCGTGCGTCACTAGAGCGAGACCATCGGCTGAGGGGGACCACGTGCCTGCGACCTTCGACGAGTTCGTCGCGGATCGCCTGGACGAGCTCCTGCGCTACGCGACCGTCCTGACCGACGACCCGTACCTGGCGCAGGACATCGTGCAGGAGGTGCTGCTGCGCGCTCAGCAACGCTGGCCGAAGATCGACTCGCCGCCGACGTACGTCCGCCGGATGGTGACGAACGAGTACCTGTCGTGGCGACGGCGCCTCGCGGTCCGCCGCGTGGTGCCGTCGTCGCCGGAGATGCTCGACCTGATGAGCCCGCCGGTCTCCGATCACGCCATCGAATACGACGAACGCGACGCGATGCTGGACAGGCTCGCGAAGCTCCCGCGCAAACAACGCGCCGCGATCGTGCTCCGCTACTACGAGAACTACACCGACGAGGAGATCGGCGCGGTGCTCCGCTGCGCGACGTCGACCGTGCGCAGCCAGATCTCGCGCGCGCTCGCGACGCTGCGGGAAACCGGCCCGTCCTCGTCTGTTCAGCCCACGGGAGCCCGCAAATGACCCGACTGAGTGAAGAGAACACCGAGGACCTGATCCGGGAGAGCCTCGAACACCTGGCGACGCGGGCGCCCGACGGGGCCGAGATCCGCGACGCGCTGTCCCAACGGCCGCGAAGCCGTCCGAAGATGGCCCTGGCGCTGGTCGCGGCGGCGGTCGCGATCATCGCGCTCGGCGTCCCGCTGGGCCTGCGGGCCTTCACGTCGGTTCCCCCGGCTTCGGCGCGCAACGCCGATTGGTCGGTGCTGCCGTACAAGCCCGGCTGGCTCCCCGACGGCTTCCAGGAAACAAGCCGGGGCGCGAAGCCCTATCCCGCGCCGCAGGAAAGGGTCTGGATCGGCCCGGGGATGGGCAACCTCCAGCTGACCAGCACCCCGCTGAGCGACGAACGGTCCGGACCGTGGACGATCGCGCCCGCGCCGAACCAGATCATCGTGCACGGCAAGGTCGGCATGGCCGTCGAGATGCCCGGCCAGGGGATGATGCTGACCTGGTCCCCCGACAACGTCTATCTGCTGAGTCTGACGCTGTTCAACATCAAAGACCCGCGCGCGGTCGGCGAGCGGATCGCCGAGGCGATGGTCCCGGACAACCACGTCCGGGTCTCGGGGGAACTGCGGTTCGGACGGCTGCCCGCCGATCTCGAGCTGTCGGGAGTCAAGACGTTCATGAAGATCAACGGGGCCACGACCGAACTGGAAGCCACGTCCGCCGGGCAGCCCACTGCGGCGGCGGTCGTCACGGCGTCGCTCAGCGGCGAAGCGCCGGAACTGAGTGGTGCCCAACCGGTCCCCCTCAAGGTCAAGGGTCGCGACGGCGGCTATCTCCCGGAACGCGACGGGCCACTCGGGCATCAGTACGGCGCGGTCTCCGTCCAGCTCGAAAGCGGACGGTGGCTCACCGTTTCGGGGAAACGTGACCAGGCCACGCTGCTCGACATCGCCGACAACCTGCAGGTCATCCCCGGTGACTACGGCTGGATCGGGAAACCGCCGGAATAGGCGCGGGCGGGCGAAGGTTGTCGACGGCATGACGGACACCTACCGCTCCATCGCGTTCACCGAATACGGCGACTCCGGGGTTCTGCACGTCCTCGACCGGGAGCTTCCCGAGCCGGGCGCGGGCCAGGTCAGGATCGCCGTCCGCGCCGCGGGAGTGAACCCGATCGACTGGAAGATCCGGTCCGGGCTGATGGCCGAGGTGTACCCGTCGACGTTCCCCGCCGTCCCCGGTGGAGACGTCGCCGGCGTGATCGACGCGGTCGGTGAGGATGTGTCCGGCTTCGCCGTCGGTGACGAGGTCCTCGGGCGGGGGAACGGCGGATACGCGGAGTTCGTGCTCGCCGATCCGGCGGGCCTGACCCGCAAGCCCGAGGCGCTGTCCTGGGAACTGGCCGCGGCGCTGCCCGTGGTCGTCGGCACCGCCTACCGCGCGCTCAACCTGCTCGAGCTCGGCGAGGGCGAGACGCTGCTCATCGACGGCGCGGCGGGCGGTGTCGGCACCATCGCCGTCCAGCTCGCCGTCGCGCGCGGGCTCACCGTCGTCGGTACCGCGAGCGAAGCGAACCACGAGTACCTGCGTTCGCTGGGCGCCGTCCCGGTGCGGTACGGCGAAGGACTCGCCGAACGCGTCCGCGAAGTCGCGCCGCAGGGCATCGACGCGTCCTTCGACACCTCCGGTCGAGGCTCGCTGTCGACGCTGGTCGAGCTGACCGGTGGCCCGAAGCGCGTCGTCACGATCGCCGCGCCGGACGCGGCCGACCACGGCGTCCGTTTCACTTCGGGAGGTCCGGCGGAGCAGGTTCCCGGCGCGCTTGCCGAAGGGGCCGCACTCGCCGCCGAGGGCAAACTCGACCTGCCGATCGCCCGGGTCTATCCGCTCGCCGAAGCGGCCGCGGCCCAGGACGAGAGCGAAGCGGGCCACGTCCGGGGCAAGCTCGTCCTGGTGCCGTGACCCTCCCCGCCGCGGCGAGCTGGCGACATCAGGATTCGAGGACCGGCCTGGAAGTCGCGTTCTTCAACGGGCACGACGGCGGTTGGCGAATCAATGGCGCCACGACGGCGGTCGAGGACGGGGAGTCCTGGTTTGTCGAGTACTCGATCGCCGTCGACGCCGCCTGGCACACGCGGCGGGCGGAGATCTCCGGCCGGTCGGCGTCGGGCACCCGGCGCACGGTGCTCGAATCGGACGGCGACGGGCGATGGCGGGTGGACGGCGTCCCGGATCCGCGTCTGGACGGCTGTTTCGACGTGGACCTCGAGTCGTCGTCGATGACGAACACGCTGCCGGTGCACCGGCTCGGCCTCACCTTGGGCGCCGCCGCCGAGGCGCCCGCCGCGTACGTCCGGGCGGGTGACCTCACCGTGGAGCGGCTGGAGCAGCGCTACGAGCGCATCGGCGACCGCGATTTCGCCTACTCGGCACCGGTTTTCGCGTTCTCGTGTGTCCTGCGCTACGACGAGCACCTGCTGGTGGTCGACTACCCGGGCATCGCCGTCCGGCTGCCCTGAAACACGGCCTCTTGACTCGGGCTTCTCAACGGGCGCAGAATTAAACACATGACTAATTCGGCGATCTCCGTGACCGGCCTGCGGGTCGTCCGCGGCGGCCGCGAGGTCGTCAGGGGAATCGGTTTCGAGACGCCGCGCGGCCGGATCACCGGCCTGCTCGGGCCGAGCGGCTGCGGCAAGACGACGCTGATGCGCTCGATCGTCGGCGTGCAGATCGTCGCGGGCGGCGAGGTCACCGTGCTCGGCCATCCCGCCGGCAGTCCGCCGCTGCGTCGGCTGATCGGCTACGCCACCCAGAATCCGGCCATCTACGCCGACCTCACCATCACGGAAGCCTTGCGTTACTTCGCTTCCGTACTCCGCGCGCCGATGTCCGATGTGGACAGAGTGCTCGGCGAGGTCGGCCTCACCGACCACGCGGGGAAGCTGGTCGGCTCGCTGTCGGGCGGCCAGCACAACCGCGCGAATCTCGCCGTCGCGCTCCTCGGGAAACCCGAACTGCTCGTGCTGGACGAACCGACCGTCGGCCTCGATCCCGTGCTGCGCGACGAACTCTGGTCGCTGTTCCGCCGTCTCGCCGACGGCGGAGCGACACTGCTCGTGTCCAGCCACGTCATGGACGAAGCCGCGCGATGCGATCGGCTGCTGCTCATGCGCGAGGGCCGGATACTCGCCGACGACACCCCGGCCGGGCTGCGCGAACGCACCGGGACGGCCGATCTGGAGCAGGCGTTCCTGCGGCTGGTCCGCGAGACGGAGGTGACGCGACCGTGAATCCCGCCCTGACGCTGGCCACGGCCCGGCGCATCCTCCTGCAGCTGCGGCACGATCCGCGCACCGTCGTGATGCTGGTCGTCGTCCCGTCGCTGCTGATGGTGCTGCTGCGCTTCGTCTTCAACTCCGAAGCGGTGTTCAGCCGCGTCGCCCCGGCGCTGCTCGGTGTCTTCCCCTTCCTGATCATGTTCCTGATCACCTCGATCACGACCCTGCGCGAGCGGACCACGGCGACACTGGAACGCCTGATGACCCTGCCGATCGGCAGGCTGGACCTGCTCTTCGGCTACGCGATCGCGTTCGGCTCGATCGCGATCGTGCAGGTCGGCGTCGCGGCCGGGATCTCACTGGCGTGGCTGGGCCTCGACATCGCTGGCTCGATCGGCATGCTGCTGCTCATCGCCGTCCTCGACGCCCTGCTCGGGATGGCGCTCGGCCTGTTCGTGAGCGCGTTCGCGCGGACGGAGTTCCAGGCGGTGCAGTTCATGCCGCTGTTCGTGCTGCCGCAGATCCTGCTGTGCGGGCTGTTCGTGCCGCGCGGGGAGATGGGCTGGCTGCTGAACCGGCTCTCGGACGTGATGCCGCTTTCGTACGCCGTCGAAGCGCTCACCCGGGTCACCACATCGGGCACTGTGGACGCGACACTGATCCGGAACCTGATCGTCGTGGGCGCGTGCGCGCTGGCCGCGCTGATGCTCGGCGCGGCGACGCTGCGTCGTCGAACGGCATAAGTCGTCGAACGGCATAAGTCGTCGAACGGCCTAGACTCTCCACATGGGATCGGAGTTCGAGCGGATCGCCGCCGAGAAGTACGTCGTCCTGACCACCTTCCGCAAGAACGGCACCCCGGTGCCGACCCCGGTCTGGGCGGCGGGCGACGGCGGCGAGCTGGTGCTCTGGTCCGAACGCAAGGCAGGCAAGGTCAAGCGCATCCGCAACAGCGGCCGGGTCGAGGTCCAGGCCTGCGACCTCCGTGGCAAGAACACCCACGGCGACGTCGTCGCGGGCGAGGCGCGGCTGCTGGACCTCGACGGAACCGAGCGCGTGCGCAAGGTGATCGCGCGGAAATACGGCGTCACCGGGCGGGTGACGATGTTCTTCAGCAAGCTGCGCGGGCCGAAGGACCGGACGGTGGGGATCGCGATCAAGCTGGCCGGGTAGCTCCGTTCGCCACACTTGACATTCTCGAACACAAGTTCGATCATTGCTCGCCCGACGGCTCTCAGATGCCCGATTCGAGACCGCGGCACGGTAAGATGAAGTGCATCAGAGGAGGTGGTAGCCATGGCCAGCGCACGTGACGTGGCTGCTGCCGTGCTGACCCGCACCGGCCCGATCACGACGATGAAGCTGCAGAAGCTGCTTTACTACTCACAAGCGTGGCATCTGGTGTTTCAGCGTGAACCGATGTTCGACGAGAAGATCGAAGCATGGCCTCAGGGGCCCGTCACACCGTCTATCTTCGCCGGGCACCGAAAGCAGTATCAGGTAACGAGCTGGCCGAGCGGTCATGCCGGAGCGCTGACAGAACCCGAGAACGCGACGTTGACCTGGGTAATGGACAAGTACGCTCATTACTCGGCTGAAACCTTGTCGCGGATGACTCACATGGAGTCCCCATGGCGAGTCGCGAGAGGGGTAGTCGCCGAAAACGAGAAGTCTTCGCAGCCGATAGCGCACGACCAGATGCGTCACTTCTACGCACGGCAGATCGCCGATGTCGACGTCGCGGTCGCCCAGGCCGCGGCCAGCGCGGCCATGGAAGGTATCGATCTCGACGACGACTGGCAGCGAACTCTCCGCGAAGTCGCGACCAATACACGCTCCGCCGACGACCTGATCGCCGAAGAAATAGAGCGAGCCCGTCGGCAGTGAGCGATCCGTACAGCCTTCCCGACGGGAAGTGCCTTCGCAACAAGCTGGACATCGAAGATCCTGAGACCTTCAAGCAGGTCGAGGCGCGCATCGTCAGTATTCGAGACGTCGAACTCGCTCGTCAAAGTCTCCCTGGTGAATACACCCTTGAGCATCTACAGGGCTTTCACCACGCCCTGTTCAAGGATGTCTACGACTGGGCAGGAAAGACCCGCACCGTGAACATCGCCAAAGGGGCGTCGAATTTCTGCCCCTGGAGATTCGTTGATGAGCAGACATCGGCGGTGCTGGGAAACCTCGAAACCGATGGCTGGCTACTCGGCCTGGATCGGGACAACTTCCTTGAACGCCTTGCCTGGTACTACTCCGAACTGAACGCCATGCACCCGTTTCGCGAGGGCAATGGACGGACGTTGCGAGCCTTCTTGCGACAACTGTCGGCAGCGGCGGGCTGGCGACTCGACTGGTCCGCTCTCAACAAGGACGACAACAACGCCGCGTCCAGCCACAGCCTCCGGACCACTGCGACGACCGAACTGATCAAGGTTCTCGCGCCCGTGATCGTCCGCATGTGAGCAAAGCGCGATGACCGCTGATCCCTCGCACTCAAGCTGGCCGGGAGCCCTTCAGCGCCACCAGAATCAGGCGGCCTGGAGCGCCCTCAGCCCCGCCGCCATCGCCGCCGAGTCGTGGTCCGGCCCGCAGCCCTCCACCAGGATCAGGTCACCGGGGATGTGGTCCGCCCGCAGGTGCAGGATCTCCCGGTACGCGGGCGAGTCGTACCACTCCCGCGCGATCGGCATGCTCGGGAAAGAGATCATCACGAGCGCCCCCGGCCACTCGCCTTCGACGACCTCGACCTCGGCTCCGTGCACGAGGAACTTGCCGCCGAAGGGATCGAGCGTGGCCTGGATCCGCTCCAGGTACTCGAAGACCTCTTCCACCAGAGCACCGGTCGGGCGAAGGTGGGCGATTCCGTAGGCGGTCATGATGTCCCTCCAGGTTTGTTGTCCTGGAAGGAATCCTGACCGAACGACGGCGTGGCGTCGATTACCCCGGAGGTAAAGCTCAGAACTCCGCGACGGCCGCGAGCGCCTCGGGCAGGGTGAACGCCCCGGCGTAGAGCGCCTTGCCGACGATGGAGCCCTCGACACCGTCGCGGGCCAGAGCGGCCAGCGCGCGGAGGTCGTCCACACTGGACACGCCGCCGGAGGCGATGACCGGCGCGTCGGTGCGGGCGGCGACCTCGCGGAGCAGGTCGATGTTCGGGCCCTGGAGGGTGCCGTCCTTGCTCACGTCGGTGACGACATAGCGCTGCGCGCCGTCGCGGTCGAGCCGGTCGAGGACCTCCCAGAGGTCACCGCCGTCCTGCGTCCAGCCACGAGCCGACAGCCGGTGCCCGGCCTCGGTGATCCGCACGTCCAGCCCGATGGCGACGCGGTCGCCGTAGGACGAGACGACCTTCGCGGTCCATTCCGGGTCCTCCAGCGCCGCGGTGCCGAGGTTGACCCGGCGGGCGCCGGTGGCCAGCGCGGCCTCCAGCGAGGCGTCGTCGCGGATGCCGCCGGACAGCTCCACCTGGACGTCCAGCTTCGCCACGACCTCGGCGAGCAGTTCGCGGTTGGAGCCCTTGCCGAACGCGGCGTCGAGGTCCACCAGATGGATCCACTCCGCCCCGTCCCGCTGCCAGGCGAGTGCCGCCTCCAGCGGACTGCCATAGGAGGTTTCGGTGCCGGCCTCGCCCTGGACGAGTCGCACGGCCTGGCCATCGGCCACATCAACGGCGGGAAGGAGCGTGAAAGTCACGCGCCCACTCTAAGCGAGAGTCCCGAGCCAGTTGCGCAGCAGGTGCGCCCCGGCGTCCCCGGACTTCTCCGGGTGGAACTGTGTCGCCCACAGCGGCCCGTTCTCGACGGCGGCTACGAAGTCCTGGCCGTGGTTCGCCCAGGTCACCTTGGGTTGCTGCCCGGCGAGGCCGGAGTCCAGTTCCCAGGTCCGCGCGGCGTAGGAGTGCACGAAGTAGAACCGCGTGTCCGCGTCGAGACCGGCGAACAGCTGCGAGTCCTCGGGCGCGCGCACGGTGTTCCAGCCCATGTGGGGCAGGATGTCGGCCTCCAGCCTGTCGACCGTGCCCGGCCATTCACCGGCGCCGGCCGCCTCCACGCCGTGCTCGACGCCGCGTTCGAAGAGGATCTGCATGCCTACGCAGATGCCCAGGACGGGACGGCCGCCGGCGAGGCGTTTGCCGATGATCTTCTCCCCCGACACCGACAGCAGCCCCTCCATGCAGGCGGAGAAGGCGCCGACACCGGGGACGACCAGGCCGTCGGCCTCGAGCGCGGCATGGGGGTCGGCGGTGACCTCGACGTCCGCGCCGGCGCGCTGGACGGCGCGTTCGGCGGATCGGAGGTTGCCGGACCCGTAGTCCAGGATCACCACGCGGGGAGTAGGCACGCGCCCAGGTTAGCGGACCGGATTTTCTTCGGATTCCCTGTTTCATCCTTCACTCGTCTGGGTAATAACGCCTCCGAGTGAGGCCGGCGCAGGACCGCCCTGCACTTCTGGAGGATCGATGCAGGACACCGACGAGCTGACCGGCCTGTTCCAAGCCTGGCGCGAGGACATCGACAGCGTGCCTTTTCCTACCTTCGCGGAGCTGCTGATCCCCCAGCAGAAGCAGCGCTCCGCCCCCGGCCGGACGGCCACGGCATCGGTTCAGGTGACGAAGACCACCGGATGGCGCGATCTCTGACACCCGACTCCGGTCGTGTGTGTGGTTTTCTTCATAGGTCGTGACCCACCGAGCCGACCAGGAGTGACCGCATGAGCAGCAGCCCGGATCCGCGCGACTTCCTCGATCTCGACGCCGAACTCTCCGAGGAAGACCGGGCCATGAGGGACGCTGTCCGCGCGTACGCGCAGGACCAGCTTCTCCCTAATGTCGCCGAATGGTACGAATCGGGCAATCTGCCCGCCGCCGAGCTCGCCAAGGGCTTCGGTCAGCTCGGGCTTCTCGGCATGCACCTGGAGGGTTACGGCTGCGCCGGGACCAGCGCCGTGGCCTACGGCATCGCCTGCCGCGAACTGGAGGCCGTCGACTCCGGGCTGCGCAGCTTCGTCTCCGTGCAGGGTTCGCTGGCGATGTACGCGATCCACAGGTGGGGCACCGAGGATCACAAGCAGGAATGGCTGCCGCGGATGGCCGCGGGCGAGGCGCTCGGCTGCTTCGGCCTGACCGAACCGGACGCGGGCAGCGACCCCGGCGCCATGCGGACCCGCGCGGTGCGCGACGGCTCGGACTGGGTGCTGAACGGCACCAAGATGTGGATCACCAACGGCACGGTCGCCGACGTCGCGGTCGTGTGGGCGCGGACCGACGAGGGCGTGCGCGGCTTCGTCGTCCCCACGACCACGCCGGGCTTCACCGCGAACGAGGTCAAGCACAAGCTGTCGCTGCGCGCCTCGCTGACCGCGGAACTCGTGCTCGACGGCGTCCGCCTGCCGGAGTCCGCCGCGTTCCCCGACGTCAGGGGCCTGCGCGGACCGCTGTCCTGCTTGAACGAGGCGCGCTACGGGATCCTGTTCGGCGTCGTCGGCGCCGCTCGCTCTTGCTACGAATCCGCGCTGGAGTACACGCTGAGCCGGGAACAGTTCGGCAAGCCGCTGGCCGGGTTCCAGCTCACGCAGCGCAAGCTCGCCGACCTCGTCGTCGAGGTCAACCGCGCCGGGCTGGTCGCGCTGCGGATCGGACGGCTCAAGGACGCCGGGACGCTGCACCACAACCACGTCAGCTTCGGCAAGCTCGCCAACGTCCGCTCCGCGCTGGAGGTCGCCAGGACCGCGCGCGCCATGCTCGGCGCCAACGGGATCTCGCTGGAGTACCCGGTGATGCGGCACATGTCGAACCTCGAAACCGTGCTGACCTACGAGGGCACCGAAGAGATGCACGCGCTCTCGCTCGGCCAGTCGGTCACCGGGATCGCCGCCTTCCGCTGAGCCTCCGAAAAGCCGGCCGCCGGAAACTGTCGGTGCGGGCCGCTACGGTCCGTCGCATGACCGATTCCGCCGAGTTCCAGTCCGTCGTCGAGCTGCGCCGGTACACGCTGCACCCCGGCCGCCGGGACGAGCTGATCGAGCTCTTCGAGCGCGAGTTCGTGGAGCCGCTGGAAGCCTCCGGCATGCGCCTGTTCGGTCTGTTCCGTGAGCCCGCCGCACCGGACAGGTTCGTGTGGCTGCGCGGATTCCGGGACATGGAGAGCAGGCGGGCGGCCCTGGAGTCGTTCTACTACGGGCCGGTGTGGCGTGAGCACGGCCCGGCGGCGAACGAGACGATGATCGACGCTTCCGACGTCCTGCTGCTGCGTCCGTCCGGGCCGGGTTTCCCCGTTCCGGACGGCGCCCCGGATTCCCGGGTACTGGCGACGATCTGCCATCCCCTCGGGCCGGTCAAGGAGTTCTCCGAGTACTTCGCGGACTCCGTGGCTCCGGCTCTGAGGGAGGCCGGATTGGACACCTTCGGGCACTTCGAGACCGAACCCGCCGAGAACACCTTCCCCCGCCTTCCCGTGCGAGAGAACGAGACAGTGTTCGTCTGGTTCGCCAAATCCACTGAAGACCCGGAGGCATACGGGTGCGTTCTCGACCGGATCGGCGAGGAGCTCTCGGGCAGGCTCGAACGCCCGTGGCAGCGGCTGGAACTCACCCCGACCCCGCGCTCACTCCTGCGCTGAAAGGAGTTCGGTGAGCCCGTCCGGGTACAGGATCGCCTTGCCGCTCACCACGTCGGCCATCGGCAGCCAGTGCACGCGTGCGCCGTCGTCGAGCACCACGCCGACCTCGTCGCGCTCGTAGAAGGCCTTGTCGGTCAGCTCGGCGGCGAACAGGAACACGATCTCGTGCCCCGGCCTGCCCTCGAAGGTGAACACGTTCTCCAGGACGGCGATCTGCTCGACAGCGGTCAGCTCCGCCGCGAGTTCCTCCTGGAACTCGCGGTGCAGCGCCTCGACGGCGGTCTCCCCGAACTCGATGCCGCCGCCGAGCGGGCGGTGGTAGGTCTCGCCTTTGGCGTTGTCCCGGCCTTCGAACACGAGAAGGTCTTCGCCGCGGCGGATGACCCCGAGCACGAGCGGGCGGATCTTCGTCATCCCGGTGACGCTAGCGGAGGAATTCCTTGATCGACAAGGCGATCGACCCGGCGTCGAGACCATGCGCGAGGTCGTGGTCGGCCATTTCGCCGTAGATCCGGACTTCCGCGTCACGCCGGACACCGAGTGAGAGCAGCCGGTGCGGGATTTCGGACAGCGCACCCGAAACCGAATGCGCCGACGTCCCGGCGAGGTAGGGCTCGACGAGCACGATGTCGCTCGCGCCCGCGGCTTCGACGGCCGAGCGCAGCCCCGCGGCGTCGAACGGCCGGATCGTCGAGGTGTAGAGCACGGTCACGTCGAGATCGGCGGTCGCTTCCCGCACCCGGTCGAGCATCGGCCCGACGGCCACCACGACGCCCCGGCCGCCTTCGCGCATCGTCTGCAGGCCGGCGCCCAGATACGGTTTCGCGTTCTCCTGCGCGGAGAGCCGGAGGTACACGCGCCCGTTGCCCGGGATGGACTCCAGCAGCAGCCGCCGCGCTTCTTCGGGGTGACCCGGCACGTGCACGGTCCAGCCCGGCAGCGTGTCGATGAGGGCGACGTCCCCGGGCGCCTGATGCGTCCGCCCGGCGGTCGGCATGTCGTAGGACGCGCCGGAAGACACCAGCACGGCACCGACGTCCTGGTGCCCGAGGTCGAGTTTGACCTGCTCGAACGCCCGCTCCACGAGGAACGACGAGAAGGTGTGGACGATCGGCCGCATCCCGGCCAGCGCCAGTCCGCCCGCGGTGCTCATCATCAACTGCTCGCGGATGCCGACGTTGAGCACCCGGTCCGGATGCTTCCTGGCGGCGAAAGCCAGTTGTGCCGCCGAAATGTCGGCGAGCACGACGGCGACGTTCGGGTCGGTGTCGAGCACCTCGGCGGCGGCGTCGAGGAACGTTTCACGCATGTCCACGGGTTCAGGCCTTTCGCTCGACGGTCGCGACCACGGCGAGCGGCCGGTCCGGATGGGGGGTGGTGAAGGCTTCGTAGAGCGCTTCGTGATCGCGGCCGTCGACGGTGCGGGTCACCCAGCCCTCGACCTCGAACCGGCGGGCGATCCCGCCCGGCCAGCCGTGCGTCGCCGAGGAGTTGTCGATGACGACGGTGGTCAGCTGCGGCATGCCGATCCGGCCCGCCACCGCGATGGCCTCGGAGTTGGAGCCCTCGTCGAGTTCCGCGTCACCGACGAGGGTGACGACCCTGGCGTCACGGAACCCCTTGGCGCGCAGCCCGAACACGGTGCCGATGGCCAGCGGGAGCCCGTGCCCGAGCGAGCCGCTGGCGATCTCGGCGCCGGGCAGCCTCGCCCGGTCGGGATGGTGCCCGAGCCGGGATTCGGCCGAAGTCCAGTCGGCGAGTTCGTCCTCCCGGATGAAGCCCTTCTTCGTCAAGACGGCGTAGAAGGCCATCGGGCCGTGTCCCTTCGACAGCAGGAAGCGGTCGCGGCCGGGATCACGGAAGGTCTCCGGGGTGATGTCGAGCACACGGTCGTAGAGCACCCACAAGACGTCCACAGTGGACTCCGCGGCTGCTTGATGCTTCTCGTCCCCGGTCATCAACGAGATCAGCCGCGGCAGATCCTCGTAGCCGGTCCTGGTGTCAGTGGTCATGAACCGAGGTTGCAACCTCGACTTAGGTCGAAGTCAAGGCTAGCCTGGCGACGTGACGAGATTGGCTGAACACCTGAGCATCGGGCAGGTCGCCGACCGCAGCGGCGTGCCCCATACGGCTTTGCGTTTCTACGAGGACAAAGGGCTGATCAGCTCGGAGCGCTCGGCGGGCAACCAGCGGCGGTATCCGCGCTCGGTGCTGCGCCGGATCGCCTTCATCCGGGCCGCGCAGCGGGTCGGCCTCAGCCTGGACGACATCAGCTCGGCACTGGAGACCTTACCCAGGGACCACGCCCCCACCAAGGCCGACTGGGCCCGCCTGTCCCGTGGCTGGCAGGACGAACTCGACGCGCGGATCGACGCGCTGCAGCGCCTGCGCGACAGGCTGACCGGATGCGTCGGCTGCGGTTGCCTGTCCCTGCGCAGCTGCGGGCTCTACAACGCCGACGACCAGATGTCCCGATTCGGCCCCGGCGCGGGGAAACTGCGCCCGGCCTCCGAGGGCGGCTTCTGAATTCCGTTGCCACGCGGGTGCCGGATGTGCGTCACTGTGACTCGAAATGGACAAGAAGAACCTCATCCGAGTCTCGAAACGACTCTCCCGGCACCTGCGGCACGCGCCCGGCGACATCGGCATCACCCTCACCCCTGACGGCTGGGTGGAAGTCGGGACGCTCTTGGCCGCGCTGCGGCGCCACGGCTTGACCCTGACCCGCGACCAGCTCGACGAAGTCGTGGAGGGCAACGACAAACGGCGTTTCGCCTTCGACGAAACCGGGCTGCGGATCCGGGCCAGCCAGGGCCACAGCGTCGACGTCGACCTCGCGCTGCCCGGCGCGACCCCGCCCGACGTGCTCTACCACGGGACCGTGTCCCGGTTCCTGGGCGCGATCATGACCGACGGCCTCCGGCCGATGAAGCGGCACGCCGTGCATCTCTCGGCCACCGTGGACACCGCGCGGACCGTCGGGGCCCGGCGCGGCGTCCCGGTGCTGCTCGCCGTGGACGCCCGCGAGATGGCCGCCGCCGGGCACGAATTCCAGGTCAGCGCGAACGGTGTCTGGCTCACCGCCGCCGTTCCCCCGGAGTTCCTGCGGCGTCTCCCCTAGGCCAGGCCGTTGTTCCGCAGGAGCGACAACGTGTTCGCGGTGAACAGCCCGTTCCACTCCAGCGCGGCCGCGGGCGAATAGCTGGTGTAGTCGACCCTCCAGCCACCGTCGTCGTGCCTGCCGTCCGCGACCCGGCGCAGATCCGCTTCGACGACGTCCGGCCGGAAGAGCTTCCGCGCCGGGCCGTCCGGTGCCGGGGCGAAGTCGAGCGGGCGCATGGCCTCGCCCTCGATCCCGCCGCCGACAGCGACCACTCCGTCGTCCGGGATGAACCGGCCGAGTTTCTCGACCAGGCGCGTGTCACCCAGTGCGTCCACCAGCTTCATCGCGAAAGCCAGCACGAGCGCGTGCGGGGCCTCGTCGAGCTTCTCGATCTCGTCGAGGCAGTAGCGCGTGGCCTTGGCAAGCCAGGGATGCGCGGCGACCGCGGGATCGTGCGCCGCGACGCGCTGCGCGGTGAACGCGACGATCGCCGTGATCTGCAGCGAAGAGACCGAGGGGTCGGCGCCCGCCCAGAACGGCGCGCTGCCCACCGGGTCCGGCATCGGCAGGGCGAACGGGATCCCGCCGTCCGGCAAGGAGATCGACGCGAGCCAGTCGCACAGTTCGGCCGCGCGCGGGCTGGTCGCCGGGCCGACGTCGGCGAAGACCTCGAAAGCGTGCAGCGCGCCGCCGGGCTGGCTGGTCGCCGAGCGGCAGTCGGGTTCGAGCCCGTGTCCGTAGCCGCCGTCGGGATTGCGATATCCCTCCAGCGCGGCGAGCGCCGCCGCCGGGTCGCCATCACGGAAGAGGACCTCGAAACGGCGCCTGTCGAGCAGCCGGGCTTGGGTGGCCATGAAGGTGGCCGACTCGTGCGGATCGATGTTCATGAGCACGTTGTTCATGACCACAGCGTCGCGCGGATCGCGGCGCCTGTCTTGAACACATCGGTCACGTGCGGCGGCGCGGGCGGTTGTAGAGCTTGCGGCCGACACCGAGGAGCGTTTCGCGCAGCGTCTCGTCGTCGAGCGAAGCGACCTCGGGCGAACCGCCCGCGATGGCGATGCCCGCCAGCAGCACCTGGGCCGTCACGATCGCGGTGAGATCCGGATCCGGGCCGACCAGGACCTCCAGCAGGCGATTCTTGAAGCTTTCCGAGCTGTGCACGGACTTCTCGATCGCACGGGCGATGCCGGGATCGCTGGAGAACAGCGCGACCAGCGCGCGGTGGCGCACCACGAGGTCGACGAACCCGTCGAGCAGATGGTCGATCTGCGCGCCGCGGGTGCGCTGGGCGCGGGCGTCGTCGACGATGCCTTCCAGCTCCAGCAGCACGGGCTCGGCGACGGATTCGGTGATCTCCGCCTTCGTCTTGAAGTGGTAGTAGACGGCGGCCTTGGTGACGCCGAGGGCGTCCGCGATCATCTGCAGCGAGGTGCCTTCCACGCCGTGTTCGGTGAACAACCGCAACGCCGTTCCCAGTAGTCGCGTGCGGGTGTCCTCCGCGTGGACGACGTCCATGATCCCTCCTCGTTCAGCCGTCGGAGATTACGTCAAGCGTGGCCGTCGGGCCAAACCAGTACTAGCCGTGCGGCTAGTCACACACTTGCCGATCGGCTTGTAGGCCACTAGCCGATCGGCTAGCTTGGAATGAACCTGATCGAGTGAACGGGAGATTTTTGTGGCCAGCTTCCTGTACCGCCTGGGCCGGTTCTCGTTCCGGCGCCGGGCACTGGTGGCGGCGGTGTGGGCCGTTGTCCTGGTGGCCCTCGGCGCGGGGGCGCTGACCCTGTCCGGCCAGCTTTCGAACTCGGTGACCATCCCCGGCACCGAGTCCCAGAAGGCGATCGACCAGCTCGCGGACCGGTTCCCGGAGGCCGCCGCCGGTGGCGCCACCGCCCGCGTGGTCATCTCGACACCCGGTGACATCACCGACGCGAACGGGCAGGCGGCGATCACGGGCCTGGTGAAGGGGCTCAAGGACGCGCCGAAGGTCGCCGGAGTGGTCAACCCGCTGGAGATGCAGGCGGTCTCGCCCGACAAACACGTCGCGCTGGCCCAGGTCAGCTACCGCGTGCCGGGCTTCGAACTCACCGACGCCGACCGCGAGGGCCTGATGGCCGCCGCGAACCCCACCAAGGCCGCCGGGTACACCGTCGAATTCGGCGGTGACGCCGTCCAGGCGATGCCCGCCACGAACGCCACCGAAGGCCTCGGTGTCGCCGTCGCCGCCATCGTCCTGATCATCACCTTCGGCTCGCTGCTCGCGGCCGGGATCCCGCTGCTGACCGCGCTCATCGGTGTCGGCATCGGCATGGCGGGCATCACCACGGCGTCCGGATTCCTGGAACTGAACACGAACACGCCGGTGCTCGCGCTGATGATCGGCCTCGCCGTCGGCATCGACTACGCGCTCTTCATCGTTTCCCGGTACCGGCACGAACTGGAGATCGGCCGGGACCCGGAGGAAGCCGCCGGACGCGCCACCGGCACGGCCGGATCCGCCGTGGTGTTCGCCGGGCTGACCGTGATCATCGCGCTGGCGGGGCTGACCGTCGTCGGCATCCCGTTCCTCGGCGAGATGGGTATCGCCGCGGCGATCACCGTCGCCATCGCCGTCGTCATCGCGCTGACCCTGCTCCCCGCCATCCTCGGTTTCGCGGGCGGCAAAATCGCGGGCGGCAAAATCCGCTTGCGCCGCAAGGAAGGCGCGACGACGCACGGCGAACGCTGGGCGCGTTTCGTGGCCCGCCGCCGGATCCCGGTGCTGATCGCCGCGATCGCCGGCCTCGCGATCGTCGCGATCCCGGCCGCGAGCATGCAGCTCGGCCTCCCGAACGACAGCACCGCCGCACCGGACACCACCCAGCGCAAGGCCTACGACACCGTCAGCCGCAGCTTCGGCGAGGGCGCCAACGGCCCGCTGGTGATCGTCGTCGACCTGACGGACAGCACCGACCGGCAAGCCGCGCTCCAGCAGGCCTCCACCCGGATCAGCGGCCTGGAGGAACGCCCGATCGTCACGCCGCCGAAGGTCAACCGCGGCGGTGACCTGGCACTGCTGACCGTCATTCCGAAGAGCGGTCCGAGCAGCACCGCGACCGAAGACCTCGTCAGCGACATCCGCGGCCTGAACGCGGGACTGGGCACGGCGACCGGCGCGTCCTTGGCGGTGACCGGCCAGACGGCGGCGAACATCGACGTCTCGGAGAAACTCGCCGACGCGATGCTGCCCTATCTCGCGCTGATCGTCGGGCTGGCGTTCCTGTTGCTGATGCTGGTGTTCCGCTCGGTCGTGGTCCCGCTGAAGGCGACGCTGGGCTTCCTCGGCTCCGTGGTCGCGACGTTCGGCGCCGTGGTGGCGGTGTTCCAGTGGGGCTGGCTCACCGACCTGCTCGGGGTGAAGACGACCGGGCCGATCATGAGCATGCTGCCGATCCTGCTGATCGGTGTGCTGTTCGGGCTCGCGATGGACTACCAGGTGTTCCTGGTGACGCGGATGCGCGAGGAGTACGTCCACGGCGCCGACCCGCAGCAGGCGATGGTCACCGGTTTCCGGCACGGCTCCCGCGTCGTGGTCGCCGCCGCGCTGATCATGATCAGCGTGTTCGCCGGATTCATCCTCGCGGAGTCCTCGCTGATCCAGTCGATCGGATTCGCGCTGGCCTTCGGCGTGCTGGTGGACGCGTTCGTGATCCGGATGACCATCGTGCCGGCGCTGATGTCACTGCTCGGCCGCGGCGCCTGGTGGCTGCCGAAGTGGCTGGACCGCGTGCTGCCCGATGTCGACGTCGAAGGCGAGAAGCTCACGAAGCAGCTGGACGCCCCTGACGAGCGGGAGCTGGTCCGGAGCTGAAGGACGCTTTACCCGAGTTAGACGCGGTGAAGGGGCCTTTCCTCGCATGAGATGCGGGGAAAGGCCCCTTCAGCTTTGCGCGGGCTTTGTCAGGCCAGCCAGGCGATGGCGCCGCCGATCGCCAGCAGCGCACCGATGCCCAGCACCACGGCCAGGAACTTGACGCTCTTCCAGGTCGCGTAGACGCCGCCGATCAGGAAGCCGCCGAGCGCGAGCAGCAGCACGGCGATGGTCGTGTTACTCATGCCCGCCAGGCTGCCACACCCTCACCCGCCCGACTTCCCCGGGTGCACTCCGCAATTCGTCCTCTGGTTGCGGTCCTCAGCGTGTGCAACTACCGCAACCAGAGGACGAAACGCGGGAGTTAGAGGACGCCCTTCGTGGAGGGGATGCCGCCGGCGCGCGGGTCCGGTTCGGTGGCGGCGCGCAGCGCGCGGGCGACGGCCTTGTACTCGGCTTCCGCGATGTGGTGCGGGTCCCGGCCGTGGATCACGCGCACGTGCAGCGCGATCTGGGCGTGGAACGACAGCGAGTCGAACACGTGCCGCGTCAGCACGAACGGGTAGTTCCCGCCGATGGTGAAGCTGTTGAACTGCTCCGGTTCGCCGAGGTGCACGCAGTACGGGCGCCCGGAGACGTCGATCGCGGCGTGCGCGAGGGTTTCGTCCATCGGGATCCACGCGTCGCCGAAGCGGCGGATGCCGCTCTTGTCGCCGAGCGCCTGCCGCAGCGCCTGGCCGAGCACGATCGCGGTGTCTTCGACGGTGTGGTGCGCGTCGATGTGCACGTCACCGGTCGCCTGCACCTTGAGGTCGAGCGAACCGTGCACCCCGAACGCGGTGAGCATGTGGTCGTAGAACGGGACACCGGTGTCGATCTCCACCTGTCCCGTGCCGTCCAGGTCGAGCTGGACCGAAATGGACGATTCCCTGGTGGTGCGATCCACCTTGCCGACGCGACTCATCGCGGCACCTCCTTGCTGGCCTCGAGAAAGGCGTCGTTCTCTTCCGGCGTGCCGATGGTCACCCGCAGGTGCCCTTCGATACCGACGTCCCTGATCAGCACGCCGTTGTCCAAATAGGACTTCCAGGTCGCGGGTGCGTCCGCGAACCGTCCGAAGAGGACGAAGTTCGCGTCGCTCGGGACCGGGGTGAATCCCATTCCCAGCAACGATTCGACCACCCGGTCGCGTTCGGCGGCGAGTTTGGCGACCGAAGCCAGCGTGGCGTCCGCGTGCCGCAGCGCGGCCCTCGCGGCCGCCTGTGTGAGCTTCGAGAGGTGGTACGGCAGCCGCACCAGCTGAAGCGCGTCGACGATCGCGGGCGCGGCCGCCAGATAACCGAGCCTCCCGCCCGCGAAGGCGAACGCCTTGCTCATCGTGCGCGACACGATGAGCTGCGCCGGATACTCCTCGAGCAACTCGACGGCGCTCGGCTGCGACGAGAACTCCGCGTACGCCTCGTCGACCACCACGATGCCCGGCGCCGCTTCGAGCAGCCCGCGCAGTTCACCGAACGGGATCGAGCCGCCGGTCGGGTTGTTCGGGCTGGTCACGAACACGACGTCCGGACGGCGTTCGCGCACGAGCGCGGCCGCCTTCTCGGTGTCGAGCGTGAAATCGCCGCGGCGCGGCACCGGCAACCAGTCGGTGCGGGTGCCCGCCGAGATGATCGGGTGCATCGAGTACGACGGCTCGAAGCCGAGCGCGGACCGGCCCGGGCCGCCGAAGGCCTGCAGGATCTGCTGCAGGATTTCGTTGGACCCGTTGGCGGCCCACACGTTCGACTCCGACACCAGCACACCGGTCGACACCGCGAGATAGTCCGCGAGGTCCTGCCGCAGCGCGACGGCGTCACGATCCGGGTAGCGGTGCAGCGAGGCGGCCTCGGCGCGGACGGCCTCGGCGACGTCCGCCACCAGCGCGTCCGGCGGCGGATACGGGTTTTCGTTGGTGTTGAGCCGGATCGGCACGTCGAGCTGCGGCGCGCCGTACGGGGTCTTGCCCCGAAGGTCTTCCCGCAGCGGAAGCGCGTCGAGCGTGATCTCCTCGCCGATGGTCATGCCCGCTCCCCCTCGAACCGCGCCGTGATGGCCTCGCCGTGCGCGGGCAGGTCCTCGGCGTTGGCGAGCGCGACGACTCGGCCGGCGATCTCGCGCAGCGCGTTCTCGTCGTAGTCGACGATGTGCACGCCCTTGAGGAAGCTCTGCACCGAAAGCCCGGACGAGTGCCGCGCGAAACCGCCGGTGGGCAGGACGTGGTTCGACCCGGCGCAGTAGTCGCCGAGCGAGACCGGCGCGTACGCCCCGACGAAGATCGCGCCGGCGTTGCGCACGCGGGCCGCCACCGAACGCGCGTCCGCGGTCTGGATCTCCAGGTGTTCCGCGGCGTACGCGTCGACGACACGGAGACCGTCGTCCACAGTGGACACCAGGATGATGCCGGACTGCTTGCCGCTCAGGGCTTCCGTCACGCGCTCCGCGTGCTTGGTCGCGGCCACGCGGCCGGTCAGTTCCCTGTCGACGGCGTCCGCGAGCTCCACGGACGTGGTGACCAGCACGCTCGCGGCGAGCGGATCGTGCTCGGCCTGGCTGATCAGGTCGGCGGCGACGTGCACCGGGTCGGCGGTCCCGTCGGCGAGGATCGCGATCTCGGTCGGGCCCGCCTCGGAGTCGATGCCGATGATGCCGCGCAGCAACCGCTTGGCGGCGGTCAGGTAGATGTTGCCGGGCCCGGTGACGATGTCGACCGGCTCCAGCGTCGTTCCGTCGGTGTCGGTGCCGCCGTACGCGAGCAGCGCGACGGCCTGCGCACCGCCGACGGCCCACACCTCGTCGACACCGAGCAGCTCGGCGGCGGCCAGGATCGTCGGGTGCGGGAGCCCGCCGAACGCGGCCTGCGGCGGCGAGCACAGCACCAGGGTGCCGACGCCGGCGATCTGCGCCGGGACGACGTTCATCACCACGGTCGAGGGGTACACCGCGAGCCCGCCCGGCGCGTACAGCCCGACACGCTCGACCGGGATCCAGCGCTCGGTGACGGTGCCGCCGTCGACGACCTCCGTGGTGACGTCCTGGCGGCGCTGATCGCCGTGGACCTTCCTGGTGCGGACGCATGCCTCCTCCAGCGCCTCGCGGACGGCCGGGTCCAGGTTCTCGAGCGCGCTCGTGAGTTCGGCGGCGGCGACCCGCACGCCTGCCGGACGGACCTTGTCGAACTTCTCGGTGTACTCGAGAACCGCCTCGACGCCGCGATCGCGGACCGCCTCGACCACCGGCCGTACGTGATGCAGCGCCGCGTCCACGTCGTACTCGGCACGCGGGAGCGTGCTCCTGAGTTCGGCAACGGACGGGACCTGTCCACGCAGGTCGGTACGGTTCAGCATGGGTCAAGGGTACGAGGTGGCCCGATCGCCCCGAGCAGGCACACTGGGGTGGTGACCAGCGATCCCACGATGAGGGAGTCCACCGTGCCGCGAATCGGGTTGTGCCAGCTCACCGCCGCCGAGGATCCCGAAACGAACCTGAAGCCGATTCGGGAAGGCGTGGCGGCCGCGGCGGCCGGCGGCGCGCGGATCGTGGTCTTCCCCGAAGCGACGATGGCGCGCTTCGGCGTCCCGCTGAAACCCCTCGCGCAACCCTTGGACGGCCCGTGGGCGTCCACTGTGGCGGCCGTCGCCGAGGAGCACGGCGTCGTGATCGTCGCGGGCATGTTCACGCCGTCGTCCGACGGACGCGTGAGCAACACGCTCCTCGTCACCGGCTCCGGTCATCACTTCGGCTACGACAAGATCCATCTGTACGACGCGTTCGGGTTCGCCGAGTCCGACACCGTCGCGCCGGGGGCCGCTCCGGCCACCTTCGAGGTCGACGGGGTCACCTTCGGCGTCGCGACCTGTTACGACATCCGCTTCCCCGAGCTGTTCCGGAAGCTGGCCGACGACGGCGCCGACATCGTCCTCGTGCCGACGTCCTGGGGCGCGGGCGAGGGCAAACGCGAGCAGTGGGAGGTCCTGGTGCGCGCCCGCGCGCTCGACTCCGGCTGCTGGGTCCTCGGCTGCGGGCAGGCCGATCCGGCCGCGAGCGGGACCTCGGTGAATCCGAAGGCTCCGACCGGGATCGGCTATTCCACGGTGTCCGACGGCTTCGGACGCGTCCACGCCCAGCTGGGCGCCGGACCGGACATGGTGGTCGTCGACGTGGATCCGGCGGTCAGCGGGAAGGCTCGGGCGGCGACGGGCGCGCTGGCGAATCGTCGCCTTTAGCGTCCACGGAGCGTTCGAAGAACGATTCGAGCACCACGATCGTCTGCGTGCCGGTGACGCCTTCGATGGCGTACAGCCTGCGCAACGACGCCTGCAGCTCTTCGGTGGTCGGCGTACGCACCTTCACCAGGAGCGAGGCCGGGCCCGCGATGACGTGCGCCTCCACGACCTCCGGCAAAGCCTCCAGCGCGGCCTTGGTCGGCGGATCACCCATCCACGATCCCGCCTCGACCAGCACGAACGCCATCACCCCGCGACCGACCGCCGCCGGGTCGACGTCGACGGTGGTACGCCGGATGACGCCCTGTTCGCGCAGCTTGCGGACCCGCTCGTGCGCGGCGCCCGCGGACAGCCCGACGGCCTTGCCGAGCGCGGCATACGCCTGAGTCGCGTCCTGCTGCAACTCGGTGAGCAGTATGCGATCCATCTCATCCATGGGTTGACCATATCAAGTTCGGCAGTTCATGATGATTGCAATACTTGGTTCAGATCTCTGGGGTGAGCGTGGACAAGGTCAAAGCGCGTTTCGAGGTCCTCGACGAGCGGTTCGCGCGCGTCAACGGCGATGAGTGGCTCCACCGGCTGCACACCGGCTGCCGGTGGACCGAGGGACCCGCTTACTTCCCCGCCGGCCGGTACCTGGTCTTCAGCGACATCCCGAACGACCGCGTCCTGCGCTGGGACGAGACCACGGGCGCGGTCGGCGTGTTCCGCGAGCCCGCCGGATTCCACAACGGGCACACCGTCGACCGCCGGGGCAGGCTCGTCAGCTGCGAGCAGGGCGGCCGCCGGGTGACGCGCACGGAGCACGACGGCACGACCACCGTCCTCGCGGAGACCTACCAGGGGAAGAAGTTCAACAGCCCCAACGATGTCGTCGAGAGTTCGGACGGCGCGATCTGGTTCACCGACCCCAGCTACGGGATCGACAGCGACTACGAAGGCCATCGGGCCGAGAGCGAGATCGGTGCCTGTCACGTCTACCGCGCCGACCCGGTGGACGGCTCGGTGCGGATCGTCGCGGACGATTTCACGCGGCCGAACGGGCTGGCCTTCTCCCTCGACGAGTCGCTGCTCTACATCGTGGACACCCGGCAGGATCCCAGCCACATCAGGGTTTTCGCCGTGAACGACGGCGAACTTTCCGGTGGCGAGGTCTTCGCGACCTGCGACGCCGGCGTCTTCGACGGCGTCCGCCTCGACGCCGACGGCCGGATCTGGACCGCCGCGCACGACGGCCTGCACTGTTTCGCTCCCGACGGCACGCGGATCGGGAAGCTGCACGTGCCGGAGGTCTGTTCGAACCTGACCTTCGGCGGGCCGCGGCGGAACGATCTGTTCGTCACGGCGTCCAGCTCGGTCTACACGCTGCGGGTGAACTTCTCGGGACCGCGGTTCTCCTGAGGCCCTTTGATCAGCGCAGCAGGCCTTCCCGGATCGCCACCCGCACGAACCCGGCACGCCGCCGTTCCCCGGTCTTGTCCCGGATCCGGTCCAGATAGGACCGCACCGTCCGCACGCTGATGTTCAGGATCTCCGCCACGTCGACGTCCCGTTCACCGGCCGCGACCAGCCGCAGCACCTGCTTCTCCCGTTCGGACAGGACGATCTTGGGTCCGGCGTGGCGGTCTTCGCTGTCCTGGATGATCATCCCGGCCAGGGTCGGCGACACGTAGGCGTTGTCGTCGGCGATGGTGCGGATGGCGCGCAGGAGCTCGTCGCCGTCGACGTCCTTCGAGAGGAAACCCTTCGCCCCGGCTTGCATGGCTCCCAGCACCTCGGGCTGCTCGGCGTGCGCGGACACCACGAGCACCTTGTGTCCCATCTGCCCCACTTCGAGCACCGCGGCGGCGTCCTGGACACCGCGCAGCTTGAGGTCGAGGACGACGACGCTGCCCGGAGGCTGTTCCTGGACGGCGAACCGCGCGACGGAGTCGGCGACGGCGCCCAGCGCGATGTCGGGGGCTTCGGTGAGGACGCGCGCGACGGCGTCCCGGTACAACGGATGATCTTCGATCACCCCGACGTTGATGGGTGTGCTGCGTTTCGGCTGCTGCTCGTCTGCGTTCACCGGCGTCCTTCGAATCCGCCCGCGTCGTCGCGGGGCGCGACCGGCCGAGACGGGCCGGGCACCTCCGGCGGAGACGCGAGCCCGAGCTGGATGGCCTTGCGGACCAGACCGGCCCGCCTTCTCTCTCCGAGTTTGTCACGGATCCGGTCCAGGTAACCACGGACCGTCCGGACTCCGATACCCAGGATCCGGGCGATGTCGACGTCGCGTTCGCCCGCCGCGACCAGTCGCAGGACCTGCTTTTCCCGCGCCGACAACGCGATGTCCGGAGCCCGCACGGGACGGTCGGCGTTGTCCTTGATGATCATTCCGGCCACCACCGCGGAAACGTAGGCCCTGCCCTGCGCGACCGTCCTGATCGCGATCAGGAGTTCGTCGACGTCGACGTCCTTGGACAGGAATCCCTTGGCACCGGCCGCGATCGCGCCGAGCACCTGCTCGGATTCCGCCTGCGCGGACACCACGAGCACGTGATGTCCCAGTTCACAGACCTGGAGCACGGCCGCCGCGCCGGCGATCCCCGGCAGGCCGAGGTCGAGCAGCACCACGCTGCCGGGCGGCTGCGGATGGACGTGGAACCGGGCGACCGAATCGACCACGGCGCCCAGTTCGATCCCTTCGGCCTCGGTGAGGACCCGGACCACGGCATGCCGGTACAACGGATGATCCTCGATCACCGCGACGTCGACCCGGTCGGTCTCCGGCCTGTCTTCAGTCATCTGCACGTTCCCGCTCACCCCGTCCCACCTGCCGCGGACACCGCACGGCCCGCCTGCGCCGGATCCAGCGCGGGTCCGCGCGGGACCAGTGCCAGCAACCCATTCGGAACCGGTTGCCGTTCGGCTTGGCCGTATCCGAGTGAAGCGAGTGCCTCAGTGCTCGCCACCGGGTACTTCAGGCCCGTGTCGGTCACGACGTAGGCCGTGCCGGAACCGGATTCCGTCACCACCGCGCCTCCCGACGGAGGCACGAAAACCGCGTCGGCGACCAGCGCGTCCGTGCGCGCCGTCACCGGGATCGCCTTCGCACCTTGCGGCAAGGGGACCTGTGCGGAGATAACGATTCGAGAACCCTGTGCGCATAACGTCACGGACTGTCCGGTAACGGGCGCTTTTCGCGGGATGCGGTCCGGATACTCCGCGGGATCGGCCCCGCCCGTCCTCGCCGTGCCCACCTTCGGCACCGCGGCGACGTCGGCCGCGCGCACCGCGACGGGGGCCGGGACGCCGGTGTAGGCGTCCGCGTTCTGCGGCGTGTTGATCAGCAGGCTCGCCTCGGTCTGGCCGATCGGTTCGAGCCCTTCGGCGCGGACGAGGTAGTACGAAGTCGCGTCGTTGGGGGAAGCCATCGCGTCGATGACGCCGAGCACCGAACCGACCTTCGTCGCGGTGCCGCCGACCTTCGGGCCGGTCCGCCCGGCGTCCTCGACCGCGCGGTAGGCCAGATCGCGTCCGGCCGCGACGGTGCCGATCCACCGGGACGAAACCGCGATCGCCGGATAGGTGTCGAACTGCAACGCCGTGGCGGCTTCCGCGGTGAGCTTGTAGCGGCGTCCCGCGGTCACCAGATAGCGCTCTCCCTCGGGGACACGGACCACGACGGCCTGATCCCTCGGCAGGTCGACCCCGGAGGCCGGCGCGCCGAGAAGCACCGTCGTCTCCGGTTCGGACGAGGCGGGCGCGTCCTGGGTCGTCCGCGAACAGCTCGTCCACGGGGTCTTCAGCAGCGCGGCCGCCGCGGGCAGCGAATCGGGTGCGCCGGGAATGCCGACCTGCGCGCCGCGCGGCGCCTTCGCGAGCTTGTCCGCGGGGACGGTCACGGTGGCTTCGCCGTTGCCGCCCGCCATCAGCCGGGCGGAGGAGTAGTTGAGCACGGGGTGCAGCGCGCCGTCCTGGCCGAGGATGTAGCGCGCGCCGGTGCCCTCTTCGACGATCACCTTGCCGCCCGCCAGCCAGTCCTTACCGCCGGAGGGGTTCAGCAGGCCGATCACGCCGAAGACCGCGGTGATCAGCAAGGCCACACCGAGCCCGCACAGGGTTCCGATGACCAGCCTGCGGCTCGGGGCGACGGGATGGTTGGCGTCCGCCGAGACCAGTGCCGAAACCAGTCTCCTGCGGAGGAATTGGTAGGCCTGGATCTGGTCCCGCTGCGTCCACACGCTCCCGTACCCCGCCGTTCTTACCCACCCCGTTCGAGGGTGCTCACGTTAGGTTCCGACCTGCTCCACGGTGAGGGTAATTTTTACGCCCTCCCCCGCACGGGAGCCCACTACCGTCGTGCACGTGCACGGAGGAGGGGAATTCCTTGTCGGTTGACGCTCCAGCGGTGGGGACACCCCGCCCGGCCCCGGCTCGCGGCGGCCCCGCGGGCGCGGCGCCGTTGCCTTGGCTGCTGCCGATCCGGCCGCTGCAGGCGGCGCTGTGGGAGATCGCCGGGATCGCGATCCTGCTGGCCCTCACCGTCGACGGACTCCCCCAGGCCGCGTGGATCAGCATCCTCGCCGCGGCCGGCGTCCTCGTGCTGACGACGTCGGTCCGCTTCGCCGGACGCCACGCCGCGGGCTGGCTGCTCACGTGGGCCGGATACCGGCTGAAGCGCCGTGACAAGCACGAGATCCCCGACCCGCTGCACCGGCTCGCCGGTCCCGTCCGGGTGCGCCAGCACGTCGACCGAGCGGGCAACCGCTTCGGTGTCGCCGAGGTCCGCGACGGCTGGAGCGCCATCGTGCGGCTCAAGCCCGGCGCGATGTCACCCGGCCCGGACGCCTTGGTCGGCATTCTGCGCGAGGCCTACGCGAGTACCGGGATCCCGTTGTCCAGTGCGCAACTGCTGACCTGGACCGTCCCCAATGGACAGTCGGTGCTCCGGGTCCGCTGGCTCACCGTCCGGTACCGGCCCGAAGACGCGCCGATCGCGGCGCTCGCCCGCGGTGGCGGCGAACTCGGCGCGCTGCGGAGCACCGCCTGCGCGGCACTGTCGCTCATGGGCGCGCTGGCCGAAGCCGGTTTCGAAAGCACCGTGCTCGAAGCCGGTGAAGTGGCGGAGGAACTGCGCGTCGCGATCGGAAGCGGACAGGACGCGCCGGTGAACGGCTGGCGTTCGTGGGACTGGGGCGGCGCGTCGCAGGTCTGCTACCGGCCGCGGTCGGAACGGGATCTCGCGCGGACGCTGGATCTTCACGTGCCCGGCTCGGCGTTCACCGCGACTTCGTACACGCTGCACCGGACCCCCGGCGGACGGGAGAAGTCCGAAGTGACCATCCGGGTCGGCGGACGGCCGGGAGCGGAGACGGTCCGGCCGGACGGGATCGCGGTGACCCCGTTGCACGGACGGCACGCGGCGGCGGTCCGGCGGACCCTGCCGCTGGCCCTGGAGAACTGAGGGGACTGTCCGTGAAGGATTCCTTTCCTCTCTGAGGGTAGGGAAGGAATCCTTCACGGACGTAACGCAATTATTGAGGGGTAAGTCAAATGTGGCATGACCGAGCCTCTGCGGCGAAGGACTCCTTCGCTGGCTTCAAGGTTAAGAGGCAGCCTTCGTGGCGTGGTTCTGGACCGGCCTGCGGGCACCAGTCGTTCCCGAGTGTCCCGTGCGGACAGTCAGAGTGCGGCCGGTCCAGATCCGCGATGCCGAAGGCTCCCTTCACCGCATCGGACGCGGCGAAGGGAGCCTTCAGCCCGGCACGACCCACCCGCGAACACGACACGTTTGCCCTTCCCCTCAATAGTCCTCTGGATGCGGTGATTGCGTGTGGCAAGTACCGCATCCAGAGGACTAATTGCCTGGAGGGGCGGGGCTCTCAGCCCCGGACGGCCTCGTAGACCCCGGCGATCATGCCGACGAACGGGATCAGCGAGAGCAGCACCAGGAACTCGACGATGTCGAGAGTCCTTGCCCAGTAAGGAGAACGGCGTCCCTTCGCGACCCGCGTCGCGTACGTGAGGCAGACGGCCGCCGCGACGACGACCGCGCAGCCCGCGCCGAACACGAACGACCGCGGCCCGCCCGCGGCGAGCCAGAAACCGGCCGCGGCCAGGGCAGCCGCGCCGAAACCGATGAGCACGAGCCGCTGTGAGCGGCCGGCGAACGCGCGCGAGCGCAACATCAGCGCCAGCCCCAGCAGCGCGCACAGGCCCGCTTCCCAAGCCCCGCCTGAGGATGCAAGGACCACCGAAGCCGAGACCACGGTGAGCCCGAGCGCGACGAGCAGCCCGGTCAGCAACGCCTGCGCGTAGGTCGTCCCGCCGACCATGTCCTCGCCGAGCGAAGGGTTCTCGTCGGCGCGGAACGCGTCCATGTCGTCGGGCACGCGGGGCAGCGGCAGCCTGCCGAGCCGCAGCGCCATCATCGGCGCCACCGCGGCCAGCCCCGTCGCCACGACGGCGACCACGGCGGCCGCCGAAACCGCGCGCACGTCGGCCAGCAGGACGATGGCGGTGGTGATCGCGCCGAGTCCGGCCGAGACGGTCACCGCGACGAACCACGGCAGCCGGTCCGCCACCGAAACGGCCGCGATCACGCCGTACACGGTCACCACGGCGAGCCCGGCGGCCAGCGGTCCCGCCGACAAGGAGAACAACGGATGCGGCGGCAGGATCGACATCCCGGCCAGCAGCGCAGCGCCGACCCCGGCGAGCGCGCCGGCGGCACCGGCCTCCGCGTCGCCGTACGCGCGGCTCAGCGCGCCACCGCCCAGTACCAGCACGAGCGCCAGCAGCCCGGTCCCGATCGGCGCCAGCACACTGCCCGACGCCGCCGCCTGCACCAGCAGGCCACCGGCGAGCAGCAGCACCACCGACGCGACGATGCCCGCCTTGCGCGCGATCCCCGGTCCCCACCGGCCGGAGCCCGACTCGGCGACACTGGCGATCGAATCGACGACGTCGTCGAACAGCAGCGGACCCCGCGGGCGTTCCCGCGGGGTCAGGTGGAGGACTTCTCCGTCGCGCACTTGGGCCGCGGCGACCGTGAGCCCGAGCGCGAGCGGGGCGCCGCCGAGCCGGGAAAGCACCCACCCGGGATGCTCGGCCGACGCCTGCCCCGAAGCACCCGCGAGCCGCACGAGCTGCGGGACGAGTTCGGCGAACGTGCTCTGCTGCGGCAGCGCCACATCGACCCGCGCCCGCGGTGTCACCACCGTGACGCGGCGGGTGGAGCCCGCGATCGCGGCCGTCATGCTTCGATCGACTTGGCGGACTCGATGACCGGGGCGAATTTGGCGCTGCTGGCCTCGGCCAGCTTCTGCAGCCCGTTGTTGACCGCCTCCAGCACGATCTCCGAGAGGTTGCGCGCGTCGTACTGGCGCAGCGCGCGCGGGTCGATGTCGATCGAGGTGAACCGGCCGTCACCGCGCAGGACGACGGTGACCTCGTTCTGCCGCGAGTGCGCCTTGACCTCCATCGCCTCGACCGAACGCTGGATGCGCTGCACCTCTTCGGTCTGCTTGCGGACCTGGTCCAGCAGCTCGTCCATGTCCGGCATGGCGTAGGGGTCGGTGGTCACGAGTCTTCTCCTTCATCTGCGGTGAAATCCCGCCGGACGTGGACACTGCCCACGAACCGCCGGAAGTCGTCGCCGAGGCGGCGGGCCGCCTCGGGCGTTGCGGTGCAGGCGATCTCGAGGATCAGCCGTTCGGCCGGGCTCGCGCCCGGCACGGTCAGTTGCACCTGCGTCTGGACGAGTTCCTGTCCTTCGCCGGTGCGGATGCGCAGTACCTGCGTCACCCCGGGCGCGAGCCCGGTGCCGATCACCTTGCGCCGCACCACTTCGAGCGCCGCCATGGTCCGGCCGAGCCGTTCGACGGCCTCGTCGGCGATGTCGGTGATCTGCGCTTCGTCCGGCCGCTGCCCGACGCTCAAGGTGATGTTCGGGGTGAACTCCGCGTCCGGGACGGAGTGCACGGCGACGAAGACCGCGCCCTCGGCGCCGACCGACGCGGGTTCGACCGGCACCCAGCCGTCGGGGATGTCGAATCCGAGCGGGAGGGAAACCCGGTCCTGCGTCGCCATTTCACTCATCCCGTCACCAGGTGCCCACGTAGGAGACCGCGTCGTCCCACGCCTCGCCGACGGCGTCCGCCGCCTGGCCCGCCGCACCGCTCACCGCGTCGACGGCCGCGCCGCCGTACTCGCCGACGGTGTCCGCGATCTTCGGCAGGTCGATGTCGATCTTCGCGCCGATCCCGGCACCGAGACCGAGTGCGACACCCGCCTTGAAGTTGACCTTGATGTGCCCGGCGTCGTAAACCGCCTGGCCGTCGAGCTGCGCGCCGATTCCGTACTGGAGGGTGCCGCTCGCGCCGACGCCCACCCCGGCCACGTCCGCCGCGAGCTCGCCTTCGACCTTACCTCCGACGAAGGCGTTGGCGTGCACGCCGACACCGTGCGCGCCCGCCTGGAGCGAACCGTTCACCTCGCCGCCGACGAACGCGGTCCCCTTGGCGCTGCCCGAAGCGACGCCCCATTCCTTCTTGCCTTCGACCTCTTCCTTGAAGGCGGCGAGTTCGGCGTGGCCGGACGCCTTGAGATCCCAGCCCTGCGAGGACACCTTGGCGTCCCACCCCGGGGTGAAACCGTCCTGCTCCTGCTTCCACTTGGCATAGGTGATCTCGGTGTTGCCCCAGGCCTTGTCGCGCAGGCCCTCCGGCTTCGGCCTGCCGAACGGGGTGTCGCCGGCACGCGGCGCGCGCGTGCCTTCGAGACCGTCCCAGGTGAGCTTCTTCCAGCCGGAATTACCGAACCAGGAAGGATGCGAACGCGGGCGCTTGCGGCCGTCGAGCGCTTCGCCGTTGAGCCAGTACAACGGGCCGCGACCCCATTTGCCGAGTTCGTGCTCGATCCGGCCGGCGCCCTCCGGCGGGAACAGCCGCGCGAGTTCCTCGCTCAGCTCGTCGGCGATCTCCTGTGCCGCCTGCGCGGCGCGTTCGCCGAGCTGGCGGGCGGCGGAGATGAAGGCGTTGACCGCGTTCGCGTTCGCCGTCCGCGCCTGGCTGACGAGCTGCGCGGCGTACTGGTCGAACTGCGCGAGGATCGAGTCCACACAGGACTTCGCGCCCTGCAGGGCCTGCGCGCCCGCCCGCAGCCGGTTCGACTGGTCGCTCAGTTTGGCGCCGAGCTCACCGAGTTCCTGGCTCAGTTTCGCCGCGGCCGTGGCGAACGCGATGTAGGCGTCGCCCTCCCAGGACGCGTTGAGCGCCTTCGCCGCTTTGCCGATCTCGTCCGCCCGGCCAGAAACCGTCGACGCCCGCTCGCCGCACCGCTGGGCGGACGCGTTCAGCGCCGAGGGGTCGCCGGTGACCCGCCGCTGGTACTCGACCACGAGCCGCCGGTAATTCGACAAGATCGAGCTGACGACGCCCGACGCGTCGACCACACCGCTCCCCGACACGGTTTACCTGCCCTTCGCCGGTGAGTCGGCTCCCGCGTCGATGTCGATGTGCTGCTCGAAGTGCTTGCCGCCGTAGTTCATGTCGATGTCGATATCGATGTCCTGACCGCCCGGCGCCTGCACGGTGGACTTCCCGGTGCTCAGGTCGGTGGTGATGGTGACCGTGTTCCCGTTGCCCATGCCCGCACCCGCGCCCGGCAGGGAGCCGGAACCCGAGCCGCCACCGGACGGTCTGTCCACCGGGATCCAGGAGTCGGCGCCGCCCGGCCAGTTGCCCTGGGCGCCGTTCCCGCCCAGCGCGGGCGGCCGGTACTGGGTGAACGGCGGCGTCTCGCCCGGCGTCGTGCCCCCGCCGGAGCCGCCGCTCGCGCCTCCGCCCGCACCGCCACCGGAACCGCCGACAGCGGCCTGTCCCGCGCCGCTGGCGACCGAACCCGGCGCCTGCGGGTTCGTGACCGGGGTGCCGGAGATGGCCGCGTTGCCCGCCGAGCCGTTGCCGGAATCGCTGTGCCCGAACAGTTTCTGGACCTCACCGATGATGTTGGCGATCTGGGTGATCTGGTTGGCGAGGTCGACGACGCCGAGCGCCTTCAGCAGCGCGCCGATCGCGGTGATGAACGCGCGCAGCGAAGCACTGGTGGCGGTGGAAAGCGCGACGGCGGCGCCGTAGGTCCACGGATTCGACATCAGCCCGGCGACCGTCGGGTTCACCGCCGAGACCACCGCTTTGTAGGCGGCCTGGGCGGTCTTGATCAGCGTCCCGGCCATGCCGAGCAGCTCCGCGCCCTTCTGCACGACCTGGACGATCTTGGTCAGCGAGTTCAGGGAGTCGGTGATCTTCTTCATCGCCGAGTCCGAAGCGCCACCGGACCAGATCTTCTTCAGCTGCTCGGCGGCCTTCGTCACCTCGTTGTACATGGTGAGGAACTCGTTGGCCTTCTTGAGCACTTCGAGCACGTGCTTCGCGATCTGCTCCGGCTGACCGGTGAGGATCTGCGGCAGAATGGTGATCGGCCCGCCCGAGGACGCTGTCGCGTCCATCGCGCTGGAATTCGGGTAAGTCAGCATGTCGCTCCTCAGGCCGGAAGTCAGACGGAAGCCGGGCGGTAGACGCTGACCTTCGCCAGGCCGTTGATGTCCGCTTCGACGAGTCCGTGGTTGTAGAGCAGTCCGCCCTCTCCGGCGATGGCGATGACCGGCTTGTTGTCGGAGAACAGGAGCGGTTCGACCACGACGACGTCGCCGCTGTGCACCCCGCCGGGCACGTCGCCGAAGTTGCGCGCCGTACCGGCGTAGACCTCGATGACCCCGACCCGCGCCTGGTTGTCGGCGTCACCGGCCAGCCAGTCGTTGAAGTCCGAGACGCCGTGGAACCGCGCGTCGGTGATCGGGTGGTCGCCGAGCTGCCCCAGCCGCGCGTCCCCCAGGTAGCGCAGCACATTGCCGACCGACGACGGTTCGCCGTTGCTCCCGGCGCTGTCGTTGATGGCCAGCGTCGCCAGTTCGGACGCGTGCGAGTTCCCCCAGATCGACGAGGTCGATCCCGCGCCGCCGCCGGGACGGCCTCCGTAGCCGCCCGCGACCGCCTCGTCGGCGGCCTGGTAGGCGTCGGCGCTGCTCTTGATGAAGCCGTTGATCTGCTGCAGCAGTTGCAGGAGGGTGCGGACCGCGACCACCTGCTGGCTCTGCATGGCCGTGTTGGCGGCCGCCACCGCACTGCCGAACGTGGCGAACGACATCGGCTGCAGGACGGTGCGCTCGAGGTCGCCGACGACATTGATGCCCTGCATGATGATGCCGCCCAGGTTCCCGACCGCCGAGCGCATGGCCTCGGGCTCCGCCCGGTACTCGCCCGTGCCGACCATGGTTCTCCTTTTCTCGTTCCCCCACGTCTGCGTTGACCAGCAGCGTAAGTTCGCCACCAGACGCGAGCGGACGGCAAAAGTACCCACCGCAACGGCGGCACGAGTGGCCAGAATGATCGGCAGGATTACCCACACGCGGCCAGAAAGACCCTGATGAGCGCCACTCGCGACCGCATGCCGGCCCTGGGCGAGCAGCCCGGTGAAATCGTCCTGCAGTCCCCGCCGATGCTGCCGAAGGGCTCCTCCGGCGGAGCCATGCAACTGCTGATGTTCATGCCGATGATGCTGGGCATGGGCGCCATGTCGTTCGTCTACATCGGACGCGACGGCGGGGTGATGACCTACATCTTCGGCGCGTTGTTCCTCACCGCGATGGCGGGCATGGTGGTGATGTCGCTCGGCCGCGGCGGCGCGGCGAAGAAGGCGCAGATCAACGAGGAGCGCCGGGACTACCAGCGCTATCTGACCGGTTTGCGCGGCCAGGTCCGCGACATCGCGGACAGCCAGCGCGCGGCCATGGCGGCGTTGCAGCCCGATCCGGCGGATCTCTGGGCGTACATCGAGACGGGGAAGCTGTGGGATCGCCGCCGGTCCGACTCGCAGTTCGGGCAGGTGCGCGTCGGGACGGGGCCGCAGCGGCTCGCGACGCCGTTGAAAGCGCCGCAAACCGTGCCGCTGGAAGACCTCGATCCGGTGTGCTCGACGAACCTCAAGCACTTCATCCGGACCTATTCGACGGTCGACGGTCTCCCGGTCGCGGTCTCGCTGAGGTCGTTCGCGCAGGTCAGTCTGTCCGGCCGCCGTCCGGACACGCTCGGGACCGCGCGGGCGATGCTGACCCAGCTCGCGACCTTCCACTCACCCGGCGACCTGCGGATCGCGCTGTGCGTCAAGGACGACCGGCTGCACGACTGGGAATGGGCGAAGTGGCTGCCGCACGTCGCCTCCACCGCCGCCGACGCGGCCGGTCCGCGACGGCTCGTCGACGCCGACTCCGGGAAGCTCGCCGACCTCCTCGGCCCCGACCTCGGCGACCGGCCCGCGTTCACCCGACGGCCGGATTCCCGGCTGGACCTGCCGCATATCGTCGTGATCGTGGACGGCGGGCACACCCTCGCCGACCCGCGGCTCGTCGCCGAAGAAGGCAGGCTCGGCGTCACGGTGGTGGAGATCGGCGCGGAGCAGCCGCGGTCGGTTTCGTCCGAACGGCTGCTGAGCCTGCACATGAGCCCCGAACAACTCGGGATGGTCGTCGGCGACGGCACCGAGCAGCGGCTCGGATTCCTCGGCACCCCGGACACGTTGGACCGCGGTGCCGCCGAAGCGCTGGCCAGGATGCTGACGCCGCTGTTCCAGGGGGCGGCGGTGGTCAGCGAAGCACCGATGTCGGCGACGTTCGGACTGGCCGGGCTGCTCGGCATCGGCGACCCGCGCGACACCGACACCGAGGTCACCTGGGCGCCGCGTTCGGCGCGGGACCGGTTGCGGATCCCGCTGGGCATCAATCCCGAAGGCAGGCCGGTCGACCTCGACCTCAAGGAGTCCGCGGAAGGCGGGATGGGCCCGCACGGGCTGGTCATCGGCGCGACCGGGTCCGGCAAGAGCGAGTTGCTGCGGACGCTGGTGACCGCGCTCGCCGTCACCCATTCGTCGGAAAAGCTCAACCTCGCGCTCATCGACTTCAAGGGTGGCGCGACGTTCGCGGGGATGACCGGGCTGCCGCACACCTGCGCCGTCATCACCAACCTGTCCGACGATCTCGCGCTGGTCGACCGCATGGCGGACGCGCTGAACGGCGAGCTCTTGCGGCGTCAGGAGCTGCTGCACGCGGCCGGGAACTACGCGTCGGTGCGGGACTACGAAAAGGCCAGGGAATCCGGCGTCAACCTGCGGCCGATGCCGTCGCTGCTGGTGATCATCGACGAATTCAGCGAACTGCTGTCGTCGCGGCCGGAGTTCATCGACCTGTTCGTCGCGATCGGACGGCTGGGGCGGAGTCTCGGGATCCACCTGCTGCTGGCGTCGCAGCGGTTGGAGGAAGGACGGCTGCGCGGACTGGATTCGCACCTGTCGTACCGGATCGGCCTGCGGACCTTCTCCGCGTCGGAGAGCCGCGCGGTGCTCGGGGTCGCGGACGCCTACCAGCTTCCGCCCGTGCCGGGCTCGGCTTATCTGAAGTCCGACAACGACACCCTCATCCGGCTCAAGGCCGCGTACGTCTCGGGAGAGCTGCCACCGCGCAGCAAGATCGTGCGCAAGGACGGCCAAAGCCTCGGGCTGATGCCGTTCACGCTGGCGCCGGTGGAGATCCCGGTGACCGTCGAAGCGGAGGAACCGGTCGAAAAGGGCACCGGCGAGACGATCATCGGCGCGATGATCTCGCGACTCGAAGGCAAAGGCCCGGAAGCGCACCAGATCTGGCTGCCGCCGCTGGCCGAACCGCCCACGCTGGACCAGCTGCTTCCGCCGCTCGGCGAGGACGCCGCACGCGGTCTGTGCCCGCTGGGCTGGGGCGGGAACGGCAAGCTGATGATCCCGGTCGCCTTGGTGGACAAGCCGTTCGAGCAGCGGCGCGACATGCTGTGGGCCGATTTCTCCGGTGCCGCCGGGCACGCGCTGATCGTCGGAGCGCCGCAGAGCGGCAAGAGCACGCTGATGCGGGACATCGCCGCGATGCTCGCGCTCACCCACACGCCGGAAGAGGTCCAGCTGTTCGTCCTGGACATGGGCGGTGGCGCGCTGGCGCCGATCGCCGGGCTGCCCCACGTGTCCGGATACGCGACGCGCCGCGACGCCCAGCGCTGCCGCCGGGTCGTCGCGGAACTGACGACCCTGCTCGAACAGCGTGAGGAGTTCTTCTCCGCCAACGGGATCGAGTCGATCACGACGTTCCGCCAGCGGCGTGCGGAGTTCAAGGAGAGCACAGAGGGCCGCGAGTTCGGCGACGTCTTCCTGTTCGTGGACAACTGGACCACGATCCGGCAGGAATACGAGCAGCTGGAGGAGCAGATCACCAGCCTGGCCTCGCGCGGGCTCGGTTTCGGCATCCACGTCGTCGTCTCGATCAACCAGTGGATGGGCATGCGGGCGCCGCTGCGCGACGCCATCGGCACCAAATTCGAACTGCGGCTGGGTGAACCGGCGGACTCGCTGATCGACCGCAAGATCGCGCAGAACGTCCCGGCGGACCGGCCGGGTCGCGGGCTGACCGCGGACAAACTGCACTTCCTCGCGGCGCTCCCGCGGATCGATGCGGATCAGCGGCCGGACACCGTCGGCGCGGGCGGCCTGGATCTGAACCGGCGGATTTCCGCCGCTTGGAAGGGAAAGCCGGCTCCGGCCGTGCGGCTGCTGCCGCCCGAGATCCCACTCGACTCGCTGGAAGCGGGGCCGCGCAAACAGGTCACGCTCGGCATCGCGGAATCGAATCTGCGGCCGGTGTACCTCGATTTCGCCACCGAACCGCATTTCGTGGCCTTCGGCGATGTGGAATCCGGAAAGAGCTCGCTCCTGCGCGCGATCGCGCAAGGCATCACTTCGAAGTATTCGCCGACGGAGGCCGCGATCATCGTCGCCGACTACCGGCGAGGGCTGCTCGGCGCGGTGCCGGAGTCGCATCTGCTGGGCTACGCGGGTTCCGAGACCGCGCTGACTGGGCTGATCGAACAGTGCCAGCAGGCCATGCGGAACCGGCTTCCCGGTTCGGATGTCACGCCCGAGCAGTTGCGGAACCGCTCGTGGTGGCGGGGGCCGGAGCTGTTCGTGCTCGTCGACGACTACGAAATGGTCGCGACCGTGGGCCGGAACCCGTTGCTGCCGCTGCTGGAATTCCTGCCGCAGGCACGGGACATCGGCCTGCACCTCATCCTCGCGCGCGGGAGCGGCGGGGCCGGGCGCTCGCTGTTCGAGCCGGTGCTGCAACGGATTCGCGAACTGGGGTCGCCTGGTCTCGTGATGTCCGGGTCGCGGGAAGAGGGTGCGCTGCTCGGGGACGTGAAGCCGGGGCCGCAGCCTGCCGGGCGGGGCATGCTGGTTTCGCGGAGGCACGGGACGGGGCTGGTCCAGGTGGCTTGGACGAAGCCTGTGGAGGACTGAGCCGGACGGTCGTAACCTTTGACGAATGCAGTGGACGACGCTACCGGCCACGCGCACCTTGCTACGAGCAGCGTCACCAACTGGAAGTGGTCGCGCCGACTGAGGTGACGACGGCGGCGGTGAACTACTTCCGGACCGTACGCGGCTTACGCACTGTGGCCGCCGGGGGCAAAGACGTCACCGACCCTGAACGGGAAGCCAACCCCAGGGAACTGAAGCGCACCCGGGAGTCCGTCCGTACAGGAAGCGATGCGAGACGACTTGCGGTCGCACTGAAGTCCGCGACGCCCCGTGAATGGGCCCGCAACCCGGGAAAGGTCACTCACCGGACCGTTCACTCTCCGCGTAAATCCGGTCACGCATTCAGTGGTGATCGAACTCATGTTCGACTATGATAATCGGCATGACCACAACTCTTGCTTTTAACCTGAAAGCTGCTCGGTTTCTTGAGACCGCGTTCGACGAGGAGGTTTCACATCGTCAGGCGCAGGGTCGTCAGGTCCGCGCGTTAGCCGAGTTCGCCGCCGTCGGCGGGTCGCGAAGATCGGTGACCGAGGAGGTGGCTTTGCGCCTCTCGGTCTCCCGCAATCAAGCGTTCCTGCTCGTCGAGACCTCCTGCGCCCTGGTGGCCCGATTGCCGAACACCTTGGCGGCACTGGAGAAGGGCGATATCGATCTGTTCAAGGCGTCCAAGGTCACCAGGTTGACCCGTGACGTGTCGGACGAGGTCGCCGCGCAGGTGGACGAATGGATGTCCCTACGTCTGGCGGGTCGTGATCCTTCGGCGATCCGCAGTTCGGTGAACCACGCCGTGCAGAAGTTCGATCCCGACGGATATCGGGATCGAGCGAAAAAGAAACGCGAGCTACGGCATATTTCGCTGGAGCACGACGACGAGACCATGTCCACGCTCTCGGGATACCTCCCCACGGAGGTGGCCAGTTCGATCTATGCCTCGATGAGCCGGGCCGCACGAACGCGCCGAGCGGAAGACAAGTCCCGCACCCTCGACCAGCATCGCGCCGACATCTTCGGCGAACGTCTCCTCGCAGAAGACGGCCGCGGAAAGCCTCGCGCGCACATTCACGTCTATGTGGATCTCCTGACCCTGGTCGGTGTTCGCGAGGACCCTGCCATCCTGGCGGGCTACGGGCCCATTCCGGACTGGCTGGTCCGTGAAATCGCTTCGGATCCGGATTCGACTTGGTCGCGGTTGATCACCGATCCCGCGACCGGTCAACTCCTCGAAGCCAGTGCCGGCACCTATCGGTCACCGGCCTCATTGGCCCGGCTGATCAAGGCGCGGGATCGGGAATGCACCCATCCCGGCTGTCACCGTCCGGCGGAGTTCTCCGAAATCGACCACATCACCGGCTGGGCCCGCGACGGCAAAACCAATCACCACAACTGCCACGGCAACTGCAAAATTCACAACTTACTCAAAGAAGAACCCGGCTGGTACGCCGAACCCACCGGAAACGGCGGCACGACCCTCACCACCCCAAGCGGGCACACCTACGACGCGACACCCGAACCACTCCACGAACCACGCGAAGAACCAGAGGACGACAGGCCGGCGTGATCAGGCCTTCCATGGCCCTGGTGGCTATTCACGGAACCCGGGCGCACAAACGTTCACAAAGCCCACCCGGACTTGACCGGCGAGCGGCATGGCGTCCAAACAGGACCTGACGCACCACCGGTGGCGAACTCGTCAATCAGCCCCGGCTCAGCCACCTAGGTGACTCGCGAACCGATCTCCCGCGCACACACCAAAGCCTCGTTCAACCCCGTGTCCACCTCGAAGTCATAGACCACACCCCGATGCACGGCCTCGGCCTGCGCCTCCGCCATCCCCGCGACCCGGTCCCCTCGCGCCATCTCCCGCCCGGCGGCGACAACACCGTCACAGTGAACCCCGATCCACAACACTTCGAGCCCGTCGAGCGCCTCACGCCACCGCCGCTGCGATTCCGCGCCGCCCAGGAACGCGTCGTCGACAATGACCCGCGCGCCCGCCCGCACCATCGCCGCGACACCGGCCATCCACGCGTTTTCGAGACGTTGGAACCCGGAGCCGACGTTCACCCCGCCGTCGCTCGCGAAGTCGATCCCATCGTCGACAGTGGACGGCATGGCGTCGATCAAGGTGTCGACGCCGAGAGTGAGCCAAGGCTCCGGCAGCACCGCCTGCAGGCATCGGGCGATCCCCGACTTACCCGAACTGGACCCACCGTTCAGCACGATCACCCGAGTAGTCACCCACCACACCCTAAGCGGCTCAACCGGGCAACGCGGAACCACCGCGCCAAGAAACGCCTTCCCGGAGAAAACGGAGAATCCACCCGAAATACCCCAGTCTCACGATCCAGCCTCACTGTCCAGCCTGACGATCCAGCCTCACTGCCCAGCCTCACTGTCCAGCGCCACGATCCCAATCGGACACCGGCCGCCCCCGACCCGGACGGCCCAATACTTTCCTCGCAACGCTTACCGACTTCGGTAGGTTACAAAAGCCCTTACCGCCGCCTAACTTGGTGAAACCGTTTCAAGTCGAAACGAACTCCCCGACGCAGGCCGAAGGGCGTATTCATGCGTATGTCCAAGATCGTCGCAACGGTGGCCGGCGCCGCCGCGGCGCTGACCCTTGCCGCCACCCCCGCCGCGAACGCGGGCCAGGACATCATCGGCGGCGGCACCGTGAGTTCCGCGCCGTGGGGCGCCCAGATCTACTGGGACGACGCCACCGCGTTCGGCGGTTTCAACTGCTCCGGCACGATCATCGCCCCGCAGTGGGTCCTCACCGCGAAGCACTGCCTCAACAAGCCCGGCATGCACGTGAAGGTCGGCAACGTGAACCTGAACCAGGGCACCGAAGCCGACGTCGACCAGCAGAAAGCCGCCCCGAGCGGCGACATCGCGCTGCTGCACCTCACGACCGCGGTCAGCACGACGTACATGAAGCTCGGCACCGCGAACCCGTCCAGCGGCACCACCAACCAGATCTACGGCTGGGGTCGCACGCAGGGCAACAACCCGCCGTCGAGCGTCCTGAAGACGGCCAACGTCCGCATCACCGGAACCAGCAGCGACGCGTACGGCGGCCAGGCCATCGCCAGTGTCGGCGTCAACGGTTCGGCCTGGCACGGCGACTCGGGCGGCCCGCAGCTCTCGGGCGGCGTCCAGGTCGGTGTCTGCTCGACCGGCAGCAACTCCGGCACGAACCCGCAGGGCACCCAGAACTACGCCAGTGTCGCGGCGAGCCGCAGCTGGATCCGCACCACCGCGGGAGTCTGACACGGAGGTGATGGGGCCGTTCGAAAGCGAACGGCCCCATCGCCTTCACGTTTCCAGCCGTCCGATTCCGCCCCGCCATGGCAGTTCGTCTTCGTAGTCGCACGCCGCCACGGCCGGGATCCCTGCCTCCCACAGCGCGGACAAGATCCTCGAAACGAGGCCGACGACGGACGCCCTCTCGGCGCCTTCCTCGGCCTCCACTTCGACGATGGCAGGCCACCCGATGAAGTCGCCGGTCGCGCCCCTGCCGGGGTTCCGCGAGACGTCCACGATCGCCTCCGGCAAGGAGAACACCCCGAGCCGGTCTCGCACACCCAGCAAGCCGGTCAAGAAATCGACTGCAAGGTCTTCCTTCGCCTGAAGAAAGACCTTGCAGTACTCGTGATCTTCATCGTCCACGGAGCGAAACTCAGGCGCACTTCGCCTTCGGACTGACCATCGACACCGAGCCGACCTTGTCCCCCGCGACGGTGAACTCGTAGACCCAGTCCGGTTTCCCGTCGACGGGAACCTGGAACCGGCCGTTGTCGCCGGTCTTCATCCCCTTGGCGTCGTAGGCCGTCTTGAGTTCCGCCAACCCCGAACCGGCACCGATCCCCTCGGCCGTCTTGGCGTCCGACGGCGCGGCGAGCTGACGCAGTCCGTCCTTGCCGAAGGAGGCGCCACCGGCGGCCACGAACGCCTTGTCGCGTTCCTCCCGCTTGCCCGCCAGATCAGCGGACGCCTGCGCGGCATCGGCGAACAGCAGAGCGTCCTTGGCGGACTTCTCCGCCGACTTGGCGCTTTCCTCCGCGGACGCGCCCGGCTTCGACTCCGGATCGGCCTCGAGTTCGTCGGCCTTTTTGTTCAGGTCCTTGGCCTTGGCCTCGACGTCGGCCTCGGCCTTCATCCGCGCCGGGTCGGGTGCCGGGCCGCCGGTGTAGGAGAAATCGGTACAACCGTCCAAATTGGACGTCGGCGCCGAGGCGAGCTTCCCGCCCGCCAGCGCGGCGTCCTTGGCCATCCCCAAGGTCAGCCCGCGATATCCCGCCGGACCGAACGCCTCGGGCGCCGCCGGAGCGGCCGCGTCGGGAGAAGATCCCGACGAACAAGCCGCCCCGCCGATCAGCGCCGCCCCACCGCTCAGCACCGCCGCGGTGACCAGTACGCCCGCGCGTCCGCCCGAAACCCGCCGACAAGTCCGCGTTCCAGTCACGCTTACCCCCTTTATCGCCCCGGAAACTATCCGATCGCGAGGGAAGTCCCGAGTGGATTTCGCGGAGATACGGTGAAGATCACGTCAGCTGGTGCATCGGCCTCGGAGCCCGCAGCGAGAGCACCGAACCGGCCGTCACGACGGCGATGATCCCGGCGCCCGTGACCAGCGTCCAGAAGTCGGGGTGCACGATAGACTGTCCCCGCTGAGCCTGCCAGGTCAGCAGCACGAGCAATCCCGCGAAACCCACCGAAGCGGTCCGGACCAGATTCCGCCGCACGAATTCCGATTCGAGCACCGGATACCGCCGGGCGAGCACGAGCAGACCGTAGGCGACCAGCGGCAACGCCTGGATCGCGTGGATCCCGACGAAATGCGGGATCCGCATGTCCCCGCCGACGGTGCTCCAGCCCACCACCGGCAGCCCCGGACCGCCGTCGGGCACACCGACCGCGTGGGCGCCGATGATCGACGGCCGTTCGCCGGAGCGGAACTGGGCCGCCTGCTGTTCGTTCGGCCCGAACATCAGCAGCGCGATCCCGATGCCCGCGACCGACAACGCGGCACCCGCGCGTAACGCGGAGTTCATCGCCCGGTCGGGAAGACGTTGGAACAGCAGGAGAACCGCGATCGCCGCCGTCGCTCCCCAGCCCGTGAAGGCGCCGTTCGCGACCATGTTGTTGATCCACTGGTCGGCCGGGGTCTCCTGGTTGAAGTGGAGCGTCCTGCCGCGGACGATGACCTGCCAGAACAGCAGCGCCATGTCGAGGCCGAGGCCGACCGCGAACACCGTCCCGAGCCACCAGCCCAGCCGCCGCCCCCGGGTCAGCTGTCCGATCAGCCAGGCCAGTGTCACCGCGTAGAGCCCCACGGAAATCGTGAACTTGAGCGGTTTGAGCCAAATGGGCGCGTTGACGAGGCTGCGATCGTCGAAAACGAGACCGCCGAGCGCGATCGTCCCGAGCACCGCCATCGCCGCCGCCAAGATCATCAACGGGCGATGCAGTACCGTCCTGGATCCCCTGTCCACCATGGATTAGAGGGTGCCGGGAGGCTCCACTTCGAACACTGGAGTACTCCCCCGGATCGAAGGTGGGGAAGGCCCTACCCCCGAGCTGTGGGTAATAGTGCCGTCACCCTGACCGGCAGTTGTGCCGTTTGACCACACTCCCCTCTTTTCTAGCGTGTCCTTCACAAGAGCAGACAGGGCGTCCCCTGGTGCTCACCGGGATTTCCAGCGAGATGAGAGGAGGTGGCCCATCCATGACCGGTACGGGATATCAGGCAGACGCAGCTGCGATGGCGCGCGCCGTCCAGGGGTTCGAGGAAACCGCGTCGAATGCCAAAACGACGATGGCCAGCTTGGAGAGCGAGTTGACCCAGACCCTGCACAACTACAAGGGTGACCAGGCCGTCGCGTTCTGGGACCTGCAGCGCCGCCTGCAGGAGAAGATGACCATCGCCGTGAACGAGCTCAACACGATGTCGCGCCTCGTCCACGAAAGCAACCGGAACTACAACTCGGGTGACGAGCAGGTCCGGGAAAGCCTGACCGGGGTCAGCGGGACCGTCGACCAGACCGTGATCCACCGGCTCAACCCCTGATCCGCGAGAGGACCACCAATCATGGCTGACGTCGTCGAAATCAACTTCGCCGCGCTGCAGCACAGCTCGGCCTCGCTGGCCGCCAAGGCGAAGGCGCTCACCTCCCAGCTCGAACAGCTGCACACCAACCTGCAGCCGATCACCCAGACCTGGTACGCCTCCGGCAGCTCCGCCGGTGAGGCCGCCCGTGCGTCTGAAACCCGCCTGCGCCAGGCCACCGCGGACATCGTGGCGATCATCGCGCAGTTCGGCGGCAAGGTCGGCGACGCCCACGATATCCAGCACAGCCTGGAGAACCGTAACCAGGGCCTGTTCGCCGGCTGAGTCCCCATCCGTCGGCCGGCCGGTGCTTTCACCCCCCTCGGCACCGGCCGGCCGGCTTTGCGCGTAGTCGTCCCTTGTAGGCATGGCCGATCACGAGAGAGCCGGGATCAATGCAAGACCAGTCGTACTACGTCCATCTGGAATCACTGAAGGACTTCGTGCGGGAACTGGAGACCCAGATCCACGCGATGTCCAAGCCGAACGACTTCCTGCTGACCCTGGGCGAGCAGCCGCTGCTGTTCGGCGAGTTCGGGGAGGCGGGTTCCCTCGACAAGGCGCACAAGGCCGCGGTCGCCGAGATGCAGGGCCTGCTGGACCAGGTCAAGGGCGCGATCACCTTCGCGCAGGACGTCACCACGACCGTCGCCGACGGTTACGCCGCGGCCGACGAATCGGTGGCGGGCGACATGAACCACTCCAGCCAGCAGACCGGGCTGCTCGATCCCCTGCTCAACGTCCTCGGCGGGGTGCTGGGTGGCAACAGCGGCTCGAACGGCGGGGGGAACAAGGGATGACCAGCACCGCTCACACGAACTTCGCCGCCTTTTCGCACCAGCAGCTCTACGCGATGCTGCAGGCGGGCGACCCCAACACGGCACGGCACGCGGCCCACAAATGGCAGTCCACCGGCTCCGGGCTGTTCGAACAGGCCGAGAACCTGACCGGCGAGTTGAAGGACTTCTCCGGCAGCTGGACCGGCGGCGCCGCCGACAAGTACCACACGATGATCACCGACCTGGTCGGCGGCATCCGCAAGGTCGCCCAGACCGCGCACGCGATGAACCACCTCCTCGAGGACGCGGCGGACGCGCTGGTGAAGGCCAAGAAGGAGATGCCGCCGCCGGTCGCGGTGCCCGACGTCTCCCCCGCCGACCTCGCGCTGGCCGTGAACCCGCCGCTGCTGCCCCCGGATTCGTCGCAGGCGACGGTCATCGCCGCCGCGCAGCAGCGGCAGCAGGCGATCTCGAACGTCGAGGCGCAGCAGCAGGCCGCGGGCGCGGCCAACGCGGCGCACAGCAAGGCGATCGTGGTGATGACCCAGCTCGCCGGCGAGTACTCCACGGCGGAAGAGTCCATTCCGGCCTCGCCGAACGCCGTCGCCCCGCCGCCGGTCACCGGTGGCGGCACGGCCCCCGGCGGTGGCTCCGTCGGCAACAACATCGGCGGGACGCCCGGCGTCGGGGTGCTGCCGGGCGACAACACGCACCCGTTGCCGTCGGACGGCTCCACCCCGCCCACCACCGGGCAGCCCCAGCCCCCCAAGTCGAACCCGTTGTTCGGCGACATGTTCACCGCAGGTCTCGCTGCGGCCTCGGCCGCCGCGTTCGGCCGGTTCGGCTCGATCATGCCGCGCGTCCCGGGTTGGGCCAACGGCAAGAACCCGAACGACGGCAAGGACAAGAACGGTGACGCCGCCGGAGGTGGCGCCGGTGCGGCCGGCGCGACCGCGGGCGGTGCCGGTGGCGGCATCCCGATCGGCGGCGGAGCGCCCTCGCTGGACGGCGGCGCGATCGGCGCGGGCGGCGGGTTCTCCGGTCCCGGCGAGGCACCGGCCGCGTTCTCCGGTCTGGCGGGCGACGGTTCCTCGGGCAGCGCGATGAGCGGGCTGGCGGGCGGAGCGGCCGGTGCCGCGGGCGCGGCGGCGGCCAAGGGCGCGATGCCGATGATGCCCATGATGCCGATGGGCATGGGCGCGGGCGGCGACATGGGCTCCGGGCGCCGGATCCCGCCGTGGCTCGTGGAGACCGAGAACGTCTGGGGTCAGTCGTCCCCGGTCGCTCCCGCCGTGCTCGGCGAAGAATCCGAACAGTACTGATTTCTTTCTGAACATTTCTTTCTGAACAGGAGAGGCGGCTCGGTGATGGCATCCAGTGCGGGCGGTTACCGAGTCGCCCCCGCCAGGCTCGAAGCGGCGGCGGCCGAACTCGAACAGCGCGCCGGCGTGCTCAAGACGGCGCAGACCGCGCTCGCGGGTGAGAACGTCCCCGCCACCGCGTTCGGCCAGGTTTCGGCCTCCAGCGCGGCTTCCGCGACGTTCACCAAGACGATCAAGGACGTCGCGGGCAAACTCGACGGCCAGCTCACCAAGGCGACGGTGATCCACCAGGGTCTCAGCGCGGCGGCGGGCGGCTACCGGCGCGCCGACGTCCAGGTCGCCGCCTCGTACCGCGCCCTGATGCCGGAGAGCCCGTTGCCCAAGGCCGGGAATCCGGCGGGTGTCGGCGGCGCGGCCGACACCGGGCAGTGGGCGGCGGCGATCGCCGAGAACCGCACCAAGGTCTCCGACGCGCTGACGTCGGAGCGCGAGCGGCTCGCGAACCTCTTGGCGCACGGCGGAAAAGCCGACGACATCACGAACGCGCGCAACCGCATCGCGCTGTACGAGGACATCATCGCCAACGACCGGCAGATCCTCCGGTTCGATCCGCGCGAGCTCGGGCGTATCGCCGAACTGGTCGGCCGGATCGAACCGGGCACCCGCAATGTCGGGCTGTTCGTCCCGGGCGTCAACACCTCGTTCGACAACTTCCAGAGCTACGCCGACCTCGGCAAGAGCCTGGTCGCCGCGGACGCCACCGGACGGACCGCGATGGTGGTCTGGGCCGACGGCGTCTTCCCCCAGAACGTGATCACCGAAGGCCCCGCCGCGCACTACGCGCAGACGATGGCGCCCGAACTCAAGGCGTTCGGCGACGAACTGCGCGGCCAGATCGACAGCCACGCCGGCCCCGGCGTCGTGGTCACCGCCGTCGGGCACAGCTACGGCGGCGCGACCGTGGGGCTCGCCGAGCAGCTCGGGCTCCGGGCCGACCAGGTGCTGCACGTCGAATCCGCGGGCATGGGACACGGGATCTGGGGCCCGGACGATCTTCCGGCCAGCCAGGCCGGTGTGCAGCGATACTCCATGACGGCCCCCTTCGACCCGATCGTGGTCGCGCAGGGCAACGCGGGCCTCGTCGAATGGCTCGGCGCCGGGCACGGAGCGGACCCCGACCGCTTCCCCGGCGTCGTCGAACTGGAAACCGGCCGCGACGCGAACGGCGACCTGCAGTGGGGCATGGATTCCCACAGCGGGGTGCTCAAGCCCGGTTCGGATTCGTGGAACAACATCTACGGTGTGATCACGGGCGGACCGCTCACGCACGAGGGCTTCACGAGTGGCTCGCTGCGGGAGATGGCCGTCGAAGGCGTGGGCCGAGGCCTGTGAGGGGTTGGTCATGATCACCAGGAACACCGAACTCGACCCGCTGGCCGAGGATCTGACAGCGGTCATCGACGGCGTCGCGGGCACCTTCGGCACCAGCGCGGAGCGCACCGTGGAAGGCGAACTGGACTGCGACCCGACCCAGCCGGGGCGGCTGCTCTGCTGGCAGTACGGCCTCCGCGTGGACGACGCGTCCGACGCGGTCCGCAAGCTCGTCGACGTCGTCCTGCCGTTGCTGGAAGGCCAGGGCTGGCGGGCGCGCGACCGCAGCAACCCGCGTGAGCTGATCGCGCAGTTCAGCCGCGACGGCGCCGACTTCAACGTGCACGTCTCCCGCGCCGGAGACGGCGTGGCCATCGTGGGCTCGACAGCCTGCGTATCCGTCCCCTAGTACCCCGGGGGTCGCAAAAAGACCTCGTGAGCGGCAGTGGTGTCCCCCAGTACTCCGCTGCCGCTCACGAGGCGCGAAAACGCGAAGGCCGCCAGCCCCGGCGCTTGCCCCGCCTGGCCGCGGCCACCACCACTCCCGCCGCGATGGCGACGGCCACCCCGACGACGGCGAGTACGCCCGCGACCTTGTCCGCGTTCGCTCGCGCGGGGGCGGCCGCGGGGACCACGTAGGTGTCCGGACCGACGCTCGGCGGTCCTCCCGGACCGGGCGTACCGGCCGGGATGGCGGCGGAAACGGCCGCGTAGGCATCGATCGCGCCCCAGCCCCGCCGGGGATCGTGCGCCCCGTTCGGACCGCGGTGCGCGGTCAGCGTCAGCCGGGCGACGACCTGCTCCGGCGACAGCTCCGGGTGATACGCGCGCACGAGCGCCGCGACACCGGCGACGTGCGCGGCGGCCAGGCTGGGATCGCTCACCGGCCACCGGTGCGCCACGGTCCCGCCCGCGCCCGCGGAAGTGCTGACCAGTTCGGCGCCGGGCGCCGAAACCCCCACGTAGGCACCGGATTCCGTCTGCACCGCCTCGCCGGCCTGGTTGGTCGAACCCACGGCGAGCACGCCCGGGGTCGCGGTCGGATAGGACGTCTGGCCCTGCTGCGTTCCCGCGGCGGGAGAGACGATCAGCGCGCCCTTCTCCCTGGCGCGCGAGACGGCGCCGGTCAGCGCGGGGTTGTCGGTAGCGGCCGGGACGGCGATCAGGATGATCCCGGCGCCGCGGTTCAGCGCGGTCTCGATGGCGGACGCGAGCTGCCCGGGGTCGCCGCCGCCGTTCACCTGGGTGTAGCGGATCGGGAGGATCTTGGCGCCGGGCGCGATCCCGGTGAACGTGGTGGACGGATCCGGTTGCGCGCCGACGATCCCGGCGGCGATGGTGCCCCGGCCGTCGCAGTCTTCGGCCTCGGTGCCCTGGCCGCCGACGAGCTGACCGGGCGCGAACTGGCCGTTGCGGCCGTCGACCCCGGTGCCGATCACCGCGACGAGCTGGCCGGTGCCGCGGGAGAGCGGCCAGATCCGCGCGGGATCGATCAGCCGTTGCCCCCACGGGACGGCCGCGGTGTAGGTGCCCGTCGGGTTCGCGCACTGCTCGGCGACCGCCGTCCCCGGGACGGGGGTGCCGAGCAGTGCCACGAAGGCCACGCCTCCCGCGACGGCACTTTTACCGGCAATGCCCACCATTCCTCCAGAATTCCCTTGTCACACAAGGGAATTCTAGTTTGCCAGTGGTTGCCATCGGAAGTCCTCCCGGGGTATTCGGTGGATCCAGGTTTCCGCTGGGCGTGCGGCCGTGAGGTCCTCGTACCGGGTTGTACTCGGGTCTCACGGCCGTGCGTCCAGCGGGAAGCTGGGCCGTCGAGACCCCAGGAGGACTTCCGATGGTGACCACTCAGGTCAGCGCAGGTCCATCCCGAGGTCGAGCGCGGGTGAGGAATGGGTGAGCGCGCCGACGGCGAGGAAGTCCACACCGGACTCGGCGTAGGCCCGCGCGACGTCCAGCCGCAGTCCGCCCGAGGATTCGAGGCGGGTCTTCGGCGAGACCTCGTCGCGCCGGTCGACGGCCTTCGCGCACTCGTCGGGGGTGAAGTTGTCGAGCAGCACCTCGTCGGCACCCGCGGCGAGCGCCTCCTCCAGCTGGTCCAGGTCGTCGACCTCGACCTCGCAGTGCAGTTCGGGCGCGTGCTCGCGGGCCGCGGCCAGTGCCGCCGTCACCGAACCGGCGGCGACGACGTGGTTGTCCTTGATCAGCACCGCGTCGCCGAGACCGAGCCGGTGGTTCACCCCGCCGCCCGCGCGGACGGCGTACTTCTCCAGCAGCCGCAGGCCGGGCAGGGTCTTGCGGGAATCGCGGACGCGGCAGCCGGTGCCGTCCACAGTGGACACCCAGGTGGCGGTCGCGGTGGCGATGCCGGAAAGGTGGCACAGCAGGTTCAGCGCGGTGCGTTCGGCGGTGAGCAGACCGCGCACCGGGCCGCGCACGACCAGCGCGGGCTCCCCGGCGGTCAGCCGCTCGCCGTCGTCGCGGGCGGCCAGGATCTCCAGGCCCGAACCGAGGACGACGTCGAAAACCGCGAGAGCCACCGGGATCCCGGCGATCACGCCCGCTTTCCTGGGTGTGAGCTCGGCCAGCGCGTGCGCGGACTCGGGCACGGTGGCGTTCGTCGTCGCGTCGGGTCCGTAGCGGAGGTCCTCGGCCAGCGCCGTCGTGACGACCCGGTGGACGTCGGGGACGTCGAGACCGTGGTCGACCAGCGCCTTGGTGACCCAGTGGGAGAATTCGCTCATGCCACACCCTCCAAAGCGATCGGATCGGCCAGTACCGGCTGCCCGGACGGGCTGAGCCGGATGAGCTGGCCGCGTTGCCAGGTGTTGTCGTCACGTCCGGGGAAGTCGGTCCGCACGTGGCAGCCCCGGGATTCCGTCCGGCGCGCGGCCGCCGCGACCAACGCCTCAGCCACCACCGTGAGGGCGGCGTCCTCGACGATCCGAGGCGTCCACAAAGGACTCTCGATCACCGAAAGATCCAGCACCGAACCGACGACGGCGAGCCCCTCCTCGTCGCGGCCGATCGCGGCGTACCGGCTCATCGCGCGCTGCAACGCGTCGCGATCGGTGACCGCGACCGTGGCGGGCGGCTTGAGCACACCGCGACGCGGGTCCGCGAGCAACCCGGCGGCGAGGTCCGCGGCGGCCGCCTCGGCCACCCGGCGCCCGACGACGAGTCCTTCGAGCAAACTGTTGGAGGCCAAGCGGTTCGCCCCGTGCAGGCCGGTCCTCGCGACCTCGCCCGCCGCGTAGAGGCCGCGGACGCCGGACCGTCCGTCCACAGTGGTCACGACGCCACCGCAGGCGAAATGCGCCGCGGGCGTGACCGGGATCGGGTCCTTCGCCGGGTCGAGACCGATCACCGCGCACGCCGCGTGCACGGTCGGGAACCGCTTCGCGAACCCGGTGATCCCTGTGGCGTCGAGGAAGACGTGGTCGTCGACACCGCCGGGAGCCTGCACCATCCGGCGCGTGATCGCCGCCGACACGACGTCCCGGGGCGCGAGATCACCGAGCGGGTGCACCCCGCGCATGACCGAAGCGCCCGTCGCGTCGTGCAGGGTCGCGCCCTCACCGCGCACCGCTTCGGTGACCAGCGGGCACCGGCCGCGCGCGCCCGGAGTGAACAGGACCGTCGGGTGGAACTGAACGAACTCGACGTCCGCGAGCTGCGCTCCCGCGCGCAACGCGAGCGCCAGCCCGTCGCCCGTGGCGAGCTCCGGATTCGACGTCGCCTGGTAGAGCTGCCCCAGCCCGCCGCTGGCCAGCAGCACGGCGGATGCCCGGACGACCCCGGGAACGCCGTGGTGGTCCAGCACGGTCACGCCCGCCACCTCGCCGGCGGGCGTGCGGATCGCGTCGACGGCGATGTGGTGTTCCAGCACCGGGATCCGCCGGTCACCGGCCTTCGCGACCAGCGTCCGTTCGACCTCGGCCCCGGTCGCGTCGCCGCCCGCGTGGATGACCCGGAAAGCGCTGTGCCCGCCTTCCCGCGTACGGGCGAGTTCGGGCCGCCCTTCGACCGCCGGGTCGAAGCGGGCGCCCTCGGCCCGGAGCCTGGCCACCGCGGCCGGGCCGCCCGCGATGACCGAGCGGACGGCCTCCTCTTCGCAGAGCCCGGCACCGGCGGTGAGCGTGTCCGCGGCGTGCTTGCCGACCGAATCGCCCTGCTCGTGCTCACCTTCCAGCACGACCGCGACCCCGCCCTGCGCCCACCGGGTGTTCCCGTCGGAGACCGCCGCCTTGGTGACCACCAGGACGCGCAGGCCGAGCTCCTGGGCGCGCAGCGCGGCGGTGAGCCCGGCCACTCCGCTGCCGATCACCACAAGATCGGCGGCGGCCTCCCACTCCGGGTGGGTTTTCGCCTGAAGGGCGGTAACCGGGTCGGTCATTCTCCGCCGCCAGGCTGCCCGATCTCGATCATGCGCTGCACGGAAGCGCGGGCACGGGCGGCGGTCTCGATGTCGACGTGGACCTCGTCGGCACCCTCACGCAGCGACCGCAGCAGGGCGGCAGGCGTGATCATCTTCATGTACCGGCAGGACGCCCGGTCGTTCACCGCGCGGAAGTCGATCTCCGGCGCGGCCTTGCGCAGCTGGTGGATCATGCCGATCTCCGTGGCGACGAGGACCGACTTCGCCTTGGTGTCGCGGGCGGCGTGGACCATGTCGCCGGTCGAGAGGATCTTGACCCGCTCGGGGGCGACGGCGCCCTCGCCCGCGAGGTACAGCGCCGACGTCGCGCAGCCGCATTCCGGGTGGATGAACAGGTCGGCGTCCGGGTTCTCCGCGGCCCGCTCGGCCAGTTCGGCACCGTTGATCCCGGCGTGCACGTGGCACTCACCGGCCCAGATGTGCATGTTCTCGCGGCCCGTCACGCGCTTGACGTGCGCGCCGAGGAACTGGTCCGGCAGGAACAGAACCTCCTGGTCAGCGGGGATCGAGGCGACCACGTCGACGGCGTTCGACGACGTGCAGCAGATGTCGGTCTCCGCCTTGACCTCGGCCGTGGTGTTCACGTACGACACGACGACGGCGCCGGGGTGCTCGGCCTTCCAGGCGCGCAGTTCGGCGCCGGTGATCGAGTCCGCGAGCGAGCAGCCGGCCCGCGCGTCCGGGATCAGGACCGTCTTCTCGGGCGCCAGGATCTTCGCCGTCTCGGCCATGAAGTGCACGCCGCAGAAGACGATGGTGGACGCTTCACTGCTCGCCGCGATCCGGCTGAGCGCGAGGGAATCGCCGGTGAAATCGGCGATGTCCTGGATCTCGGGGACCTGGTAGTTGTGCGCGAGCAGGACGGCGTCGCGCTGGCGAGCGAGGCTCCGCACCTCCTCCGCCCAAGCCGCGTCGGCGACGACGCCACCGTAGGGAGTCAGGTCGTTCTGCAGGGTGCTCGTCATCGTTCTGGCCCTCCTGGACCGATTTGTCCAAAGTCGGTTTTCGCCTTACAATCGAAAACCATGCGAAGTCATCTTAACACCCAGACCCCCCTCGCCCACGAGGTTTTGGGAGCGGTCCTGCAAGTGCGCTCGGACACACTCCGGGTCCTGCTGTGGCGGCGCGCGCTCGATCCGCATCTGGGCCGCTGGTCCCTGCCGGGCGGCAGGCTTCGCCCGGATGAAGACGTCGAGGCGTCCATTCGGCGGCAGCTCGCGGAGAAGGTCGACGTACGCCAGTTGAAGCATGTGGAGCAGCTGGCGGTGTTCAGCGCGCCGGACCGGGTGCCGGGCCCGCGCGTCGTGGCGACGGCGTTCCTCGGCCTCGTACCGTCCGATGTGGACCCCGAGATCCCGGAAGACACCGAATGGCACGACGTTTCCGAGCTGCCGCGGACGGCGTTCGACCACGAGTCCATCGTGCTGCGCGCGCGGGACCGGCTCCGGTCGAAACTCTGCTACACGAATCTCGGGTTCGCGCTCGCCCCGGAAGAGTTCACCGTATCGGCGTTGAGGGGGCTCTACTCGGCTGCGCTGGGTTACCGGGTGTCCGCGACGAACCTGCAGCGTGTGCTGTCCCGGCGAGGGCTGCTCCTGCCCACCGGGCACACCGCTCCGCCCGGGCGCAGCGGTGGGCGTCCGGCGGCCCTCTTCTCCTTCGCGGGCAAGGGGATGCAGATCACCGACCCGTTCGCGGTGTTCCGCCCGCCCGCCGCGAAGTGACCGTCCTGCGAAGTGCGTGCCGTGCCCGTACCTTGAACGGGTGACCGAGCCGAGCGATGAGTCCACCGGGAAGGCGATCTTGCCGCTGTTCCCGCTACAGACCGTGCTTCTGCCCGGAACACACCTCCCTCTGCACATTTTCGAACCGCGGTACCGGCAGCTGATGACCGACCTCGTCGGTGACGTCATCCCGGACCGCGAGTTCGGGGTCGTCGCGCTGCGTTCGGCGATGATCCGGGAGGTGAGCGGGCCCGAGCACGTCCACGAAGTCGGCTGCAGCACGGTGCTGCGCGAGGCGAAACGGCTGCCGGACGGCAGATTCGACGTCGTCACCACCGCGCGGCGCCGGTTCCGGCTGCTCGAAATAGACCGCGTCTCCGCGCCCTACCTGATCGGCTCGGTCGAATGGATACCCGACGACCGGGTCTCGTCGGTGCACGGCGACACCGTCGCCAGGCTCGCCGACGTCGCCAAGGCCGCGCACCGGCGCTACTGCGAGTCCGCCTGGCACGCCGACGACTGGACCACCCCGCCCGACGACGGCGACATCGCGGCGCTCGCGTACCGGCTCACCGCCGACTGCCTGCTCCCGATGGAGGACCGGCAGCGCCTGCTGGAGGAGTCCAACCCGCTGCGGCGGCTGCGGATCGCGTGCCGGCTGCTGACGCGGGAGGCCGGGTTCCTCAGCACGCTCGGCGCGGTCCCGATGCCGCCGGGGGAACTCGGCGAGTTCACGCGCCCCTCGAACCTGAACTGAGCGGGCCCGCCGGATGCTATGAAAGTCCCCTTCATTGCAAATTTTGCAATGAAGGGGACTTTCATAGCGCGCGCGAGGGCTACTTACCGGACTCCGGGGTGCTGTCGGAGCCGTTGCCGAACTTGTTCCACACCTTGCCCGCCGCACCGGACACCGCCTCGCCGACGTCGCTGAACACCTTCGTCAGCGGGTCGGCCGAGCTGTTCCAGGAATCCTTGTAGGACTTCGCGGCCGACTTCAGGTCGTCGGTCCAGGTGGAGGACGGCGCGTCCGCGTCGCGGCGCGGGTACTGGCCCGCCAGGATCGCCCGGTACTCCTCGGAAGCGGCCCACTTCTGCAGTTGCGCGGCCCGCACGACGGCCAGCGGATGCGACATCGTCTCGACGTAGCGCAGCTTCAGGTAGCTGTCGCGGATGTCGTCGACCGATTCGTACTCGGCCGCCTGCTGCAGGAACGCCGGGATGTCGATCTTCGAGGGGTCGATGCCGCCCGCGACCAGGATCTGCGACCGCAGCGCCGCCGTCGGGTCCTGCGAGCACAGCAGCCCGGCGCGGTCGCACGACAGTTCGGCCTTGCGGTACCACTCGCGCAGCGCGGCGATGACGACGCGGATGCCGATCGCGCTCACCGGCGTCCACGACATCGACATCTGCAGGCCGATCAGCCGGAGCATGATGGTGCGGTACACCGCGTGCCCGGACAGCACGTGCCCCATCTCGTGCCCGATCACGAACCGCAGCGACGCGAGGTCCATCGCTTCGACGGCCGCGGTGTTGAGCACGATGAACGGCTCGTCCATGCCGATCGTCTGCGCGTTGACCTCGGGGCTGCGGGCGACGTACAGGTTCGGCACGCGCTCGAGGTCGAGGGTCTCGGCGCATTCGTTGCGGAGCTTGTCCAGTTCCGGGTACTGCTTCGGGCCCACCCGGATGCCGGACGCGAGCGCCATGAGCCGCTCGCCGCGTTCGGAGTAGAAGCCCGAAACCGCCTTCACGACCTGCGCGAACCCGGGAACCGCGCGCAGGGTGGCCAGCGCGCCGCGGTCGACGGGGTGTTCGTAGGCACGCGGGCTGATACCCGGGAAGCGGACGGCGTTGTGCCGGGAAACCTCGATGTCGTCGGTCAAGAAGAGCCCCCTAGAGAAGTTGCCGCCCACCCTAGAGGAAAACGCTCAGCCGAGGCGGCGACCCAGATCTTCTCGCCCGTTCCAGGCGGTCAGCAGCGTGTACACCAGCGTGGTCATCAGCGGCGCGGCGAGCATGATCCACGTCGATTCGAGCTGTGGCGCCTTCGCGATGACGTCGCCGACGGCCGGTGCCGCGGCGATCTCGTAGCGGCCGTTGGCGAACGAGACGCCCATCGTCGCGCCCAGCCAGCCCGCGAGGGTCGCGCCGCCGGTCGCGGCGATCAGCACGACCGGACCGCGGCGTTCCCGCAGCATCCAGGTCACGACGCCGATCAGCAGCCCGGCGCCGAGCGCGAGGAAACCGTAGATCGCGAGGTCGTCGAAGCGGTGCCAGCTCTCCAGTTCCAGCGGCGCGAGACCGCCGCGGTCGTTGATCACGCGCATCCGCTGCGGCGGTGCGAGCCGCGACCACAGCCAGGCCAGCGGGAAGCCGAGCAGGCCCGCCGTGGACAGCACGCTGACCGCCGGCAGCAGATCGGCCTTGATGACGACCTTCGGGTGTGGGCGGCGCGGCCTCGGCAGCACGGGCACCGACCAGGGGTCGGACACGCTGGAAGACAGGTGTGCCGGTTTTCCCGACGTCTCGCCCAACCCGGACTCCTCCCTCACGCAGCTTGAGCAGAGCGTAACCAATGACGCTCCCAGCGCACGCAACCCGGCACCGAGTCGCGGGAATCAGCCGGCCAGTTCACCGTGACGGCTGCACCGGGCCGTCCAGCCCACCGGGGTGATCTGGACGACCATCCGCCGCGCGCAGAACGTGCAGTAGCGCGGCGGTTCGAGGGCCGTTCTCGGGTTGTGGCAAGCGGGATGTTCCGCGCCGCCGTCGGACGGCTGTCCACAGTGGACGCAGAACGCCGGTCGGTCAGAGGACGTCACTGATCGCCTTCACCGGCATCTTCAGCTCGTCGAGCATCTCCAGGTCCGCGGTGGCCGGGCGGCCGAGGTTGGTCAGGTAGTTGCCGACGATGATCGCGTTGATGCCGCCGAGCATGCCCTGCTTGGTGCCCAGGTCGCCGAAGGTCAGCTCACGGCCGCCGGAGAAGCGCAGCAGCGGGCGGGGCATCGCGAGCCGGAACGCGGCGACGGTGCGCAGCGCGTCCTTGCCTTCGACGACCTCGTAGCCCTCGTACGGCGTTCCCGGCTGCGGGATGAGGAAGTTCATCGTGCATTCGTCCGGGTTCAGCTCGGCCAGCTGCGCCGCGAACTCGGCGCGCTGTTCGACGCTCTCCCCCATGCCGATGATGCCGCCGCAGCAGACCTCCATGCCCGCCTCGCGGATCATGCGCAGGGTCTCCCAGCGCTCTTCCCACGTGTGCGTGGTGACGACGTTCGCGAAATGCGAGCGCGCGGTCTCCAGGTTGTGGTTGTAGCGGTGCACGCCCATCTCGACGAGCTCGTCGACCTGTTCCTGGGTGAGCATGCCGAGCGAGCAGGCGATCTGGATGTCGTTGCCGTCCTCGCGGATGGCCTTGATCCCCTCGCGGACCTGCGAGAGCAGCCGCTTGTCGGGACCGCGGACGGCGGCGACGATGCAGAACTCGGTCGCGCCGGTCTCGACGGTCTGACGGGCGGCCTTGACCAGGCCGGGGATGTCCAGCCACGCCGAACGCACCGGCGTCGGGAAGCGGCCGGACTGCGAGCAGAAGTGGCAGTCCTCGGGGCAGCCGCCGGTCTTGAGGCTGATGATGCCCTCGACCTCGACCTCGGGGCCGCACCAGCGCATCCGCACCTCGTGGGCCAGCGCCAGCAGATCGGTCAGGTGGTCGTCGCCGAGCCGCAGGACTTCGAGGAGCTGCTCCTCGCCGAGGCCGACGCCACGCTCGAGGACCTGTTCACGCGCCACGGCGAGGATGTCGACGGTCTCCGGGGCTGTGGTCACGAGGCGGCTCCTGTTCGGGGTGGGGCGTCAAAGCAAAGGCACATCATCGTGCACGACCGGGTGTCCCGGACACAGCGACGCAGATCACTTCTGCGCCGACGCGCGGCCGACGAAGCATTCCGGATCGAACTCCCCGCCGAACCACGGCGAGAGACCCGCCCTGGCCCGGGCGGCGAACTCCTCGGGCTCCGCCGAGCCCAGGCCGGCGGGCAGTACGCCCAGCAGCGGGGCGCCGGCGGCGACCGGCAGGTCCCGCAGGTTCGACACCGCGGCCAGGTCGGGCTCGTCGGGCCACGAGCCGATGATCACCCCGGCCACGGTGAGCCCGCGTTTGGTCGCGACCTCGGCGGTCAGGGCGGTCGCGTTGAGCGTGCCCAGCCCGGCCTCGGCCACGACGATCACCAGCGCGCCGAGCGACCAGGCGACGTCGGCCAGCGAGGCGCCGTCGGCGTCGAACCGGACCAGCAGCCCGCCCGCGCCTTCGATGAGGGTGAGGTCGTGTTCGCCGTCGAGATCGCTCGCCGCGGCGGCGATCTCGCTCGGGGACAACGTCGGCAGCCCGGAAAGCCTGGAGGCCGCCTCGGGTGACAGCGGATCCGGGTATCGCCGCAGCTCACGCGTGGTGACCGGGCCGGCGAGGCGGAGGACGTCGTCGAGGTCGCCCGGCTCGTCCGGCCCCACTCCGGTCTGCGCCGGTTTCAGCACGGCGACGCGTTGGCCCTGCCCGGCGGCCAGCGCGGCGATGGCGGCGGTGGTGATCGTCTTGCCGACACCGGTTCCGGTGCCGGTTATGACCAGCATGCTCACGTGGGTTGAATCTAGTGGGTCGGCCTGGAGGGGAGCTGAAGGGGACCATCCCCGCATGCGATCGGGTGAAGGACGCTTTGGCCCCATCGCATGCGGGTAAGGCGTCCTTCAGCTCCCGGAGGTGGTCACGGCCCCGACCGGGGTGAACGACGGGCTGCCGTCGTCGGTCAGGTAGACCTGAGCGGCCCCGACGTCGAAGTACATCCCGGTCAGGTGCAGTTCGCCGCGCGCCTCGGCCTCGGCGATCAGCGGGTAGTGACGCAGGTGCTCCAGCTGCTGCAGCACGTTCTGCAGGGCCAGCCGGTTGACCTCGGTGTCCGGGCGTTCGCCGTCGAGGGTCACCGTGACCTTGCGCTTGGCGCTCGGCTCGGCGTGCCGCAGCCAGGAGGCCAGCATCGGCGCGCCGTCGGGAGCGCCGGTGGCCAGCGCCTGCATCGCACCGCAGCCGGAATGCCCGCAGACCACGATTTCGCGCACCTTCAGCACGCCGACGGCGAACTCGACGGTGGCCCCCATCGACGGGTCGGCCTGCCGGGCGGGCACCAGGTTCCCGATGTTGCGGACGGTGAACAGGTCGCCGGGACCGCTGGTGGTGATCATGTTCGGCACGATCCGCGCGTCACCGCAGGTGATGAACAGCGTGTGCGGTGACTGGCCGCCCGCCAGCTTGCTGAGCGCGGGCTGCATGAGCGCCGCGGTGCGCCGCTGGAACTCGGTCGCCCCGCGCAGTGTCGGACCGCCGCGCTGGCCGGGCACCTGGACGTCCTTGGCCTGCCAGTCGGACCACGGTGCGAGGAGCCGCGGCACCGAACGCACCGCGTCCGTCCTGGTCAGGGTGGGATCGCCGGATTTGCCGTTGGCGAACCACGGATGCCCGACCTCGTCGACGATCACCTCGCCGCCGGTGCGCTCGTGTCCCTGCTGCCAGTTCGAAAGGCTCTCGAAGGCGGCGTGGTCGAGGTAGTCGACGACCAGCTCCAGGGTCACCTTCGCGCCGTCAGGCACGGTCGCGAGTACCCGGCTGAGCCTCGGCACCGAAAGGAACGTCAGGACGCCCTCGACGACGACGCGCCATTCCTCACCGTCGCGTTCGGCGTGGATCCCGGACCACACCGTGCGCCGCAGCATCAGCAGCACCGAAAGCGCGATGCCGAGCAGGACACCCGTGAGCAGGTCGAAGACGACGACACCGGCGAGTGTCAGCAGGTACAGCCCGAGGTCACCGTGTTTGAGGACCTGTTTCATGTGGCCGGGGTTGACCAGTTTCGCGCCGACGTGGACGAGCAGGCCCGCCAGCGCGGCGAGCGGGATGTTCTGGATCAGCCCGGCGAACGCGGCGACGAACACCAGGATCCAGACCCCGTGCAGGATCGCCGAGGTGCGGGTGCGGGCACCGGCGGCGACGTTGGTCGAGCTGCGGACGATCACGCCGGTGACCGGGAGGCCGCCCAGCGCGCCGGAGGTCATGTTCGCGGCGCCCTGTCCGATCAGTTCGCGGTCGAGGTTCGACCGCGGCCCGGTGTGCATCTTGTCGACCGCGACGGCCGAGAGCAGGCTTTCCACGCTGGCGATCAGGGCGATGGTGATGACGGCGACGGCGAACGCGCCCCAGCCGGTGCCCGGGAATTCGGGTGCGAAGCGGATGTTGAGCAGGTCACCCGGCAGCGTGACGCGGGGCAGGGTCATCCCGGCGGCGACGGACAGCACGGTCACCAGCGCGATCGCGGCGAGCGGGCCGGGCACCTTGCGGACGGCCTTGGGCAGCCTCGGCCACAGCAGCAGGATGCCGATGGTGAGCACGCCGATCAGCGCGGCGGTGTCGTGGTGGCCGACGATCTGCGCGGGCAGTTCGGCGATGTTCTTGAGCGCGGAACTCTGCGCCGATCCGCCCAGCACGACGTGCAGCTGGCCGAGGACGATCGTGACGCCGATCCCGGCGAGCATGCCGTGGACGATGGCGGGTGAGATCGCGAGCGCGGCGCGCGCGATGCGGCTCAGCCCGAGCAGGATCTGGAGCGCGCCCGCGGCGACGGTGATCGCGCAGGTGGTGGCCCAGCCGAAGGTCGCGATCGTTTCGGCCATGATCACCGTCAGACCGGCGGCCGGACCGCTGACCTGAAGCGGGGAGCCGCCGAGCGCGCCGGCGACCACACCTCCCACCACGGCCGCGATCAGCCCCGCGACGATCGGCGCCCCTGACGCGAGAGCGATCCCGAGTGACAGCGGGACGGCGACGAGGAACACCACCAACGAGGCGGGCAGGTCGTGACGAAGCACGGCGAGTGGTTGTTTCATGATCACCAGGAAACTGGTGAATTGTCCGATATGCACCACCTGATCGAGTGAATATCACCCCACAGTCGAGTGGCGTGGCCCACTTTCGCGTTCTTTCGTTGCTTTGAGATGTCCTCAGCATTTCGAAAAGCCTTACGGGCTCCCAAATATTGGGATTGAGGCCGTCGATCGCGAATGACATTCGGGTTTCGGTGGGGACCGGGTGTGCCGCGAAAAGGCTAGGACTTCACCGGGGTGGCGGCCGACGTGAACGACCGGTGCGCCGCGTCGAGCAGGTAGACGTTCGCCTTGCCGACGTCGAAGTACATCCCGGTGAGCCGGAGTTCGCCCCGGGCCAGCGCGGCGTCCACGACCGGGTACGAGCGCAGGTTTTCCAGTTGCTGCACGACATTGTGCAGAGCGAGCCGGTCGGCCTCGTGATCGGGACGGGCGCCGTCGAGCAGCACCGGCCCCTCGCTTTCCCGGCGCCGCATCGTCGCTTCGCCGTGGCGCAGCCAGCTGCCCAGGTGCACGAGCCCGGTGGGCGCGTCCCCGAGCAGCGCCTTCATCGCTCCGCAGCCGGAATGCCCGCACACCACCACTTCCCGCACCCGCAGCAGACCGACGGCGTACTCGATCGCCGCTCCCACGGAGAAATCCGCCTCGGCGCTGGCGTGCGGGACGAGGTTTCCGATGTTCCGCACGGTGAACAGGTCACCCGGTCCGCTGGTGGTGATCAGGTTCGGCACGATCCGCGCGTCGCCGCAGGTGACGAACAGCGTGTGCGGCTGCTGCCCGTTCGCCAGCCCGTCCCAGGTCCGCCGCAGCAGCGGTGCGGTCCGCCGCTGGAATTCGGAAGCACCGCGGCACAACGGAACGCTGCCGCCGCGCTGGCCCGGCAGTTCGAGATGCTCCGCCTGCCATTCCGACCACGGTGCGAGCCAGCGCGGCACCACCCGGGACGCGACACCGCGCCGCACGGTCGGCACGCCTGCCTTGCCTCGCCCGAACCACGGATGCCCGATCTCGTCGACGAGCACGACTCCCCCGGCCCGCTCGTGCGCGCGCTGCCAGCCGCGCAGGCAATCGAAAGCGGCGTGGTCGAGATAGTCGACGAAGAGTTCCAGCGTCACTTCCGAACCCGCGGGGACTCCGGCGAGAACGGTCGTGAGCCTTGGCACGGAAAGGAAAGTGAGCGCGCCTTCGATGACGACGCGGGTCCGCGCGCCGTCCGGTTCGATGTGGATCCCGGAGAACAGCATCCGGCGCAGCATGAGCACGAGCGCCACCGCGACCCCCGCGGCGACCCCGGTGAGCAGGTTGACGGCGACCGCGCCGGTCAGGGTCGCGAGGTAGACCGGCAGGTCGCCGTGGCGGCGGACCTCACGGAGGTTGGTGACGTTGACCAGTTTGGCGCCGACGTAGACGAGGAGCCCGGCGAGGGCGGCGAGCGGGATCAGCCGCAGCGTGCCGGCCAGGAACAGGCAGCAGCCGAGAATCCAGGCGCTGTGCAGGATCGCCGACATCCGGGTCCGGGCGCCCGCTTCGAAGTTGGTCATGGTGCGCACGACGACGCCGGTGACCGGGAATCCGCCGAGCGAGCCCGCGGCGACGTTCGCCAGGCCCTGGCCGACGAGTTCGCGGTTGAGGTCGGTGCGGGGACCGTCACGCAGTTTGTCGACGGCGAGGACGGAAAGCAGGCTTTCCAGGCTGGCGATGAGCGCGATGGTGAAGACGGCAGCGGTGATCGCCGCCCAGGATCCCGACGGCGCCTCGGGCACGAAACCCAGCCCTGGCAAGCCGTTCGGGAGGTCGACGCGCGGCAGGTCCATCCCGGCCGCGACGGAGAGCCCGGTGGCCAGCACGACGGCGGCCAGCGGCCCGGGGACGCGGCGCACCGGACGCGGCATCCGGGTCCACGCCAGCAGGACACCGACGGTGACCACGCCGATCAGCGCGGCCTGGTCGTGGTGGCCGACGATCTGGCCCGGCAGCGCGAGGACGTTCGCGATCGCGGAACCGTGCGCCGCGCCGCCGAGCGCGACGTGCAACTGGCCGAGGACGATGATCAGGCCGATCCCGGCGAGCAGGCCGTGCACGATCGCCGGCGAGATCGCGAGCGCGGCCCTGGCGATCCGGCTGACGCCGAAGAGGATCTGGACCACGCCCGCCGCGGCGGTGATGGCGCAGGTGGCGGCCCAGCCGAAGGTGGCGATGGTCTCCGCGAGGACGACGGTCAGCGCGGCGGACGGTCCGCTGACCTGAAGGGCGGAAGCGCCGAAGAGGCTCGCGACGAGTCCGCCGACGACGGCGGAGACGAGTCCGGCGAGCAGAGGGGCACCGGCGGCGTGGGCGACGCCGAGCGAAAGCGGGACGGCCACGAGGAAGACGACGACCGAAGCCGGGAGGTCGTGGCGCAGGTTCTTCAGGAGGGTCGATGCGGGGTTACGGCGGCCCGGGGGCCCGGTGTCGTGCTCGTCACCAACGATGTCGATCATGGGGGCAGGAAACCTGATCGGCGCGCAAAAGTCCGCTACGCAAAGGTTTCTCAGGTTTGCTTGTGCACCGGAGAACTAGGACATAACGGTCTTTTACGACAAACCACAGGGTAAACCTCCCGATCGGACTCGCCCGATCGCTTGACCAAGATCAGCTCGAGGTCACGCGCTGTACCGAGCGTGGCCTTTGCGGTTTGCTGTGGCCGTCGTCACACCCTTTAGGTTGAACTTGGCCCATTTCAGGCTTTTTGCGCCGCCGCGACCACGGCCGACGTGATCGTCGCGAGGTCCTCGGCGTCGGAGATGTACGGCGGCATCGTGTAGATCAGGTTCCGGAACGGGCGCAGCCAGACACCGTTCGCGGTGAGGACCTCGGTCGCGATCGCCATGTCCACCGGATGGTCCAGCTCCACCACGCCGATGGCGCCGAGCACCCGCACGTCGGCGACCGCGGGCAGTTCGCGAGCGGGTTCGAGCCCGGCTTTCAGCGCGGCCTCGATCCGCGGGACGTCGGACTTCCAGCCGCCCCCGGCGAGGATCCCCAGCGAGGCGTTGGCCACGGCCGAGGACAGCGGATTCGCCATGAAGGTCGGGCCGTGCGCCAGCACCGGCAGCTCGCCCCGCGAGATCCCGCCGGCGATCTCCGGTGTGCACAGCGCCGCCGCCATCGTCAGATAACCGCCGGTCAGCGCCTTGCCGAGGCACAGGACGTCCGGTGTCACCCCGGCGTGCTCGGCGGCGAACATCTTGCCGGTGCGGCCGAAGCCGGTGGCGATCTCGTCGAAGATCAGCAGGACGTCGTTGGCCTCGGTGAGGTCACGCAGCGCGCGCAGATACGCGGGCGGGTGGAACCGCATGCCGCCGGCACCCTGCACGACCGGCTCGACGATGACCGCGGCCAGCTCGCCCGCGTGCCGCTCGATTTCCGCCGCGAGGACGTCGAGGTAGGCCTGATCGGGCTCGTCGTCGAACCCGCCGGGCGGTTTGGGCAGGAACAGCTGGTCCGGCAGGATCCCGCGCCACAGCGAATGCATCCCGCCGTCGGGGTCGCAGACGCTCATCGGGGTGAACGTGTCACCGTGGTAGCCGCCGCGCCAGGTCATCAGGCGCCGCTTTTCCTTGCGCCCCACCGACTGCCAGTACTGCAGGCACATCTTGACGCCGACCTCGACCGACACCGACCCGGAGTCGCACAGGAAGACGTGCCGCAGGCCGTCCGGCGTGAGGTCGACCAGCGTCTTCGCCAGCCTGATGGCCGGTTCGTGGGTGAGCCCGCCGAACATCACGTGACTCATCCGGCCCGCCTGGTCGGCCAGCGCCGCGTCCAGCACCGGGTTCCGGTAGCCGTGGATCGCCGCCCACCAGGACGACATGCCGTCGACCAGTTCGCGGCCGTCGTCGAGGGTGAGCCGGACCCCGCTCGCCTCGCGGACCAGCAGGGAATCGATCGTGCTCGGCATCGGCCCGTACGGGTGCCAGACGTGTTCCGCGTCGAGCGCGAGGAGTTCGGCGGCGTCCATCCCGCGACCCTATGACACGCCCGCGTCAGCGCAGACGCACAGGGAGGGTTTCGAGACCGTGGACGAGGGTGCTTTCCCGCCACCGCAAGGATTCCGGCTCGGCGTCCAAGCTCAGGAGCGGGTACCTCTCCAACAGTCCGCGCAACGCGATCCCGGCCTCCAGCCGGGCCAGCGGGGCGCCGACGCAGTGGTGGATGCCGTGCCCGAACGCGAGATGCCCGGTCGCCTGCCGCGTGACGTCCAGCCGGTGGGGGTCCTCGAATCGCTCGGCGTCCCGGTTCGCGCCGATCAGGGAGACGAGCACGAACTCACCTTCCGGGATCACGACGTCACCGACCGGCAAAGGCTCGCGGGTGAACCGGATGGTCGCCAAATGGATCGCGCCGTCGTAGCGCAGGAACTCCTCGACCGCACCCGGCAGCAACGCGGGATCGGCACGGAGCGCGGCGAGCTGATCCGGTTCGCGCAGCAGGGCGAACACGCTGTTCGCGATGAGGTTGACCGTCGTTTCGAAACCCGCCACCAGCAGGAGGAACGCCATCGACAGCAGTTCTTCGCCGGAGAGCGAATCGCCCTCGTCACTGGCGTGGATCAAGCCCGAAAGCAGATCCTCGGCGGGCCGCGCGCGCTTCTCTTCGATCAGGTCGACGAGGTACGCGTGCATCCGCGCCGCGGCGGCGCGGAGTTCCTCCGGCGTGGACCAGGCGACCATCGTGTTCGACCACTTCACGAACGACGGCCGGTCGCCCGCGTGCACGCCGAGCAGTTCGCAGATCACCCTGATCGGCAACGGGACGGCGAACGCGGGCAGCAGATCGGTGCGCCCGGCGTCGCCGATCCCGTCCAGCAGTTCCGCGGTGATCTGCTCGATCCTGGGCCGCAGCCGGGAAACCGTCCGAGAGGTGAAGGCCTGGTTGACCAGTTTGCGCAGCCGCGTGTGATCCGGCGGATCCGAGTTGAGCATGTGCCCGTTCAGCGCGCGGACGGCGTTGTCGCCCGCGGATTCGAAGCCGTCGCGTTCGAAGAGCCGCCGGATCTCGCCCGTGTCCTTGCCCACGCGGGGATCCGAGAGCACGGCGCGGGCCTCTGCGTGCCCGGTCACGAGCCACACGTCCAGACCGCGCGGCATCCGGACCTTGCGGACCCTGCCTTCTTCCCGCAGCAGCGAGGAGATCCGGTGTGGCTCCTGGACGAGATCCCCGGCCAGATCCTTCAGGTCTTCGCGCATCGGCCCGCCTCCCCCGGCGCGCCGGTCAGCGTTCGGCCAGCGCGGCCACCACCCGCTCGGCCACCTCGGTCCAGTATGCCCGCTGTTCCTCGCGCTCGTCGGCGCCCGCGAGCCACTCCTGGTGGAAACGGAACGTGGTCTTCTGCTCGGTGCCGCTCACCGTGATCTGCAGGGTCGAGTCGTGATCCCAGTCCTTCGGCCGCCAGGTCAGCCTCAGCTTGTCACCCTCGGAACGACCGCGGATCTCGCCGGTCGTCCCGTTGGCCGTTTCGTACGCCTCGCCCAGCTCACGGCCGAGTTCGGCACCCGGACCGAGCCAGATCCCCACCCCGTCGCGTCCGACCAGGAAGTCCCACACCTGTGCGCTGCTCTGCGGCACAGTTTGGGAAACCCCTACCTGCCAACCACTTCCGGCTGTTTTGGCCACTGCTTTCGTCACCGGCCCATCCTCTCACCGGGTGTACCGTGCGGCAGTCACCGGTCCGGGTGGAGGATCTCTGTCTGTGCGCTACCGTCCGATTTCTCCCGCTCTGCTGGTCTCCGAACTGACCGACCGCATCACGACGATCACCGGCCGCCGCCGGATCGCGGTCGCCGTGGACGGCGCGGCCGGTGCGACCAACACCACAGAACTCGCCGACGCCCTGGTCGATCCCCTGCGGATCGCCGGTCACGCGGCGTTGCGGATCTCGGCGAACGACTTCCTCCGCCCCGCCTCACTGCGTTTCGAACGCGGCAAGGAAGACCCGGACTCGCGCTACAGCGACTGGCTCGACCTCGGCGCCCTGCGCCGCGAGGTGCTCGACCCCCTCGCCGAGGGCGGCAGCGGCCGGGTCCTCCCCTCGCTGTGGGACCCGGTCCGCGATCGCGCCACCCGTGCCGAACGCGTCGAACTGCCCGAGGGCGGCGTCGTGCTGGTGGAGGGCGAGTTCCTGTTCGGCGCGGGACTCGCCTTCGACCTGAGCGTGCACCTGTGGCTCTCGCCGTCCGCGCTCAAGCGGCGAGTCCCCGACGAGTGGGCGCTACCCGCTTACGAGCGCTACGAACAGGAAGTCGACCCCACGGCGCTGTCCGACGTGGTGATCCGCGTCGACGACCCGAACCACCCCGCGCGCTACGAACCCTGACCGGCTATCGGACCGCGGCGACCGGGTCGCCGTCGAGCAGCCCGGAAAGCCTGCTCGCCATGGTGTCCCACCGCCAGTTCTCACTGACCCATTCGCGGCCGGCGGCCCCCATCCGCCGCGCCCGCACCGGATCGTCCAGCAGCGCGGCCAGCGTCTCCCTCAGCTGCTGTTCGTCACGGCCGTCGACGACGTGCCCGGTGACCTCGTCCAGCACCGTTTCCGGGGCACCGCCGGAGTTCCCGGCGACGACCGGCAGCCCGGTCGCGGAAGCCTCCAGGTACACGATGCCGAGGCCCTCGACGTCGAGCCCCTTCCCGCGGGTCCGCGCCGGCATGGCGAAGACGTCACCCGCGTTGTAGTGCGCGGGCAACTCCTTCCACGGCACCGATCCGGTGATGACCACGTCGTTTTCGAGCCCCAGCGCTCCGACGAGGCCGGTGAGCGTCTTGCGGTACGGGCCGCCGCCGACGATCAGCAGCGCCACGTCCGGGACGCGCCTGCGGAGTTCGGGCAGGATCTTGATGAGCATGTCCTGGCCCTTGCGCGGCACCAGCCGCGAAACGCAGACGATCGTCGGACGGTCGCCGAGACCGTGCCTGTCGCGGATCTCCTTGCCCGCGGCGGCGTCCGGGCGGTAGAGCGCGGTGTCGACGCCGCACGGGAGCATCTCCAGCCCCGCCATCGGGCCGAAAGCGGCCGAAAACCGGGAGCGCGTGTATTTGCTGACGTAGGTGATCACGTCGACGGTGTCGCCGATCCGCCGCAACGCCTGCCGCGAGCCCGGAAGCATCGACCAGCCGACCTCGTGGCCGTGCGTCGACGCCAGGACCCGGCGGGCGCCCGCCGACCGCAGCGGCTGTCCCAGCAGGGCGAGCGGGGCGGCGGCGCCGAACCAGACGGCCTCGCAGTCGCGGGCCCGCATGATCTCCTTCGCCCGCTTGAGAACGTCCGGTGTCGGCAGCATGAGCGACGTCGGATGGCGCACCACCTCGAACGGGGCGGCGGCGTCGAACTCGCCGTGCGAGCCGGTGCTCGATTCCCAGGACGGGGCGTAGACGACGAGGTCGTCCGCGGGGAGGCGGGTGGCCAGCGAGTTCAGGTAGTTCTGGATGCCGCCTGGCCGGGGCGGGAAGTCGTTGGTCACGAGCAGGGTCCTCAGCACCCCTGCAGGCTACTTGGCCCCCGGTACGCGAAAAGGGCGGCACCGCCTGCGCGGTACCGCCCCTTTTCGGTATTCGTCAAGCCGTCGGGCGACGGGCTCCGACGTAGTTGTTCTGCAGCGGCGACACCTTGACGACGTCGCCGGTGGTCGGCGCGTGCACCATCATGCCGTTGCCGACGTACATGCCGACGTGCGAAACCGGTGAGTTGTAGAACACCAGGTCGCCCGGCTGGAGCTGCGAGCGCTGCACCGGGGCGCCGAAGGTCGACTGCTGACGGCTGGACCGCGGCAGGGTGACACCCGCCTGCTTGTACGCCCACAGCATCAGACCCGAGCAGTCGAACGACGACGGGCCGACGTCACCCCAGCCGTAGGGGCTGCCGAGCTTGCTCTTCGCGGCCGAGAGGGCCGAAGCGGCGGCGGGACCCGGGGCGGGCAGGTTGGGGAACGCGCCGCCCTTGTCCTTCTGGGCGGCCTTGTCCGCGGTGCTCAGGTTGCCGCTGGCCCGCTGGATCTCCTTGAGCTGGTCGTCCAGCGTCTTCTTGCGCGCCTCGATGTCCGTCGTCAGCTTGGAGGCGGAGTCACGGGCGGCGGTGGCCGCACCCTGGGCGTCCGACGCCTGCTTCGCGGAGGCCGCGGCCTGGGCGACGGCACCACTCAGGTTGTTCAGAGCGGTGTTCTTGTTCGCGGCGAGGACCTCGAGCGCCGAGGAGCGCTCCAGGAATTCCTGGGTCGACGCGCCCGACAGCAGCGACGACAGCTTGTTCAGCTGCACACCGCTGGTGAACGACGCACCGGCGAACTTGTTGACCTCGGCCTGGAACGTCTTCTCGTCACCGGCCGCCTTGACGCCGATGTCCTTGGCAGCTGCGGCGTCGGCGGTGGCCTTGTCGAGCTCGCCCTGCTTCGCGGTGAGGTCGTCCTTCGCCTTGAGGAGATCCTCGTTCGCCTTCTCGGCCTGTGCCGCGAGGTCGCGGTACTTGGCGAGCGCGTCCGATCCGGAGGGGGGCTGCTGGGGGGCGGGGGCTGGGGCGGCAGTGGCGGCAGGCTGGGCGACCGTTACGGCTGTGATCACCGCGGCCGCGGCCAAAGCTCCTGACACCACGCGCTTGACTGGATGCGACTGCACGGTCGCGCGTGTCTCCTTTGCTGTCGGCCACCTACTCCGGAACCCGGGACGAAGAGGTCGGGGGCCCTCTTCCGCGAAGCCGCGTCGCCGGCCGTGAGGCCCGCGCGGTTCCCCGCGTTCCCGCCTTGCGCCTGGCCGAGTGCTATCGCAACAGGTTTGGCGCGTGGCTGGTTCTGGTGCAACTCCCCGACAAAGCTGCTTCAGTGGCGATCCCGTGTCGTCATCTGGCGACGACTTCCGGCCACGAGATCTCGGACAGGTTACGAAACCACGGGCACCGCGTCCACCGTGCCCACCACAAAAACTCTCCGTGATGCGCCGAAACACCTTCGGACCAGCATGAGCGGAAAGTTGTGACGGGCGTTACATCCTGGGGCTTGTCACGACTACCTACCGTTCACCCGATCGGATCGACCACTCGTCGAATGCCCCGGTCGCGGCGTGTCTCAAGCCGTCATCCGGCGCTCCTGACCGACGATCTCGACCATCCGGAGGCGCGGGATCATCCCGGCTTCCGCGAGCGCGTCGACGGCCTTCCGCTCGTCGGCGTCCCATTCGAGCGCCGGGGGCGCGCCGAGGAGAACACTGACGACACAGTCATGACATGCGTCACCGCGGACCGCGCAGCGGTCGCAATCGATGACGAACGTCTCTATGTCCGCTATATCGGCGATGGCCTTGTCGTCCATCTCGGACTCCTCACTTTCAGTGGTGAGGTGCACGTTAAGAGCGACCACCGACAGTTTCCGGACCTCGTTGAGCGGTAGGAGCGGAGCGCCGCGGCACGTTCGAGTGTGGAGTGCTCAGCGCGTGCCGGATGTCGACGATGAAAGAATTGGGACGCCGAGTGTCCCGATTCCTTCATCGTCGAGGCGGGTGTTCCGTTCTCGGAGCTTGATCAACGGAGGATCGGGGACACTCAACGTCCCAAATCTTCCCCACTCACACGCCAGCCAGCGAGAGCCCCAAGGGACACCGACACAAGGCCGGATTCCTGTGGGTCGGCGCAACTACGGGTCCGTTAGAACCGTCCTAGCCACTCACGAGGCCCACGCGCTGCCGCACCCGTCACACCCGGCTGAGCCTCGACACCAGCACCGCCGAGGGCACCGGATGCGCGCCCTTCCGCCGCACCGAGTCGGCCACCGCGCGGTCCGTGCTCGCGACCACCATCGGCCGCCCGGGCGGCTCGGCCGCGACCAGGGACCGGATGACGTCGTCCGCGAGCACGCCGCGTTCGGAGAACAGCACCCGCACCCCGCGCGGCACCGCCGCGGGCACGGAGAGCACCCCGGCGCCGTCGAACACCACGGTCACCTCGGCGCTGGTCCGCGCGGCCAGCGCGGAAAGCTGGTGGATAAGCCGGTCGCGCTGGTCGGAAAGCGCCAGCTCCGGATAGCCCGTCTTCGTGACGTTGTAGCCGTCGACGATCAGATGCACGTTGGGCAGCGCGAGGTGCCTGTCGAGCGCGGTGACGTCCTGGATCTTGCCGCCCGCCCCCAGGCCCGACGTCGCACCGCGGACCATGTCCGCCGGGCGCTGGCCCCGCGCGCTCACCGAGAGTTCCCGGCGCAGCCCGCCGACGGCGCCTTCGATCGTGTCCAGCAGCAGCCCGAGCCGGACCTCGTCGGCCTGACGCGCCTCGCGGGCGGACTGACGGGCGATCTCGGCGTCCGTGACGGCCTTCTCCGCCCGCACCCGCTCAGCCGCGACTCGCTGCCTCTCACGGTCCAACTGGGCCTTCAGCGCCTTGACCTCTTCGGCGCGCTCGGCACCGCCACTCTCCATTTCGGCGTGAGCCTGCGCGACCGCGTCCTTGGCCTGACGCAGCTGGACGCCTTGCTCCCGCAGGCGCTTCAACAGCTTCTCGACCTCGGCGTCACGTTCGCCCCGCGCGCCACCGGCGATCTCCTTGGCCCCGCGCAAGTCTTCACGCAGCTGCGCCACTTCGGACTCGAGCCGCTGGTTACGGGCCAGCGCGGCGTCGCGTTCTGCACGCAACGCCGTCTCCTCGGCGTTCTTCGCCACCAGCCGGACCCGGCCCGCCGCACCCGCTTCGCCCAGCAGCACGGCGGCGGCCGCGGCGGCGACGGAATCGGGGGCGTTCGGGTCGAGGGCGTCCGTGCGGTGGTCGCGCAGCCATTCGGTGACCGCGACCCGGAACTGCGACGACTCCCCCAGCGCGGCGAGCAACGCCGTCCCGCCGAGTTTCGCGCGCTTGGCCGGAGCGAACTTGGCGACCGGGCGCAGCTGCCTCGGCACGTCGGCGACCGGCAGCTTGCCGACGGCGGCGGCCGCCAGCTCGGCGATCCGCTCACGTACGGTCTCCGGCAGGGACGTCCAGCCTTCGGCCGGGACCTCGTCGGACGGCCCACCTGACGACGCCACGACCCCCGAGGGGCCGCCAGTGGCGTCCTCGGGCAGTTCGGGCACTGCGGGCTGCGGCTGCATCGCTCCAGGGTAGGCCCCATGGGCTCAGGGCGCGCTCGATGGGACACCGTGCGCGAATACTGAGATTGTCGGTGCCCACCCCTACTGTGCCCGACCATGGACACCGGACGGCGGCCGGGGGCGGCGCAACTCGCCTTCGACGAACTCGGAACACCCTTGCGGGACACCACTTTCGTCGTCTTCGACCTGGAGACCACCGGGACGAAACCCGGGCCGGACGGGATCACCGAGATCGGCGCGGTCAAGGTCCACGCAGGTGAGATCGTCGGCGAGTTCGCCACCTTCGTCAACCCGGGGATGCCGATCCCGCCGCAGATCGTCGAGCTCACCGGCATCACCAGCGCGATGGTCTACGACGCCCCCCGGATCGAGCGGGTCCTGCCGGCGTTCCTCGAGTTCATCTCCGGTGCCGTGCTCGTGGCGCACAACGCCCCCTTCGACACCGGTTTCATGCGCGCGGCCTGCGAAGGCCACGGTTACCGCTGGCCGAAGACGGCCGTCGTCTGCACGGTACGGCTCGCCCGCCGGGTCATCTCCCGTGACGAGACGCCCAGCTACCGGCTTTCCGCGCTGGCCGCGCTGTTCGGGGCGAGGACGACGCCCAACCACCGCGCCCTCGCGGACGCGCGCGCCACAGTGGACGTCCTCCACGCACTGCTCGAACGCGTCGGCAACGTCGGCGTCCACACGCTCGAAGAGCTGCTGGATTACCTGCCCGAGGTGACCCCGGCCCAGCGCCGCAAACGTTCGCTGGCCGAGCATCTGCCGTCGAGGCCCGGGGTCTACCTGTTCCGCGGCCCGAGCGAGGAGGTCCTCTACGTCGGGACGTCGTCCGACCTGCGGCGCCGCGTCCGGCAGTACTTCACCGGCTCGGAAAGCCGCGGGCGGATCCGGGAGATGGTCGCGCTGGCCGAGCGGGTCGACACGGTCGAGTGCGCGCACGCGCTGGAGGCCTCCATCCGGGAGCTGCGGCTGATCGCCGCCCACCGCCCCATGTACAACCGCCGTTCCAAGAATCCGCGGCACGCCTGGTGGGTCTCGCTGACCGAGGAGGCGTTCCCGCGCCTTTCGGTGGTCCGCCTGCCGCGGGACGGGACGCTGGGCCCCTTCCGCACCCAGACCGACGCCCGGTCGGCCGCGGACACTCTCGCCGGCGCCACCGGGCTGCGCACGTGCACCCAGCGCATCTCGGCCACCGCGCCGAGCGGCACCCCCTGCGTCCTCGCCGAGCTCGGCCGCTGCGGCGCGCCGTGCGCCGGTCTGCAGACGGTCGAGGCGTACCGGCCCGGCGTGCTGGCGGTGTCCGGTCTCATCGCCGGGACGGACGCCCGCCCGCTGCGGGCCGCCGCCGACCAGCTGGCCCGGCTCGCCGAGGCCGAACACTACGAACAGGCCGCCCAGCACCGCGATCAGCTGGCCGGGCTGATCCGCGCGGTCGGCAGGGCACACCGGCAGTCTGCGCTGGCGGGTATTCCCGAACTGATCGCCGCCGGGCCGGACGGGAAGGGCGGCTGGGAACTCGCGGTGATCCGGCACGGCAGGCTCGCGTCGGCGGGCGTCGCCCGGCGCGGGGTGCCGCCGATGCCGGTGGTCGAGATGCTGGTGGCCTCGGCGGAGACGGTGATCCCCGGTCCAGGGCCGCTCTTCGGCGCGATCTCGGAGGAGGTCGGCATCCTGCTCCGCTGGCTGACCCGCCCGGGGGTCCGGCTCGTGCGCACCACCCACCCGTGGGCCGAGGCGGCCGTCGCGGGCGGCTGGCAGGAGTGGCTCGACCTGGCCGCGAGCGCGACGGCGCTGGAGCGGGTCGCGGGCTAGGATCTTTTTGCCGGGACCAAGCCCGACGGAGACGCGCGACAACGAACACAGGAGGACCCTTTGATCACGGCGATCGTGCTGATCCAGGTCGAAGCCGATGCGATCCCCGAAGCGGCGCAGGCGATCGCGGACATCGAGGGCGTCCGCGAGGTCTACTCCTGCGCGGGCGACGTCGACCTGATCGCTTCGGTCCGCGTCGCGGCCCACGAAGACCTCGCGGATCTGATCCCGGCGAAGATCGGCAAGGTCCCCGGAGTGCTGAGCACGGTCACGCACATCGCGTTCCGCTCGTACTCGAAGGCGGACAGCGAGTCGGCCTTCGACATCGGGGTGGAAGGCGCCTGACAATTCCTTTCCGGACACATGTCGCAAGAGTGATTTCCTGACTAGTCCAGGCGGATCTTGCGCGAATCGGACATCAGCGGTTAGGTGAACCTCGACCGGGATTTCACTGGGGGAATTCCGGGAACTGGGGATAACTGAACATGTACCGAAGATCGGTCCCTTCGGGGATCGCGGCGATGGCCGCTGCCGTTTTCCTGTCCGGAAACCTCGCGATCGCGTCACCGATGGCCGCCGAAGTGGCGAAAGACGTCGCCACGACGGAAGTCCCGCCCGCCGGTGTCCTCGAAAAGGCCAGGGCCGTCACGGCCATCGGCGAAGAGATCACCGGTGAGTGGACCTCACTGGACGACAAGGCGTTCGTGTTCCGCGTGTACGACCGGGCCGACCCGGCGCAGTACCCGCTGACCAGGATCGAGGCGTATCGCGTCTACAAGCTCGAAGTCGCCGACGCGTCGGCGTTCATCCGCACCGGGATCCACGAATTCGTCGAACGCGACCACGACGAGAAGATCCGGCGCGACCGGGAAGTCGCGCTGGCCAGGAAGGCCAGGGAGGACGCGGCGCGCTGGGCCGGGATCACCGCCGACGCCGCGATGCTCGACGGGACCGACCAGAACTTCGTCTACCAGGTCTGGAAACGCGCTTCCGGGCCGAAGGTGAAGAACGGCGCTCTCGACGCCTGGGGCGGCGACGCGGCGGCGTGGAAGACGTACATCACCACCACGATCTACGACCTGCACACGCGAGATCAGCTCGACGCCATCGAGCGTGAACGCGAGCGGGACGAAGAAGCCGCGAAGAAACTGGAATCCGACTTCGCCCGCACCAACGCGGTCAACGCCGTCCCGGTCCCGCCGAACCCGGCGTGGCTCGGCCTGGCCGACGACGACTTCATCCGTGAGCTGCTCAAGACCACCCAGCTCGCCGATCCGGTCCACGCGGAGGTCAAGGCCGCCGCGCTGGCCGCGCTGCAGAGCAGCGACAGGCTCGTGTGGCGGGCGTACATCGACCGCGGTGTCCACGACGCGGTCAAACGGGACGGCGCCCGCGAACAGGCCGCGCGCGACGATGCCGACCGCCAGAAGGTGCGGGACATCAGGGCGAAGGCCGAGGCCTCCCGGTTGCGGCCGCGGCTGGTCCAGGCCTCCGACGCGGCACTGCGGGGCACTCCCGCCGACGTGACCGCTTTCCTGCGGGACGGGCAGTTCCTCCCGCTGGCACAGTCGCTCATGGCCACCTCCCAAGGGCGGCGTGGCTACTACGTGACCGGCAACGTCGTCGGCGAAGGGACCGTCGGCACCGGCGACAACCCGAACCGGCCGACGGGGACCAGACCGTTCCCCGCGGCGAACTGGCGGGTGGTGACCGGACTGGCCGACGCGGGCTGCTATTCGCTGGAATCCACCCGTCAGGCGGGTATCTACCTCCGGCAGCAGAACCTCGCGGTGAAGGTGCAGGGTCACGACGGCACGGACCAGTTCAAACTCGACGCGACCTGGTGCCCGAAACCCGTCTCGGCCCACGTCGCCCTGGAATCGAAGGCCCAGCCGGGCCGGTTCCTCCGCCATTTCCAGAACAAGCTCTGGGCGGCGGCACGGACCGGGTCCGACGCCTTCGACGGCGGCCCGTCCTTCATGGCCGACATCGCGTGGGCGACCCGGGAACCGGACCCCGAGATCACCACGGTCCTCATGCTCCGGTGGCACAACGACGCCGCGGCCGCCGCGGCGGTGGGCGCGCCCGTCGCCCCCGAGGTGTTCGAAGGCTATGACGGCAACGGATTCCGGTACCGCGACTTCGCCAAGGGCCGGATGTACCAGCACGATCGGCTCGGACCGGCCGCGAAGTGGATGGGCTCGCCGTTCGTCGCGAGGTACGTCGCCTTCGGCGGCCTCCAGTTCTCGTTCCCGGAGACCGACCAGGAGACCCTCCCCGACGGCGCGCACCGCGTGAAGTTCCGGAACGGGGCGAGCCTCTACTGGGGCGACAAGTCGATCGAACCGAAACTCGTCTACGGCGCCATCCAGGACAAGTGGATCGCCGAAGGCGGCGGGACGGGTTATCTCGGATACCCGATCAGTGACGAATACGCCGTCGAAAACGGAAGGCGCAGCGACTTCCAAGGCGGCTGGATCGTGCACTACCCGGCGACGGGGCAAACGCTGGCCTATCGCCGCTGACCCTTTCCATTCACAACCGAATATCCATTCTGCACCGAAGTGATTGGGGGCTTCCGTGTATCTACGAATGCTGTCCTGTGCCTTGTGCGCGGCCGTCCTGTTCACCGGGACGGTCTCCGTTCCGGTGGCGGGCGCGGCCATGCCGGGCGTCGTCTCGGCCTCGGCCTCGATGCCGGGTGAGATCGCCCGGCGAGAAGTGTTGTACCACGCGAAATACGGCTTCTACGCGACGGTGAAGACCGACGCGTGGGTGGCACTGCTGAGCGAAGATCCGGACGCGGCGGCCATCGAGTTCCTGCGTCTTCCCGACGGCGGTCTCGTCTTCGCGAAGGAAAGGGCGCAGAACCTCGACAAACGCAACATCGATTTCCTGAACAGGCTGCTGGAAACGCACACCCGGCAGTATTCGCCGGAGGTCTACGAAGCGGCTTCGAACTACCTGACCGAGTCGCCGTCGAAACGCGAAGAGTTCTGTCACGGCGGTGGTTACGAGGCCGCCAAGGCCCGCGACCTGAAGTTCCGCGCCGATCTCGGAGAGCAGAAACGGGCGCTGGTCGAGGAGGACCGCCGCTACATCCGGATGCTGGCGCAGAACGATCCCGGCGCGCAGGTGCGGTTCGCCGCCTCCTACGCCGTCCGGGCGGGAGCGACCGACGACGATCTGACCGACTTCTTCGCCTGGGGCTGGGCGCACGCGGCACGGCTGGACATCGAGTCGTTCCGCGAGCGGGTGCTGGACCAGAACCAGCAGTGGCTGCACACCATCGCGCGGCTGATCACCGACGCGGAAGCCGCGGAGAAGGCCGCCAGGGAGACCGAGGGCGAAGCCGGGAAAGAAGCCAGGGACAAGGCAGCCGCGGCCTGGCGAAGCGTCGGCACGCAGGCCTCGCCCGCACAGTCCAAATGGGAGGAGGCGCGTGACTTCTCGCGGCAGCAGGCCGAAACCTGGCGCGCCATCCTGCTCGCGGCCCAGCAGGCGCAGAACCCGAACTGGAACGCGATGATCGACCCGGCGAAGGCGACCGAGGCCGATTGGGAGAACAACCGCTCGATGGCCGTCGACCAGGCCGCGTACTGGGAATCGCTGCTGCGACAGGCACTCGAAGGCGAACAGCGGGTCAAGAACCCGAGCTGATCACGACCGTCTCTCTCGAGAAGAAGGAACTGGGGTATGCGAAGAACGACTATGTCCACGTCACGGTTGTGCCGTGGCCTGGCGGTGGCAACCGTCGCCGCCGCCTTCTCCGGACTGCTGGGCATTCCCGCCCACGCGGCCGAACCACCGCCGGGGCAGGCCGTGCCGCCGGCGATCCCGACGGCCGAACCCGATGTCGGCTCGACGACCATTCTCCCCGCCACGCAACGGGAGAAGTACGACGCCGTCAACGCCATCCACGTCGGGGAACCGACCGACGACTGGCTCCGGCTGTCCGACAAGAACTTCGTCTTCCGGATCTACGACAAGATCAGTATCGACAAGTTCCCCCGCACCAAGGCCGAGGCCTCCCGGGTCTACGGGCTCGCCGTGCCCGACGCCTCGGTGTTCATCCGGACCGGCGTCCACGAGTTCGTCCAGCGCGATCAGGACGAGCAGGTGCTGCGCGACGCCGAAAAGCAGCATCGCGTCACCACCCGGATGAAGGCGATCGAGAACGCGCACATCGCCCCGGACCCGGCGATGCTCGACCTGACCGACCGGAACTTCGTGTTCCAGGTCTTCAGCCGGGCCACCACCGGGAGCAAGGTCAAGGCGGGCGCCGCCACCGCGTACCAGGGTGACGCCGCCGTGTGGAAGACCTTCATCGAGGTCACCGTCCTCGAACTCGCCGAGCAGGACGACTTCGCCGCCATCGAAAAGGCACGTCAGCAGAGCGAGGAAGAGGCACAGCGCGTCGAGCGCGAGCTCAAACGGCGTTCGGCGGTGGCCGCCATCCCCGCCACCTTCCAGACCGTTTGGCTGCAGGCACCCGACGACGTCTTCATCCGCGAACTGCTGCGTCTCCCCGAACTCGCGGTCCCGGCGAACGTCGAGATCAAGGACGCCGCCGACCTCGCTTCGCGCAGCACCGATCCGGCCGTGTGGCGGACGTTCGTCAACACCGGCCTCAAGCAGGCGGCGGACCGGGGCAAGGCCCGCCGCGAACGCGAGGAGGACGAGGCGAACCGCCGTGTCGTCCGGGAGATCAGGACCAGGGCGGAGAACGGCGGTGTCCGGCCCCGGCTGGTCGCGGCCGCCGACACCGCGCTCACCGGTTCGCGCTCCGACGTCGTCGCGTTCCTGCGCGAGGGCCAGTACCAGGTGCTGAACCAGTCGCTCCAGACCGTGACCCCCGGGGTGAAGGGCTGGTACGTGCACTCCGGCGGCGGCGATGCCTGGATCACCCCGGGCAGGCCGGTACCGACGGCACCAAACCGCTGCCGTACGCGACGTGGAAGGTCGCGAGCGGGCTCGCCGACCCCCTCTGCTACTCGTTCGAATCCGTCGACCGCACCGGGAACTACCTGCGGCAGCAGGACTTCCGGGTCAAGCTGCACGGCAACGACGGCACGGACGCGTTCAAACGGGACGCGACCTGGTGCCCGAAGCGCACCGGCTGGGGCATCGCGCTGGAGTCGAAGGCGCAGCCGGGCCGGGTCCTGCGGCACACCGACGCGCAGCTGTGGGTCGCGCAGCTCGGCGGCGGCAACTGGTTCGACACCGAACGGCTGTTCAACGAGGACTCGGGCTGGAAGGTCGTCGCCCCCAACCCCGAGGTCTCCACCCCGCTGATGCTGGGCTGGTACAACGACGACCAGCTTCGCGCCCTGGCCGGGAACCCGAAGGCCGCCGAGGTCCACGACGCGGGCGTCCGCTACCGGGACTTCCAGAACGGGCGCGTCTACTGGGGCCCGGAGACCGGCGCCAGGTTCGTCACGGGCGAGGTCCACACGCGGTATCTGGCCTTGGGCGGGCACAAATGGCTGCTGCCGCTGACCCATCAAATCTCCGGGAGCGGTTCGGCGAAGATCTCGCTGCAGCAGGGTGTCGCGATCTATTGGACCCCGGCGACCGGGGCCAAGCTCGTGATGGGCGCCATCCGCGGCAAATGGGATTCGCTCGGCGCGGAGACCGGTCAGCTCGGTTTCCCGACCAGTGACGAGTACGACATCCCCGGCGGACGCCGCAGCGATTTCCAGAACGGCTGGTCCATCAGCTGGAACGCGGCCGACGGCGAACTGAGGGTATTCCGCCGCGTGGGCGTCCCCGTGGGCTGAGTCCGGCCCGAATTCGGCAGGGGACCGGGAGGTCCCGGTCCCCTGCCGGTCTTCTTTCTCCTCGACGAAGGTATTCCGAAATGCGAAGAACACTGGGGAACACCGGAAAACTGACCCGGACGCTCGCGATCCTGACCGTCGCCACCGCGCTGACCGGTCTGGTCGCCCCGGCGGGCGCGAGCGCCGCACCGCCACCGCCCGCGCCCGAGGTCCCGCTGGAGAGCCCGGACGTGGCGGCGGCCGAACTCCCGGCCGCGACCGAACTGGAAAAGGTCAGGGCGGTCCACGAGATCGAGGTCGGCGACGCGACGTCCGAATGGCGTAACGCCACCGACATGAACTTCGTCTTCAAGGTCTTCGACCGGATCAACGGCACCGATTTCCCGCTCACCAAAGAAGAGTCGTACCGCGTCTACCGGATCATGGTGCAGACGCCCGCCGCGCCGGACGCGACGGCGTTCATCCGCACCGGGGTCTTCGACTTCGCCGCGCGGGACCGGATCGAACGGCAGCGCCGTCAGGACGCGTGGAACGAGACCGTCCGTGTCCGGCGGGAGGTGCTGATCGACGCCGAACTCGCCTACGACGACGTCATCCTCAACGACAACGACCAGAACTTCGTCTACAAGGTCTACCAGCGGGCTCCGGCGGGCACCAAGCTCAAGCTCGGCGCGCTCGACGCCTTCGGTGGCGACGCGGCGGTCTGGAAGGACTTCATCGAGAACAAGATCCGGGAGCTGCACCACCAGGACCAGCTCGACTACATCGAGCGGGAGAAACAGAAGGGCGAGGAAGAAGGCCGACGCGCCGAAGCGGTCGCGGCCAAGAAGGACGCCTGCCACAAGATCCCGGTCGTCGCCGTCGCGAGCTGGCTGCTGCTGCCCGACGACGACTTCATCCGGGAACTGCTGAAGACGCCGGAACTGGCCGACCCCGCGCACCGCGAGATCAAGAACGCGGCGAACGCCGCCTTGATCGCCGGGGCGGCGGATTGGACGCGGTTCATCGTCACCGGCATCGGCGAGGCCCGTGCCCGCGACGACGCCCGGATCCTGCGCGAGCGTGAGGAAGCCGACCGGCAGAAGGTGCGGGACATCAAGACGAAGGCCGATGCGAGCAGGCTGCGCCCGCGGCTCTCGGCCGCGGCGGCTTCGGTCGCGGCGACCGGGACCTGGGACCAGGTCAAGGACTTTCTCGCCAGGGGCCAGTACCTTCCGCTCGAGCAGGGTTTCTCGGGAGTCACCTCGAACACCCGCGGCTGGCACGTGCGCAGCGGCGGAGGCGACGCCTGGGCGACCCCGGGGACGCAGCCGGCGAACACCGTCACCGCCCCGCTCGGCGAGGCCAGCTGGAAGGTCGTCACCGGGCTCGCGGACGCGAACTGCTTCTCGCTCGAATCGGCCACCCGGGTCGGCAGCTATCTGCGGGTCGCGCCGAACCTGCGGGTCCAGCTCGCGGGCAACGACGGCACCGACGGGTTCAAGCTCAACGCGACCTGGTGCGCGCGGCCGGGCCTGGACAACAGCGCGGGCAACGTGAGCCTGCAGTCGAAGGCGCACCCCGGCCGGTACCTGAGGCAGTACTGGGGCGAACTGTGGGCCGCGCACGGCCAGAGCGCCGAGAACAACTTCGACACCACGGGCAATTACGCGACCGATGCGTCGTGGAAGACCGTCGACCCGAATCCCAACATCTCCACGAAGATCGACCTCCGCCTGCTCAACGAGGACTGGTGGCGTGAGTACTTCGGACCGGCGGTGACGCCGGAGTACATCGAGAACGGGGTGCGGGTGCGGAAGTTCCAGAACGGCGCGGCCTTCTGGAACCCTTCGCTGGGGCCGAAGAACATCCTGTTCCCGATCCTGACCAAGTACTGGTCCATGGGCGGGCACAAGGTCCCCGCCAACCTGCCCGTCGTCGACAACCTCTTCCTCCCGGACGGGGTCGGCCGGGCGACCCATCTCGAAAGCGGCCGGTCCATCTATTGGAGTCCCAGCACGGATTCGCGGCTGATCTTCGGTGCCATCCGCGAACTCTGGGAAAAGATGGGCTGGGAACGAAGCTGGCTCGGCTATCCCATCTCCGACGAGATGGACGTCCCGGGTGAACCCGGGAAGCGCCGGAGCATGTTCCAGTTCGGCAACATCGATCACACCGCCCAGAAGGGCGCGTGGGCGTACGCCAGGTGACACCGGTGGCCTCGCCGGGACACCGGCGAGGCCACCTTTCCTTTTCCAGGAAACGAAGACTTCTGGGGGTTCAGATGTCAAAACCCGAACACGCGCTGAGAGCGCTCGTCCTCTTTTTGGTCCTGACCGTTTTCGCCGGGCTGATCCAGCCCGGTTCCGCGTCGGCCGACGATCCACCACCCGTCACCCCGCCACCGACGTCGCCCGCACGGCCGATGCCGGAAGACCCGTACCGCAACTGGGACGGACAGGCGGGTGTCCCCTCCCTCGTCGGCGAACCGTTCGTCCGCCAGATCGTCACCGACTACGCGGAACTGGCCGAAGAGCCGGAAGTCCGCGAAGCCGCCGCGGCCGCGCTGGCCGCCGGAACCGCCGCCGCGCTGGAGGAATTCCTCGAACAAGGTCTCGACGCGGCCAAAGCCCGCGCCGCGGCACGCGTGGCCGAGACGGCGAGGCGGAACCGGGCCACGATCCAGGCGATGACGGGCACCGGCGGCCCGATCTTCAAGGCCGAGGTCCAGCGGGTGCTGGCGGGTACCGACACCGATCGCGAGCAGTTCCTGGCCTACGGCAAGGAGATCGCGCAGGAACGGGACACGCAGATCGCCGCCGGGACCCACGCCAGGGCCGACCAGCTGCGCGCGCGGGTCACCGCCCTGCTCGGCGTCGCCGGGCACCACGTGAAGACCGCGGCGCAGGCCGCGCTCGACGCCGGTGACGCCGCGATCGCCGAATTCCTCAACACCGGCTACCTGGCCGCCGCACGGCGCGACGCCGAAGACCGCGACAAGCAGATCCGCGACCAGGAGGCCGCCGAACGCGCGGCCGACCAGCTGAGCGATCTCGCCCGGCGGTCCGCCAGGGCGATGACCGCGCGCGGACAGCTCGTGGTGGCGCACGGCGACGCGCTGCGGGCGCTGCAGCGGGTGGCCAACGCGATGGTGCAGGCGGGCAACGAAGCCCGTAAGGCCAAGCAGATCCTCGACGCCAACGACGCGGCGGGGAATCACCCGGCGGACTCGTTCACCATCGTCAAGGCCGAAGCCGCGCGTCAGGTGGCCAACGCCCGCACCGCGTCGACCGACGCCGTCGGTGCCGCCGAACGAGCGGGTGTCCAGGCCGCCGAACTCATCGCCGCCGGGCTGCCCTACGGCACGCAGTGGGGCGACATGGCCCGGGGAATGGCCGCGGCCGCCCAGGGCGCCGTGCACGCTTCGGAGACCGCGCAGCACGCGATCGACGCCACCGAGGCGACCGATCAGGCCCGCAACGCGCAGGAACGGGCGGAGCGGCACGCGGAACAGGCACGTCAGTGGGGCCTGCACGCCGAACAGCACGCGCAGGCCGCCAAGGCGGTCGCCGATGCCGCGGCCGCACAGGCCGCGGCGGCCAAGGACGCCGCCGTCCGCGCCAAGTCCGCTCGCGAACAGGCGGAAACCGCGGCCGAGGCGGCCAGGGCGGCCGCGGACCGGACCCGCGGGCACCGGGAAGAGGCGCAACGCCAGCGGGACCGGGCGAAGAGCGCCCGGCAGGTCGCCGAGGCGGAACGCGTCAACGCGGCCAACGCGCGGCAGCGTGCCGACCAGGCGGCGGCGGAAGCGCGACGACAGCGCGGCGAGGCCCAGCGTCAGGCCGGGATCGCCGAGGATGCCAACCAGCGGGCGCAGCACCAGGAACGGCTCGCGAGCGACGCCGAACAGCGGGCGGTCACCGAGGAAGGCAACGCGCGGACGGCCCGTGACAACGCTTTCGCGGCCGAGCAGCGCAAGCAGTCGGCCCAGGCCAAGGCGGACGCGCTCACCGCGGCCGAGGCGGCGGCACGCGGGACGACGGCCGAGGGCGACGCGCGCCGGGCGGCCGACTCGGCCCGGGCCGAGGCAGGACAGGCCACCACGGCGGCTTCCGCGGCACGGGACGCGGCCAACCGGGCGACCGGGGCGGCCGTGGTCTCCAGGGAAGCGGCGACCGAGTCGACCCGGGCCGCGGCCCGGGCACGCGCGGCCGCGCAGGAGGCCAAGGCAGCCGCCGCGGCTTCGGACAGGGCAGCGGGCCAGGCCGAGTCGTCGGCCGCGGAAACGCACCAGCACGCGACCGTGGCCAACGTCAAAGCCAGCGAAGCGACCCTGGAGGAGACCAAGGCGGGCGAGGCCGCGCGGGCGGCCGTCCAGCTGGCCGAGCAGGCGTCCCAGGAGGCGATGCGCTCGCTGATGGCGGCGGAACGGACGCGTGCCGAGGCCGACGCGGCCTTCAACGAGTCGGTTTCGGCGGCCACGCAGGCGTCCGTCGCGCTCCGGGCGTCCACGGCGGCGAGCTCTTCGTCGGCGGCCATCACCGATCCGGCGAACACCGCGATCCGGGTCGTCGCGCCGTACGCGGGCACGGACATCGACGCGGACTTCGTCATCCTGGTCGCGAGCCAGGCCAGGGCGGTCGGCGACGAGCAGGCGAGGGCCGCGCGGGAACGGGCCACCGAGGCCCAGTCGGCCGCCGAACGCGCCGCGGACGCGGCCAGGCGGGCGGCGGACGCGGTGAAACCCGCCTTCGAAGCCGCGGCACGGGCGGCGTCGTCGGCCGCGGCAGCCGCGAATTCCGCCGCGGAGGCGCAGGAAGCGGCGGCACGCGCGGCGGCCGAAGGGGCACTCGCCCGAGCGGCGGGCGAACGGGCGAACGCGTCCGACGCGGCCGCCAGGGCCGACGCGCAGACCGCCAGGGCCGCCGCCAACGAGGCGAACGCCGACGCGGCCATCGCGGGCCGGAGCGCGGCCGCGGCCGAGCGGGAGGCGCAGGCCGCCCGTGACTCCGCGAGCCGGGCCGAGAGCGACGCGCGGCTGGCCAGGGAAGCGGCGACGAACGCCGAAAGGTCGGCGGCCGAGGCCAGGGACGCCGCCGACCGGGCGGAGGAGCACGCCCGCAACGCCGCCGCCGCGGCCGAGCGGGCGAGGCAAAGCGCGACCGAGGCCCAGCAGGCCGCGGACCGCGCCGAAGAACGGCAACGCCAGGAAGAGGAAGAAGTACGGCGCAAGGCGGCCGAGGCGTCCGGGCAGCTCCCGGACCTGACGCCGGAAGAAGTCGCGATGCTTTCGACGTCCGATTTCGGGCGCATGCTCCTGGACGAATACCGGCAGGCGAGGGACAAGGCCCAGAGCGGCGGCGGGGTCGTCGAATTCCTCGTCGAGATCGGCGCCGAAGTGCTGCTGGAGGTCATCGGCTGGCGCGACGCGGAAAGGTGCTTCGGCGAGGGCAACATCGAAGCCTGCATCTGGACCGTGCTCAACGTCGCGTCGGTGGTCGCGGTGTTCCTGAAGTTGCCGAAGGTGGCTTCGGCGGTCGTGAAGATCATCGACAACATCAAGAAGTTCGTGAGCAAATCCGCGCTCTTCAGCAAGGTCGTGGAGAAGGTCACGCCGATCTTCAAGACCATCCGCAAATGGTGCAAACGGCTCTCCGAAGTCCCGGCGACCGCGGCGAAAACCGCGGACTTACCGGACTTCACCTGCGGGATCGTCGACTACGACAGCGGCGGCATGTCGTCCATCGCGATGGACGCGCGGATCGGGTCCGGTTTCGGGATCAGCCGCAATATCGCGGTCGCCTACTTGGAAGGCTGGACCAACCCCGACGGCAAGTATCCGAACTACGTGATCGGTTACAGTGCGGGCAAGGACCATCACTCCGAGAAGGACATCGTCCAGAAGGTGCGGGCCAAGGGGAAGAACCCGAAGGACATCAAGGCCCTGTACTCCGAACGAGAGCCGTGTCCGGACTGTGATCGGGATTGGGTGCCCGAAATGGGGGACGATCTCAAGGTTTCCTTCTCGGTGGCCTGGACCAACGACGAGCTGCTCAATTCGGCGTACAAGACGCTCCTGCAGGGCTACATGCGGACCGCCTACCGGAAACGCGGTATCCACTTCCCCGGCGCGCTGATCGCCGAGACCAAGGAGGAACGCGTGCTCGTGGGTGCCGGATGACGTCGCCGCGACGGGTCTCCCCCGCCGACCAGGAACGGCTGCTCGCACTGGGCGGCCGGACCGCGGCCGTCCTGCTGGAGGCGGGTTTCCGGGTGATCGCCGAACCGGACCTCTCCGGCCTCAGCGACGAGGGCGGCGCGGCGATCGACGTGGACCTCTTCGGCGAAGCCGGCGGCGTCTACGTGAACTGGCTGATGAACGTCGCCTGGCAGGAGGAGGTCTACCGGCATCTGACGGCCGGGGAGATCGAGCATCCGAGGGTGCGGCAGCTGAACTCCGCACACGCGGCGGTGAGGGCGGCGCTCACCGCGGTCCTCTCCGCCGCGGGCCTCACCGTGGTACCGAGCGAGGACGACATGCGGCCGCTGGAGCTGCGGGTCGTCGGCTGACCAGCCACACGAGGGCAAGACGAAGGGCGCTTTCCCCGCATCGCATGCGGGGAAAGCGCCCTTGGTCGCGTGTAACGAGGGGAAAGTCCCCTTCAGCGGCGGTCCGCTAGTGCCCGGAGGTGATCTCCTTGCGCTCCTGCGAGGGCTCGCCGCCGATGTCGTCGACCTTGCCGTTGCCGTTGCCGTGCCCGTTGGACCGGGCGCGCTCCAGCGCGATCGTCTCCTCGACCGGGTCCGGAGACCAGGTCGAACCCGCGACGGGGTGCCCGGCCGAGCCGAGCTTGTTCATCTTCTTCGGCACCGACGCGCCCTGGTACTCGAGCGGCAGCGGGTGGCCGTGGTCGTCCACCGGGCCGAGCGGCTGGTGGATTTCGATGAACTCACCGTGCGGGAGGCGCTTGATGATGCCGGTTTCGACACCGTGCTCCAGCACCTCGCGGTCGGCCCGCTGGAGACCCAGGCAGATCCGGTAGGTGAGGTAGTACGCGATCGGCGGTGCGAGCAGCACACCGATCCGGCCCGCCCACGTCGTCGCGTTCAGCGAGATGTCGAAGGCGAACGCGATGATGTCGTTGAAGCCCGACAGCATGATGACCGCGAAGAACGTCAGGGCCATGATGCCGAGCGAGGTCCGGACCGGGACGTCGCGCGGACGCTGCAGCAGGTTGTGGTGCGCGGTGTCCTTGGACAGCTTTCGCTCGATCCAGGGATACATCACCAGCAACCCGATCAGCAGTGGCATCCCGACCGCGCCGGGGAAGAACACCGCGGGGACCGTGTAGTTCCCCAGGTAGAGCTCCCACGCGGGCCAGATCCGCAGCATGCCGTCGGCCCAGGCCATGTACCAGTCAGGCTGTGAGCCCGCCGAGACCTGCGCCGCGTTGTACGGGCCGATGTTCCAGATCGGGTTGATCTGGAAGAGGCCCGACATCAGCGCGATGATGCCGGTGACCAGCGCGAAGAACGCACCGCCCTTGAGCGCGAAGACCGGCATGATGCGGACGCCGACGACGTTGGTCTCCTTGCGGCGCACGCCGGGGAACTGCGTGTGCTTCTGGTACCAGACCAGCGCGAGGTGCGCGCCGACGAGGGCGAGCATGATGCCCGGCAGCAGCAGGATGTGGATCGTGTAGAGGCGCGGGATGATCTCGTTGCCGGGGAACTCCCCGCCGAACAGCGCCCAGTGGATCCAGGTGCCCATGACCGGCACCGAGAGCACGATGCCCGACAGGGTCGCGCGGATACCGGTACCGGAGAGCAGGTCGTCCGGGAGCGAGTAGCCGAAGAAGCCCTCGAACATGCCCAGGACCAGCAGCAGCGCGCCGATGACCCAGTTCGCCTCACGCGGACGGCGGAACGCTCCGGTGAAGAAGATCCGGAACATGTGCACCATCATCGACGCGACGAAGATCAGCGCGGCCCAGTGGTGCAGCTGGCGGACGAACAGACCGCCGCGGACGTCGAACGAGATGTCGAGCGTGGTCGCGAAGGCCCGCGACATCTCGACGCCCTGAAGACCGGTGTAGCTGCCGTTGTAGACGACCTCCTCCATGGAGGGGTCGAAGAACAGCGTGAGGTACACACCCGACAGCAGCAGGATGATGAAGCTGTAGAGCGCGATCTCGCCCAGCAGGAACGACCAGTGGGTCGGGAACACCTTGTTGATCTGGTGCCGCATGCCCTTGGCCAGGTGATACCGGTCGTCGGCCCACTTGGCACCCGCACCCGCGGCCTTCTCGACCGGGTTCGTCCCCTTCGTCGGGGTGGTGAGTGAACTCATGACTTACGCTCCCAAAAGGCCGGTCCGACGGCCTCGTTGAAGTCTCCGCGCGCGATCAGGAAGCCCTCTTTGTCCACTGTAATCGGAAGCTGGGCCAACGGCCGCGTCGCCGGACCGAAAATCGGCTTGGCGTAGTGGAGCGCGTCGAACTGCGACTGGTGACAGGGGCAGAGGATGCGGTTGGTCCGCTGCTCGTACAGGGAGGTCGGGCAGCCCACGTGGCTGCAGATCTTCGTGTACGCGTAGTAGTCACCGAAGTTGTAATCCTCCTGGTTCGCCCGCTTGACGACCTTGGCGGCGTCGGTGGGGCGAAGGCGGATCAGCATGACGGGGTTGTCGACCCGCTTGAAGGCGGCGGACAGCGCGTGCTCGTCCTCCCGCTCCGACTCGCGGAACGGGAACACCGTCTCCATGGCACCCGCGTCGAGGTCCTCGACCCTGACCAGGGAGACCTCGTGCGGACGGCCGGTGTTGCGGCGCAGGTAGACGACCTCGTCCGGGAAGTTCTTCTTCCAGCCCGAGTGCCACAGCGAGTCGCGGCCTTCGGTGTCCTTCCAGGGGTCCTTGATGAAGGACGCCACCGGCAGGGCCGCGACGGCCAGGCCGAGCACACCGGCACCGGCGCCCGCGGACCGCTTGATCAGCGACCGGCGCGCGATGGTGCTGTGACTGCCCGAGTGGGCCAGCTGGGCGAGGATGGTGGCCTTGTCGACCTCTTTCGACCCGCCGTCCCCGCGCTCCTGCACCGCGACCTCGGCCGGGATGAACTTCTTGGTGTAGAGGACCGCGCCGATGCCGATGCTGAGCACGGCGAGGCCGAGCGTGACCCCGAGCAGCGGCGTGTACAGCGTGTACTTGGTGTAGCCGGTCGTGCCCGGCTCCTTGTACTCGAACCAGTGCGGCCACGCGATGAGGACCACGAACGCGAGACCGGCGATCGCGGCCAGCACGAACCACAGCGCGACAGCGCGCTCGGCGCGCTTCTCCGCCCGCGTCCCCTCGACCGGCCACGGAGTCGGGTACTCGACGATCTCGACACCGTCGAGCGCGGTACCCAGCTTCACCAGCTGGTCGCGATCCATGTCCGCCAACTCCGCCTCTGTCGGCGGCTTCGGCCCTTCGGCGCTCATGCCTTCGATCCAATCCACAACGTCACGCCGATCAGCGCGGCGATCCCGACGATCCACGCGATCGCGCCCTCCGAGGCCGGGCCAATACCGCCGAGCGAGCTACCGCCGGGTGAGTTGTTCCCGTTACTCACGGACTTCACGAACGCGATGATGTCCTTCTTCTCCTCCGGCGACAGCTGCCGGTCGGAGAACTTGGGCATGTTCTGCGGCCCGGTGAGCATCGCGGTGTAGATCTGCTCTTCCGTGGCCGGGTCCAGGTTCGGGGCGAACTTGCCCGACGAGAGCGCGCCGCCGCGGCCGGTGAAACCGTGGCAGGACGCGCAGTTGAGGCGGAAGAGCTCGCTGCCGCGCGCGACGTCCTCGCCACGCAGCGCGTCACCCTTCTCGGTGGGACGCTGCGCGCCGCCGCCGTTGGCCTGGATGTAGGCGCCCAGCGCGTTGATCTCGGCCTCGGACAGCTTCGGCGGCTTGCGGATCGCCTGCGCCTCCTGGCGCACCGCCGGCATGCGGCCGGTCGAGGTCTGGAAGTACACGGCCGCGTCGCCGATGCCGATGAGGCTCGGGCCGCGGTCGGGGACGCCTTCGAGCTTCGGCCCGTGACATTCGATACACGTGTTGTTGTAGAGCTTCTCGCCCTCGCGCAGGAGGGCGGACTCGCCCTGCGCCTGCGCGGTCTGCGGCTCCGGAGCGAAAACGGCGTACAGGCCGCCCACGCTCAGCAGCGCGATCCCGAGCGCCAGCGCGCCGGCGAACCGCTTGCGCGCCTTCGAGCGCTTGCGGAAGCGGCGCTCCGTCTTGTCCTTGCTGGAGGTCATCTTGCGGCAACCCTTGCTGTCAGTTCAGGCCGATAGGTCGTGGTGGCGGCTTCGATCACGGAAGGATGTAGATCACCGCGAACAGGCCCACCCACACGATGTCGACGAAGTGCCAGTAGTACGACACGACGATCGCCGAGGTGGCCTGGGCCGGGGTGAACTTGCTCAGCTTGGTGCGGATGAGCAGGTACACGAACGCGATGAGCCCGCCGATGACGTGCAGGCCGTGGAACCCGGTCGCGAGGAAGAAGACCGTGCCGAACGGGCCGGACGGGATCGTCATCCCCTCTTCGATCAGGTGGAGGTACTCGTAACCCTGGCCGCCGACGAAGATCGCGCCCATGATCAACGTGATGATGTACCAGCGGCGGAGGCCGAAGACGTCACCCTTTTCGGCGGCGAACACGCCGAACTGGCAAGTGAACGAAGACGCCACGAGGATCACCGTGAACGGGATCGCCAGCGCGATGTTCAACTCGAAGGGCTCACCGTGCAGCGGCGGCGGCCACTGGCCGGTCGCGTTCTGCGCCTTCACGGTGAAGAACATGGCGAACAGTCCGGCGAAGAACATCAGTTCGCTGGACAGCCACACGATGGTGCCGACACTGACCATGTTCGGCCGGTTCAGCGAGTGGACCCGCTGGCTGATGGTGGGAGCTGCCGTTGTCACGCGTCGCATTATGTCCTCTCACGCACGGGGCCCGCCGGGTGGGTCCACGGCAAGTCGCGTGCGTGTCGGGTCACATCTGAACGAAAGAGGGAACCGGGCTACTCATGGGTTTACTAGATCGGCTTCGTGACCTGGTCAAGAAGCCGAACCTCCCAGGTCTGACGGTCGACACGCCCGGCGTGGAGATCGTCGCGGAGGCCTTCGATCCGGCCGAGGCGGACTCTTCGGTGCTGGCGAGATCACCCGCTTGGGTCGCCGAAGCACCCGCGATCCTGCGCCACCACTTGAAACTTCCGCCCGAAAAGGTGGCGGAGGCGACCTCGATCCTCGCCCAGGACGGCTGGGAGCTGCGAGAACAGGGACCGGACGGCGGCTTCACGCTGACGCACGCGGTGCGCGTCCAGACCCTCGACGCGCTGCATTGCGCGCAGGAACGGTCGCGGATGGCGGGCCTCGCGCAGCGGCTCGGCGGGGACTCTCTGGGCTGGGACGCGCTCCAGCCGTCGGGTGCGTCACGTGATGTCGGTCATGACGGATAACATCGCGGGGTCGACATGACTAGACGAGGCGGAGGCGCGCTCATGGGCGAGCAGGCGATGCGGATCCTGGTGTTCAGCCACAAGGCGGAGGTGCGCGAGGCGATCATCAACGCCGTCGGCCGCAGGCCCGCCGCCGACCTCGGCCGGGTGGACTACACCGAGGCGTCCGGCATCTCCGAGGTCCTCGTCGAGATGGACGCGGGCAACGTGGACCTGGCCATCCTCGACGGTGAGGCACAGCCGACCGGCGGCATCGGGCTGACCCGTCAGCTCAAGAACGAGATCGAGGATTGCCCGCCGATCGTGGTTTCGGTGCGGCGCAAGGACGACCGATGGCTGGCGACCTGGTCGCAGGCCGACGCGGTGCTGGTCCACCCGCTCGACCCGCTGACCGCCGCCGAGACGGTCGCCGACGTACTGCGCGCCCGCCGGGTGCCAGTCGTGCACGGCTGAGCCGGTGAGCGCGGCCGCCAAGTGGTTGCCATCGGAAGGCATTCGGGGGTATTCGGCGGATCCAGGTTTCCGCTGGGCGTGCGGCCGCGAGGTCCTCGTACCGGCGTTGTACTCGGATCTCGCGGCCCGTGCGTCCAGCGGGAAGCTGGGCCGTCGAGACCCCCGGAGGACTTCCGATGGTGACCACTAAGACCTGGCCGTCCCTGCTCAACCAGCTCATCGCGCGCGCGGACCTGTCCGCGGAGGACACCGCGTGGGCGATGGACCAGATCATGAGCGGGGCGGCGACGCCCTCCCAGATCGCCGGATTCGCCGTCGCGCTGCGCGCGAAGGGCGAGACACCGGCGGAGATCTCCGGCATGGCCGACGCCATGCTGGCGCACGCCAAACGGGTGACCATCGACAGGCCGTCGGTGGACATCGTCGGCACCGGTGGCGACCGGTCCAACTCGGTCAACATCTCCACCATGGCCACGGTGGTGACGGCCGCGGCCGGCGCCCCGGTGGCCAAGCACGGCAACCGGAGCGCCTCGTCGAAGTCCGGCGCAGCCGACGTGCTGGAGGAACTGGGCGTCACCATCGACCTGCCGCCCGAGACGGTGCAGCGCAGCGTGAACGAACTGGGGATCGGCTTCTGCTTCGCGCCGAAGTTCCACCCCGCCCTGCGCCACGCCGGCCCGACACGCGGCGAACTCGGCGTGCCCACGACGTTCAACCTGCTGGGCCCGCTGACCAACCCCGCGCAGCCGCGCAGTTCGCTGATCGGCTGCGCCTACGAGGACAAGACCCGCGTGCTGGCCGAGGTGTTCGCGCGGCGCGGGATGACCGTGCTGCTCGTCCGCGGCGACGACGGGCTCGACGAGATCACCACCACGACCACCAGTTCGGTGTGGGTGGTCACCGGTGGCGAGATCACCGAGCGCAGTTTCGACCCTTCGTCACTGGGCATCGCGCGAGCGACCGCGGAAGACCTGCGCGGCGGCGACGCGGCGCACAACGCCGAGGTGTTCCGCCAGGTGATGGCCGGGAAGCCCGGGCCGGTGCGGGACGCGGTCCTGCTCAACGCGGCGGCCGCGCTGGCGGCCTTCACCGGGTTCTCGGGTTCGCTGGAAGACGACCTCGCCGCGGGCCTGGCGCGGGCGGCCTCGGCCATCGACTCGGGTGCGGCCGCCGACCTGCTGAACCGGTGGATCGCCTTCGCGTAGCCCCCTCAAGCGCGCTATGAAAGGCCCGTTACTTGCAAATTTTGCAAGTAACGGGCCTTTCATAGCGTTGGGGAGCGGAGCGACCGTCCCGGGGAGCGGAGCGGACGGCCGCGCTAAGAAGCGGTGCTGAACCGCGCCCGGTAAGCCGAGGGAGTCAGTCCCGTGGCCCGCCGGAGCTGGGTCCGCAGGTTCGCCGCGGTGCCGAAACCCGAAGCCCGCGCCACCCGGTCCAGCCGCTGCTCCCCGCGCTCGATCAGCCGGCACGCCAGCGCGATCCGTTCCGTCGTGAGCCACGCCAGCGGCGTCGTCCCCAGTTCGGCCCGGAACCGCCGGTGCAGCGTCGCCTGGCTGGCCGCCGCCCGCGTGGCGAGGTCGGCGACGGTGAGCGGCCGGTCCAGCCGTTCCCGCGCCCATTCGAGCACCGGAGCCAGCGAGGTGTCCGCCACCGACGGCACCGGGCGTTCGACGAACTGCCGCTGACCGCCGTCCCGGTGCCCGGCGAACACCAGCCGCCTGCTCACCGCGTTGGCGACCTCGGCGCCGTGGTCGCGGCTGATCAGGTGCAGGCCCAGATCGAGCGCGGCCGCGCTGCCCGCCGCGGTCAGGACGTCGCCGTCGTCGACGAACAGGACGTCCGGCTCCAGCCGCACTTCGGGGAACCGCGCCCGGAACTGCCCGGCCCATCGCCAGTGCGTCGTCGCGCGCCGTCCGTCCAGGACGCCCGCCTGCGCGAGGGTGAAGGCGCCGGTGCAGAAGCTCACCAGCCGGGCACCCCGCGCGGCCGCGTCGCGGATGGCGGTCAGCACCGCTTCCCGCGCCGGGCTCTCCGGATCGGGCCGGTTGGGCACGATCACCGTGTCGGCGGACTCCACGGCGTCGAGCCCGGCGACCCCGCTGAGGGTGAACATCCCCAGGTGCATGCGCACGGACGGCTCGGCGGCGCACAACGTGAAGCCGTACCAGGGCCGATCCAGTTCCGGCCGCCGCAGGCCGAAAAGTTCGGTCGCGACGCCCAGTTCGAAGGGATTGGACCCCTCGTCGACCAGGACGGCGACCTCGTGCGAGAAATCATGCGACATATGCGATTCCTAGCACTCACTGCCCGGGTGGTCCAGCGGCCAGGATCGGTTCATGAGCAAGCAGCCGATCGATCTGGGCACCGCGCTGGCCGGATTCGACGAGATCTGGAGCCCGCGGATCGTCGCCCACGTCAACGACTACGACGTCCGTCTCGCCAAGGTCGCGGGCGAGCACGTCTGGCACGTCCACGAGAACACCGACGAGTTCTTCCTCGTCCTCGACGGGACGCTGGACATCGCGTTGCGCGAGGAGGACGGCGAACGCGTCGTGACCCTGCCCCGTGGTTCGGTGTTCGTCGTGCCGCGCGGTACGTATCACAAGCCGTCCTCTGTGGACGGTGCCTCGCTGTTGCTGTTCGAACCGACCGGGACGCTGTCGGTCGGCGACAAGCACGACGAGGTGCCGGACCACGTCACGGTCACCGTCGGGCAGGAAATCTCCTTCTAGCCGACGGAAAAAGTCCGGCGGTAGGCGCTCGGACTGGTGCCGCGGAGCTTGCCGAACTGGTGCCGCAGCGCCGCGGCGGAGGCGTATCCGCAGGCGACCGCGATGTCCTCAATGGACAGACGGCCTTCTTCGAGCAACGACTGCGCGCGATCGAGACGGCGTTCGGTGAGCCAGCGGTGCGGGGTCGTCCCGGTGGCCGCCGAGAACCGGCGAAGGAAGGTCCGCTCCCCCAAACCGCTGCGGCGGGCGAGTTCCGCGACGGTGAACGGCCGATCCAGCCGCCGCTCGATCCATTCGAGCGCTTCGGCGAGCACGGTGTCGTCCGGCGCGGCGGTCTCGGGTACCGGCGCCTGCACGAACTGCGCCTGCCCGCCGACCCGGTGCGGCGCCGCGACCATTCGCCTGGCCAGCGCGGTGGCCGCGGCGACACCGCGCAGCTCGCGCACCAGATGCAGGCACAGGTCGACGGCGGCGACGGTCCCCGCGCTGGTGAGAACGCCGCCGTCGTCGACGTACAACGCCTTCGGGTCGACCTTCGCCGTCGGGAAGCGCCTTCGGAACTCCTGCTCGTAGACCCAGTGCACGGCGCAGTTGCGCCCGTCGAGAAGCCCCGCGTAGCCGAGCGAGAAGACTCCCGCGCAGAAGCCCGCGACCCAGGCACCCCGGCTCGCCGCCTCGCGCAGGACCTCGAGGACCGGCTCCGGCGGGCTCGCGCTGCGCGGCGCGCAGGTCGGGACGATCAGCAGATCGGCGGACGCCGCGAAGTCCAGGCTCTCCAGCCCGTTCAGTCCGAATCCGGACCAGCTCAGGACGTTCTCGCCGCCGGGCGAGCAGACCGCGAAGTCCCAGCCCTCGATGCCGTCCGCGCTGCGATCGGTGCCGAAGACCTCGCACGCGACGCCGAGTTCGAACGGCGACACCTGGTCGGCCAGCACCACCGCGACCTTCTTCACGTCCATCGAGGCAGTGTGTCACAAGTTTTGCGGTCGATGTCATCTCTGACACTGGTTGGGAGTGCGTACGAGGGCGAGAGTGGTCGCCATGACCAAGAACAACCCCCTGCTCCAGTGGACGGCCGCGATGGCCCTCTCCGGCACGATCGGTGCCGTCGTCCTCGAAAGCGGCGCCGACGCGCCCGCCGTGGCGTTCGCGAGGAGCCTGGTCGGCGGCCTGCTGCTCCTGGTGTGGAGCGCCGCCCGAGGCTGGCTCCGCCCGTGGACACTCACCCGGCGCGAACTGCTGCTCGCCATTCTCGGCGGGCTGTTCCTGGTCGGGAACTGGGTGCTGCTGTTCGCTTCGTACGCGCTGTCGTCGATCTCCGTCAGCACCGTCGTCTACCACACGCAACCGCTGATGCTGGTCGGTCTCGCCGCGGCGTTCCTCGGCGAGAAAATGGCGAAGAGCCAGCTGGTCCGGGCGCTGATCGCGTTCGGCGGCGTGACGCTCATCTCGCTGTCCGCGCACGGCGCCGACGGCAAACCCGTGCAGCTGTGGGGAATCGTGCTCGCCCTCGGCGCGGCCGCGCTCTACGCCGGCGCCTCGTTCGTCGCGAAACAGCTCAAACACCTGCGGCCGCACGTCCTGGCGGCCGTCCAACTGGTGACCGGCACGATCGTGCTCGCGCCCGCGCTGCTGGTCACGCCGCTGCCGACGGACACCTCGGGGCTGCTGTGGCTGGTCCTGCTGGGGACCGTGCACACCGCGCTGATGTACGTCCTGATGTACGCGAGCATCGGCAAGCTGCCGACCACGACGGTGGCCTTGCTGTCCTACGTGTATCCGGTGGTCGCCGTGGTGGTGGACATCCTCGCCTACGGGCACCGGCCGACGTGGCCGGAGGGCGTGGGGATGCTGGCCGTCCTGGCGGCCGCCCTGGCACCGAAGAGGGCCCGGGCACCCCGGCAGCCCCAACCCGCCCGCGTTTAGTCCTCTAAACGCGAAAACGGCGCCTCGGTCCGAAGACCAGGGCGCCGCTTTCGCGAAGCAGTGAAGACTCAGTCGTGATTCGGACCGGTGTGGTACTCGAACACCAGCCCGCCGATCGCGACGATCACCAGGCCCAGCGCGATGATCAGCAGCCAGACGTGGAAGAACGCGAGCGCGACACCGGTCAGCGCGGCGGCCGCCGCGAGACCGATCGGCCAGTAGCTGCCGGGGCTGAAGAAGCCCAGCTCACCGGCACCGTCACTGATCTCGGCGTCTTCCCGGTCCTCCGGCCGCGGCTCGATGCGCCGCGCCACGAACTGCAGGTAGCTCCCGGCCAGGAAGGCCAGGCCACCGGTGAGGATCAGGGCCACCACACCGACCGGCTCGACGCCGTCCCGGGTCATCGTTCCGGTCATGTACGCGTAGATACCCGCCACGACGACGGAGAAGACCGCGACGAGGAAGAAAATCCGTCCTTCGACCTTCATGGACGTTGCCTCACTCCTGTTTCGGGCTCGAACAGCCGGGTCAGTTGGACGCGACCCGCGCGGTGCGGTCGGTGTTGAACGGGGTGGTGGTGACGGCGTAGGGCGAGCACAGTTCGCCACAGTTCATCGCCGTCAGCGCCTCGGAGGCGGTGTTCGGCTTGCCGCTCTTCGGGTTCACCGTGCCGCGAAGCTGGATGTACTGCGCGTACTTGTCCGCCGACAGCGCCCTGACCTCGAAGTTCATCCCCGAGTGGTAGGTGCCGCACAGTTCGGCGCAGCGGCCGACGAACGAACCTTCCTTGTCGATCGAGTTCTGGAAAGTGAAGTCCTGGTTGTTCTTCTCCGGGTCCGGCATGACGTCCCGCTTGAAGTGGAACTCCGGCACCCAGAACGAGTGGATGACGTCCGCCGACCGCAGGTTGTACTGGATCGTCTTCTTCGTCGGCAGGACGAGCAGCGGGATCTCGGTCGAGCTGCCGACCGTGGTGATCTCGGGGTCGTCGTGGTTCTTGGAGTCGCTCTTGTACTTGAACTCCCAGTTCCACTGGAACGCGACGATGTCGACCGTGACGTCCGGGTTCTCCGTCTCGGCGAGCACGCGGTTCTCGGTGGTCGCGGTGAAGAAGAACAGCACGCAGACCATGATCGTCGGGACGACGACCGTGAAGATCTCCAGCGGGATGTTGTACTGGAACTGACGGGGCAGTTCCTCTTCCGCGCCGTCGGCGGTCTTCTTCTTGCGGTGGAAGATCGCGGTCCAGAAGATCAGCGCCCAGACGATGACACCGACGATCAGGGCGGCGACGACCGTCCACGTCCACAGGGTGCGCATGTCGTGCGCCTGCGGGGTCACCCCGACCGGCCAGCCGAAGCGGAGGATCTCGTCCCCGGAACAGCCCGTCGCGGTCAGCAACACCAGCGCGGCGAGCGCGGCGACGCGACCAGCTCGCTTTACCGGCTTGCGCTCTGGATTTCCCACTGCGCCTTGCCCTTTCACCCAGAGCCTCCTCGACCGATCTTTGTGACAGGGCGGAGCCTAGCCGAGTTACGGCGCCGTGCTGACCAAGGGGTAACCCCAACACGCGTATCCCCCACCACATCCGGGTGTACGCACGCACGGGCATACTGGGCCCTTCTCCCCCGCTCGGCCAACAAGAGGTGTGTGAACTAGACGTGTGCGGCCTGCTTGGACTGATCTGTTCGACCGAAGCCGACGCGGCAGGCGCCCGTGAGGCCGTCGACGCGGCGATGCGCTGCCAGCGGCACCGCGGCCCCGACGAGCACGACACCTGGGCCGACGCCGAGGTGGTCTACGGCTTCAACCGGCTGGCCTTCATCGACGTCGACCACTCGCACCAGCCGCTGATCTGGGGGCCGCCGGAGGCCCCCGAGCGCTACACGCTGAACTTCAACGGCGAGATCTACAACTACCGCGAGCTGCGCGACGAGCTGGCTTCCGAACACGGTGCGAAGTTCGCCACAGAGGGTGACGGCGAGGCGATCGTCGCGGCGTACCACTACCTCGGCGACGACGCGGTGAAGAAGCTGCGCGGCATGTTCGCCTTCATGATCTGGGACTCCCAGGAGAAGGTCGTCTTCGGCGCGCGCGACCCGTTCGGCATCAAGCCGCTGTACTACGCCACCGGCCCCGGCAAGGTCGCCTTCTCGAGTGAGAAGAAGAGCCTGCTGGAGCTTTCGAGCGTCCTCGGTGTCGAGGACGAGCTGGACCGGACGGCGTTGCAGCACTACCTGGTGTTGCAGTACGTGCCGGAGCCCGAGTCGATGCACGCCGGGATCCGCCGTGTCGAGTCCGGCACGTCGTTCCGGATGGTCCCCGGCGGCGAGGTGGAGTTCACCCGCTACTTCCACCCGCAGTTCAGCGCGAAGCCGGTCAACGGCCAGGCCGAGGCCGACGCGCTGTACGAGCGCATCGCCGACGTGATGCGCGACTCGGTCGGCAAGCACATGATCTCCGACCCGGACGTCACGGTCGGCGCGTTCCTCTCCGGCGGGATCGACTCGACCGCGACCGCGACGCTGGCCAAGGAGCACAACCCGAACCTGATCGCGTTCACCACCGGGTTCGAACGCGAGGGTTACTCCGAGGTCGACGTGGCCGCCGAGACGGCCGCCGCGATCGGGGTCGAGCACGTGGTCCGCACGGTGTCGCCGGACGAGATGATGGAGGCGCTGCCGCTCATCGTCTGGTACCTCGACGACCCGGTGGCCGACCCGGCGCTCGTACCGCTGTGGTTCATCGCCCGCGAAGCCCGCAAGCACGTCAAGGCGGTGCTGTCCGGCGAAGGCGCCGACGAGCTCTTCGGCGGCTACACGATCTACAACGAGCCGATTTCGCTCGCGCCGTTCGAGAAGATCCCCGGCGGGATGCGGAAGATCATCGGCAAGGTCTCCACGAAGATCCCGGAGGGCACCCGCGGCAAGGACCTGCTGCGGCGTGGCGCGCTGCCGCTGGAGGACCGCTACTACGGCAACGCCCGCAACTTCCGCGACGACCAGCTCCGCAAGGTGCTGCGCACGTACGAGGAAGGTGTCGGCTTCAAGGACGTCACCGCGCCTTGGTACAAGATCTCCGAGGGCTGGGACCCGGTCGCGCGGATGCAGCACGTGGACTTCTTCACCTGGCTGCGTGGCGACATCCTGGTCAAGGCCGACAAGGTCACCATGGCGAACTCGCTGGAACTGCGCGTGCCGTTCCTGGACGCCGAGGTGTTCAAGGTCGCCGCGAGCATCCCGCTCGACCAGAAGCTCGCGCACGGCACCACGAAGTACGCGCTGCGCCAGGGGCTGGCGAAGATCATCCCCGCGCACGTGCTGAACCGGCGCAAGCTCGGCTTCCCGGTGCCGATCCGGCTGTGGCTGCGCAACGAGATGTACGACTGGGCCAAGGGCATCATCGCGGACTCGCAGACCGACGCGCTGCTCGACAAGAAGGCCGTCCTGGCGCTGCTCGACGAGCACAAGGCCGGTCAGCTCGACCGGAGCCGTCAGCTGTGGGCACTGCTGGTGTTCATGCTGTGGCACGGGATCTTCATCGAGAACCGCATCAAGCCCGAGGTGCCGGAACCCGTCTACCCGGTGAAGCTCTAGTCACGACTCGCCATGCCGGCCTTCACCGTTCACCCGGTGGAGGCCAGCATGGGGTCATGGACTTCGTCCTCGTTCACGGCACGACGCAGAGCCCCGCGGGCTGGGACCGCGTGGCCAAGCTGCTCACCGCCGCCGGGCACCGCGCGATCGCGGTGGACCTGCTGACCTCGCGAGAGCTGCCGGTCGACGGCTACGCCCAGCACGCGCGGGACCAGTACGACGGCGAGCGGCCGGTCGTGGTGGCCCATTCCGGGGCAGGCGTGCTGCTCCCCTCGATCGCCGAGGCGCTCGACGCGCGGGCGATGGTGTGGGTCGCCGCCTACATCCCCGACTTCGCGGGCGGGAAGAGCCTGCGGGACGAGGTTCAGGCCCTGTTCACCCCGGAATGGATCGGCGTGGACCCGACGGCCGACCCCGCGAAGGCGTCGGAGTTCCTCTTCCACGACTGCGACCCCGAGACCGAACACCGGGCCTTGGACACCTTGCGGCTGTTCAATCCCGCCGTCCTCGCGGCACATCCCGCCGGTCCCGCGCCGGAGATCCCGTCGACGGTGATCGTCCCCGCCCGCGACCGCACGCTGAAGCCGGAGTGGATGCGCGCTGCCGCCAGGGAGCGGCTCGGCGTTACCGCGATCGAGATCGACGCGGGACACTGTCCTCACGTCTCCCGGCCTGCCGAACTCGCCGGGATTTTGACCGGACGCAGCTGAAGGGGCCCTTCCCCGCGTCCCACGCGGTCAAGGGCCCCTTCGTCGCATCACATGAGGGGAAAGTCCCCTTCAGCTCACACCGGCAGGATCGCCGCGATCTCCTCGGCGGACTCCGGGCCGAAGGCCTCCTTGAGGCGGCCCAGGACGTCGGCGCGGTCGAAGGCCCACTCCTGCGTTCCCACGGTTTCCAGCACCAGTACGGCGATCAGCGAGCCCAGCTGCGCCGCGCGCTCCAGGCTCAGGCCGCTGTCGATACCGGCGATGAATCCGGCGCGGAAGCCGTCGCCGACGCCGGTCGGGTCGACCTTGCCGCGCTCCGGGACGGCGCCGATCTGCAGCGCGAGGCCGTCCTTGCCGATGATCTCGACGCCCTTTTCCCCGAGCGTGGTGATCCGCATGCCGACGCGGTCGAGGACGTCGGCCTCGGTCCAGCCGGTCTTCTGGAGCAGCAGTTCCCATTCGTAGTCGTTGCTGAACAGGTACTTCGCGCCCTCGACGAAGGCACGCACCTGCGCGCCGTCCATCCGCGCGAGCTGCTGCGAGGGGTCGACGGCGAAGGTGTAGCCGCGCTGGCGGCACTCCTCGGCGTGCCGGACCATGCCTTCGGGGTCGTCCGGGCTGATCAGCACGAGCGACAGTTCACCGGCGTGCGCGGCGACCGGCTCCAGTTCGATGTTGCGGGATTCGGCCATCGCGCCGGCGTAGAAGGTGGCGATCTGGCAGAGGTCCTCGTCGGTGGTGCAGACGAAGCGGGCGGTGTGCGCGACCTCGGACACCAGCACGCCGGCGGTGTCGACACCGTGCCGCTCGAGCCACGAGCGGTAGTCGGCGAAGTCGGAGCCCACCGCGCCGACCAGGATCGGGCGCTTGCCCAGCACGCCGAGGCCGAAGGCGATGTTCGCGCCGATACCGCCACGCCGGACGACGAGGTCGTCCGCCAGGAAGCTCAGGGACACACGGTGCAGTTGCTCGGCGACGAGCTGCTCGGCGAACCTGCCCGGGAAGTGCATGAGGTGGTCGGTTGCGATACTGCCGGATACTGCGATCCTGGCGCTGTCTGCCACCGGTTCTCCTTGATCGGTCGGCCCCGCCGAAACGAGGACGGCTAAGTTACCCGCAGGTCATGCCCCATACGGGTTGCTTCAGGCACGGCCATGAACACTACCGGTTGGTAGTGGTGTCCTACTGCAACGTCAGTCATTAACTTGTCGTTCGTGACCACTTCCGCGTATCACCTCGAGCCGGAATCGATCGGCGAACTCATCGCCGACTGTGCCGGTATCCCGTCGTCCCTCCAGGCCGAGAACCTGCCACTGCCCCGGCAGATCGCTCCGCCCTGGACCGTGGACGAGCGGTGCCTGGCCCAGGTCGCCGATCTGGACGCCTACGTCTGATCGGCGTTCCGTGCATGAAGAAGGGCCGCGACCTGGGTGAGGTTCGCGGCCCTTCTTCATGCACGACGTGCGTCAGTGGAAGCTGTCGCCACAGGCGCAGCTACCCGTCGCGTTGGGGTTGTCGATCGTGAAGCCCTGCTTCTCGATCGAGTCGACGAAGTCGATCACGGCGGTCGACACGTACGGCGCGCTCATCCGGTCGACGGCGACGCGAAGCCCGTCGAAGTCACGGAACAGGTCACCGTCGAGCGTCCGCTCGTCGAAGAACAGCTGGTAGCGCAGGCCCGCGCACCCACCGGGCTGGACGGCGATGCGCAGGTGCATGTCGTCACGGCCCTCCTGCTCGAGCAGGGCCTTCGCCTTGACGGCGGCGGCGTCGGTCAACGTGACGCCGTGGGTCTCCTCGGCGGTTTCGGCCTGAGCTGCGGCTGCCTGCTCAGCGGTCGTCATGGTTCTCCCTCTGGTCGAACTCGCTGCGGGTACTCGTCTTGCACATGGTCCAACACGTCGGAGTCCCGATCTGTTCCCCTCCATGGTGACATATCGCTCGGCCTGGTGCGTGACACCGTGACGCCTGCAACTACCCTGGTGAGGTGAGGTTCCTGCGCCGTAGCACCACAGACTCCGCCACGACCGACACCGAGACCCTCGACAACGAGGCCGTCGATGTCCAGGCCAAGGCGTACACGCCCGGAAAGGGCAAGGCCACGCCCAAGCGGCGTGAGGCCGAGGCCAAGCGCCGCGGCCCGGTGGCGCCCCCGCCGACCACCATGCGGGAGGCGATGAAGCGCAACAAGGAACTCCGCAAGTCCGCGAAGTCCGATCCGGAGTACAAGGCGAAGCAGCGCAACGCCGCCAAGGAACGCCGCGAGAAGATGATGGCGGGCGACGACAAGTACCTGCTCCCCCGCGACCGCGGCCCGGTCAAGGCCTACGTGCGCGACCTGGTCGACTCGCGGCGCAACCTGCTCGGTCTCTTCATGCCACTCGCGATCCTGGTGTTCGTCGCCCTGCTGGTGCCGTACCCGGACGTCCAGCGCTACGCGACGCTCCTGTGCACCGTGATGCTGCTCGGCATGATCGTCGAGGGCGTCCTCAGCGGCCGCCGGATCTCCAAGATGGTCCGGCTGAAGTTCCCCGGCGAGACGGTCAAGGGCACGTCGATCGGCTGGTACTCCTTCATCCGCGCGAGCCAGATCCGCAAGCTGCGCGTCCCCAAGCCGCGGGTCAAGCCCGGCGACAAGGTCTGAGCAGGCGAAACCCGGGTCGTTAGCCTGGCTAACGGTCTGGGGTAGAGTCGCGCCCATGGAGTTTCGACGACTGGGCCGCAGCGGCCTCAATGTCAGTGAGATCGCGTACGGCAACTGGCTCACCCACGGGTCCCAGGTCGAAGAGGACCAGGCGCACGCCTGCATCAAGGCGGCGCTCGACGTCGGCATCACCACCTTCGACACCGCCGACGCCTACGCGAACACGGCCGCCGAATCGGTGCTCGGCCGCGGCCTGAAGGGCCTGCGGCGCGAAAGCCTGGAGATCTTCACCAAGGTCTACTGGCCGACCGGCCCGAAGGGTCCCAACGACCAGGGGCTCGGCCGCAAGCACGTCATCGAGTCGGCGAACGCGTCGCTGAAGCGGCTCGGCACCGACTACGTCGACCTGTACCAGGCACACCGCTTCGACCGGACCGTCCCGCTCGAGGAGACCTTCCTCGCCTTCGCCGACCTCGTCCGCCAGGGCAAGGTGCTCTACGTCGGCGTCTCGGAGTGGACCGCCGAGCAGATCACCCAGGGCGCCGCGATCGCGCGGGAACTGAAGGTGCCGCTCATCTCGAACCAGCCGCAGTACAACGCGCTGTGGCGGGTCATCGAGGCGCAGGTCGTCCCGGCGTCCGAGCGCGAGGGCCTCAGCCAGATCGTCTGGTCGCCGATCGCGCAGGGCGTGCTCACCGGCAAGTACAAGCCCGGTCAGCCGCTGCCCGCGGGCTCCCGCGCGACGGACGAGAAGGGCGGCGCCAACATGGTCGCCCGCTTCCTCAACGACGACGTCCTCGAGCGCGTCCAGCGGCTGCAGCCGATCGCGGACAAGGCGGGCCTGTCGCTGGCGCAGCTGGCCGTGGCGTGGGTGCTTCAGAACCCGAACGTCGCTTCGGCGATCATCGGCGCTTCGCGGCCGGAGCAGGTACACGAGAACGTGAAGGCGGCCGGCGTGAAGCTGGACGCGGATCTGCTGACCGCGATCGACGAGGCGCTCGACGGCGTCGTCGAGACCGACCCCACCCTCACCCGCAGCCCCTGACGCACCGCAAGCAGTCGACTAATTGCGGACGATCTTCCCGCAATTAGTCGACCACTTGCTTCAGTCGCCGTGTACCCGTGACTGGTACGCGATCTGACCATCGAGATCGAGGGCGTCGCCGGGGGCGCGCAGGGGGTCGATTCCCAAGCCCCGCAACAACCTGCTCGCACCGGCGACCCGATCACCCGTCCGGCCGTCGAGACGCTCCGGCCGGTGACCCCGCTGGATCAGCAGGCCCTCGACGTCGTCGATCAACCGGTACGGGTCGTAGACCTGCTGTTCAGGCATGGCCACCGCCGGGAACCCAGGTCTTTCCGGTGATCCTCTCGTAGACCTCGGTGTAGCGCTTGCGGGTCGCCTCGACGATCTCGTCCGGGATGGCGGGGCCGGGCGGCGTCTTGTCCCAGCCGGTGCTCGCGGACCAGTCGCGGACGAACTGCTTGTCGAACGCGTGCTGCGTCCGGCCAGGCTCGTAGTCGTCGGCGGGCCAGAACCGCGACGAGTCCGACGTGAGGACCTCGTCCCCGAGCGTCAGCACACCGTCGGCGTCGAAACCGAATTCGATCTTGGTGTCGGCGATGATGATGCCGGTCTTCGCCGCGTGCTCCGCGCCCTTGGTATAGACCTCGAGCGTCAGGTCGCGGATGCGGTCCGCGGTCTCCTTGCCGATGTCGTTCACGACGTCGGCGAAGGTCATGAACTCGTCGTGGCCGGTGTCGGAGATCTTCGTGGTGGGCGTGAAGATCGGCTCGGGCAGTTTGTCGGCCTCGATGAGACCGGCGGGCAGTTCGACGCCCGAAACCTTGCCGTCACGCTGGTACTCGCGCATGCCGAGACCGGTGAGATAACCGCGCGCGATGCATTCGACCTGGATCATCTTCAGCGGTTTGCACCGCGTGGCGCGGCCCGCGAATTCGGCGGGGACGTCCGTCGTGGAGACGACGTGGTTCGGCACGACGTCGGCCATCTTTTCGAACCACCAGGCGGAAAGCTGGTTCAGCAGCGCGCCCTTGTCCGGAATCGGGGTCGGCAGCGAGACGTCGTAGACCGAAACACGATCCGACGCGACGAGCAGAATGTCGCCGTCGATTTCGTAAAGGTCCCGTACCTTACCCGCGTGAATGTGCTTCATGCCCCGTCCTCGATGTTGTATTCGTAGAAAACCCAGTGGTCCGGCAACGCCGCTGATTCGCCGTACTCGAGCACGTCGCCCTCCGCGGAGAGAAACCTGTTACGGCTCAACAAGATCGCCGAACCTTCGGCCACGCCGAGTTCCGCCGCGTCCTCGGCACCCGCCAGCCCCGCGGCGTGCTGAGTCTGCGTCGACGCGAGAACCCGGCCAGTCCGGTCCGCGACGTACTTCACCGTGCCTTCGACGATCCGCACCGGCTCGAACAGCAGCGGCGCTTTGGCCGCGACAGCGCCTTCGAACCAGGAGACCGACGTCGACACCGGCTGTTCCTGTCCCGTGTACGTGGTCCGCCGCCGCCGGATCACGGGAGCACCCGCTTCGATGCCGAGCGCGGCCGCCACCCGGTCCGGCGCCGGGACGAGCCCGGCCTCACGGATTTTCGCGTAGTGGCCCGGCGGATAGACCTTGCCGGTTCGCGCGATCGAGATCGTCCGATCGTGCGCGGAGCGGTGGAGCGATCTGGTCTGCACCACTGTCCCGATCCCGCGTACCGCGCGCACCAGACCTTCGGCCCGGAGCGTCGAGAGCACCTTCATCGCGGTCGCCATCGCGACGTTCCAGTTTCTGGCGATCTCACGCGCGGACGGGACCGCGTCACCTTCCTTGAGCCTGCCCGAAACGATGTCGTCGCGGATGTTTCCCGCGATCTGGAGGTATGGCGGTTCGGGTCGGTCGACGGCGGGCAAGGTGACTCCTCACAAGGTCGCGCGGTGCGCACAAGCGTTCTAGCACACCAATGGGCGAGCACCAAGGATCCTGCTCACACCCCATTATTACGTACTAGTACACATTCTGGACGGTGCTCTAGTACACGTGTTACTCTCCGCAGAGTTCCCGAAACCCGTTGGGGGGCTCGATGAACCATCTGAGCATCGACGAACTGCTCGAAGAGCTTCGAAGACGCCGGTGGGTCGTCTACATCTTCGGTCCCCGGGAGGAACCGGAGGTCTGTGCCGCGGTGTTCCAGTGGGACACCTGCGCCGACGTCCTCGTCCTCCGCGGCGAGGAACGAGCCTCCGCTTTCCGGGTCACCACCCTCCCCGACACGGACGTCTTCCGCCCGGCGCTCGTCTCATGGCAGTACCACTCGACGGCCGACTGGACCCTGCGCGCGGTGCTCACCATCCCCGCGCCCGGCGACGCCGCCGCGCCGATCCAACTGCTGCAACCACATCCGGACTGCGTGATCCCGATGGAAGCGCGCCAGCCGGTCACCATCCTGCCCGCCAACGGGACCCCCAAGCCCGACCAGGGAGATCCCTAACCGCGGCCGATCACCTGCTCGGCGACAACGAGGTCGTGCGGGTAGGTGATCTTGAGGTTCTCCGCGCTGCCCGGAACCCACCGCACCGGCAGCGCGGAGAACCTTTCCATGCACGAAGACGTGTCCGTGCCGACGAAACCCTCGCGCTCGGCCGTTTCGTACGCCTCGAGCAACGGGGCGGCGCGGAAACCCTGCGGCGTCTGCACCCGGATCGCGCCGGGCAGCGCGCCGGACACGGTGTCGCCGTCCACGCGCACGATGTCGTCGGCCGCGACCCCCGGCACCGCTCCCCCGTGCCGCCGCGTGTCGGCGAGGACGTCCGCGATCAGTTCCGGCGTGACGAGCGGACGGGCCGCGTCGTGCAGCAGTACCGCGTCGATCTCGCCGCTCTCGATGCGGGAAGTCAAGTGGCGCAAGGCGTTCAGCTCCGAACCCTGGCGCGTCGCACCGCCGTGCACGAGTTCGACTTCACCCGGATGCGAGGCGAGTACCTCTTGCGCGAGTTCGGTGTCCTGTGGCCGGATGACCAGCACGAGCACGTCGATCCCGGGCACGCGGGCGAACGCGCCGAGCGACCACGCGACCACGCGCCTGCCCGCCACCGGCAGGTAGACCTTGTTGAGCTTGGCGCCGACCCGGGTGCCCGCTCCGCTCGCGAGCACCACCCCGGCGGCCTTCGTCTGAGCCACAGGCAACTCTGGCACAGGCAAGTCGGTAGGTTGGGTCCGGCCACCGAAGTGATCCGAAGGGGCAGGGCGTTGGAAGACGAAATCCTCGAGTTCGCCGAAGTCGAGCAGCCAGATGAACACGCGCGCTCGGCGGCGATCGCCCTGCACTCGAAACTGATCAAACCCGCCGGGTCGCTGGGCAGGCTCGAAGAACTGGGCGTGTGGGTCGCGGCCTGCCAGGGCCAGTCGCCGCCGCGGCCGTTCACGCGGCCCAGGGTCGTGGTGTTCGCCGGAGACCACGGCGTCGCGGCCAAGGGTGTTTCGGCCTACCCGGGCGAGGTCACCGCGCAACTGGTCGGCAGCATGCTGACCGGCGGCGCGGCCATCAACGTGCTGGCGGCTTCGGCGGGCGCGAGCGTCCGGGTCGTCGACATGGCCGTCGACACCGACGCCCCCGCCACCCGGTCGATCGGCGAGTACAAGGTGCGGCGCGGGTCCGGCTCGATCGACGTCGAGGACGCCCTGACCGACGAAGAGGCGCGTGCCGCCGTCCGCGCGGGCAGGGCGATCGCCGACGCCGAGGTCGACGGCGGGGCCGACCTGCTCATCGCGGGCGACCTCGGGATCGGGAACAGCACCCCGGCCTCGGTGCTGATCGCGGCGCTGACCGGCAGCGAACCGGTGGCCGTCGTCGGCCGCGGTTCGGGGATCGACGACAACGCCTGGATGCGCAAGGCCGCGGCGGTCCGTGACGCGCTGCGGCGGGCGAGGACCGTGCTGGCCGACCCGGTCGCGCTGCTGCGCACCGCGGCAGGCGCCGACATCGCCGCGATGGCGGGCTTCCTCGCCCAGGCCTCGCTGCGGAAGACGCCGGTGATCCTGGACGGCCTGGTCGCCGCCGCGGCCGCGCTGGTCGCCGAGGAGCTCGTCCCCGGCGCGCGGCAGTGGTGGACCGCGGGCCAGCGCGGCGGCGAACCCGCGCACGCGCTGGCGCTGGAGCACCTCGACCTGGAGCCGATCCTGGATCTGGACGTGCGCCTCGGCGAGGGGACGGGCGCCGTCGCGGCGCTGCCGCTGGTGTTCATGGCGACACGGGTGCTCGCGGAGATGGCGACGCACGAGCAGGCCGGGGTGAGCGGTCCGCTGATCGAGGCACCCGCTTCCTGACGCTCCTCCGCCGCGTTTGGTCCTCTAGTTGCGGTTCGGGCCGCCCCGCGCGTGACAGGAAAGGCCCGTTACTTGCAAATTTTGCAAGTAACGGGCCTTTCCTAGCGTCGGTGAGGGGGCTCCGGACGGGAGCGGACGTCAGCCCAGCGGGTACATCCAGCCTTCCGGAGCGGGACGGGTGCCCTCCTGGATGCCGGTCAGCGCGCCGCGCAGCTTCATCGTCAGCTCACCGGGCTGCCCGCCGGCCACGGAGAACTCGCCGCCCGCGTGCTTCACGTGCCCGACCGGCGTGATGACCGCCGCGGTCCCGCAGGCGAACACCTCGGTCAGCTCGCCGGAGGCCGCCGCCTTCTCCCACTCGTCGGTGGAGATGCGCCGCTCCTCGACCTGGTGCCCGAACGACTTCGCCAGCTCCAGCAGCGACTTACGGGTCACGCCCGGCAGCAGCGAACCGGTCAGTTCCGGGGTCACGACGCGGGCCTCGTCACCGGAGCCGAAGACGAAGAACAGGTTCATCCCGCCCATCTCCTCGACCCAGCGCCGCTCGACCGCGTCGAGCCACACGACCTGGTCGCAGCCCTTGGCCACGGCCTGCGCCTGCGCCACGAACGACGCCGCGTAGTTCCCGGCGCATTTGGCCTCGCCGGTGCCGCCGGGGACCGCGCGCACGTACTCGGTCGAGAGCCACACGCTCACCGGCTTGACGCCGCCGGAGAAGTACGAGCCCGCGGGCGAGCCGATCAGCGCGTAGAGGTACTCGTTCGCGGGGCGGTTGACGCCGAGCCCGGCTTCGGTGGAGATCATGAAGGGCCGCAGGTACAGCGACTCGCCCGGCTTCGTCGGGACCCAGCGGCTGTCGACGGCGAGGAGTTCGCGGATCGAGTCGAGGAAGACCTCCACCGGCAGCTGCGGCATGGCCAGTCGCTCGGCGGAGTTACGGAACCGGATCGCGTTCGCGTCGGGCCGGAACGCGGCGATGGTGCCGTCCGGCTGGCGGTACGCTTTGAGGCCTTCGAAGATCGCCTGGCCGTAGTGCAGCACGGAGGTCGCCGGGTCGAGGGTGAGGGGCGCGTACGGCCCGACGGTCGCGTCGTGCCAGCCCTGCTCGGCGCTCCATTTCACGGTCACCATGTGGTCGGTGAAATGCAGCCCGAAACCGGGTGCCGCCAGTACGTCCGCGACGCGTTCCGGGCTCGCGGGACTCGAGTGCGGGAGGTGGGCGAACTGCGTCGTGGTCGTCATGCCTAGACGATAACGCTTGGTCGGACCCACGTTAGTCGGACGTCCGCATATCTTTACCTCACACGATCTGTCCGTCAGGACGAACACGCGAGGGCGCTCGCCCCTAGGATGGGTGACGTGACGTTAAACCCGATGCAGCCCGCCCACCCGGCCAAGTCCGCCACCCCCGGCCGGGCGACCGACGTCAAGACGTTCGCGACGGCGGTACTGCTGACCTTCGGCGTCGGCGTACTGATGATGGACGGCTGGGCCCTGCTGGAAAGCGGCTTCGGCGCGTTCCTCGGCCTGGTCGCCGGCGGCTTCGGCGTCTTCTGGTGGCGTCAGATCCACGGCAAGGTGTTCCCGCGCGAGCTGTCCACCAAGTCGGTGGTCATCCTCACGGTGATCAACGTCGCGCTCGTGCTGCTCCTGCTCCTCCAGGTGAGCTAGAGCAACCCGTCGGGGAGCCCGGGCGCCGGCCAGTCCGGGTCCGGGCGGAAGTCGGTCCACGTCCCGTCGAAGGGGAAGCGACCGGCGTCCGCGAGCGCCCCGATCCGCTCGCCCTCGGCGCGCAGCCGGCTCAGCTGTCCTGCCGTGATGCGGCCCGCGAGGACGGCTTCTTCGGCCTCGTCCTCGTCCTTCCATTGCCAGCGTCCGCCGGGCTCGACGGCGACGTCGAGGATGCCGTCGATCCGGTCCGGCCCGGACGGCGTGCGCCCCAGCGGGACCTCGAGGTTGACGTACCAGTTCAGGAAGTGGCCTTCGGCGTCGAAGAACCACCAGACCGACGACCATTCGTCGTCGGCGATCCGGCGCAGCGTCGAGGTGTCGCGCCAGAAGTCGGGCACGCGCACCCTCTCCACCCGGAACCGCTCCTCGAGCGGCGCCTCGCGGAAGAGCCGCCCGTCGGCGAGCCTGCTGCCGATGATCGGGGTGTCCGCGGGAAGCCAGCCGAGCAGCACGGTGCCGTCGTCGGCGATGACGCGCAGCGGGTGATGCTGGCCGATCGAACCGTCCGGTCGCAGGAACCGTTCGACGACCGTGTCACCCGGGGTCCATTGGGGATCACGCACGCCTTGAACGGTACCCACGGGCGCGGACCCGCAGAACCAGTTCGGCGAGCGTTCCCACTCCCGCGAGCCCGAGGGCCACGACCGGCCCAGCGAAGGCCGCCGCGACGGCCACGATCAGTCCACAAGCGAGTGTCGCCTTCGGACGTTCCGGGGAAAGGCGCTCCCGGCCGTCGGTGAAGGCGTCCACCGCGACCGGCACGGTCGCCACCGCGACCGCCACGGTCAGCACCGGCAGCAGCGAGACCGCGTCCGCCGCGGCGAGGAGTTCGCGGAACGACGTCGCCGAAAGCCCCAGCCGGACCGGTCCCAGCTGGTAGAGGGCGACGGCGATGATCGCCACGGCCACCGCGCCCACCGCGGCCGCGCGGCCGGCGCCGGGACGGCGGGGCAGCAGGAACGGCAGCAGCACCAGCACCGCGAAGCCGAGACCGGGCACGGACGGCGGGTCCGGCGCGATGAACTGCGCCAGTGGCGGGATGCCCACGCAGATCGCGACCAGGGAGGCGGCCGCGGCCAGCAGCAGGCCGGTGACCCAGCGGGCGGCGTAGTCACCGAGGCGGACGCCGGCCAGATCGGCCACGGCCACCACGACGGCGAACACCGCGGCGGCGGCTCCCGGCGCGGATGGGAAGAGGTACTGCCCGAACGTCGTCGCGAAGACCAGGACCAGGCCCAGCCGTGAAACGGAGCCCACGATCCGCTCGGGCCGGGTGTCCCCCACCGGCGGCAGCAGTGCCTCGGCCGCGACGGCGAGCACGGCCGCGACCACGGCGGCGAGAAGAACCCAGTAGTCCGCTCCGGAGGTACCCACCGCGAGTGCGATGAGCAGACCGCCCGCCAGCCGCACGCCGTCTCCCTTGCCGTAGATCGAGTGACCCGGTCGGCCCCGCTGTTACCCCAGGTCCGACTGTCATTAGCATGGCTCACGATCCAACCGGGCGGACGCCCGGTACCACCGCGAACGCGCGAGGAGCCAGAAGTGACCGTGCCGAAGCTTGCCCTGACCGAGAACGCCGAAGCGGCGCTTGCCAAGACGCGCGCCGACGTCGTCGTCATCGGAACCCTGCAGGGCGAGGACGGCCTGGCGCTCGCCGCCGGCTCCTCCGTTGCCGATGCCGCCTTCGACGGCAAGCTCGCCGACGTCCTCGGCACGCTCGGCGCGTCCGGCAAGGCCGACGAGGTCGTCAAGGTACCGACGCTGGGCAAGCTGTCCGCCGGTGTCGTGCTGGCCGTCGGCCTCGGCAAGGCGGGCGCGGACGGCGTCACCGCCGAGCAGGTCCGCCGGGGTGCCGGTGCCGCCGCGCGGGCGCTGAACGGGACCGAGCGCGCGTTCGTCACGCTGTCGGCGATCGACCTGCAGGCCGCCGTCGAGGGCACCGCGCTCGGCGCGTACTCCTTCACCGAGTACCGCTCCGAAAAGGGCGACGGCCCGGTCGCGAAGGTCGACTTCGTGAGCCCCGAAGAGGGCACCGCCAAGGACCACAAGGCGACGCTGAAGGCCGCCACCCTGATCGCGGAGTCGGTGATCATCGCCCGCGACCTGATCAACACCCCGCCGAACGACCTGTTCCCGGCCTCCTTCGCCGACCGCGCGAAGACCCTGGCCGAGGCGAACAACCTCGAGTTCGAGGTCCTCGACGAGAAGGCCCTCAAGCGCAAGGGCTTCGGCGGCATCCTCGGCGTCGGCGGCGGTTCCTCGCGGCAGCCGCGCCTGCTGCGCCTCGCCTACAAGCCGGCGAAGGCGTCGAAGAAGGTCGCGCTGGTCGGCAAGGGCATCACCTTCGACTCGGGCGGCATCTCGATCAAGCCCGCCGCGAACATGGACCACATGACCTCGGACATGTCGGGCGCGGCCGCCGTGCTCGCCTCCGTGGCGCTGGCCGCGAAGCTGAAGTACCCGCTCGAGGTCGTCGCGCACATCCCGCTGGCGGAGAACCTGCCCTCGTCCACCGCCTACCGGCCGGGCGACGTGCTCAGCATGTACGGCGGCAAGACCGTCGAGGTGCTCAACACCGACGCCGAAGGCCGTCTCGTGCTGGCCGACGCGATCGTGCGCGCGGGCGAGGAGAACCCCGACTACCTGATCGAGACCTCGACGCTGACCGGCGCGCAGGTCGTCGCGCTGGGCAACCGCACCGCGGGCGTCATGGGCTCGGACGAGTTCCGCGACCGGGTCGCTTCGATCGCGCAGGCGACCGGTGAGGGCGGCTGGGCCATGCCGCTGCCGGAGGAGCTGCGCGCCGACCTCGACTCGCGCCTGGCCGACCTGGCCAACGTCACCGGGCACCGCTGGGGCGGCATGCTCGCCGCGGGTGTCTTCCTGCGCGAGTTCGTCGCCGACGGCCTGCCCTGGGCGCACATCGACATCGCGGGCCCGTCGTTCAACACCGCCGGGGTGTGGGGCTACACCGGCAAGGGCGGCACCGGCGTCCCGGTCCGCACCATCGCCGCGGTCCTCGCGGACATCGCCGCCAACGGCTGATCGCTTTCCCGCGTGAAGGCCCCCTTCCCTCTGTTCAGCCGAGGGAAAGGGGCCTTCACGCGCTTCAGGGGGCCGGGGGCAGCGGTGTGTCCACGAGCTGGTCGAAGGCCAGCCCGCTGGAGCCCTCACCCCTGCCGACGCCGCGCCGTGCGCTGAGCCAGACGACGACGCGGCCGTCACGCCAGCGTGTCCGGTTGTAGGCGACCGAAAGCCGCGTGCCCGCCTGGGTCACCTCTTCCTCGTTGACGAAGTACTGCGGTTTCTGACCGGGTTGCGGCTGGTCGAGCCCCGGCCGCAGCAACGTCGTCCTCGGCTCCACCGGCTTCTGGTCCACGACGCCGGGCATCGCCGCGCGCTGCAACCGGATCTCGCGGTGGTCGCCGGGTTCGTGCACCGGGATGAACGGGATCCAGTGCTCCGGCACGGTGTTCATCAGGACGTACGAGATCGGGGCGCGCGGCGGATCGGCGTCGGCCGCCTCGGTGGCCTCGGCCAGGCGTCGCCGGAACGTGACGACCTCGGCGGCCGCCTCGCTTCCGCGGCGGGGTTCCCCGATCGGCGTGGTGACGGTCTGCTCGATCCCCCAGACCATGTTCGCGGCCTCGTCGCGGATCAGCAGGACCTCCTCCAGCGCGGGTCCCTCGGTCACCTTCGGCACACTCGGCGGGAGCAACAGATCGGTGTCCGCCTGGACGTCGTCGTCGCCGATGGTGTCCAAGGTGAACATCGACCACCGGCGCCAGTCCTGGTCGGGCCCCGCGCCCGCCGGGGTGATCGCCTGCTTCTGCCCGAACACGTCCGTGACGACCATGCCCGTGACCTTCGCGAGCGTGCCGGCGGGCAGATCGCACGGCACCTGGTACCAGTCGTTGGAGAAGACCAGCGCGAACTCCAGGAAGACCAGCCGCGCGAGATCGGTGCTGTCCGTCCGGACGGCGGCGAAGTTCGTCTTCCCGTCCTCCTGCGCCCACCAGCGCGGCAGCGGCATCCCGGAATAGCGCACCGGGGCGGGGAACACGGTCCTGGTCAGCGTCGGCTCCGGCGGTTTCGTGCCACCGAGCGGGTTCTTCGGGTCGACGGAGAAGGCGTGCCAGTCCAGGGTCCCGCCTTCGTACTCCTTGGCGGACAGCTTCTTCTCGCCACCGCCCGGTGCCCCCGCGGCCACCGAGAACCGGTGCTCGAACCGGCTGGGATCCCAGGTCGCGTCGGCGGGCTCGGGTCGTTCGATCAGGCTCTCGTACCAGCGGACCAGCCGCCGCCCCAGCTTCCGCAGCAGGTCACGCTGCACCGCGCCGATGACGCCGGTGCCGTCCTCGGCGTTCCCGCCGCCCTTGAGGTGCAGGTAGAAAAGGTGCCCGTCCATCGCGCGTCCGGCGATCGTCTGCATCATCGCCCAGACCTCGGGATGCGCCAGCTTCGCGACGTCGCCGGGGTTGCCGGGGGCGGGCAGGGCGATGGGATACCGCTTGAGGTAGTCCTCCTTGATCCTGAAGAGTGCGCCCAGCAGAGAATGGGCCGCCATCAGTTTGAACCACTGCCTGCCGATCGCCAGCCGGAGATCGAAGGCGACCTTCTCGTCACCACTGGTGCCGTAGGCCAGCGTCGGCAGCCGTCGTTCCGCGGCGGTCTCGAGTGGATGGTCGACGGCCAGCTCCCGCGGCGTGCCCTCGTGCGGCTGGAACCGGGTGGGACGCGACGGTGTCACCGCGTAGGTCACCGTGACCGGGCTGCCCGCGTCCGCGCCGCGCAGCTCCCCCAGCTGCCACTGCCGGGTGAGCATCCACAAAGGATCCCGGACCTCCGCCCGCAGCGCCCGGTCGAAACCGACCGTGCGGGGGCGGCCCTCCAGCCGGTTCCAGACCCCGACGGCCGGGGTTTCCCTGGCGGCCAGCTCGTCGGCGAAGTTCCGCGCTTCGGTCATGGCATGGCCTTCCGGCGCAGGTCGGCGACGGCGAGGTCGGTGCCGACGGTGACGTCGCCCCGGACGGCCGAAAGCACGGCGGCCGGGAGCAGCTGGGAAAGCGGCGTGCCGTCGAGGTGGTCCGGTTCGACGGCACGGGTCTTGGCGAGCTGGAACGTCTCCGTGATCGCTTCCACGAGCAGTTCCGGCGTCCAGCTCTTCTCCGGATCGAGCACCGGCGGGACCACGAGCAGCATCGCCTGCGGCGGCTCGGAATCCGGGCGGTCGTAGTGCAGCGCGATCCCCGTCGTCTCCCGTTCGGCGGGGATCACCTCGGTCCATTCGTCCAGCAACAGTCCACAGTGGTCTTTGCCGTTCAAGGAGGCCGCGTAGTGCGCGGTGAACAGCAGCCGGTCCTGGTCGAGCTGGTCGCCCACCTTCTCCGGATCGAAGAACTCCATGGCCAGCCAGTGATCGTTCTCGACGTAGGGCAGCTGGACCGGGGTCAGCGCCGGTTCCTTCCAGGTGAGAGGGCCGGTGTCGAGCAGCGCGTTGGCGAGCAGCACGGTCTTCTCCCACAACCGCGGCTTCTCCCGCACCCTCGCCATGCCGTGCAGCCAGTCGTCCACCGGGAAGTCGCGGCGTTCGAGGACGTCGGGATCACGCGACGTCAGGTGCGCGACCAGCTCCACGCTGTCTGCCCTGGCGTCCCGCCACTGTTCGAGGACCGCTTCCGGCGGGGTGAATTCGGGAACGACGAGGACGTCCTCGCCCAGCAGCACTTCGAGGACGTCGATCGCGGCGGCGACCCGGTCCGGCCGGGTGACGGCCTTGTCGTGGACGTTCACCAGCAGGTCTTCCGCCGTCTTCTTCCGGCCCTTCTCGCCGATGAGGTCCACTTCGAGCTTTTTCGCCCTGGTCAGCAGTTCCTGGCCATACGCGACGACCTGGTCCTCGAACGGCTTCAGATCGAGGCCCGCCGGGTCGATGTCGGTCAACGGCAGCTGGCGGGCGACGTCGTCGAGCAACCCGCTCAGCGTCGGCTCGCTCGTGCCGGCGAAGTCGGTCAGCCTGCCAAGACGCCGTTCGAACACGATGCGGTTCGACCGCACCCTGCCACGTTGCAAGGACGGCGTCCGCTCACGGGCTCCGAGCTTCGTGACGATCAGCCGCTCGATCTGTTCCAGCAACCGGAACCGCTCCGCGTCCGATGTGGACGAAGGCAGTCTCTCGTATTCCCCGAACAGGACGTTCGCCGTGTCCAGTGCCTTTTTCATCCGCTCGGCCACCGCGGCGACGGCGGCGAGAACGGTGGCGAAGACACCGCCCCGCCAGACCGACAGCTCGCCCCAGCCGCTGATCACCAGCCCGAAGTCGCCCGCGGTCCGCGCCAGTTTCGCGTACCGGGCGAGGAAGTCGTCGATGTTCTCGAGGATCTCCGCGCGGTTCGGCTGCGCGGGGTAGAGCTCCCCGAGGTCGGTGCGGAAAGCGGTGACCTCGGTGCCCAGCCTGGTGAGGGAGTCCAGCACCGCGACCGGGCGTTCCCTGGCGACGGTCACCTCGTCGTCGGCGCGGCGGTCCACCTGCGCCGAACCGGCACCGGGCACCAGATCGGTCGGCCGCAACGGCCGGGCCGTGGTCAGCAGCGAGCGCAGAGTGCCGATCAGCGGGGAAAGTTCGAAGAAGCTGACCTTCCCCTCGACCCGTTCGGTGTACTCGATCGTGAGCGCCGCGTCCGGCCGGGGCCGGGACTTCTCGACGACGACGCCGAGGATCCGGTCGTCGAGGTCGGTCGTCTCCGCCTTTCGCGCCGGGGGCACCGCCCACAGCAGGTCGATCGCCTGCAGTCCTGCCTCGGCCTGGCTCACCACCCGGCTCTGCGGCCTTCCGCGTTCGTCGAGCCAGGTGACCAGCGCGGCCACGGAGCCCGCGTCCGGCAGGACCGTCCTCAGCCAGGCGTTGACCGCCGGTTCCGCCCTGGCGCGCGGATTGTTCCTGCCCAGCAACGGGGCTCCGTGATCGGGCCGGAGGCCGGGGGTGAACTGCAGGCCGAACCGGTGGGTGAGCGTGGTCCCGCTGCGCGGCGTCTCGACCACCGAAGGCTCGGGCAGGACGCCGCCTTTCGCATAGGAGTCCAGCGTCGCCGACGCGCGTTCGGCGTTGCCCTGCAAGGCTTGATGCGCGCCTTCGGCGACGACGAGGTCGGCCAGCGCGTCGTGGGCGTTGCGCAGGGCATCGAGCTGAACGCCGATCGCCGTCTTCTCGTCCCCGTTCGCCTCGGGGAGATCGGTGAAGTCGAACGGGTAGACCTTCTGGTCCTTCGGCAACGGTTCCACTTCTCGGTCCACGTGCCGGAGCAGGGCCAGCCCGTCGATCACGTTGCGGGCCTCGACCTGTTCGATGCTCCCCGGGGTCGTCTTCGTGTCGGTGATCTTGTTGGCCCGCAACGGGAACTTTCGCCGCAGCCCGGCGATGAACTTGTCGAGGCCGGCGCGGGCGTCGTGGAGACCGCGTTCGAACCGGTACCCCAGCAGGGCGCCGGGAGACTGTCCCTGCCGCATTCCGTCCAAAAGAGACAGTGCGATCCGGACTCGTTCGGAGCTCAGGTTCACCGCGAACGTACTGTCCTTGCGTCCCTTGCCGTTCGCGAGGAAACCCGCGCGCAGTATCGCGGCCGTCCGCGCGTGGGCCGGCGACGGCGCGTGCACGAATCCGCCGTTGTCCTCGTCGTGGGGCAGGTCTTCGGTACCGAAGATCGCGGGCAGCCCGGCGGGAAGGGGTGCCGTCTCCGCCGCGGATTCGCGGTGGACGTTCTCCAGCCAGCCGTACGCCCCCAGATGCGTTCCCCGTTTCGGCGCGCCCCCGGCCGGATCCTTCCGCAGCTCGGCCAGCCGCTCGTTGACCAGGCCGAGCCGCCAGGCGTCGAGCCGGTAGGAGGTGCAGTCGAGATGCTCGGCGAACACCCGCTCCAGCCGCGCGGTGGGCAGTTCCGCCAGCGCCTTCACCGCTTTCAGCTGTTCGCTCAGCTCCGCCGTCGCCGGGCTCGCGTCCAGGATCGTGCGCAGGTACTCGTGCACCGGCCGCTCGGGATCGATCGCCGGATCCGTCGAATAGAGCTTGTGGTACCGGCTTTCGCTGGGCCCGCCGGAGGGGTCGACGTGGATGAACGGCGCGTCCCGGCCGTCGGGTGCCTCGGCGCCGGGGGTCAGCAGGGCGAGCCGCCTCGCCGCCTCGGCCGCGCCGAGCAGCACCGCGTGCCTCGCCAGCGAGTACAGCAGCGCGGACGGCGGGAGGTTGTCGATGAATCCGAGTTCCTTGCGCACGGTCTCCAGCTCGTTCGCCCCGTAGTGGGCGAGCCAGTGCAGGTAGTTCCCCTCGGCCGCGTACTTCCGGATCTTGTCCACTTCGGACAGTGGCCGGTCGTCGACGACCGGGGCCGCCAGCAGCCGGACCTCCTCGGCGAACACCCGCCGGGCCAGATCGGGTTCACCGGCCGAGTACCCGAACCTGGCCAGCACCTCGCGGACGGGTTCACCGACCGCGGCCACGGCCGCGCGGAGACCGCTCGCGCCCAGTTCCTCACGTCTGGACAGGTCTTCGACGCTTTGGGCGTACCGCTGGTGGTACTCGGCCGACGTCGGATGGAGCGCGAGGATGTCCAGCAGCTTCTGGTGCGGGTCGCCCCCGGCCGAGTCGAGGTACTGGACGTGTGCGAGCGCGGCGTCCCAGTCCTTCGCGGCCTCTTTGAGGATGGTGTTCAAGGCGGTGCGATGAGGCAGGGTCTCGGGAAAGGCGAGTTCGGAGAACACCGTCGTCGGCAGGATTCCGTAGGGCTGGCGCCCGATCTTCACCACCGGCAGCGGTCCCCGCCCCGACACGTGTTCGAGGAAGAACTGCCGCGTCTTCGCGATCTGCTCCTCGGTCAGGACGCCATTGAGGAGCGCGGGAAGGTAATGGCCCCAGGTGGCGGGCCACAGCGCGGTGTGGGCCGCGCGGGCGTCCCGCCGGTCGGTGCCCTCGGCGTTCGGCACCCCGGCGAGCACCGCCGGATCGAGCCCGAGCAGTTCGGCGAACCACTCGCCGTCGGTCTTGGTGGTCCAGTCGGCCGCGGCGGCGGTGAACCCCGCCGCGGTCGCGAACCCGGATTCGGCCTCGGCTTGGGGATCCTGGCCCGCGGAGACCTCTTCGGAGTTGTTCGTCGGCGTACCCTGCGGCAGGAAACCGAAGCCGGACGGCGTGCGCAGCTGGTCCCCGATCAGCTTTCCCCACGCCGTCGCGGACTCCTGTGGAGTGGCCTGCTCGCGGAGACCGAGCACGACGAGCCGGTCGATGTTCCCGGGCGGGAGGACTTCGGCGGGGATCCGCACGGCCATACCCGCCGTCTTGGCCGCTTCGAAGTCCACCAGCCACTTCAGCGCCGTGGGGACGACGAGTTCGCCGGTCTCCTCGACGACTCTCAGCCGGTCTTCCCCGGTCTCGCCGGGATCCGGGCTGACGGCGAGATCGGGCTGGACAGGACGCCCCGGCACCGCGAAGACGCGCTGGTCTCCCACGTAGCCGTAGACGGTGAACAGGTCCGGCAACAATTTGGCCTTCGCCGCCACCGTCCATGACTCTTCGGCGATCTCCGGCGGCGGGGTGAGCACGAGGAACGCCACTGCGACGGTCTCGACCGGGTTCGACGGCGCACTGTCCACACCGGACGGACGCCGGGCGCGGATCGCGTTCGCCCTGGCGGTTCCGACCGCGGCGAGCAGGGCGATGTCGGCCTCCCGCAGTTTCCGGCGATCGCCGCGCGCCTTCCGGACCGACGTCCAGTACGTCACCGTCGGCCCGCGGTCCTGCGCCGCGACGGCCTGCGGCGTGACGACCACCAGCACGGGCCCGTCGGGAATCCCGGTCGGGCGGTCGTCGGGGTTGGCCGGTTTGTGTTTCCCCAGCAACCATCCCGCGCGGCCGGCGGGTACGCGTCCGACGAGCTGCTGCCACGCGGACCGCCGTCCCACCGGGGAGTCGCCGACCGCCCAGAGCGTGGTCCAGTACGCGTCCAGCGCGGCGAGTTCGGCACGGGTCAGGTTGTCTTCGAACTTGTCCACCGACCATTCGTCGGGGAAGATCCGCACCAGCAGATCGTCGCCGACGAACCGGGTCTCGACCCGCACCGGTCCGAGCAGGACCGGGAAATCGAGCGTCAGCTCAGCCATTCGGCAGCATCTCCCCCGCGTGCACGGCCACCAGGACCGGGGCCTGGAAAAGGATGTAGGCGACGTCGGCGGAGCTGATCCTGGTTGCCCAGCTGCCGATGTTCAGATCGTCTTCGCGCTGGGCCACCTTTTCGCCGTCGTCGGGATCCAGGCGCGCGTCGCCGAGGCGGACCGTCACGTTCCGGTCGAACCGCACGAACCCGGTCTCGCCCGGCTTGGGATCCACATGGCCCCAGGTGATGTCGTTCCAGACCTCGACCTCGGGCAGCTGTCCCTTGGGCGGCTCGTCCACCCCGAACCTCGGCTCGCCGGGGCGCTCCTTGAGGACGAAGAACCAGCCGAGTTTGTCTTCCCCGCCTTCTCGCGCCTCGTCGTCTTCGAGCGGGAAGCCGAGCAGGTAGAGATCCGGGGCGATCTTCGCCTCGTAGGTCGGCAGCAACACGAGTTTCGGATCCAGCGGGGCGTTCGGCGAAAGCGGGGCGATGGTCCGCTCCCCGCTCTTGTCCACGACGCCGTCCTTGACCGGCCAGACCGCCTTGTGCGCGTAGATCGACGCGTTCGGGTACTTCTTGAGCAGCTCGCCGCGGATCACCAGGACGAGGTCCTTCCGCTGCCTCGTCTCCGGGGGTGACGGCGGCGCCTGCCGGGGGTTGTTCTCGCCCAGTCGCGCGGCCGGTTCCCAGAGGTGCAACGGCGGGATGTCGTACAGCCGCTCACGCCAGGCCTCTCGGCTCTCGCCCGCCCGCAGCGGCACCGTGCGCGGGTCCCAGAACTGACGGAACGGCGTTCCCCGCTGGTCGGTCGGGAACTCGCGCCACAGCAGCTCCCGCGCCATCTCGTGGTTGAGCCCGACGAGATAGGCCTCGATGAACTGCCGGTTGTTCTCCAGCAGGGTGATCGAATTGTCCGGGAGCAGCCCGATGTTCGGTACGAAGGTCTCCACCGACATCTTCAGGAGTTCTTCGTACATCGGCATGTCGAACACCGGATAGGCCAGGATCTCGATGAGGTCGCCCACCGCGATCCGCAGCCGCTCCGGCAGGTTCATCGCCCCCGCCATGCTTTCCAGCAGGGTCTTCTCGGCGCGGAGGCCGGCGAGCATGTCGTCGATGGCGGTCAGCACGTCGAGCTGGTCTTCGCCGGGGTCACCGGCGGCGGTCTCGGCGAGGCCGTCGTGCATCGCCCGCAAGGCGCTCTTGTAGCGCTTCGTCTCCTCGCTGTCTTCGCTGTCGTCCTGCTCTGCCGCGAAATCCGGCATGCTCATCCTGAACGTGACCCCCGGCGCCCCTTTGGGTTTCGCGGCGAAGACCTCGTTCCGGTCGATCCGGTCCACCAGCAGGTCGTACTGGCTTCCCTCGCGCAGCAGCCGTTTCCTCAGTCGTGACCCCGGCCGGGTGATCCGGCGCATCGGCGCGGACATCGGTGCCGCCGCGACCCGGCTCTCGCTCACCTTGTAGCCCACGGCGAACAGTTCGGGCTCGGCGGCCAAAGCCGTCTGCCTCGGGCGTCCGACGACTCGTCCGTGCGCGGGCGCGGTCAGGGTCAGCGCACGGCCGGACACCGGCCCGGCCGCCGCGGCCGCTGTTTTCGGCGGCGCCTGCGGAGTGATGTGCTTGCCCTGCAGCGTCTTTCCGAGCTGGCGGGCCAGTTGCGCGGCCCGGATGAGCTCGTTCGCCTTCTGGATGTCGCCGAGCTGGTTCCACGCGGCCGCCATGAACTCCTCCTGCCGCGCCTGGACGACCTCGGTGCCGAACTGCGCGGCGACCCGGAATCGCGGATCGAGGTTGAGCCGGTGCACCCAGTTGTGGACCTGGTCCGGCGGCCGCGGTTTGCCGGTCTCGTCCTCCACCAGCGTCCGGGTCAGCGACGGCCAGCAGCCGTACAGGGGCGGGGTGATCACCGGATCGGTCCCCGCTGCCACCGCGGCCGTTTCGGCGTTCGCGGCCTGTGGCGTTTTCCGCTGATAGGCGTCCGCGAGGTTGATCAGGTCGGCCAGGGACCGCTGCCACTGGTTCGGATAGGGCGTCGCCGAGGTGTCGGTGCCGTAGAAGTTGTCCCAGTTCTCGTACTTGTCGGGCTTGTCGTCGCTGTCGGGCAACTGCAACGCGCCACCGAGCTTCAGGACTCCCTTGGGGTCCGTCGGTGTGGTGACGCCTTCGAGGGCGTAGCCCGGCGAGCGATGCGCGTCCATGTCGCGCCTGCCGACCGGCGCCTGCGCCTCGATCGGCTTCAGCAACCGGACGAGGTACTCGAAGTCGCCGACCGTGCTCGTGGTGAACGACCAGCGGTGGTAGAACGGCAGGTCCAGCTGGCCCGTCGAGGCGGTCCAGCTCGGGTTCTTCGCCGGGATGTCCTTCGGATCGCCACCGAGCCCGGCGACGCGCCCCGCCTCGAACGCCGGTACCAGAAAGGCGTGGTAAGTGGTGCTGGGCTTCAGATGCCGGGGACAGAGCACACGTGAACACGCGCTGTCGGGCGACCGGCGCAGGACGTCGCTCAGCACTCCCAGCGAGGGCTTCATGTCATCGGGGGTGTCGACCGCGATCCTGCCGTCGAGCGTCCCGTTGACGTGGACGTGCGCCCACGCCCCGAGTTCACCCGACGGTTGCAGCGCCTTCGGCTCCGTGACGGTGATGAAGGGCAGCGGCTGTTCCGTCGCCGCGCCCTCCTTGAACTCCGCCGGACCCGAATCGCCGCCCGCGGACAGCACGATCAGCGCCAGCCAGGGATCCAGCCGTTTCGCCACCTCGTCCGGCGCCGCGGGACTGTAGCGCCACGGGGTGTCTTCGTCGTAGAACTCGATGTGGGCCAGGTAGTTGGGCTCGAAGTTGACGGCGAACGGATGTGGCTCGGTCCGCGAGACGGCGCGCGGGTCCAGCCCCACGACGTCGCCGGGGCCGTAGAGCTGGACGGGCTTGGTGATCTCGCGATGCAGCGCCTCGGCGTTCTCGGCGAGCGCGTCCCCGGTCAGCCTGAGCCCGACCGGGATCGTCGCGCGCGCCCCGGCGACCTCGCCCTTGATCCGCGTGCTCAGCCCGGTCCGGAGCCAGGGCAGGAAGGAATAGGCGTTCGCGCTCACGAACCGCTCCCGAACTTCTCCGCGGACTTCGTCAGTTCGGCCTTCCCCGACCGCCCGGCTGCCATCGCGAGCCCGGTACCGGCGGTGCCTCCGGCGACGAGCACCTTGGCGCCCGAAGCGACCGCGGCGAAACCCCAGCGGCCGCGGTCCAATCCGGGCATCGCGGTCCATTCGCCGCCCTCGTACCGCACCGCGCTGCGGTACCCCGCCTCGTTCGCGACGTCGTCCGCCCCGCCGAGCAGCACGACCTTCCCCTCGCCCGCGGGAACGGCGCGGTGGAACGCCCTGCCGCCCGGCATGGCCTTGGCCTGGCTCCAGACCCCGCCGGAGGAGTTCAGCTGGAAGACCTCGGCGGTGGCGCGGGCGAAGGGATCGAAGGCGCCGTCGGGGGTCACTCCCGGTGCCGTTCCCCCGGCGACGAGCACGGAAGTCGCGGTCAGCGCGGTCGCGGTGTGCCCGCTGCGCGGGAACTTCATCGTGGCCGCCACCGACCACTTCTCGGTGTCGGTGTCGTAGAGCTCGCAGAAGGCCAGCGCCGGGTCGTCGGCGCCGCCGACCGGCGCGGTGCCGCCACAGACCAGCACCTTCTTGCCGTCCTGCAACACCACCGCGGTGTGCCCCGTGCGGGCGTCGGTCATCTCCTCGGCCACGGCCCAGCTCCCGCCGCCGGCCGGATCGAACAACTCGGCCCAGCGGACCGCCATCGCCTTCCCGTCCGGCCGGAGCGTGCTGCCGCCCGCGATCAGGACCAGCCCGTTCGAGAGCGCGACGGCGCTGTGCCCCCACCGGGCCTTGAGCATCGGCTTCACCACCGGCTCCCACTTCTTCGCCACCGGGTCGTAGATCTCGGCCGTGCCGATCGCGGCCCCGCCCGGCGCCGGAATCCCGCCGGTGATCAGCGCTTTCCCGCCCGGCAACGGGGTCAGCGCGTGTAGTTGTCTCGCCGTGCCCAGCAACGCGGGCTGCCCCCACGTCCCGGCGTCGAAGTCGTAGACCGCGCTTTGCCCGACGCTCACCGAGGCCGCGTCGGCTCCCCCTGCGACGAGTGCCTTCTTGCCGTCCGTGAGCAGGACGGCGGCGTCATGCTGACCGGCCCAGGTCGCCGCCACCGCGTAATCGGTGGCGTCCGACCACTTGTCGGCCGCGAGCGTCGCGCTGGTCATGAGGCGTTCCCTTCGGTCATGGCAGGTAGATCTCGGTGGTGGTGGCGAGTTCGACGGGGTCGGGTCCCGGTGCGGCGGCGCCGGTCCTGGCGAGGCCGCCCACGGCGAACACCCGGCCGTCGGCGAGGTCGATCGCCGCGAAGTCGTGGCGGCCCACCGTCAGTGCCCCGGTCTCCGACCAGGTTCCGGAGCCGGGCTCGAACACCGCGGCGGCACGGAATCCGGCCGTGGCCCCCGGACGGCCGGTGCCCCCGACGACGACGGCGCCGAGCGGGGTCGCCACACACCGATGTCCGCTGCGGCCGCCGCCCGGCATGGCGTTCACGGGAAGCCAGGTCCGCTTCGCCGGGTCGTAAATTTCCGCGGTGGCAAGGCTTTCCCGCCGGTAGGGCCGTGACTCGACGGCGTCTCCGCCGGTGACCAGCACGCGCCCGTCCGGCAGCAGTGTCGCCTGATGACCCTTGCGGGGCACGGAAAGGCTCCCGGCCGGAGTCCATTGCCTCGCCTCGGGGTCGTAGATCTCGCAGGTCGCGACGGCTCGCTCGCCCTGCCCGGTCGGTACGGCGCCCCCGACGACCAGCACCGTCACCTTCCCGGTCTTCTCGTCGGTGAGCGGGACCATCCGGTGCCCGGTGCGGGCGTCGGACATCGGCGCGGCCGCGGTCCAGGTCAGCGTTCCCGGGTCGAGCAGTTCGGCCGAGGCGAGCGCGGCGCCTCTCGGCGACGTCCCACCCGCCACGAGCAGCCGGGACCCGATCGCCACGGCGCCGTGTCCTGCTCGCGCGGTGGCGAGATCCGCCGTGTCCTTCCAGGCGTTCACGGCCGGGTCGAACACCTCGGCCGACGCCAGCGGGGCGCCGTTCGCGTCGAGCCCGCCCGCCACGACGGTCCTGCCGTCCGCCAGCCTTGTCGTGCTGTGCCGCGCCCGCGCGGTCTTCAACGACGACACCCCGGCCGCCCAGGTCACCACGACCGGATCGAAGATCGCCGTGGTGGACACCGGTTTTCCGGTCGCGCCGGCGCCGCCCGCGACGAGTACCTTCCCGCCGACGAGGACGACAGCGTCCGCCCCCGAAACCGGCGACGGCGCGTTGCCCGCGTTCGACCAGACACCGGGTTCCGCGACCGGGCCGCCGCCCGCTTCGGTCCGGCGCAGGACGTGCACCTGCCCGGACAGGGACGCGTCGGCGCGGATCCAGTCCGCCATCGCGTCGGTCGCGCTCGCCTCGCTCCGGAAGGTCGCGGCGGTCGAGCCCGTCCGCACCGGAGGGAACGCCTGGAGGTTGTTGCGGCGGTACGCGACGATGAAGCTGTCACCGGTGACGCGCACCGTCTCGGCGGGCGCGAACGGTTGCCGCAGCCGGGATTCGTGCTGGGACAGGGAGGAGCGCGCGGTGCTGCTGCCGGCCAGCAGGGTGTCGAAGACCGCGGGAGCCGGGCTGTACAGCTTCGGCGCGGCGGGTGCCTTCACCGCCATCCGGACCCGGCGACGGCGCATCCCGAGGGTGGTGACCGTTTCCGGTGGTTCATTGTCCACTATGTACAGTTCGTAGCGGGCGCTGCGCCGCACGACGCGCGGCGAGAAGATCGCGCCGTCCGCGGCGACCAGTTCCAGCCCGGCGTTCTGGTCCTCGAAGGCGGCGCGCGAAAGCTTCTCGGCGTCGCCGGAGTCCTGGAACTGCCCCATCGCGAACTTGTCGCCGGTGATCGACGCGCGCTTGAAACCGCTGGAGGGCATCGGCTCCAGGGTGAACCGCTTGCCGTCACTGGGCTTCTGCGCACCGATCCGGTCGATCCGGACGTCGAGCGGGACAGCCCGCTGCCGGACGAACAACGAGCCGAGGGGATGCAGGACGAGGTCGTCGGTCCCCGGCAGCTGCCGCAACGTGACCAGCGGATTGACCCCGCCCGCCGGCAGCCGCGTCTGCCAGCCCTCGACCTTGCGGACCTCGTTCTCCAGCAGGCCGAGCACCTCGACCGGCGGCAGCGCGGTGTCGCGCTCCTCGCCCCAGCTGATGTCGAAGTCCGCCGAGATCTCGAAGAACAGCAAGGAGATCGACCCGCGCCCGTGCGCACGCCACAGTGACGGGCCCTCGAGCTGGAAGTCGAGATCGATGCCGAACACACCGACCCCGAACGCCTTCAGCGAGACACCGGCGGAGATCTGGATGATGAACGAGAACGGCGAGAAGCGGAACAGCGCGTCGAAGGCGAGATGCCCTTCGATGCCGAACCCGCCGAAACCCAGCCGGAGTTCGGCCTTGGCGCCGAACTGGGCGGTGTTGCTGGTGACCGCGAAATAGCCGGACACGCGGATCAGGCGTCCCGGCGAGTTCAGGATGTCGATGGACAGCCGCGGCGGCACCGGGAACGGCAACGGCGGCGGCTTGAACGACGGATGGAAGCCTCCGACACTGAGCACGAAGTCGGGGTTGTCGCTCCAGTCGACCAGCAGGCCCATCCCGCCTTCGATGGTCATCGTCAGGATGCGCGAGTCGAAGAGCTGGGCGTAGAACCAGAGTCTCGATTTGTCGACTTCGAGCGCGCCGATGAAATTGACCTGCAGTTTCAGCAGGGCGACGTCTTCACTGGGCAGCACGCATTTCAGCACCCCGAGGATCGCGACGTTGCCGGGCGGGATCTCCACGATCACCCCGAGCGAGATGGTGACCAGCGCCGGTGTCCCCCAGCCGATCTTCGCCATCGGGCCGATGAGGAACCGGCCGTCCTCCGGTGGGAAGAACCGCCGGAGGTCGCTGATGATCCGCGGCGCGTTCGCGATGACGTCCTTGGGGAACATCACCGATTCGATCCCGCCGCTGACCACGCCGTCGATCAGCGCGGCGAAGTCCATCCGCCGGTTGAGCCCGAGCACCCCGCCGACGCCGAGCAGCGTGAACCCGAACCCGAGCTGGATCCCGCCGCCCCCGAACTCGGTGGCGATCACGATCAGCAACGAGAACCCGTCGGACCCGTCCGGCATCCGCGTGGTGATCAGCCCGATGGCCTTGAGTTCCACCAGCCCCGCGAACTCCAGCTCCAGCGCGCCCGCGTACTCGCCGCGATCCGGGTCGAAGTAGAGATACCCGCCACCGGACACGATGCCCGCGTCGACCGACAGCCCGACCCCCTTGGGCGGCTTGAAACCGAGCGAAAGATCGACCGGCCCCAGGTTGCCGTCGTTGTCCTCCTTGAACGCGAGGCCGGCGGTGAGCCCGATCTGCTCCACCACCGCCGTGATCGGCCCGAGCCGCGCCTTGATCGTCGTCCCCAGCCCGATCGGGATCCCGTCCCCCGACGGCGACGCGGAGATCGTCAGCCCCTGGATCTCCAGCGGCCCCAGCTCGAAATGGGCCGCGATACGCGCTTCGAGGTTGGCCGAACCGCGGAAGTAGAACCCGTGCGCGTGCGAGATCCCGACGACGAGGTCGCCGCCGACGGTGAATCCGTCGCCGGGCAGGAGTTTCGCGATGAAGCCGTCGGCCCCGCCCGGTTTGAAGACGAACTCGAGCCCTTGGAGTTCGAACTCCGCGAAGACGTCCACGCCGTCGCTGATCCGCACGCCCCCGGTCGCGGCGAGCTTGCGGAACTGCAGCCTCGTGCCGTCCCTGGAACCGATCAGGAGGGTGGGCTCGCTCCCGGCCTCGCCACGCTCGATGACGACCTCGATGGCGCCGTCGAGCTGTCGCGGGGCCGGGTTCACCTTCTCGAAGCCGACGACGGTCTCGATGCCTTGGCCGGGAAGGATTCTGAGCGCGACGCCGCCTTCGAGGTCGAGGTCGCTGCGGATGAGGAGGGTGAGGTCCTCGGTCAACGGCAGGTTGGCGCCCAATGAGCCGGTGAAGTACGGCAACAGCGCCAGGCCTGCCGGTGCGCCGTTCACCGACGGCAATTCGACGAGCCGGATATCGGCCGCCAAACGCTCGTTCCGCGGAAGGAACCGTTCGAACACGGTGCCGCGGACGGCTTTCACCAGCGGGGCCGTCAGGTCTTCCGGCGTCCCCCGGACGGCCGCCGTGGCTCCGGACGGCAAGGATCGCAGGTCGACGTCGACGCCCATGCTCATCAGCAGGTTGTCGAGCTGGGACGACAGCGACGCGAAGTCGAAGTCCGGTCCACCCCAGCCGAAGGCCTTCTTGAGCACCTGCCCCGGATCACCGATCAACCGCGGGATGTCCGTGAGGTCGAGAGTGAGATGCAGGTACGACGGCCGGTTCCCGAAGCGCGGAGCGTACTTCCCCTTGACGACACCGAGGCCGCGCAACCCGAAACCCACGGCCGGATGGTGCCGCTGGAGATAGGAGACGATCAGGAAGTCGAGCAGCTGACGGGGGAACTTCTCCTTGAATCCGTCCACCCGCAAAGCCTCCGGGACGGCGGAGTCCGGCGCGGTGGCGATGCCTTTGACGCCGTCGACGAGGGCTTGCACCGCGCTGAGCACCCGGGCCACGTCGTCGGCCGAGAACTCGACGTCGACACCGCCGGAGGAACCACCGCCCACGTTCAGCCCGCCGTCTCCGAGCAACCGGCGGAGAGATTCGGTCAGCGTTTCGAGCGTCCCGCCCAAAGCCGACAGGGCGGGCGGGACGGCGTCCACGCGCCAGCCCATCTTCTGTAGGAGGGCGATGCAGGCACCGGGCGAACGCACCGCCTCACGAAGCGGGAGCGCCGCCTGCCCGATCCCGGCGAGGATCTTTTCGAACACACCCGTCCCGGCCATTTCACAGCTCCCCTGGGTAGAAAGCGGCGCTGAGAATCGCGTGGTAACTCGGATCGACCCGGTTGACGATCAACCATTTGCAGACGTAGCAGAAGGCGCCGGCGTCCTGGCTGATCTCGGTCCACACGTTCGCCGTGCCGTAGTGATTCCGCATTTTGCACGAGCCGGCGGGACGATAATGGCCACCGGAAAAGGTGCCTCCACCTTCGAAGACCCCGACCGTCTTGCTCGAGTTGCACGGCGGCGCGAATCCGGTGATGTCCACCGGCTCGTCGTCCTCTTTCCGCACTTTGCCGAAAACGGTGTCCCGGTTCAGCGGGGTCTTCGTGAGGAAGAGGGATTCTTTGACCTTCTTGTCCACCACCGAAACGAGACCGCCGTCCGGAGCCTTGAGCGGGATGTACAGGAAAGAGCCCGCCCGGTACTCCGCCAACGGCGACACGACTCCGGACAGGGTGATCTTGCCCGCCGTCGTGTCGATCGTCCCGATCTTGAGCCCGGTGAGCAGTTCGCCCTGGCCCTTGGCCAGCGGCAATTGGACCCCGTCCTTGGTGATCGAGAAATTACGCAGCCAGATCTCGGCGCCGTCCCGCTGCGCCTGGACCCATTTCCCGCTGTAGCGAGGATCGATCGTCACGGTGATGGCACCACCGGCGGGCCGGGCGGGTGCCGTGATCTTCGCGGAAAGGAGCATCCGGTGCAGATCGAGCCATTTGACCTTCGCCGGGTCGATCAGCCTTCCCGGTGCCGGTGAACCCGGGTCGCGCAGGAAGCCCAGAACCGAAAGGTTGTCGTCCGTCAGGTCCCCGGTCGCCGTGGCCGCGGTGCCGTCCCCTTCGAAATCCTCGTACTCGTCGCCGAGGTTGAAACTGTGCCCGAACTCGTGGGCCACCGTGTTGGCGATCTCGAGTACGGCGGCCGCGGTGGGCGGGACCCCGGTCAGCGGATCACGTCGTCGCATTTCTCGTTTGTCGACCACGTCGGCATAGGTGAAGGCCACCGTGCGCACGCTGCCCATGGTCTGCGCGGTGGCGGTTCCGTCGAAGTTGGTACCGCCATCGACATCCTCGTAACAGATCATCGCGACCAGTCCCCGGCTCGGCGTGAATTTCGTCGTGTCCGGGACCCAGTTCTTGCCGATCGGGTGGAACGGCGCGAAGGCGTACTGCGATCCACCGAAGTACCGCGGCAGCGCCGCGCCCGGATTCTCCCGTCCCGCCGAGTACCGCTCCGGCGGGTTCCGGCGAGGATCGGGAGTGAGAAGCCTGGTCGCGTCGGGACTGTAGAACTCGTACAACCGCGCGACGAAAGCGCTCAGATCGACATGCGTCGTGTCTCCCAGCGCCGGCGGCTTCACCGGCGGCTTCGAATTCCCGGACGTACGGTCGCCGGGCCGCTGTCCCAGGTACATCCCGAACACCGTGTCCCTCGCGTGCAGGATCCCGACGGCTTCGTGCGCCCGCCACGCGGCGATCAGCTTCGGGTCCACTCGCGACGGTTCGAATCCCTTGAGGCTCTGCCCCTGCCAGATCGTCACGAGATCGAACCGGCTCTCGTTGTGCATCGGCAGACCGACCACGGCGACGAGTTCCTGCATGGTGTAGCTGGTTTTCTCGCTGCCCAGCCGCCCGTTGAACGGAATGGGCTTCGCCTTGTTGAAGTCGTCGTCGGTGATCCTGAACCCGCAGGTGAGGTAGTGATCACGCGAAGGCAGGTAGGCCTTGAAGATGTTGAACCCGGCTTCCAGCATCGCGTACGGCTGGTGCCTCGGTTTGTCGAAGAGATCCCGCACGGTGCCGGCGACGATGAGGTCGAAGGCCGCCCGGTCCGTGTCGGTGTCCTGGAACCCCTCCGGTATGAACAGGATGTTGACCATGCCGTCGGCTTGTGCCACATCGGGCGTCTGTACCGGCTGGAGGTTCTGGCGCGTCTTCCCGTAGTCGACCACCCTGACCGGCAGGGAATTGGTGACGCCGAGGAAGTTTCCCTTGATCCCGGTGGGCACGGCCGGATCGGTGGTCTCGGCCAGTCCCTGCACCCTGCCCTGCGGCGCGATCTTGAGCTTCGCCGGATCGTCCGGCGTCAAGGTCACGTACCCGTGTCCGGTGATGTCGCCGATCCGGTCCACGCCCGTGGCGTCGTCGGTGAACCTCGCGTAGAGGGACGGCTGGGCGTGGCCGAATTCGCTGTCGAGCGCCGTCGTGATCGAGTCGTTCCCGAACCACCACGCGTCGATTCCTTCGTGCACCTGGAGACGCCCGACCAGATAGACCTCACCCCAGCGGACCTGGAACAGGAAGACGCCCGGGTCTTTCGGGGTGACGATGCCCGTGGCCGGGTTGATCGAAGGCAATCCGTCGAAGCGTTGCCCGACCGGCTTGTGCGGCGCGAAGAAGTCGAACACGCAGTCCTTGGTGACTTCCCCGAGCTGATAGCGATCGGGCTTTGTGTCGTCGAAATCCTGAGTGTGAAAGGAAACCTTGAGCGGCGGTGTCCCGGTACGCACGACATGCAGATCGCCGTGCGGAAAAAAGACCATGCCGACGTTGGTGACGACCATTCCCCACCCCTTTGTCATCCACGCGCGGACAACCGCCGGACACGGCGGTGCGGGCCGGTGAAGTCTTTCGATGCGGATGTCCTTCAGCGTGGCGGCCGAATGGATCAGCCGTCAACGCATGGCCCGATGAACTGCCCCATGAGGCAGCGGGCAGTGCGAACCTCGGTGTGGCAAGGTCGCTTCCGTGGACAGGGACGCGTATCTCGAAGGCGCGATCAGGGACGTGCTCAGCGGCGACGACGCGACGCTCGACGACCGGATCGGGCACGCCGCGCTGCTGTTCGCCGCCTCCGGCGCGATGGCGGAAGCCGACAGGCTGATCACGCATTGGCACGCGCTCACCGAACGTCCCGTCACCGCGCTCGTCCCCGGCGCCGTGCAGGCCCGCGCGTGGGCGATGCTCTTCGACGCACAAGGGTCGCGGCCGGAGTGGGCGGCCGCGCTGACCCCGCTCGACCTCGACGCGGAAGAACGCGCCCACGACGCGTACCTCGCCCGCCGGGTGTCCGATCTCGACGGTCTCCTCGGCGGCTCCCCGATCGGAGAGGCTGTCTCGCACCTCGGGTCGTCGCGGCCGGATCGGTTGCGGGAGGCCGTCACGCGAGGCGACGTCGACGCCTGGGCCGGGATCGCCTCGCGGCAGGCACGGCCGGACGTCGCCGTCCTCGCCGCGTCGAGGCGGCTCGCGCCGCGTCTGGTCGCGGGAGCCGACCCGCTCGGACTCGGCGACTGGCCGGGGCTGTGCGCCGGGGCACTGGTCGCGGCGCTGTACGAGCGCTACCCGCCGGACACCGGCTCGTGGCGCGAGATGATCGCGGGCGTTCTCCGGCTGCGCGGCGGCGGCACCGCGCCCCCGGCGGCCTCGGCCCGGAACATCGACGCGGCCGAAGCGCGCATCGGGCTCAGGCTGCCCGCCGACTACCGGGAGTTCCTGATGACCTGCGACGGCCTGCCCGCCGACGTCGTCTTCCCGCGTCTGCTCGGCACGGCGGAACTGCGCGCGGAAGGCGGGGTCGTCGTGATCGCCGACCCCGCTTCGGTGCTGCTCACCGCCGCCGGTGCCCAGTGGCGGACGGTCGAGATCGACCCGGCGCTGGGCACGACGGTGCACCCGACGTTCCGGGCCCTGCTGGAACGGCACCTGTTGTTGTTGGCGCAGTCTGCGTGAAGAGGTCCAGGCACGCGTCGGGCTCGTGAATGGCAAGGCCGGGCTGGCCGGGTGGGATGGCTGCGTTGCGAAAGTGGCTTTCGCAACGTTGAGGGTTGTGAAAGTGGCTTTCGCAACGCGTTCTCGCGGGCCGTGGGAAGCGTCCAAGCCCGGCGGAACGTCGGTATAGGGGGTCGTGAGTGGCGATTCGGGTTGGAGCGGACCGGTATTTGCCTACCTACGCGTGACCAGGGCGAAGATGGTGTGCGGTAGTCGAGGGGGTCGGACCGGTCTCGGAGCTCGATCGACGGAGGATCGGGGACACTCGACGTCCCCGATCCTCCGTCGATCAAGACCGTGCCACCCCGCAACCCCGGCGAACGACAGCCGAGTGGGGAGGCAATGCAGGTCCACCAGAACCCGAATCGGCACTCACGAGCCCTCAGGCTTCGCCGCGCTTCTTCCTCTCGGTGTACTCACGCATCCGCTTCGGATAGCCGACCCGCGCCACCTCGTAGACGGGGATCGACCGTTTGTGACCGAACTGCTGCGCCGCGTCGAGACTCTCGATCCGGCGCCTCGTCCACTCACCATCGTGTGCGATGAGGACGACCGTGGTCTCCGTGACGTTGGTCTTGGGCTCCACGTAGGCCTCGACACCGGTCCTCGAAGAGGCCCACTCCTCAAGGTGCTTGAAGTCGTTTGAAGAGGCTTTCCGCAGCGTACCGGGCTTTTGCCCACCTTTAGAGCGCCGGCGCAGCGAGTCGAACAGACCCACTCCGACCACCTCACTTCCCATTCGCGTCCGACGCCCATTATCCCGACCCGGGCGTGTGCTCACCGTGGCGACCCTGGTAGGCCGTGTCCCGTGGGTCACACGACACGGCCTAGGTCGCAGGCCCGCCGCGCGTAGTGACAAGATGGCAAGTGTCCGCGCGCGCGTATACCGCGCGAAGCGGCGCCAGAGCACCACCCCTACCGCTTGCCGAGGAGTTATTGAAGTGACCGACACCTCCGCCGACCTTGTGATCCTGGGTGGCGGATCGGGCGGCTACGCCGCCGCGTTCCGCGCGGCCGAGCTGGGCCTTTCCGTCACCCTGATCGAAAAGGACAAGCTTGGCGGGACGTGCCTCCACCGAGGCTGCATCCCGACCAAGGCCCTCCTGCACGCGGCGGAGGTCGCCGACGAGACCCGCGACGCCGAGACCTTCGGCGTCAAGGCCGTGCTGGAAGGCATCGACATCGCCGGGGTCAACAAGTACAAGGACGGGATCGTCTCCCGCCTGTACAAGGGCCTGCAGGGCCTGGCCAAGGCGCACAAGGTGAACCTCGTCGAGGGCACCGGAACGTTCGTCGGCGGCACCACCGTCGAGGTCGACGGCACCCGCTACACCGGCAAGAACGTCATCCTCGCCACCGGCTCGTACTCGAAGACGCTGCCGGGCCTGGAGCTGGGCGGCCGCGTCATCGCGAGCGAGCAGGCCCTTTCGCTGGACTACATCCCGAAGAAGGTCATCGTCCTCGGCGGTGGTGTCATCGGTGTCGAATTCGCGTCCGTCTGGGCGTCCTTCGGCGTCGACGTCACCATCGTGGAGGCGCTGCCCCGCCTGGTCCCGAACGAGGACGAGTACGCGTCCAAGCAGCTCGAGCGCGCTTTCCGCCGTCGCAAGATCGCCTTCAAGACCGGCGTCCGCTTCACCGGCGCCAAGCAGGACGACAACGGCGTCAGCGTTTCGCTGGAGTCCGGCGAGACGCTCGAAGCCGACCTGCTGCTGGTCGCCGTGGGCCGCGGCCCGAACTCGGCCGGGCACGGCTACGAGGAGGCCGGGGTCAAGATGGACCGCGGTTTCGTCCTCACCGACGACCGCCTCCGCACCAACCTGCCGAACGTCTACGCCGTCGGCGACATCGTCCCGGGTCTGCAGCTCGCGCACCGCGGCTTCCAGCAGGGCATCTTCGTCGCCGAGGAGATCGCGGGCCAGGAGCCGCGCGTGATCGACGAGAGCGGCATCCCGCGCGTCACCTACTCGCACCCCGAGGTCGCTTCGGTCGGTCTCACCGAGTCTCAGGCGAAGGAGAAGTACGGCTCCGACGTCACCACCTTCACCTACGACCTCGGCGGCAACGGCAAGAGCCAGATCCTCAAGACCTCCGGTGGGGTCAAGCTGATCAAGGCTCCGGAAGGGCCGGTCGTGGGCGTGCACATGGTGGGCGACCGCGTCGGCGAGCTGATCGGCGAAGCGCAGCTGATCTACAGCTGGGAGGCGTTCCCGGAGGACGTGGCTCCGCTCATCCACGCGCACCCCACCCAGACCGAGGCCCTCGGTGAAGCGTTCCTCGCCCTGGCGGGCAAGCCGCTGCACGTCCACAGCTGACGTCTCACCGTCGAAGAACCAGACCAAGCAAGACATATCAAGGGAGTCAGCGAACGATGGCCTACTCCGTCACGTTGCCGGAGCTCGGTGAGAGCGTCACCGAGGGCACCGTCACCCGGTGGTTGAAGCAGGAGGGCGACACCGTCGAGGTCGACGAGCCGTTGCTCGAGATCTCCACGGACAAGGTCGACACCGAGGTCCCCTCCCCGGTCGCCGGCAAGGTTGTGAAGATCAGCGCCCAGGAAGACGAGACCGTCGAGGTCGGCGGCGAACTCGCCGTCATCGACGACGGGACCGGAGGGGTGCCGGAGTCGTCCGGGTCCGCCGAGCCCGCCGCCGAAGAGGCGCAGCCGGAACCCGAGCCCGAGCCGGAGCCCGCGCAGGAGCAGGCGTCCGCGCCGTCCCAGCCGGACACCGCGCCCGCCTCCGGTGGTGAAGGCACCGAGGTGAAGCTGCCCGAGCTGGGCGAGAGCGTCACCGAGGGCACCGTCACCCGGTGGCTCAAGCAGGTCGGCGACAGCGTCGAGGTCGACGAGCCGCTGCTCGAGATCTCCACGGACAAGGTCGACACCGAGGTCCCGTCCCCGGTCGCCGGCACCGTGCTGGAGATCCGCGCCGGCGAGGACGAGACCGTCGAGGTCGGCGGTGTCCTCGCGGTGATCGGCGCGGCCGGATCCGCGCCGAAGGCCGAGGCCAAGCCCGAGCCCAAGCCGGAACCCAAGCCCGAGCCGAAGCCGGAGCCCAAACCGGAGCCCAAGCCGGAACCGAAGCCCGAGCCCAAGGCCGAAGCGGCTCCCGCGCCCGCGCCGAAGCCCGCCGAAGCCCCGAAGCCCGCCGCGCAGCCCGCGGCGAGCAGCGACAACGGTTCGGACAGCTCGCCGTACGTGACGCCGCTGGTCCGCAAGCTCGCTTCCGAGCACGGCATCGACCTGTCGTCGCTGAGCGGCAGCGGTGTCGGCGGCCGTATCCGCAAGCAGGACGTGCTCGCGGCCGCCGAGGCCAAGCAGAAGAAGGAAGCCCCGGCTCCCGCCGCACAGCCCGCCGCCGCGGCCCCGGCCGCGTCGTCGGCACCGGCCGCTCCGCGCAAGGCCGCGGTTTCGCCGGAGCTCGCAGCCCTGCGCGGCACCGTGCAGAAGGCCAGCCGGATCCGTCAGATCACCGCCATCAAGACCCGCGAGTCGCTGCAGCTTTCCGCTCAGCTCACGCAGGTCCACGAGGTGGACGTCACGAAGATCGCCAAGCTCCGCCAGCGGGCGAAGGCGGCCTTCAAGGAGCGCGAGGGCGTCAACCTGACGTTCCTGCCGTTCTTCGCGAAGGCCACCGTCGAGGCGCTCAAGCAGCACCCGAACGTCAACGCGTCCTACAACGAGGACACGAAGGAGATCACCTACCACGGTGCGGTGCACCTGGGGATCGCGGTGGACACCGAAAAGGGTCTGCTGTCGGTGGTCATCCACGACGCGGGTGAGCTCAGCCTCGCCGGTCTCGCACACCGCATCGCCGACTTGGCGGGCCGCGCGCGTTCGGGCCAGATCAAGCCGGACGAGCTGTCGGGCGGCACCTTCACGATCACGAACATCGGCTCCAACGGCGCCCTGTTCGACACGCCGATCATCGTGCAGCCGCAGTCCGGCATGCTCGGTACCGGCGCGGTCGTGAAGCGCCCGGTCGTGATCGCGGACGCCGACGGCAACGACACGATCGCCGTCCGGTCGATGGCGTTCCTGCCGCTGACCTACGACCACCGCCTGGTGGACGGGGCCGACGCGGGCCGCTTCGTCACGACGATCAAGCAGCGTCTGGAAGAGGGCAACTTCGAGGACGAGCTCGGTCTCTGATCCTCCGGTAGTCCCGTGAAGGCCCTCGTTCCGCTCCGGCGGGACGAGGGCCTTCCTCTTTACCCGCAATTCGTCCCCTGGTTGCGACGGTTTGACAGCCACCCAGAACTCTAGTATTCCGGAATTACGGAAAACAAGAGGGAGGGTGTCACCCATGCTGACCAGACGTCATCTGCTGACCGGCGCCGCCGTGGGGTCGGCGGCGCTGCTGCTGCCGGGAACCGCGAGCGCGGCCGAGCCGGACACGGGAACCGAACAGGGCTGGCTCGACTGGCTCGCCGCGCACCGGCGCGATATCTCCGTCGTGATCGACGACGGCGCGGGCCGGCGGGCTTCGCGCAACGCCGACGTCCGGCGGCTGCTGGCCTCGTCGGTCAAGGTCGTGCATCTCAGCGCGTACGCCGTCGCGGTCGCCGAAGGCAGGCTCGATCCGAAGGAACAGATCAGGGTCGGCGATTGGGACGCCCACCACCCGTTCGTGGCCGACGGCCGCGCGCACTTCCACGCGCTCACCTGGCTGGGCGTCCCCTGCGACGACTACGGCATCGCCAAGGACCCCGAACAGCGTGTCCCGCTGGCGAGGCTCCCCGAAGCGATGATCTTCTTCAGCGACAACGCCGCCACCGACTATCTGCGCACCCGCCTCGGCGATCCCGCCCTCCAGCTCGCGGCGGCACGAGGCGGGTGGGTGCGGCCGGACACCCGTTCGCTGGGCGGCGAGGTCCTGATGCTGATGATGCCGGAGTACGCGCCGCCGCCCGGCAGTCCCGTCGCGGTCCGGCGGGCGCTGGGCGACGCGGTGGCCCGGCGCTTCGTGGCCGACCCCGCGTTCCGCGCCGAAGCCTTCGCGCGCTTCCCGACCATGCCGGGGACGCCGGACGCTCAGTGGCCCTGGGTCAAGGGCCACGCCAGGGGGACGGCGTCGGAACTGTTCTCTCTCCACCGCAGCCTGGCGTCCGGTCGCTACCGGCCGGGAGGCGCGCTCGCCCGCGAAATCCTCGCCAGGCCGCTTTCCGACCGCGTGCCGCCCGGCGCGAGCGAGGTGCTCGTCAAGGACGGGGCCCTGCCGCGCACGCTCACCATCGGGCTTTCGGTCAGGTGGCCGGGAGGACGGTCCGGCACGGCGGCCGTCCTGCTCCACGGCGTGACGGACCAGGACACGCAGAACGAGCTGCCGCTCATCGACGCCTTGCTCGCGGCGCTGTCCGACCCGGCCCGGTTCGCCGCCCTGGAACGGGCGCTCGGCTGAGACGAAGGTATAGATAACCGGTATGAACGCTGAGCTCGCCGACCGGATCGCCGCCCTCGAAGCCCGGGTCGCCGCGCTCGAAGGCGGGCAGCGGACCGAACCGGCGGCGGGCCCCGGCGGCCTGATCGGCTACCACGGAGAGCTGACCGACCCCCTCGAACTGAGCTGGGCGATCACCGTCACCCCCGGCCCCGTGCTGGCGCTGGAGGACGGTCCGCGCGCCGAGGTGCTCGCGGCCCTGTCCAGCACCGCGCGGGTGGCACTCGTGCGGACGCTGGCCGAAAAGGGTGCCCAGTCCGCGCCCGCCCTGCAGGAGGCCGCCGAACTCGGCTCCCCCGGCCAGCTCTACCACCATCTCAAGGCGCTGACCGGCGCCGGGATCGTCGAGCAGGACAAGCGGGGCAGCTATCGCCTCCGCCCCGCCGCGACGATCCCGGTGCTGGTGCTGCTCACCGCCGCGTCGGACGTGGCCGGGCAACTGCGAACCTGAGCGTGCGCCCGGATCGCGGATACGACACGATCGGACAATGCGAGTTCTGATCGCGGGTGCGAGCGGACTGATCGGTACCTCCCTGACCAAGCGGCTCCGTGCGTCAGGGCACGAGGTGGTCCGGCTCGTGCGCCGGGAAGAGCGGGCCGCCGACGAACGCCGCTGGGATCCCCCGGCCGGGGAAATCGCCGACGGCGCGCTCGACGGCGTCGACGCCGTGGTGAACCTCGCCGGCGCGCCGCTGCTGCCCGGACGCTGGAGCGCGGCCCGCAAACAGGTCCTGCTCGACAGCCGGGTCGAACCGACGGAAGTGCTCGCCGAAGCCGTCGCCGAACACGGGATCCCGGTACTGGTCAACGCCTCCGCCGTCGGCTACTACGGCGACCCCGGTCCGTCCCTTGTGGACGAAAGCAGCCCGGTGGGACGCGGTTTCCTCGCCGAACTCTGCACCGCGTGGGAAGGCGCCACCGAGACCGCGGCCACCGCGGGCGCCCGAGTCGTGCGCGTCCGCACCGGTCTGGTCCTCGCCCGCAAGGGTGGACTTCTCGACGTCCTGCGGCCGCTGTTCCGGTTGGGACTCGGCGGGAAACTCGGCGACGGCAAGCAGTACATGCCGTGGATCTCGCTCGACGACGAGGTCGGGGCGATCGTTTTCGCACTGGAGAACGACTCGCTGTCCGGCGCGGTGAACCTCAGCGGACCGCAGCCCGCCACGAACGCGGCGTTCACGAAGGCGCTCGGCCGGGCCGTGCACCGGCCGGCGTTCTGGCAGGTCCCCGGTTTCGCGATGAAGATCGCCCTCGGTCAGGCGGCCGAGGAGATGGCGCTGTTCGGGCAGCGCGCCCTGCCCCGCGCGCTGGAGGAGGCGGGCTACCCGTTCCGCCACCCGACCCTCGAGGACGCGCTGGCCGCCGCGACATGACCCTGCAACGCGGTCTGTACTTCCTCGCCGGAGTCCTGCTGCTCATCGGCTTCGTCACCCTCGGGCTGCTCGTCGACGACCGGCCACCGCCGGTGGACGTCGCCCTCGCCGACGCGTTCCGCGGGCAGTACACCCGGCCCGCCGGGCAGGTGGCGGAGCTGATCACGAACGTCCTCGGCCCGGTCCTGCCGTTCGCGCTGGGCGCGGTGCTGGTGGTGATCGCCTGGCGCCGCCGGGACCTGACCGTGTTGTGCGTCAAACTGGCCGTCGTCCTGTTGCTGTGCCGTCTGACCAGCCTGATCGCCAAACCGCTGTTCTACCGGGAACGGCCCCGCGAATTCCCCGATCTGAGTTACCCGAGCGGGCATGTCGTGGCGGTCGCCTGCACCGGGTTCGTCGCGGTGCTGTTGTGCGCGTGGACCCGCCCGCGCCTGGCCCGCCTGGCGATCGCGATCGCCGTCGCGGCGACGGTGATCGGCGCGCTCTGCCGGGTCGTGCTGGGTGTGCACTGGCTGACCGACACGGCGGGATCCGTACTCGCCGTGGGCGGTGTCGGCCTGATTTCGGCGACCGGACTGGGCCTGCTGCCCCGGCCGGGGGATCCGGCGTAGTGTCGCGGGCGTGAGCTCTTCGACCACGTCATGCCGTGCCGCCAGCGAGCCCGTCGACGTCCGCGAGATCGGGACGATCGACTACACCGAGGCCTGGGAACTCCAGCGCCGGCACGTGACGGCCCGCGCCGACGGCGACGGCCCGGACACCATGTTGCTGCTGGAGCACCCGTCGGTCTACACCGCGGGCAAGCGCACCGAAGCCGAGGACCGGCCGACCGACGGCACCCCGGTGCTCGACGTCGACCGCGGCGGCAAGATCACCTGGCACGGGCCCGGCCAGCTGGTCGGCTACCCGATCATCAAACTCGCCGACCCGATCGACGTCGTGCACTACGTGCGGCGTCTCGAAGAGGCCTTGATCACCGTCTGCGACCAGCTCGGCGTGCACACCGGCCGGGTCGAGGGCCGCAGCGGTGTCTGGATCCCCGCCGACGATCGCGGCGTGGAGCGGAAGATCGCCGCGATCGGCATCCGCGTCCAGCGCGGCGTGACCATGCACGGTTTCGAGCTGAACTGCAATCCCGACCTGGGCGCCTTCGACAAGATCGTCCCGTGCGGCATCCGGGACGCGGGCGTGACGTCGCTGTCCTACGAACTCGACCGCGAGGTCACCGTGGCGTCGGTCCTGCCGATGGCGCGCGAAGCCGTCCTCGCCGCACTGGAGGGCGACCTCCCGGTGAACGACGAGCGCTGGCTGCCGCGTGCCGAGGCGCCCGCCGCCCCTGGTGTCACTTTCGCTTTGCAGAACTAGTTTTTGTGCCACCCTTCCCGGTAGGGCTGCGGAAACACCGCGGTCCCACTGGGAGGAAACATGCGCAAATTCGCGCACGCCGTCGCGGTCGTGGCCGCTGTCGGCGGAATGCTGGCCGCACCCGGCGTCGCGTCGGCGGCACCCCCGAGCTGCTGGACCGAGACCAACGGCTCGACCTGGGCCGCCGGCTTCTGTCCGGAGGGGACCTACAAGGTCGTCGTCCAGTACTGCCGTCCGAACTGTCACCGGGAAGAGGGTTACCCGGCCACCAACGGCAGGCCTTCGGGGATCTCCTTCAGCCCCGGCGGCTCCATCGCCAGCGTGGACGTCGAATACGTCTAGAAATCCGTGAAGGCCTCCTTCCCTACCTTGAGCGTAGGGAAGGAGGCCTTCACGGCATTCCGGTTCAGTCCAGCTGAGGAGCGACCTCGGCGGCGATCAGGTCGACCTGGTCCAGATCCGAGAGATCCAGCAGCTGCAGGTAGAGCCGGGTGATCCCGGTCTTCTCCCGCCACTGCCCGATCTTCTCGACGACCTCGGACGGCGTCCCCGCGAGCCCGTTCTCACGCAGCTCGGAAACCTCACGCCCGATCACCGAAGCGCGCTTCGCCACCTCGGCCTCGTCGCGGCCCACGGCGACGACGAGCGCGACCGAGCGCAGGATCTCCTTGGGGTCGCGCCCGATCTCGCGGGCGGCGTCGTCGACACGGCCGAACTGCTCGACCGCGAAGTCCGGCCCCACGAACGGCAGGTTGAACTCGTCCGCATAGCGGGCGGCGAGCGCCGGGGTGCGCTTCTTGCCGCCGCCACCGATGATCACCGGCGGCCGGGGCCGCTGAGCGGGCTTCGGCAGGCCGGGCGACTCGACGAGCTGGTAGTGCTCGCCGTCGTAGGAGAACGTCTCGCCTTCCGGCGTCTCCCACAGCCCGGTGACGACCGCGAGCTGCTCGGCGTAGCGGTCGAAGCGCTCCTTCATCGGCGGCAGGTCGAGGCCGTAGGCGGTGTGCTCGTCGTCGTACCAGCCCGAGCCGATGCCGAGCTCGACGCGGCCGCCGGACATCTGGTCCACCTGGGCGACCGAGATCGCGAGCACCGAAGGGTGCCGGAAGGTGGCGGCGGTGACGAGGGTGCCCAGCCGCACCCGGCTGGTCTCACGGGCGAGACCCGCGAGGGTGATCCACGCGTCGGTCGGCCCCGGCAGACCGGTCGCCGAACCCATCTTCAGGTAGTGGTCACTGCGGAAGAAGGCGTCGTAACCCGCGTCCTCGGTGGCCTTGGCCACCCGGAGCAAGTCTTCGTAGCCGGCCCCCTGCTGGGGCTCGGTAAAGATCCTGAGGTCCACGAAGGCCACCATATAGAGGAGGCCGTCAGCTCGCTTTCCCGTGTTCGGCGGGCGGAACACGGCGGAATCCGACGAGCAGCCGCACCAGGACCTCTTCGACCTGGGCGCTGACCTTCTTCGGCTCCGGCGAACTCGCGATCTCGATCGCGGCGCTCGACAGCGCGCCGAACAGCAGCCGCGCGGTGACGTCCACCGGGACGTCGTCGACCTCGCCGACCTCGATGAGCGACTGGATCCCGGTGCGGACCAGGCCGAAACTGCACCGTTCTTCGGCCTCGCGCCACCGTTCCCAGCCCATCACCACCGGGGCCTCGTGGATCGCGATCCGCTGGTACGCCGGGTCGAGACAGCTCTGCAGGAAACCGCGCAGCCCGGCGAGCGCACGCTCCCACGGCGAGTCCGGGCCGTTCATGATCTTTTCGAGCCTGTCGAAGACCTGGCTCTCTACGGTGTCGAAGGCAGCCTCGAAAAGCGCCTGCTTGCCACTGAAATGGTGGTAGAGCGCGCCCTTCGTCACCCTGGCCCGCTTGGCGATCTCGTCGAGAGACGTGCCGGCGTATCCGCGTTTGGTGAACAGCTCCACGGCACTCTCGACGAGTGCCGACCGGGTGGACTCGGAATAGTCCAGCCGCCTTGACCTCATTGTCGCCACCTTCACAACTTTACGCCGCCGGCCCCGCACCATACTCATGGTATGTTGGCTGCTGTCAGGTCCGTACCGGGAGTATGCCGCAAACCTGCGGTATGAACCGGGTCACGGAGGGGAGCCCACATCATGAGCTGGAACGACTTCTACCAGCGGCGCGACATCCTCGAAGCCGCACTCCGACAGGCGGGTCACCACCCGTCCGAGGCGATTTCACTTGAAGAAATCCCTGGCGCCACCCAGTACTTCGCGACCGAAGAAGAGCTTCTGGTCGCGCTTCGGTACAAGTGGAACCAGGTGTTCGCCGGCCACCTGCGCGCCGAGACGACCGATCCGGACTACGCCGATCAGGATCTCGCGCTCGACAGGGTCGAAGCCGTCACCCGCGCCTGGAACAGCGCCACTGCCGAACACGAGACCCTCCGCGCCGTTCTCGACGCGGCCCTCGAACGGTGCCCCGCGCTGATCCCGTCCCACGAAGCCGAACTGCGCACTCTCGCGCTGACGGCGGGACTGGCCGACGGCAAGGAACCGGCCGGGGAGATCACCCAGGTCGGCAGCGCTTTCGCGACCCTGCTCCGGCACGGCCGTCACGCGAAGCCCGCCCGCCGCCGCAGCCCGATGGGACACCTGCTCCGGTTGCTCGCGCCGAGCGCGTGATCCGGCCTGGCGGGGCCACCGCCGATGTAGTTAGGTGACCGACATGGCTGCTCACGCGCGCTGGACCGAGGCCGACATCCCTGATCAGACCGGGCGGACCGTCTTCGTCACCGGCGCGAACTCGGGACTGGGGCTGCGGACCGCCGAGGTGCTCGCGGGCAAGGGTGCCCGCGTGCTGCTCGGCTGCCGGTCGCCGGAGCGCGGCGCCAAGGCGCTGGAGCAGGTCCGCGCGGCCGCGACCGGGGAAGCACCCGGGCTCGTCCGCCTGGATCTCGCCGACCTCGAGTCGGTCCGCGAAGCCGCGAAGAAGGTCCAGGAGCTGTCGGACCGCAAGCTCGACCTCCTGGTCAACAACGCGGGCGTGATGGCGACCCCGCGCGGCCACACCAAGGACGGCTTCGAGACCCAGTTCGGCACGAACCATCTCGGGCACGCGGTGCTGACCTGGCTGCTGATGCCGTCCCTGCGCGGCGGCTCGGGAGCGCGGGTCGTGACCCTGTCGAGCGTCGCGGCGACAGGCGCGCGCATCGACGTCGCCGACCCCAACTTCGAGCGCCGGATGTACAACCCGGGCTCGGCCTACGGCCAGTCGAAACTCTCCAATCAGGTGTTCGCGCTCGAACTCGACCGCAGGCTGCGCGCCGCGGGCGAGGATGTCATCAGCGTGGCGGCGCACCCCGGCTACACGTGGACCGGCCTCGGTTCGGGGATGGCCCGCTCGTACCGCAACCCGGTGGTGCGCGCGCTCGTCGGCGCGGGCAACCGGATCGGCGAGATCTTCATCGCGCAGAACGCCCGTCAGGGCACGCTCCCGCAGTTGTTCGCGGCAACCTCCCCCGAGGTCCGGGGCGGCGATTACATCGGTCCTCGCGGGCTCGGCGGGCTTCGCGGCGCCCCGGTCAAGGTGCGCCCTTTGCCCGCCGCGAGGAGCGAATCGCTCGGTGCCGCGTTGTGGGACGTGAGCACCAAGTTGACGGGCGTCACCCCCGACCCCGCGTGAGCGGCGACCACTACTGCGGCGAGCGTAGGGTGACGGGGTGAGTGCTGCCCCAGATGGCCGCAAGCTGTTGCGGCTCGAGGTCCGGAATTCCCAGACTCCCATCGAAAAGAAGCCGTCTTGGATCAAGACGCGCGCCCGGATGGGACCGGAGTTCACCGAACTCAAAGGCCTGGTGCGCCGCGAAGGCCTCCACACCGTCTGCGAAGAAGCCGGTTGTCCCAACATCTACGAATGCTGGGAAGACCGTGAGGCCACCTTCCTGATCGGTGGCGACCAGTGCACGCGGCGCTGTGACTTCTGCCAGATCGACACCGGCAAACCCGCCGAGCTGGACCGCACCGAGCCCCGCAAGGTCGCCGAGAGCGTCCAGGCGATGGGCCTGCGCTACTCCACGGTGACCGGCGTCGCCCGTGACGATCTCGATGACGGCGGCGCGTGGCTGTACGCGGAGACCGTCCGCCAGATCCACGCGCTGAACCCCGGCACCGGCGTCGAGCTGCTGATCCCGGACTTCAACGCCGACCCCGACCAGCTCGCCGAAGTCTTCGGCTCGCGTCCCGAGGTGCTCGCGCACAACGTCGAGACCGTGCCGCGGATCTTCAAGCGCATCCGCCCCGGCTTCCGCTACGCGCGGTCGCTGGAAGTCATCACCCGTGCTCGCGAAGCCGGCCTGGTGACGAAGTCGAACCTCATCCTCGGCATGGGCGAGACCCCCGACGAGGTCGCGCCCGCGATGAAGGACCTGGTCGACGCGGGCTGCGAGATCCTCACGATCACCCAGTACCTGCGTCCCTCGCCGCGGCACCACCCCGTCGACCGCTGGGTCAAGCCGGAGGAGTTCGTCGAGCACTCCAACGCCGCCGAGGCCATGGGCTTCGCCGGTGTGATGGCGGGGCCGCTGGTCCGGTCCTCGTACCGCGCCGGGCGTCTCTTCGCGCAGACAAAGGCTCGCCGCGGCGAAGCGCTGTCGGAGAACCTGGCCCACCTCGCCGCCGAAGGGACCGCCGCCCAGGAAGCCAGTTCGCTGCTGGCTCGGTGACTCCGGTCACCCTCGCCGCGACCTCGCCACCCGAAAGGTCACAGATCAGTAATGTGACCTGGTGGCGTTGGTAACGGATCTTCTCAATTGGCTGCAGGGACTCCCCGAACCGGGACTGGTCGCGGCGACCGGCGGACTGGTGTTCGCCGAATGCACCATCGGGCTCGGCTTCATCGCGCCCGGCGAATCGGGGCTGCTGGTCGCGGCCACGACGGCGACGTCGGTCTCCCGCTTCCTGACCCTGTGGGCGGTCGTGACGGTCTGCGCCGCGCTGGGCGACTCGCTCGGCTACGCGATCGGCAAACGGTTCGGCCCGCGCCTGCGCGAGACGAAGCTGATCCGCAAGTACGGCCTCGACGCCTGGGACAAAGCGACGGGCGTGCTCGAACGGCGAGGCGCGTGGGCGGTGTTCTTCGCGCGGTTCCTCCCGGTGATCCGCACGCTGACCCCGGCGGCGTCCGGCACCTCGGGCCTGCCGTTCCGCAAGTTCCTGCCGGCCGCCGCGGCCGGTGCGGCCTGCTGGTCGGCGATCCACATCGGCATCGGCGCCGCCCTCGGTGAGGCCGCGAAGAAGGTCGAAGGCGTGCTGAACACCGGCGGCCTGGCCATCGTCGGCGTGCTCGTCGGCGTCGCCGTGTTCTTCCTGCTGCGCTACAAGAAGAAGAAAGCGCTCGGTGTCACAGCCGAAGAAGCCACCCCGGCGAAGGTCGGCGCGGAGGACTAGATTCCGGGCATGGCCGCCCTGAACCTGCCCCAGCCGATCGGTTTCGTCCTCGGCGGTGGAGGCAGCCTCGGCGCCATGCAGGTCGGGATGCTGCAGGCGCTCTCGGAAGCGGACGTCGCCCCGGACCTCGTCGTCGGCACCTCGGTGGGTTCCCTGAACGCCGCCGTCCTCGCGCTCGGGGACGAATCGGGTGACCGGCTGAACCGGATCTGGTCGCGGATGACGCGGCACGAGGCGTTCCCCGGCGGCGTGCTCAGCCAGGTGCGGACCCTGCGGCACAGCAAGACCAACCTGTTCCCCAACACCGGTCTCGCCGCGATCGTCGACGAGCACATCGGCGAGGGCGTCCGGTTCGAGGACCTCGCGCTGCCGCTGGGCGTCGTCGCGACGGACGTCGACACCGCCGAGCCGCTGCTCATCCGCTCAGGGCCCGTTCTGGCGCCGCTGCTGGCCAGCTGCGCGATCCCGGGGATCTATCCGCCGGTGCCGTTCGGGGACCGCATGCTCTACGACGGCGGTCTGGTCGCCAACGTGCCGATGCGCCAGGCGCTCGCGATGGGCGCGAAGTCGCTCGTCGTCCTCGACTGCGCCTTCCCCGGCAAAATGCCCGGCACCCCGCAGACCTTCGCCGAGGTGATGATGTTCACCGCGATGATCAGCATGCGGAACCAGGCCGTGCTGGAGGCGCCGATCGCCGCGGCCGAAGTGCCCGTGGTCTACGTGCCGGGACCGAAGCCGGTGCGGGTCAGCCCGCTGGACTTCAGTCACACCACGACTTTGACCGCCGAGGCCTACGACGCCGCGAAGACCTATTTGGGTGAATTGAGCGTGGATGGCCCTGGTCTTTATGGTGCGCCAGGTCTCGTCGTGGGCTGACGAGCAACCATCCGGCATCGATCGCGTCTTCGTCTTCGCGTACTTTTGAAAAAGGACCTTTCCGCTGATCGAGCGACGTACTGGTTATATTTTAAAGAGAGAACTATATGTTTCCCAAGAAGACATTACTTTCGACGGCCGGAATACTCGCCGCGATACTGCTGATCTCGGCCTGTTCGTCCTCGGGCGGGAACGGTCCCGCGAATTCGACCGGTACCAGTGCCGAATCGGGCGAAAGCCCGGTCTCGGTGACCATCGATCCGGCGGGCGGGACCGACGTCAATCCGGCGACCCCGGTGGTGGTCAAGGCCGAGCACGGCAAACTGACCGACGTCACGGTCAGCAACGCCGACAAGGGCAAGCAGGTCAAGGGCGAACTGGCGGGCGACGGGCTCAGCTGGAAGACCGTCGAGCCGCTCGGCTACGGCAGCACCTACAAGATCGTGGCGCATGCCCAGGGCACCGACGGAAAGCCCGTGGAGCAGCAGAGCAGGGTGTCCACCCTGAGCCCTAAGCAGCAGGCGAACCCGAACCTGATCCCGGCGCCCTCGGCGGTCGCGTCCGGCGGGGTCGGCGTCGGGCAGCCGATCGTGTTCGCGTTCGGCCAGCCGGTGAAGAACAAGGCCGACGTGGAGAAGAAGCTGTCGGTGGAGTCCACTCCGAAGCAGGAGGGCTCCTGGTACTGGATCGACGACAAGAACGTCCATTACCGCCCGAAGGTGTACTGGCAGCCGGGGACGACGCTCAAGGTGTCGGCGATGATCTACGGCGTCGATTTCGGCAATGGCGTCTACGGCGCGACCGACCGCACCGAAACGTACAAGGTGCACGATTCCTGGGTCGCGAAGGCCGACGGCAACACCGAACAGATGCAGATCTTCCACAACGGCCAGCTGGCGAAATCGATGCCCATTTCCATGGGCAAGGACGCGACGCCGACGCATTTGGGCGCGCACGTCATTTCGGACAAACACGAGAATTACACGATGGACTCGTGCACCTACGGCGTCTGCCAAGGTCAGCCGGGGTACTACAAGGCCAACGAGAAATGGTCGCTGCGCATCTCCAACGACGGCGAGTTCGTCCACGAGAACCCGAACAGCGTCGGCGCGCAGGGCAGCTCGAACGTGTCGCACGGCTGCATCAACCTCAACGCCGCCAACGCCCAGTGGTTCTACCAGAACATGGGGCTCGGCGACGTCGTCGAGGTGACCAACTCGGGCGGCCCGCAGCTGCCGGTCTGGGACCTCTACGGCGACTGGTCGAAGTCGTGGGCGGATTGGCAGGCGGGCAGCGCCGTCAAGTAGGGGCATGATGGGCCGGTGACCACCACCGGCCCCGATGCCGCACTGAGCAAGGCCCGCACGCTCGTGGCCGGCGCCGGCCGGATCGTCGCACTGACCGGCGCCGGGATCTCCACGGATTCGGGCATCCCCGACTTCCGGGGCCCTCAAGGCCTGTGGACCCGCGACCCGGCCGCGGAGAAGATGTCGAACCTCCAGGCATACCGAGGCAGTCGCGAAGTCCGGGAACGGACCTGGCAGGCGCGGCTGGTGCACCCCGGCTGGGATGCAGTGCCGAACGCCGCGCACTACGCGCTCGAACGCCTGTCGCCGACGCACATCGTCACCCAGAACATCGACCGCCTGCATCAGAAGGCTGGTTCTCCGCCGGAGCAGGTGCTGGAACTGCACGGGACGATGTTCGAGTCCGCCTGCCTGTCCTGTGACGATCACCGGGACATGCGCGCGACCCTGGAGCGCGTCCGGGCTGGCGAGACCGATCCGCCCTGCCTGGAGTGCGGCGGCATCCTGAAGTCCGCCACGATCTCGTTCGGCCAGCACCTGGATCAGACCCTGCTCCGGGCCGCGCGTGCCGCTGTCTCCGGGAGTGATCTCTTACTGGTGGCAGGGTCTTCGCTGAGCGTGCAGCCGGCCGCCTCGCTGGTGAGCGTCGCTTCACGGGCTGGGGCTGACGTGGTGATCTTCAACGGCTCCGAGACGCCGTATGACTCGATGGCGACCGCGGTCGTCCGCGGCCCGCTCGGTGAGACGCTCCCGGCCCTCACTGCTTCGGGCCACGTCTCGTGAGTGGGTCAGGATGCGGCTGACGGAAGGTCCATGATGCCGGTGGCTTGCGACCAGGCACAACGCCACGTGCCGCCGGCATTCGTGTAGACGTCGGTGTGCCAGGCCTCGTGCCGCGGGATGTCCGCGCCGTCGACGGTGAGTTCGATAAAGCACCGGTAGCGGAGGACGACGACGTCGGTGCCGACGATGGCGTCCACGTCGCCGGTCAGCTCCAGTTCCTGGTAGGCGACCCGCCCGGTGGTGAGGAGATCCAGGTACTCGGCCTTCGTCCACACGGTGCCGGTCGGGTTGCACAACCGGTACTCCGCGGCGTGCAGGCGGTCGTAGGTGCCGCGATCCACGTCGAGGAGACATTGGATCCGATCCTGCTCGGCCTTGATCACTTGGCCGGCCACATCGTCGGTCATCCCCGCTCCTGTTCGCTCGATCGGTTCTGTCGGCGACACATGCGCCATCTGTGCCGGTGCCAACTCCTTGAGCATGGCCGTCGGCTTCACGGTATCGGGGACCAGGAGTACGTCACGTGACCGCATGAGGCGAGAGCCTCGTGAGCGGTAAAGGCGGTTAGAACACGAATCGCCACTCACGAGGCTGCGCGCGAGGGTGTCGTTTCCGCTGTCGGTGGGCCGAAGGGGCCTTTCGCCTCGTGTCGCAAGTACGTGAAGGGGTCCTTTCGGTCTAGTCGGAGGTATGTGAAGGCCCCCTTCCTTGCGTTAGACGCAGTGAAGGGGGCCTTCATGTACTTCCCGCGGGCCAGGGCCACGTGCGAGGACCGCCTGCGGATCTCGTGAGTGGTAAGGGCGGTTAGAACCGTCTTTGCCGCTCACGAGGCTGTGGGTCGGGTGGGTCGTGAGTGGCGTTTCGGGTTAGAACCCGAATTGTCACTCACGACCACCCTGGCCGACAGCGCTCTGCAGGTGGGTACTGAAAAAGGGTCCAGGCCCCGGGAGAACTCGTGGTTCTCGACCGGGGCCTGGACCCTTTTCTTCTTTAATGTTAGTCCGGCGGTGTCCTACTCTCCCACAACCCTTCGGTTGCAGTACCATCGGCGCTGTCAGGCTTAGCTTCCGGGTTCGGAATGGGACCGGGCGTTTCCCTGACGCTATAACCACCGAAACACTATGAAACAACCACTACCACCTGATACCGCTGGTGGTTGTGTGGTGTTTCAGAGCTGTAGAGTGGATGCGTAACATCTTTGTGGGCAAGTCCTCGGCCTATTAGTACCAGTCAACTCGATAACACATTACTGTGCTTCCATTTCTGGCCTATCAACCCAATGGTCTGTTGGGGGCCTTAACCCATCAAGGGTGGGATACCTCATCTTGGAACAGGCTTCCCGCTTAGATGCCTTCAGCGGTTATCCCTTCCGAACGTGGCCAACCAGCCATGCCACTGGCGTGACAACTGGCATACCAGAGGTTCGTCCGTCCCGGTCCTCTCGTACTAGGGACAGCCTTCCTCAAGTATCCTACGCGCGCGGCGGATAGGGACCGAACTGTCTCACGACGTTCTAAACCCAGCTCGCGTGCCGCTTTAATGGGCGAACAGCCCAACCCTTGGGACCTACTCCGGCCCCAGGATGCGACGAGCCGACATCGAGGTGCCAAACCATGCCGTCGATATGGACTCTTGGGCAAGATCAGCCTGTTATCCCCGGGGTACCTTTTATCCGTTGAGCGACACCCCTTCCACCAGGTGGTGCCGGATCACTAGTCCCGACTTTCGTCCCTGCTCGACATGTCTGTCTCACAGTCAAGCTCCCTTGTGCACTTGCACTCAACACCTGATTGCCAACCAGGCTGAGGGAACCTTTGGGCGCCTCCGTTACTCTTTAGGAGGCAACCGCCCCAGTTAAACTACCCATCAGGCACTGTCCCTGAACCAGATCATGGTCCGAGGTTCAGATTCCCAATCCGACCAGAGTGGTATTTCAACAACGACTCCACCAACACTAGCGTGCCAGCTTCACAGTCTCCCACCTATCCTACACAAGCCGAACCGAAAACCAATACCAAACTATAGTAAAGGTCCCGGGGTCTTTCCGTCCTGCCGCGCGTAACGAGCATCTTTACTCGTAGTGCAATTTCGCCGGGCCTGTGGTTGAGACAGCCGGAAAGTCGTTACGCCATTCGTGCAGGTCGGAACTTACCCGACAAGGAATTTCGCTACCTTAGGATGGTTATAGTTACCACCGCCGTTTACTGGCGCTTAAATTCTCAGCTTCACCCCCAAAGGGGTTAACCGGTCCTCTTAACGTTCCAGCACCGGGCAGGCGTCAGTCCATATACATCGTCTTGCGACTTCGCATGGACCTGTGTTTTTAGTAAACAGTCGCTTTCCGCTGGTCTCTGCGGCCACCATTCCCTAGTCCGCAAGGGACTTCAGGAACACTGGCCCCCCTTCTCCCGAAGTTACGGGGGCATTTTGCCGAGTTCCTTAACCACAGTTCACCCGATCGCCTTAGTATTCTCTACCTGACCACCTGTGTTGGTTTGGGGTACGGGCCGTGCACGCACTCGCTAGAGGCTTTTCTCGGCAGCATAGGATCACTCTACTTCACCTCAATCGGCTACGCATCACGTCTCAGCCTTAATGAAACACGGATTTACCTATGTTTCGGCCTACACGCTTACACCAGTACTACCACTCACTGGCGGAGCTACCTTCCTGCGTCACCCCATCACTCGACTACTACGGAATCAGATCCCACGCTCCACACAGAAACCTCCGTCCGAAGACATTGGTAGCTGGCTTTGGGTGGTTAGTATCAACCGCCTCATCCTGGGCGCACGTGCTCGGGTACGGGAATATCAACCCGTTATCCATCGACTACGCCTGTCGGCCTCGCCTTAGGTCCCGACTTACCCTGGGCGGATTAGCCTGGCCCAGGAACCCTTGGTCATCCGGCGGCAGAGTTTCTCACTCTGCATTCGCTACTCATGCCTGCATTCTCACTCCCACACCCTCCACGACTGGCTTCCGCCGCCGCTTCCCTGGATGCAGGACGCTCCCCTACCCATCCACACCACTAGACACAACCCTCAAGGAGTTGAGCCGATGTATTGCATGAATGACACAGCTTCGGCGGTGTGCTTAAGCCCCGCTACATTGTCGGCGCAGGACCACTTGACCAGTGAGCTATTACGCACTCTTTCAAGGGTGGCTGCTTCTAAGCCAACCTCCTGGTTGTCTGGGCAATCCCACATCCTTTCCCACTGAGCACACACTTGGGGGCCTTAGCTGGTGTTCTGGGCTGTTTCCCTCTCGACGACGAAGCTTATCCCCCGCCGTCTCACTGCCACACTCTCACACCACGGTATTCGGAGTTTGGTTGATTTCGGTAACCCGGTAAGGCCCCTAGACCATCCAGTAGCTCTACCCCCGTGGTGAAACATGTGACGCTGCACCTAAATGCATTTCGGGGAGAACCAGCTATCACGGAGTTTGATTGGCCTTTCACCCCTACCCACAGCTCATCCCCTCAGTTTTCAACCTAAGTGGGTTCGGCCCTCCACGTCGTCTTACCGACGCTTCAGCCTGGCCATGGGTAGATCACTCCGCTTCGGGTCTAGACCACGCGACTCAGACGCCCTATTCAGACTCGCTTTCGCTACGGCTACCCCACACGGGTTAACCTCGCCACGCAGCACTAACTCGCAGGCTCATTCTTCAAAAGGCACGCCATCACCGTAACATCCAAAGGATGTGCTCGGGCTCTGACGGCTTGTAGGCACACGGTTTCAGGTACTCTTTCACTCCCCTCCCGGGGTACTTTTCATCTTTCCCTCACGGTACTAGTCCGCTATCGGTCTTCAGGAAGTATTTAGGCTTACCGGGTGGTCCCGGCAGATTCACAGCAAATTCCACGAGCTCGCTGCTACTCGGGAACACCACCAAGATTCACTAACATGTGTTTTCGCGTACGGGACTCTCACCCACTCCGGTCGCCCATCCCAAGGCGTTCCACTAACACACGCGTAAACCCGGAAGACTGTCAGATCTTCCAAGGCGGGTCCCACAACACCACACACACAACGCCTGACAGCTTGACATGTGCATGGTTTAGCCTCTTCCGCTTTCGCTCGCCACTACTCACGGAATCACGGTTGTTTTCTCTTCCTACGGGTACTGAGATGTTTCACTTCCCCGCGTTCCCTCCACACACCCTATATATTCAGATGCGGGTAACACCACATAACTGGTGCTGGGTTTCCCCATTCGGAAATCCTCGGATCACAGCTCGGTTGACAGCTCCCCGAGGCATATCGCAGCCTCCCACGTCCTTCATCGGCTCCTGAAGCCAAGACATCCACCATGTGCCCTTAATAACTTGACCACAAAGATGCTCGCATCCACTCTACAGTTCTCAAACACCACACCAGAAACAAACTCCCGGAGCGTGAAAGCCCCTCGGCGTGTTGCCTCAGGACCCAACAGCATGCCAGCAAACAATTCTCGATCAAACCCGGCAGAACACTTTCCACGCCTCCCGAAGAAGGCAGTACTCACACTTGCCGGCAACCTGACCTCAAACCATAACCAGTAGTTCCACAATTCCTTGAGCAAGCCCGGCAACACCACATTTGGGTGTTGAGCCGTGCCCACTCCACCACTGTTGATCCGGGTATCCCGGCAGGGTGGATGTGTTGCTCCTTAGAAAGGAGGTGATCCAGCCGCACCTTCCGGTACGGCTACCTTGTTACGACTTCGTCCCAATCGCCAGTCCCACCTTCGACCACTCCCCCCGCTTACGCGGTTGGGCCATGGGCTTCGGGTGTTACCGACTTTCATGACGTGACGGGCGGTGTGTACAAGGCCCGGGAACGTATTCACCGCAGCGTTGCTGATCTGCGATTACTAGCGACTCCGACTTCACGCAGTCGAGTTGCAGACTGCGATCCGAACTGAGACCGGCTTTAAGGGATTCGCTCCACCTCGCGGTATCGCAGCCCTCTGTACCAGCCATTGTAGCATGTGTGAAGCCCTGGACATAAGGGGCATGATGACTTGACGTCATCCCCACCTTCCTCCGAGTTGACCCCGGCAGTCTCCCACGAGTCCCCGCCATAACGCGCTGGCAACGTAGGATAAGGGTTGCGCTCGTTGCGGGACTTAACCCAACATCTCACGACACGAGCTGACGACAGCCATGCACCACCTGTACACCAACCACAAGGGAAGCCCTATCTCTAGGGATGTCTGGCGCATGTCAAGCCCAGGTAAGGTTCTTCGCGTTGCATCGAATTAATCCACATGCTCCGCCGCTTGTGCGGGCCCCCGTCAATTCCTTTGAGTTTTAGCCTTGCGGCCGTACTCCCCAGGCGGGGCGCTTAATGCGTTAGCTACGGCACGGACAACGTGGATGTCGCCCACACCTAGCGCCCAACGTTTACAGCGTGGACTACCAGGGTATCTAATCCTGTTCGCTCCCCACGCTTTCGCTCCTCAGCGTCAGTATCGGCCCAGAGACCCGCCTTCGCCACCGGTGTTCCTCCTGATATCTGCGCATTTCACCGCTACACCAGGAATTCCAGTCTCCCCTACCGAACTCAAGTCTGCCCGTATCGCCCGCACGCTCCACGTTAAGCGTGGAGTTTTCACGAACGACGCGACAAACCGCCTACGAGCTCTTTACGCCCAATAATTCCGGACAACGCTTGCACCCTACGTATTACCGCGGCTGCTGGCACGTAGTTAGCCGGTGCTTCTTATCCAGGTACCGTCACTTGCGCTTCGTCCCTGGCGAAAGAGGTTTACAACCCGAAGGCCGTCATCCCTCACGCGGCGTCGCTGCATCAGGCTTTCGCCCATTGTGCAATATTCCCCACTGCTGCCTCCCGTAGGAGTCTGGGCCGTGTCTCAGTCCCAGTGTGGCCGGTCACCCTCTCAGGCCGGCTACCCGTCGTCGCCTTGGTAGGCCATTACCCCACCAACAAGCTGATAGGCCGCGGGCTCATCCTGTACCGCCAGAACTTTCAACCAACCCCCATGCGAGAGTCAGTGATATCCGGTATTAGACCCAGTTTCCCAGGCTTATCCCAAAGTACAGGGCAGATTGCCCACGTGTTACTCACCCGTTCGCCACTAATCCACCCGAAGGCTTCATCGTTCGACTTGCATGTGTTAAGCACGCCGCCAGCGTTCGTCCTGAGCCAGGATCAAACTCTCCAACAATGTCAAATTTGATCGAGGCAATATACTTGCTCTCAAAGGAACCTCAAACGAGGTTCAAATACATAAGCTCTACTGGCTTAGTTCACTAGCACACTGTTGAGTTCTCAAGCAACACACCCCGAATCGCACCGAGCAAAACCCGGCCTTATCCGAAGCAGTTATTTCTTGGCTTTTGTTCGGAGCTCACCCTACACCTGCTTGAAACTGCCGTTTCAGCGGGGGTCTGGTTACCTCTCCGTTTCGGGATCACCCACTCTACCACCATCTGGTGGGAGCTTGGTTCGTGTTCCCGGCGGCCGCTCGGTTTCCCTGGCGACGAAGAGAACATTACACGGCCCGAAACCGGCGTTTACAGGGGGGTCCCTTTTTTCGCGCCGACGCTCTGACCTGCGTCGATCTTGCGTTCACCCGGGATCGGCTCCCCGTGCGTCGCGACGACCGTCAGCACGACGAGGGCGGCGGCGAGCCCGGCGGTGATGTGGATGGGCGCCGGCGTGAACGACGCGGCGAGCACGAGCACCGCGGTCACCGGGAAGCCGATCGCGATCGGGCGGCATTCGTTGGTCGGCCCGATGTGCATCAGCCAGACGCTCAGCAGGTAGATCGCGACGGGCACGGTCGTCGCCATGGCTGCGGGCAGCGAGGCGACGTGCCCGGTGTGGGTGTCGTAGTCGACCGCGACCTCGAGACCGGCGCCGAGGGCGGCCGCCGACGCGAAGATCAGGTAGTGCCCGTAACCCCAGCTCGCCACGGTGAACAGGTTCTTCGCCTTTTCGAGGCGGGCGTGCCCCGGCTGGTCGAAGTACAGCCACCACAGAGAGAAGACCAGCACGAGTCCCGCGGCGGCGAGGGAGATCAGGCTGCCGGTGTGCTCGCCTTCGTCCAGCCCCTCCTTGACCGCCGTGGTCGCGCCGAGGATGGATTCACCCAGCACGATGATCGTGAACAGGCCGTAGCGTTCGGCGATGTGGTGCGGGTGCCAGCCGGTGGGCCGTCGGCGTTCGGCGATCAGCGGGACCGCGAGCTCGGCCAGCAGGAACACGAAAAACGACGGCAGGGCCAGGGACTCCGGCAGGCCGAGGCGGACGATCCACAGGATCTGGACGATCGTGATGCCGATGGCGTACCGCAACGCGGCCGGACGGCACTGCGAATCGGTCCGCGCGGCGCGCAGCCACTGCACGACCATCGCCAGCCGCATCAGGACGTAGCCGATCACCATGATCGTGAAGTCGCCTTCGAAGGCCGACGAGACGCCGGCCGCCACGGTCAGCCCGCCGGCGATCTGCACCATCGTGACCAGCCGATACAGGACGTCGTCGGTGTCGAACGACGACGCGAACCAGCTGAAGTTCAGCCAGCCCCACCAGATCGCGAAGAACACCATCGCGAAGCTGAGCACCCCGTGCCCGATGTGGTTCTCGGCGATGGCGTGGTGCAGACCGGCCGCGGCCTGCGCGACGGCGACCACGAAACACAGGTCGAACAACAGCTCCAGTGGCGTCGCCACCCGGTGGCCTTCACCGGAATCCCGCATCTTCATGGGCCGGTACCAGACCCGCAGGCGATTCCGCCCCTCAGAACTCTCCGCCATGGGTGCTCCTCGCAATCTCGAACTCGCGAAGATCTTCGCAGCCGGAAGCGGTTCACACACTCGGAGAAACGCGCGGCGGGTGGGTCCGGGCCGGGTGCACCTCCCCAGGCGTCCCCGCACGGACCCACCCGCGCGATTGCTTCACCGGGACTCGGCTGGTCAGTGGTGGTGAGCCGGGTGCCGCCGAACGGTCCCCCGCGGACGCCGACGGCCGTCCACCGGCTCGTGACCGTGGGTGTCCATTCCTGAAAACTCCGGACTCGCCACGATCGCTCCAGCCGATCGATCCATCCCCGATCGATCGACAGAAATACCACTGTCGGTAGCCAAGACACCGCAGTGAAGGCACCGTAAGGTGTACCCGGTTGCTCTGAGTAGCACCAGAGCTTGGCTACTTCAGTCACTCGGATGGAGCATTCGGTCTCGCCGACCGTAGTCAGTGACGGGCGCGGATGACTCAGCCGCGTTGACTGTCGGCGGCAGCCCTGTCGGCTTCCTCCCGCTCAGTGAGCAAACGCCGATTCCGGCGCGCGCGGAGTTCGATCACGGCGAGTAAGAGCGCCGAGCACGTCAACGCGGCGGCGCACAGCATCGCCGCGGTCAGCGCCGACGGATAACCGCCGTTCGCGCCCAGTACCGCGTGGAAGACCGAGGCCAGGACGACCGTGCCGATCGCGGTGCCGATCCGCTGCCCGGTCTGCAGCGCGCCCCCGGCCACGCCCGCCATCGACGTCGGCACGCATTCCAGGGTCAGCGTGGTGTTGGGCGAGATGACCATGCCGCCGCCGATCCCGCCGACGAGCAACGGCAGCGCGAACCACCAGCCCGCCGAGGCGCCGGGATCCCGACCGGCCAGGAAGGCGACCGCGAGCATCCCGGCGATCACCATGACCAGCCCGGTGACGGTGAGCTTGCGCCCCCACTTCGGCACCAGCCGCCCCGCGATCGCCGCTGCCGCGGCCGAGCCGAGGGCGAAGGAGGTGACGGCGAGTCCTGATTGCAGTGGCGTGTAGCCGAGGCCCTGCTGGAAGAAGATGGCGAAGACCAGCCACATGCCGGTGAACCCGCTGAAGTACAGCGCGCCGACGGCGGCACCGGTGGCGTAGCCGGGCGTGCCGGTGAACAGCCGCGTGTCCAGCAGCGGCGAACGGCCGCGCCGCACCATCGAGCGTTCCCAGCGCACGAACGCGAACCCGAAGACCACCGCGACGACGAACAGCCACCACAGGCTGCTGAGGCCGCCCTGTTCGGATTCGATCAGCGGGAGCAGGACCCCGAGCACGGCGACACCCAGCAGCATGATGCCGACGAAGTCGATCTCGCCTCGCAGGCTTCTCGCAGGTCTCTCCGCTTTCGGGAGCCATTTCAAGGCCAGGATGAACGCCAGGATCCCGATGGGCACGTTCACGTAGAAGACCCAGCGCCAGCCTTCCGGATCACCGAAGACGGCGAGGATCACGCCGCCGAGCACCGGCCCGACCGCGGTCGAGATCCCGACGGTGGCACCGAACATGCCGAACGCGCGGCCTCGCTCCGCGCCGCGGAACAGGTCCTGGATCATCCCGCTGTTCTGCGGCGTCATCATGCCCGACGCGATGCCCTGCAGGAGCCGCGCGACGATCAACGTCGTTTCGTTCGGCGCGGCGCCCGCGAACGCGCTGGTCAGCACGAACGCGGCGAGCGCGAACAGGAACATGCGGCGGCGGCCGAGCGCGTCGCCCAGCCTGCCGCCGGTGACCAGCACCAGCCCGAAGGCCAGCGCGTAGCCGGAAACGACCCACTGGATCCCGCCGCTCGACGCGCCGAGGTCCTGCTGGATCGAGGGCAGCGCCGTGTTGACGATGCTGACGTCGAGCAGGCCCATGAACCCGGCGGCGAGGGAGACGGCGAGCGCCTTCCAGCGCCGCGGATCGGGTTCGTAGGTGCTCATCAGGTGCTGGCGGCGATCCCGGGGATGCCCTTGAGCTCACCGATCAGCATCGACGTCACCTTGACCGGATAGTCGTAGAGCGCGAAGACCGTCTGGTTCTTGCCGACCAGCTTGAGGTGCACCGGCGTTTCGCCCTTGTGCGCCAGCAGGGTCTGCTTCAGTTCGCTGACCACCGACTGGTCGAGCTTCTCCGCCGCGGCCAGCAGGACGAGCGGCAGGTCCTCGTCGCCGTTCCCGATCTCGGACAGGTCGAGCGGCACGAGCCCGCCGCCGAAGATGGACATCTTGTCCTCGCGCCAGTTCACCCGGCCCTTGACCAGGACCGCGTTGTCCTCGATGAGGTCGGCGGAGAACATCGCGTACGACTTCGGGAAGTACAGGACCTCCAGCGAGGCGTCCATGTCCTCGACGGTGCAGATCGCCCAGGGCTCGCCCTTCTTGTTGACCCGGCGCTCCAGCGAGGTGATCAGCCCGGAGATGATCAGCTCGCCTTCCTTGGGCGGGTCGGCGATGATCGCGGCGATCGGCCTCGGCGCGTGTTTGCGCAGGATGCGCTCGGCGCCGTCCAGCGGGTGCGCCGAGACGTACAGACCGAGCATCTCCCGTTCGTAGGCCAGGAGCTGCTTGCGCGGGTACTCCTCCTCGCCGAACTTCAGGTGCGCGAGCGGTGAAGAAGACACGGCGGCTTCCGCGTCGTCGTCCCCGCCGAAACCGAAGAGGTCGAATTGGCCCATCGCCTCCTGGCGCTTGAGCGGGACCACGGCCTCGACCGCGTCCTCGTGCACCTGGATCATCGAAAGCCGGGAGTTGCCGAGCGAGTCGAACCCGCCGGCCTTGATCAGCGATTCGATGACCCGCTTGTTGCAGGCCACCAGTTCGGACTTGTCGAGGAAGTCGGTGAAGGAGGAGTACTTCCCCTTCTCGGCCCGGGTCTTGATGATCGACTCGACGACGTTCGCGCCGACGTTGCGGACGGCACCCATGCCGAAGCGGATGTCGCCCCCGACGGCCGCGAACCTCAGCGCCGACTCGTTGACGTCCGGCGGGAGCACCTTGATGCCGAGGCGACGGCACTCGGACAGGTAGACCGCGGACTTGTCCTTGTTGTCACCGACCGAGGTGAGCAGCGCGGCCATGTACTCCGGCGTGAAGTTCGCCTTGAGGTACGCGGTCCAGTAGGAGATCAGGCCGTACGCGGCCGCGTGGCTCTTGTTGAACGCGTAGCCGGCGAACGGGAGGATCGTGTCCCAGAGCGCCTTCACCGCTTCCGGCGAGAACCCGCCGTCGATCAGCGGGCTGGCCTTCATCCCGGCCTCGAAGCCCTCGTACTCGAGATCGAGGACTTCCTTCTTCTTCTTACCCATGGCCCGGCGGAGCACGTCCGCGCGGCCCATCGTGTATCCGGCCACCTTCTGGCCGATGTGCATGATCTGCTCCTGATAGACGATCAGGCCGTAGGTGTCGGCCAGGATCTCCTTCAGGGGCTCCTCGAGCTGCGGGTGGATCGGCTTGACCTTCTGCCGATTGTTCTTGCGGTCCGCGTAGTCGTTGTGCGCGTTCATGCCCATCGGGCCGGGGCGGTACAGCGCGCCCACCGCCACGATGTCGTCGAAGACCGTCGGCTGCATCCGGCGCAGCAGATCCCGCATCGGCCCGCCGTCCAGCTGGAACACGCCGAGTGTGTCTCCTCTGGCGAGCAGCTTGTACGTCTCCGGGTCTTCGACGCCGAGGGTGTCGAGGTCGATGTCGACCCCGCGGTTGGTCTTGATGTTGTCGATCGCGTCACCGATGACGGTGAGGTTCCGCAGGCCCAGGAAGTCCATCTTGAGCAGGCCGATGTTCTCGCACGACGGGTAGTCCCAGCCGGTGATGATCGAGCCGTCGTCACGCTGCCACAGCGGGATCGCGTCGGTCAGCGGGTCGCAGGACATGATGACCGCGCAGGCGTGGACGCCGGCGTTGCGGATCAGGCCTTCGAGGCCGCGGGCGGTCTCGAAGATCGTCTTGCACTCTTCGTCGGTTTCGACGAGCGCGCGGACCTCGGCGGCCTCGCCGTAGCGCTCGTGCTTGGAGTCGACGATGCCCGAGAGCGGGATGTCCTTCGCCATGATCGGCGGCGGCAGCGCCTTCGAGATCCGGTCCGCGATCGCGTAGCCGGGCTGGCCGAAGTGGACGCGGGCGGAGTCCTTGATGGCCGCCTTGGTCTTAATGGTGCCGAAGGTGATGACCTGCGCGACCTTGTCGACGCCGTACTTGTCGGTGGCGTAGCGGATCATCTCGCCGCGACGGCGGTCGTCGAAGTCGATGTCGATATCGGGCATGGACACGCGCTCGGGGTTCAGGAACCGCTCGAACAGCAGCTTTTGCGGGATCGGGTCCAGGTTGGTGATACCGAGCACGTACGCGACCAGCGAGCCGGCGGCCGAACCACGGCCGGGGCCGACGCGGATGCCGACTTTACGGGCGTAGTTGATGAGGTCGGCGACGATGAGGAAGTAGGCGGGGAAGCCCTTCCCGATGATGACGTCGAGCTCGATCTCGATGCGCTCGTTGTAGTACTCGTCCGGGACGCCGTCCGGGTACCGCCACTTGAGACCGCGCGCGACCTCTTCCCGCAGCCAGGTTCCCTGGTCGTAGCCCTCGGGGACCTCGAAGAACGGCAGCCGGTCCTTGTGCGTGTAGACGTCCTTGTAGGACTCCACGCGCTCGGCGATCAGCAGCGTCGAGTCGGCGGCGCCGGGAACTTCCTTGTCCCAGTACTCCCGCATGTCGGCGGCCGACTTCAGGTAGTAGCCGTCACCGTCGAACTTGAACCGGTTCGGGTCGTTCAGCGTCTTGCCCGCCTGCACGCACAGCAGCGCGGAGTGGGTGTCGGCCTGGTCCTTGGTGACGTAGTGCGAGTCGTTCGTGGCCAGCGGCCGGATGTCGAGCAGCTTGCCGATCTCGAGCAGGCCCTCGCGGACCGACCGCTCGATCGGCAGGCCGTGGTCCATCAGCTCGAGGAAGAAGTTCTCACCGCCGAAGATGTCCTTGTAGTCCGACGCGGCCTGGATCGCTTCGGTGCGCTGCCCCAGCCGGAGGCGCGTCTGTACCTCACCGGACGGGCAGCCGGTGGTCGCGATGATGCCTTCGTGGTTCTCCGAGATCAGCTCGCGGTCCATCCGGGGCTTGCGGTAGTAGCCCTGCATGCTCGCGAGCGACGAGAGCTTGAACAGGTTCCGCAGCCCGGTCGCGTTCGCGGCGAGCATCGTCATGTGGGTGTACGAACCGCTACCCGAGACGTCGCCGCCTTCACCGAACTCGTCGGAGCCACGCTGGTTGGCCTGCCCCCAGAACACCGGCTTCTTGTGGAACCGGCTCTCCGGCGCGACGTAGGCCTCGATGCCGATGATCGGCTTGAGGTCGTGCTTGACCGCCTGCTGATAGAACTCGTCCGCGCCGTACATGTTGCCGTGGTCGGTCATGCCGACCGCGGGCATGCCCAGCCGCGCCGCCTCCTTGAACAAGGGGGCGATCTTCGCCGCACCGTCGAGCATCGAGTACTCGGTGTGCACATGCAGGTGGACGAAGGAATCGTTCGACACCAGCGAAAACCTCCCCTAGGCAGACGGGTCCCTGGCTGCGTGACGCGGGCCGGTCCTCCCACCCTAGGCTTGTCAAGATCATCAGCAACTCGCGGGGGGACGCGGTCGTCAGCCGGTGCCGAGTCTGCTAGCTGACGAAGATCAAATCCAGCTGCCTCGCCGGAGTCTTCGCCACCCGAACGGGGCAGTGATGCTCAGCCCAGCCGGGCGTTGACCCCCTCCCTGTCGAACCACTCCGGGTCGAACCCATAGCCGCCGAGCTCTTCGACCAGGCCGTCGTTCTCTTCGTCGCCCGGATCCCTCAGCGCCTCCAGCAACATCTTGTACGCGTGCTCGTCTTCGCATTCCGGCGGAGGCGCCGCGCGCTCGCCGTCGAGACAGCTCGGCGCTCTGGGGAGGGCGACCACTTGCTCGACGCGGATCCAGTGCCGCCAATGCTCCGCCTCATAGACGAGTCGATGGCCCGGTGCCGTGACGACCTGGCCGAGGAGCACCTGATCGTCCAGGCGATCGCCTTCTCCGTACCGGCCGTCGGTGCTGAAGCCTCCGTACGCCGTCTCGAACCAGTGGTACTGCCGCTCGTCCCGGTCGAACGCCGCCGCCAGGACCCGGTGCACTCCGGCGAGCGTGAGATCGGAGCGGACTTCGAGCCGTCGCCAGATCGCCTGGTCCGGTCCGAGCAGGGCGACCGCGAGCCGCAGTCCGGTGACCGGTCCGGGTGGAGGCAGGACGAGCGGAAGAGGATCGACTCCCGATCGGGGGACCGGTTCGTACTCGGGGAGGCCGAGCCATCGGCGCAGCCGGTCGGCTCGTTCGGGCAAGTCCGACTTCGCGCCCAGCTCGAAGAAGTCCGGGACCCTCTCGAAAAGCCAGGCGTCAGAATCGGCCCTGACGATCAGCGCCGCCTCGACCTGGCTCCGGAACTCCTCGGGTGTCAGCGGTGCCTCGGTCACCAAGGCGTCCGACGGCTCCGCGTGGAGTTCGATCCTGCGGACCCTGTCGCCGTCGACCACCACCTCGACGCTCACCGAGCGCTTGCCCACGGTCAGTGTGGCGGCGAGGGTGACCCTGTCCCGGTCCGGTTCGCCTCGCGCGACGCAGTCCGACAGGTCGGCAGGTTTCGGCTTCTCGGGCTTGCGCCCTCGGCTGGTGGGGCTCACTCCCGCAGTATCCCCAGCGGCACCGACAGGTTTCGCGGCCTCGTGAGCAGCCATGATCCAAAAATGCTTGCCGACCTGGGCGCGGATGGGCAGACTGGCCAGCCGCCAAGATCACCGAACCGCCCGGAGAGTTGATGATCGACCTGCAGGCCATGAACGAACGCGTGATCGCGGAGTTCCGCGCGAACGGCCGCCACGGGGAGGGCCTCCCGACGCTGTTGCTCACCACCACCGGCGCCCGCACCGGACGACGCCACGTGACGCCGATGCTGTTCCTGGCGGACGACGACCGCTACATCGTGTTCGCCGCGAACGGGGGCGCTCCCGGGCATCCGGACTGGTACCGCAACCTGGTCGCGGAGCCGTCCGTCGACGTCGAGGCGGACGGAGAGTCCTTTCCCGCCCACGCGGCCGAGATCACCGGAGCGGCCCGGGACCGTCTGTTCGCGAAGCAGGCGAGGGCGTTCCCCCGGCTCGCCGAGCACCAGTCGATGACCAGCCGTCCGTTCCCGGTGATCGCGCTCAAGCGGGTCTGAGCTCACGGTGGTCGTGAGTCACCTACCGGCTTCTGCCCGCGGTCGTTCAAGGGGCCGGGCCGTGAAGGGCCCCTTGCCTACCTTGACCGTAGTGATGGAGGCCTTCACTACCTTCGTGATCGCCACGGCCGCCACCTTCGCCCCACCCGCACCAGCCATCACGTAGTTCAAGTGACCAGGGCGCCGGTACCGAGTCGGCTGGGGTGGTCGTGAGTGGCGATTCGGGTTAGAACCCGAATCGCCACTCACGACCACCTGTACCGACGCCCTGCTCGACACCGCTGTGACACTGACCACCCCCGCGCGGGATTCCGGTGTCACCACTGAACTCCGGACAGACGAAAGCGCCCAGCACCGCCTTCAATTCCGGTGCCGGTTACCCCATCGACGCCGTCCTCGCACAGCGGATCGGGACCCTCGGCCGATCGCTTGACAAAGCGTGGGGCCGACCGCACGATCTCGTCTCATGAACCTGTCTGACAGCCAGACAGCCGGACACGGTGGTCCAAGACGCGTCAGCGCGATGGAGGCCGTTCTGGCCCACCTCCGCGGCGCCATCGAGCGCGGCGAGTACCCCGTCGGGCACAAGCTGCCGTCGGAATCCGCGCTCGGCAAGGAGTTCGAGGTCAGCCGTTCGGTCGTCCGCGAAGCACTACGGGGACTGCAGGCGCTCGGGCTCACCGTGTCCAAAACGGGCAAAGGGACCTTCGTGACCGCCACCGGGCCGGTGGAGAACCCCACCTTCGGGACCTACTCGGCCCGTGACCTGTTCGAGGTCCGGCGCCACGTCGAGATCCCCGTCGCCGGGTACGCGGCCGTCCGCCGCAGCACCGACGACCTCGACCTGCTCGGCCACCTCGTCGAGCGGATGGACCTCGAAACCGACAACACCGCGTGGGTGGCGCTGGACTCGCTGTTCCACATCACCATCGCCCAGTCCTCGGGCAACCCGGTGTTCGGCAAGGTCATCGAGGAGATCCGGGACGCGCTGGCCCGCCAGTCCGCATTTCTCAACCAATTGGGTGGACGTCGGACCCGGTCGAACACCGAGCACCGTGAGATCGTCACCGCCATCGCCGCCGGTTCCGAAGCGGACGCCGTCGCGGCGATGACCTCCCATCTCGAACACGTCGAGGACGCGCTCACCACCATCGTGCGGCCGAGCCACACGACGCACCAGAACAAGGACGACTGACACCGTGACCGAACAGACCCTCAGCGCGGACGACAAGTCCGCGCCGGTGCCGGCCGACGCCGGTGACGCCGGCTACGACAAGGCGCTGAAGCCCCGCCACGTCAACATGATCGCGATCGGCGGCGCCATCGGCACCGGTCTGTTCCTCGGCGCGGGCGGCCGCCTCGCCCAGGCGGGCCCCGCACTCGCGATCGTCTACGCGGTCTGCGGCCTTTTCGCGTTCTTCGTGGTGCGTTCGCTCGGCGAGCTCATCCTCTACCGCCCCTCTTCCGGCGCCTTCGTTTCCTACGCCCGGGAGTTCATGGGCGAGAAGGGCGCTTTCGTCGCGGGCTGGATGCACTTCCTGAACTGGTCGACGACCGGTATCGCGGACATCACCGCGATCGCGCTCTACGCGCACTTCTGGTCCTTCTTCACGCCGATCCCGCAGTGGGTGCTGGCGCTCATCGCGCTCGCGGTGGTGCTGGCGCTGAACATGGTGTCGGTCAAGCTGTTCGGCGAGATGGAGTTCTGGTTCGCCATCATCAAGGTCGCCGCGCTGGTGACCTTCATGGGGATCGGGATCTGGCTGCTGGTCACCCAGCAGCCGATCGACGGCCAGGTGCCCGGCTTCTCGCTGATCTCCGACAACGGCGGCTTCTTCCCCGCCGGTGTGCTGCCGATGGTGCTGATCGTCCAGGGCGTCGTGTTCGCCTACGCCTCGGTCGAACTGGTCGGCGTCGCCGCCGGTGAGACGGAGAACCCGCGCAAGATCATGCCGAAGGCGATCAACTCGATCATGTGGCGGATCGGGATCTTCTACGTCGGTTCGGTGGTCCTGCTGGCGATGCTGATGCCGTGGAGTTCGTACTCGAAGACCGAGAGCCCGTTCGTCACGGTGCTCTCGCACGTCGGGGTGCCGCAGGCGGGCAACGTGATGAACCTGGTCGTGCTGACGGCGGCGCTGTCCAGCCTGAACTCGGGGCTCTACTCGACCGGCCGCATCCTGCGGTCGATGTCACTGGCCGGATCCGCGCCCAAGTTCACCGGCGTGATGAACAAGAACCACGTGCCCTACGGCGGGATCCTGCTCACCTCCGCGGTCTGCGTGGTCGGTGTCGGCCTGAACGCCGTCGTGCCGAGCCAGGCCTTCGAGATCGTCCTGAACTTCGCGGCCGTCGGCATCCTCGGCACCTGGGCGATCATCGTGCTCTCGCATCTGCTGTTCGTGCGCAAGGCCAAACGCGGCGAGGTCGAACGCCCGTCGTACCGCCTCCCGTTCTCGCCCTACACCGAGATCGCGACGCTGCTCTTCCTCGTCGCCGTCATCGTGCTGATGGGCTTCGACGAGGTCGGCCGGATCACCCTGTTCTGCCTGCCGGTCATCGGGCTGGCGCTGGTGGGAGGGTGGTTCGGGGTCCGCAAGCGGATCAACATGGACGTCTTCGAAAAGACGAAGCTGTGATCCCCGAGATCCGCGTTCCCGCGCACGTACCGCTGGTGCACCTCCTCCGCGACGGAATGGTCGAGGGGGTGCACCACGGTTCGGCCGTGATCCTGGCGCCCGACGGCCGCGTGCTGTTCTCCGCGGGCGACGTCGAGGCGGCGTTCTATCCGCGTTCGGCGGCGAAACCCTTGCAGGCCACCGCGATGGCCCGGCTCGGGGTCGACCTGAGCCCGGCGGGGTTCGCCGTCGGCGCGGCCAGCCACTCCGGCGAGGAAATCCACCTCTCGGAGGTCCTCAGGACGTTGGACGGTGCCGCGCTCACCGCCGAGGACCTGCGGACGCCGGAGGATCTGCCGTTCGATCCGGTCGAACGGGACACCTGGGTCGCCTCGGGACGGACCGCTTCGAGGCTGGCGCACAACTGTTCCGGCAAGCACGCGGCCATGCTCGCGACCTGCCGTCTGCACGACTGGTCCACCAAGGACTACCTGGACCCGGGACACCCCCTGCAGCGCGCCATCGCGGACTGCGTCGAAGACCTGACCGGGCAGCCGATCCCGAAGGTCGCCGTCGACGGTTGCGGCGCTCCCCTGTTCGCGGTCTCGCTGCGCGGGCTCGCCAAGGCCGTCGGCAAGATCGCCGCCGCCGCTCCGGGTACTCCGGAAGGCCTTGTCGGCGAAGGGATCCGGAAGCATCCGGAACTGGTCGCCGGCACCCGTCGCGACGTCACCGCGCTCATGCGCGCGGTTCCCGGCCTGATCGCGAAGGACGGTTTCGAAGCCGTCCAGGTCGCCGCCCTGCCGGACGGGACGGCGATCGCGCTCAAGATCGCCGACGGCGGTGACCGCGCGCGGCGGCCGGTGCTCGCCGCCGCGCTCGCGCTGTGCGGCGTCGAACAGGACGTACTGGAGCCGACCCCCGGTTTGCGCGTGACGGACGCGCTCGCCGGACACCACCTTGCCGCCTGAGGAGCCTTCGATGCACCGCGTGGAACACGATCTGCTGGGAGACAAGGAAGTTCCGGCCGACGCCTACTGGGGTGTGCACACCGCGCGCGCCAGGGAGAACTTCCCCATCACCGGCACCGCGATCTCCGCGTACCCGCATCTGATCGAGGCGCTCGCCTCGGTCAAGGAGGCGGCCGCCCGCGCCAACGCGGGTCTCGGCCTGCTGAGCCCGGATGTCGCCGACGCGATCTGCGAGGCGTGCCGTGAGATCCGGGAAGGCGCGCTGCACGAGGAGTTCGTCGTCGACGTCATCCAGGGCGGCGCGGGCACCTCGACGAACATGAACGCCAACGAGGTGATCGCGAACCGCGCGCTCGAACTGCTCGGCCACGAGAAGGGCGACTACGCCCGCGTACACCCGAACGAGCACGTGAACCTCGGGCAGTCGACGAACGACGCCTACCCGACCGCGGTCAACGTCGCGACGATCATCGCCGTCCGCGAGCTCGCCGAAGCGATGGTCGTGCTGGAGCGGGCGTTCGCCGCCAAGGCCGTCGAGTTCCACGATCTGCTGAAGATGGGCCGGACCCAGCTGCAGGACGCGGTCCCGATGACGCTGGGGCAGGAATTCGGGACCTACGCGGTCATGCTCGGCGAAGACCGGCTGCGGCTCACCGAAGCGGTGGCGCTGCTGCACGAGATCAACCTCGGCGCGACCGCGATCGGCACCGGCCTCAACGCCGCGCCCGGATACGCCGAAGCCGCCGTCGCGCATCTGCGCGAGATCACCGGGCTGCCCGTCGTGACCGCCGCCGACCTCGTCGAGGCGACGCAGGACTGCGGCGCCTTCGTGCACCTTTCCGGTGTGCTCAAGCGGATCGCGGTGAAACTCTCGAAGAGCTGCAACGATCTGCGGCTGCTCTCGTCGGGACCGCGGGCCGGGCTCAACGAGATCAACCTGCCGCCGGTGCAGGCCGGGTCGTCGATCATGCCGGGCAAGATCAACCCGGTGATCCCCGAGGTGGTCAACCAGGTCGCGTTCGAGGTCATCGGCAACGACGTCGCGATCACGATGGCGGCGGAAGCCGGGCAGTTGCAGCTCAACGCCTTCGAGCCGCTGATCCTGCACTCGCTCTCGGAGAGCATCACGCATCTGCGGTCGGCCTGCGTGGTCCTGGCCGAGCGGTGCGTTTCCGGGATCACCGCGAACGCCGACGTGATGCGGGGCTACGTCGAGAACTCGATCGGGCTGGTGACCGCGCTGAACCCGAGCATCGGGTACGCGGCTGCGACCGAGATCGCCAAGGAGGCGCTGGAGACCGGGCGCGGAGTGGCGGAACTCGTCGTCGAGAAGGGCCTTCTTCCCGCCGAAGAACTGGCGAAGCTGCTGAAGCCGGAGACACTCGCGCGGCTTCGCTGAGACCCGCGGGGCGGTACCGGGCGGTCCGCCCCGCGCCAGGCCTCGTGAGTGGTAATGACGGTTCTAACCGTCATTACCACTCACGAGACCCACCACCTGCGGTGATCTGGAGTACGGTCGTAAGCGGACGATGATCATCCGCACGAAAGGCGGCCCAGGCGTGCTCGACCGACTCCTCGACCGGTTCCTCGGCCTCCCCCCGGCCGAAGGCCCCGCTCCCGTGGCGACCAAGGGGATCCCCGTCCCGATGTCCGACGGCGTCCGGCTGCTGGCCGACCGCTACGCCGTCCCCGGCGGCGAGCCCCGGCCGGTCGTGCTGATCCGCACGCCGTACGGCCGCAAGGGGGTGATGGGCAAGATCTTCGGCGAGACGTTCGCCCGGCACGGCCTGCAGACGGTCCTCCAGAGCACGCGCGGAACCTTCGGCTCCGGCGGCGAGTTCCGGCCGTTCCACCTGGAGAAGGAGGACGGCCTCGACACCGTCGCCTGGCTGCGCGAGCAGCCGTGGTGCGACGGGCGGGTCGCGATGGCGGGCGCGAGCTACCTCGGTCACACGCAGTGGGCCGTCGCGCCGTACCTCGACGAGCCGCTCGAAGCGCTGTGCCTCGGCGTCACCGCGTCGGAGTTCGTCTCGACGTTCTATCCGGGCGGGATCCTCGCGGTCGACAACATGGTTTCGTGGTCGGCGCTGATCGGCCGCCAGGAAGGCCGGTTCGCCGGCCTTCCGAACCCCTGGCAGACGAAGAAGACCCGCCAGGCCATGGCGCATCTGCCGGTTTCCGGCGCGGACGTCGCGGCCATCGGCGAGCAGGTGCGGTTCCTGCAGGACGTCTCCGGGCACGCCGAGCCGGGAGACGACTTCTGGGCCCCGTCGGACCACAGCGCCGAGGTCGCCGCGCTGACGACCCCGGTGACGATGGTGACCGGCTGGTACGACCTGTTCATCTCCGCGCAGCTGCGCGACTTCAAGGAACTCGCCGCGGCGGGACGCGAGCCGAGGATCACCGTCGGCCCCTGGGCGCACGGCGAACCGGCCAGCCTCAAAACCCTGATCACCGACCAGATCGGCTTCCTCTCCGCCCACCTTCACGGCGACAGCGCGCCGCTGCGCCAAGCCCCGGTGCGCCTGTACCTCCAGGGCGCCGGACGCTGGCTGGACTTCGAAAGCTGGCCGCCGGAATCCGGCGCCACCCCGTATTTCCTGCGTCCCGGCGGGCTTTCCACCGCCGGACCGCTGGAGGCGAAACCCGGGACGTTCACCTTCGATCCGGCCGATCCGACGCCGTCCGTGGGCGGGCCCCTGCTTTCGGGCACGCAGAAACAGCGCGACAACAAGGCCGTCGAGGAGCGCCGGGACGTGCTGCTCTTCACCGGCGACGCGCTGGAGCGAGACCTCGACGTCATCGGCGAGGTCTCCGCGCTGGTGCACGTCCGGACCGACCTCGGGCACGGCGACGTCTTCGTCCGGCTGTGCGATGTGGACGGTCGCGGCGTCTCCCGCAACGTCACCGACGGCATCCTCCGGCTGCGCCCCGGCAGTCCCGGGTCCGATGAGGACGGTGTGGTCGCGGCGGAGGTCCGGCTCGATCCGACGGCCTACCGGTTCCGGCGCGGACACCGGCTGCGGCTGCAGGTCGCGGGCGGAGCGTTCCCCCGCTTCGCCCGCAACCACGGCACCGGTGAGCCCGTTTTCAGCGCGGTGGACGGGAAACCCTCGCGGTTCGAGATCTTCCACGACCCCGCGCACCCGTCCGCGATCACGCTGCCGGTGTTCCCGGGTTAGCCCGGGACCACCCGGTGATGGGTGGTCAGCCTGCCGTCGTCGTGCAGCACGTGGAACAGCAGCGACGGCGGCAGGTCGTAGTCGATCGGCCCGCCTTCTCCCCACGGCCGGAGCCCGTTCTCCTCCCACGGGAGCAGGATGCTCGACCCGACCGAGGGCGCCGACCGCAGCGGCAGTCCGGCGAACGACGTCGACGACGAGGCGTGGACGTGCCCGCAGAGCAGGGCCACCACGCGCGGGTGGCGGGCGAGCACCTCGGCCAGCCCGTCCTCGCCGAACTGGCGCATCGCGTCCACCAACGGCAGGCCGAGCGCGACCGGCGGATGGTGGAAGGCGATGAAGGCGGGGCCGTCACCGTCGGCCAGGACGCCGTCCAGCCAGGCCAGGGTCTCGTCGTCGAACCGCCCGTCCGGCTTGCCGGGGATGCTCGAATCCGCCATCACGAACGTGACGTCGCCGACGGTGTGCGCCTCGTTGACCGGCGCGTCGTCCGGCGCCTGGCCGAGCAGACCTTCGCGGAACGGGCCGCGCTTGTCGTGGTTTCCGGGGCAGGTGAACAACGGGACATCGGTCTTGAACAGTTCGGCCGCGCGCCGGTACTCCTCGAGTGTGCCGTGGTCGGAGATGTCGCCGGTCACCAGGATCGCGTCGACCGGCTTCGCCAGGTTCTCCAGGTACCGCATGACCCGCGCGGTGCGTTCGTCGGCGCGTTCCCCGCCGTCGAGATGGTTGTCGCTCAGATGTGCCGTCACGAACATCGTTTCACCCCATGTTCTCCAGATATGCCAACGTCTTCACCCAGTTCCGCACGAGCAGCTCCGCTGCCGTCGCGTGGTCGGAGACGCGGATCGCCCCGGCGATCCGGCGGTGCTCGTCGATGCTCTCCAGCGAGCGTTCGGTGCCACCGAAATACGAGGTGTCGTAGCGTTTCAGGAGCGGCTTGGTCTGCTCGATCAAGCGCAGCAGATGCGGATTCGTGCACCGCGAGACCAGCAGCGCGTGCCAGCGATCGTCCAATTCGGACAGATCACCCCGGCGGCCGAGTTCGGCGGTCATCTCGTCGGCGATCCGGTCGAGGCCGCCGGTGAGTCCGGCGAGGTCCTGCGGCGAGCTCCAGCGCAACGCGAGCGCTTCCAGTTCCGCGACGAGCGGGTACAGCCGCCGGGCCTCTTCGGGGTCGAACGGCGGCACCAGGAAACCGCGGCCCGGCGCCGAGACCAGCAGGCCACGATCGGCCAGCCCGATCAGTGCCTCGCGCAGCGGTGTCCGGCTGACACCCAGCTCGCGGGCGAGGTGCACCTCGTTGATCCGGCTGTCCGCGGCGAGCCGGCCGTCGAGTACCCGGGCGGTGATCTCCTCCGCGAGGTCGCTCCGGAGCAGGTTCCTCGTCATGCGGGCAGTATTGCATGCACTTCGGCCGTACTGTATTCAGTTAGGCATGACGGACTTCGATGTAAACCGCGCTCGCGCCGAGACGCCGGGCTGCGCGGAGGTGGTCCACCTCAACAACGCCGGATCGTCGCTGCCGCCCGCACGAGTGACCGACACCGTCGTCGGCTACCTGCGCGAAGAAGCCCTGGTCGGCGGATACGAGCAGGCCGCGGCGACCCTGGAGCGGATGGACGGCGTCTACGCCTCGGCCGCACGGCTCGTCGGCGCCGAACCCGACGACATCGCCCTGACCGACAACGCGACCCGGTCCTGGCAGGCCGTCTTCTACGCGCTGCCGTTCGCCGCGGGAGACCGGATCCTGACGGCGAAGTCCGAGTACGCGAGCAACGTCATCTCCTACCTGCAGCTCGCGAAGCGCACCGGCGCCGTCGTCGAGGTGGTCGAGAACGACGAGTCCGGGCAGCTGGACGTCGAGGACCTGAAGCGCCGCGTCGACGGCGACGTCAAGCTGATCGCCGTCTCCCACGTGCCGACCCAGGGCGGACTGGTCAACCCCGCCGAGGAGATCGGCGCGGTCGCGCGCGAGGCCGGGATCCCGTTCCTGCTGGACGCGTGCCAGAGCGCCGGCCAGATCGACCTCGACGTCGCGCGCCTGAACTGCGACGCGCTCAGCGTGACCGGCCGCAAGTACCTGCGCGGGCCGCGCGGCACCGGCTTCCTCTACGCGCACCCTCGGCTGCGCGAGCGCGTGGAGCCCGCGATGCTCGACCTTCACTCGGCCGCGTGGACCGCGCCCGAGAGCTACGAAGTCGATTCGACGGCGAAGATGTTCGAGGTCTGGGAACGCGATCACGCCGCGGTGCACGGACTCGGCGCGGCGATCGACTACGCCCTCGAGTGGGGCATGCCCGCCATCGAAGCCCGCGTCACCGCGCTCGCGGCGACCCTGCGCGACGCGCTCCGCGAGATCCCCGGCGTCCTCGTCCACGACCAGGGCACGCGGCAGTGCGGAATCGTCACGTTCAGCGTCGCGAAAACGCCGTCACCGGAAGTGAAACAGCGCCTGGCGGCGGCGAAGATCAACGTCAGCGTCGTGGAAGCGTCGTCCGCCCAGTTCGACTTCGTCGCACGAGGCCTGCCGTCGATGGTCCGGTCTTCGGTGCACTACTTCAACACCGAAGACGAGATCGCGCTCCTCGTGGACGAAGTCGGGAAACTGGCCTAGCGCCGGGAAAGCACCGACTCGGACGGCGGGGCGTACGGCAGCCCCGTCGTCTTCGCGCGCATGCCGATCACCAGCGCCTCCCCCAGCAGGCTGACACCGATCGACAGCGTGATCGGCCTGGCGTCGGGATGCGCCCCCGACATCGCGGCCAGGAAACCGATCCCGAAGTTCACCGCCATCGACAGCACCCAGACCCCGAACGTCCAGCCGGTGTAGCGCAGCCAAAGCACGCCATCGCGCTCGAACAGCTTCGTGGTGGCGGCGCGCACCGCGCCGAGGCCGCAGCCGACCAAGGCGCCCAACACGAGCCAGAGACCGTCCGTGAACGTGAAGGCGTCGAGTTTCGTCAGGCCGTAGACCCCGATCCCGATCAGGATCACCGGCGCCCCGAACACGTCGCGGGCGACCAGCGGCTCCCCTCGCAGCCTTCGCACGACGATCGCGATCACCACGGCGATCGCCAACGCGACCAGTAGCCAGGTCCTCATAACTCCCCCTTTGTAGCATGCCTGTGCCAAATAAAATAGCAAGGTCGTGCTATAAAGGCAACATGCCCAAGATCGTCGACCCCGAGGCCCGGCGCCTGGAGATAGCCGAAGCCGTCTTCCGCGTGATCCAGCGGGACGGTCTCGCGCAGGCTTCGCTCAGGAGCGTGGCCGACGAGGCCGGGCTGGCGATCGGTTCGGTGCGGCACTACTTCAAGGGGCACGACGAGCTGATCGTGTTCGCCATGCGCGCGCTCGGCGACCGGGTGATCGCGAGACTGCTCGCGCACCTCCCGGAACTCGCCCCCGCGACGCCACGCTCACGACGGCTGGAACTCACCGAAGCGCTGCTCGGCGAACTGCTCCCGCTCACCGAGCAGACCCGGGCCGAAACCGACGTCTGGCTGGCGTTCACGGCCGCCGCGAAGAACCGACCGGACCTCGCCGAGGAGGCCACTCGCACGCATGAAGGGGTCCGCGCCCTCGTCCGGCGGGTCCTCGACGGCGCGCACGGAGCGGGCGGCCTGCTCGACGGCCTCGACCTGGCCGTCGAAACCGAAAGGCTGGCCGCGCTGCTGGACGGCCTCGCCCTGTCGGCAGGCCGGACTTCGCCGGAGATGATGCGGACGGTGCTCCGGCGGCATCTGGAGAGCCTGCGGCGACCCGGCCCGGATGGCACGGTGGCGGGATGAGCACGTTCTACGAAGTCGCGGCCCGGGATCCCGGCCGCGTCGCGGTGATCGACGTCGACGGGCGGGAGACCACCTTCGGCGAACTGTCGGCGCGAGCGAACCAGCTGACCCACGCCTTACGGGCGCTCGGTCTCGGCGAAGGCGACGGCGTCGTCGCGATCATCCACAACGGACTCGCCTATTACGAACTGCTCCTGGCGACCCTGCAGGCGGGGATCTACTTCACCCCGGTCAACCACCGGTCCTCACCGGGCGAGATCGCCTACATCGCGGCCAACAGTGGAGCCAAAGTGGCCGTCGCGGACGCGGACGTCGCGGCCACGTGCACCGCGGAACTGGAGGGCCTGCACCGGTTTTCGCGCGGCGAAACGCCCGGCTGGGCGGATTACGCGGCCTGGGGCGCGGACTCGCCCACCACCACGCCGCCGCATCGGACGGCCGGGCAGACGATGGTTTACACCTCCGGCACGACGGGGCGCCCCAAAGGCGTCCGGCGCGCCCTGTCCGGACGGCCGCCCGCGCTGCACCCGATCCACGCGCACGTCCTCGAACGCCTGGACGTCCTGCCGGGGCACGGTGTGCACCTCGTCGCCTGCCCGCTCTATCACGCGGCACCGGGCATGTTCTCGACCGCGATCCTGCATCTCGGGCACACGCTCGTGCTGATGGACCGGTTCGACGCCGGGGAAACGTTGCGGCTCATCGAAAAGCACCGCGTCACGAGTACGCATCTGGTGCCGACGATGTTCCACCGCATGCTGCGGCTGCCCGAGGACGTCCGTGCGCGCCACGACCTTTCGAGTCTGGTCTCGGTGATCCACGGCGCCGCCCCATGCCCGCACGAAGTCAAGGAGCGCATGCTCGCCTGGCTCGGGCCGGTGGTCCACGAGTACTACGGCGCGTCCGAGGGACTGATCACGGCGGTGCACGCACGCGAATGGCTCGCCGAACCGGGCACGGTCGGCAAGCCGCTGGACGGTGTGCGGGTGAAGATCCTCGACGACGACGGCCGGGAACTCCCCGCCGACGAGACCGGGACGCTCTACTTCAGTTCCGCGCACACGAAATTCGACTATCACGATGATCCGGACAAGACCGCCGCCGCACGTTCCGGGGAGTTCGTCACCGTCGGCGACGTCGGCTATTTCGACGCCGGGGGCCGGGTCTTCCTGTGCGACCGGCGGACGGATCTCATCCTGTCCGGCGGGGTGAACATCTACCCGGCCGAGATCGAAGCGCGGCTGCTGAGCCATCCCGACGTCGCCGACGTCGCGGTGATCGGGGAGTCGGATCCCGAGTGGGGGCAACGGGTCGTCGCCGTCGTCCAACCGGTCGAGGGTGTCGCCGGGGACTCCGCGCTGGCGAAGCGGCTCGAGGAACACTGCCGAGCCGGACTCGCCGGATTCAAGACGCCGCGCCGGTTCGACTTCCGGGAGCGGCTGCCACGGACGGAGAGCGGCAAAATGCTGCGGCGGACGCTTCGGGCGACCTGAACAGCCCTTTCGGGCAGCACGGATCGCGGTACGGTTTTCCTCATGCGCCTGCGGTCCGTGACCACACTGCTCGCCACACTCGCGCTCCTGCTCGCCGTCCCCGCGACGGCCGACGCGACGCCCGGTTCCGGGGTGACCGGGACGATCTTCGAGCAGAAGACGGTCGGGGACACCGACTACGTGCTGCGCGAGGTCGTCATCCAGCCCGGCGGGTACACCGGCTGGCACTACCACGACGGGACGCTCTACGCGTACGTCAAGGCGGGCACGCTGACGCACAACTCGGCCGACTGCGGCCTCGACGGGTTGTACCGGAAGGGCGCCGTCTTCACCGAGCCGAGCGACACCGTCCACATCGGACGGAACCTCGGGACGACGCCTGTGGTGCTGGAGGTGCTCTACGTCCTGCCGCACGGGAGCCCGCTGTCGCAGGACGCGCCGAACCCGGGCTGCCCGTTCTAGGCCCCGAACCAGCCGGCGACGTCGAGGCGGAAGCCGTCCGCCGGCGCCATCGTGCGGAGGTCGGCTTCAAGCGCGCGGACCCTGTCGGCACCCAGCGCGTCGGCCCAGTCCTTGCGCAGTTCCTCGAAGATCGCCGCACTCCGGCCGAGTGAGTCGAACCCGCGGCCGGTGAGCCGCACGACCTTGCGCCGCGCGTCGGCCGGATCGTCGGCGCGCTCGACGTAACCGAGCTGCTCCAGCTTGTCGACGGTCTTGCCCGCCGCCTGCTTGCTGACCCCGAGCCGCCGCCCGATCTCGCTCGCCGTCGCGCCGTCGCGGCCGATCGCCTGCATGGCGAAGCCGTACGCCGGTCGGACGTCGGGATGCCCCTGCTCGGCCAGCTCGGCGTGCAGCCGGTCGATGATCGAGCGGAAGCCCGCGAACAGCAGCAGCGGCAGCTCGAACCCGGGCGCGTCGGGAACTCGCTTGCCATGTTCGACAACCTGGTTTACCTTTTCGTCAACCACGTTGACCATCTTAAGGGGCTGCCTTGTTCACCGATCACACCCTCGAAACCGCGCCCGAAGCCTCGCGTCGCCCGATGGAGGCGACCATCCGGCACCTGGGCCACCTCCCCACCGCCGTCGCCCGGCTGGCGTCGTCGCCGGAACTGCTCGACGGATTCTTGAAACTCAGCGCGAGTTTCGAGAAGACCACGCTCGAACCGCTCGCGCGGGAGACGATCGTGATGACCGTGGCGACGCGCAACGGCTGCGAAGTGTGCATCGAGATGCACACCGGCAAGCTGGAAGGACTTCACGCGGACGACGACGTCATCGCGGCGCTTCGCGCGGAGGAGCCCGTCCCCGACGCGCGTCTGGAAGCCGTCCGGCAGTTCACGCTGGCGGTGCTCGAAACCGCCGGCGGCGTGGACGACGAGACGCTGCGGACCTTCCTCGGGCACGGCTACACCGAGCGGAATGCCCTCGAAGTCGTCATGGGCATCGGGACCTACACGATGTCGACCCTGGCGAACCGGCTCACCCGCGCCTAGTCACGACCCGTGATCACCGATGTCACTCCTTTGGCCGCCGATCTTGATGTATCTGGGCAGTCCCGACCGTCTCTTGTCTTGTGCAGCCGAAAGTTCGCCACCCGCGGCGCGGCGCACCGGCGGTCTGGCCTGCCGAGGGGGCAGACCAGACCGCCGAAAGATCAAGACGTTCCACAGGGGTTGGGGGTGCGTAAAGACCCCTTCACTCGGCTCAGTCGAGTGAAGGGGCCTTTACGTGTCTGCGCCTTGAATTTCGAGTGCCCACCGCACGTACCGCATCGTCGGCGCGAAGCCCGCCTTCTCGAAGACCCCGAACGCGCCGGACGGGCTCGCCGAGTCCACGTTCAAGCTGGCCCGGTGGTAACCCTGCTCGGCCGCGGCCCGCAGCGCGTGCCTCATCAGCGCTCCGGCGACGCCCTGCCTCCGGTGTCCCCGGAGTGTTCCGACGAGCATGAAGTGCGCGTCGCGGACGCCGGTGGCCTCCGTGTCGGCCTCCCAGAACATGGTCACCAGCATTCCCACCGGTGCGCCCGTCGCCTCCTCCCGGAGCAGGAAGCTCACCTCGGGCCGGAAGGTCTGGTTGGTGATCTTGTTCTTCCACAGGTCCACGGGCATCGGCACCGCGCCCCAGTAGTCCCGGTACGCCTCGTTCCGGACGCCCCGGAAGTCCTCGTCGTTCCGCTCCGACCACGGCTCGATCCGGAACCCGTCCGGGATCCCCACATCGCCGAGCGAGCCGCCGAGCGGCTGTTCCATGCGCTGGAAGTAGCGCACCGCCGCGAATCCCCGGCTCCGGAGGAGCTCGGCCAGACCGGCGATCCGCTCGGGCCGGTTGACGTCCACCACGAGCTTCGAGGCCGGATGATGCAGCGCGTGCACCACTTCGGCCGCCTCGACCCCCGCGTCGACGAGCGCGGTTCCGAGACCCTGACGGCGATACCCGGGATGCACTCCGCCGTCGAGGAAGACCCGATGGACCTCTTCCGCGGACGGCTTGAAGCGGATCTTCATGTAGCCCGCCATCATGTCGCCGTCGAACGCGGCGAGACTCGCCCGATCCAGATCCGCGTACGGGTCGATCAACTCCTGGAGGGTGTCTTCCTCGGTGTAGTTCTCGCCGATGCCGTCCACGGTCTCCATGGCGTTGAGGAGGTCGGCCGACGCTTCAGCGTCCTCGCGGGTGAGCGGCCGCCACGTCAGGGTGTCGCGCATGCGGCGACGGTATCCCCGCGCGGTCGGGGTGTCTCCGGGTTTTCGATGGGCGTGGCCGTTTGCGCGAAACAGTATTTTATGACCTGCTCAAGGGGCCCGTACGGTCGATTTTCATGGAGTGGAACTTTCGAACGGCCGAAGAACTCGCGGCCGCTTTGCGTGCCGGTGACGTGACTTCGGCGGAACTGACCGACGACGCGATCGCCCGTATCGAGCGCGACGACAAGGCGATCAACGCCATCTGCGTACCGGACTTCGACCGTGCGCGGGCCGCCGCGCGCGATGCCGACGAGGCGCGCGCCCGCGGCGAAGACCGCCCGTTACTCGGCATCCCGGTGACGGTCAAAGAGTGCTACGACATGGCCGGGCTGCCCACGACCTGGGGCATGCCGCCACACCGGGACTACGTGCCCGCCGAGGACGCGGTCCAGGTGTCGCGGCTCAAGACCGCGGGCGCGGTGGTGCTGGGCAAGACCAACGTGCCCTTGGGGCTGCAGGACATCCAGAGCTTCAACGAGATCTACGGCACCACCAACAATCCGTGGGATCACGAGCGCACGCCGGGCGGATCCTCCGGCGGATCGGCGGCGGCCCTGGCGTCCGGCTTCGGCGCGCTGTCCCTCGGCTCCGACCTCGCCGGTTCGCTGCGCACCCCCGCGCATTTCTGCGGCGTCTACGCGCACAAGCCGACCCTCGGGCTGGCGGCGACCCGCGGCATGGTCGCGCCGCCGTCACCGCCCCTGCCGGTCGAACTCGACCTCGCCGTCGTCGGGCCGATGGCGCGCTCCGCCCGCGACCTCACGCTCCTGCTCGACGTCATGACCGGACCGGACCCGCTGACGCTCGGCAAAGCACACCACGTGACGCTGCCACCCGCGCGCCACGAGCGGCTCCGCGACTTCCGGGTCCTGGTCATCGAGGAGCATCCGTTCATCCCGACCGGGTCCGCGGTACGGGCGGGCGTGAACCGGGTGGCCGACGCGCTCGCCGACGGCGGTGCCCGCGTCGAACGGCACACCCCGCTGCTGCCCGATCTGACCGAAGCCGCGACGCTCTACACGCAGTTGATGTTCTCGAGCTCCGTCGCACGGTTCCCCGTCGACGGGTACGAGCAACTGCAGGCCCGCGCCGCCGAACTGAGCGCGGACGACCAGAGCCTCGACGCGACGCGGCTGCGCGCCATGGTGTTCACCCACCGCGACTGGATGGAGGCGAACACCCGCCGCGAGCTCCACCGTCACGGCTGGCGGCAGTTCTTCACCGAGTTCGACGCCGTGGTGTGCCCGATCACGCCCACTCCCGCGTTTCCGCACGATCACAATCCGGATCCGCTGGCACGCCGGATCGACATCGACGGCGTCGAGTACCCGTACTTCGACCAGCTCGTCCTGGCCGGCCTGGCCACCATGCCCGGCCTTCCCGCCACCGCCATCCCGGCGGGCCGGTCCCCCGAGGGATTGCCGGTGGGGGTGCAGCTCATCGGGCCGATGTTCGAGGACCGCACCCCGCTGCGGCTGGCCGAACTTCTGGAGCGGGAGATCGGCGGCTTCCAAGTACCGAGGTAGCGAAAGGGGCCTCCGATGATCTCGGAGGCCCCGACCGTGTGGATTTTGGTGCGTTGGTTGACCAGAAATCCACACGGTCTCGCGTGACCGGACCGGTCACGACAGCCGGGCGACGCTTGACGACGTCAGAAGCGGCTTGGCCTGCGCAAACGAAGAAACCCGACCGGCGAAAGATTCACCGATCGGGCTTCGATAAGCGTGGCCTGGTGGGCGCAGTAGGGATCGAACCTACGACCGCTCGGGTGTAAACCGAGTGCTCTCCCGCTGAGCTATGCGCCCGGAAGGTGACACCCGCGCACGGGTGCCACCGGTGAAGACTCAGGCCAGTGCGGCCACGGCCTTCTTCCACGCCTGCTGGTCGCGCGCCTCGCCGGGCTGGTTGACCTCGGCGAACCGCACGACGCCGTCCTTGTCGATCAGGAAGGTGCCGCGGGTGGCCAGGCCGGCCGCCTCGTTGAAGACGCCGTAGGCCTTCGCGACCTCACCGTGCGGCCAGAAGTCCGAGAGCAGCGGGAACTGGTAGCCCTCCTGCTCGGCCCACGCCTTGAGCGAGAACGGGGTGTCCACGGACACACCGATGACCTGGACACCTTCGCCGTCGTAGTCCGCGAACTCGTCGCGGAGCTGGCACAGCTCGCCGGTGCAGATACCGCTGAACGCGAACGGGTAGAACACCAGCAGGACCGGCTTGTCACCCTGGAAGGACGACAGCTTCACGGCCTGCTTGTTGTAGTCGTTGAGCGTGAAGTCCGGGGCTTGCGATCCGACCTCGACGGCCATACCGGCGGTTTCCTCTCAAAGAGCGAACAGGGGCCTGCGACGACAACCCTATCGTGTCGATCGCGCGGCTCCGGAGGTCACCGCTTGGTCTTGGACGACTTCGGCGATACCAGCCGGGTGCCTGCCCACTTCGGGCCCGCACTGATGTTGGCGGTCTGCGCCAACCCGACCTGCGGCACCGCTTCGGCGATCTCGCTCGGCTCGACGTGCCCTGGCTGTCCCGTCTTCGGGGTCAGCACCCAGATCACACCGTTCTCGTTCAAGGGGGTCCGGACCTCGATCAGCGTGTCTCCGAGATCACCGTCGTCTTCGCGCCACCACAGCAGCACAACGTCGATGACCTCGTCGGCGTCCTCGTCGAGGATGTCGCCGCCGATCTGCTCCTCGATCGCCGCTCGGAGGTCGTCGTCGACGTCCTCGTCCCAGCCGATCTCTTGGACCACCATGTCCGGCTTGATCCCAAGCCTTTCGGCGACGCTGCTCTGATCAGCGTCTCCCGCGGCGACCACTGCTGTCACTCCTCCAACTACGACGGAGCGTGGTGTCGCCTCGGCCGGATCGACCGGGCGGGCACCACACTCGGGTACACGATGCCCGTTAGCGAACACTGGTGAGGCGCTGCGCGCAACCGTCCACACCGGATCTTGAACAACTCGTGTCGCAGCGTACGGACATTCGGCCCACTCGTGGGTGGTCAATTCAGGCGCACTTGGGCACCGCCGAACACCCTGCTTTAGGGTGGGAGAGAAAACGCGCGCGCGAGTACAGGCGCGCGCGAGACGTGTCGCGATCGGGTACGCGAACGTTACCGATCAGTAGCGGTGACGCGAACGGAACCGGAGGACGACGATGGAAGGCGACACGTCCGCGTACGAGCAGAACCAGCTACCACCTTTCGCAAGGAGACCCCTTGGCCCCGCAGAACGACGGCGCCTCCGGCAAGGAGACCCCGGCACGCGTCCGCGTCATCCGTGACGGACTGGCGGCGCACCTGCCCGACATCGACCCGGAGGAGACTGCCGAATGGCTGGACTCCTTCGACGAGGCGCTGGCCAGGGGTGGTCAGCAGCGCGCCCGTTACCTGATGCTGCGCATCCTCGAGCGGGCCAGGGAACGCCACGTCGGCGTTCCGGCGCTGACGTCGACGGACTACGTCAACACCATCCCCACCGAGAACGAACCCTGGTTCCCCGGTGACGAGGAGATCGAGCGCCGCTACCGCGCCTACATCCGGTGGAACGCCGCGATCATGGTGCACCGCGCGCAGCGGCCCGGCGTCGGTGTCGGCGGTCACATCTCGACCTACGGCTCGTCCGCGGCGCTGTACGAAGTGGGCTTCAACCACTTCTTCCGCGGCAAGGACCACTCCAGCGGTGGCGACCAGATCTTCATCCAGGGTCACGCCTCCCCCGGCATCTACGCCCGCGCGTTCCTCGAGGGCAGGCTGACCGAGAACCAGCTGGACGGGTTCCGCCAGGAGTTCTCGCACGCGGGCGAGGGCGGCGGCCTGCCGTCGTACCCGCACCCGCGGCTGATGCCGGAGTTCTGGGAGAACCCGACCGTGTCCATGGGCCTCGGCCCGATGAACGCGATCTACCAGGCCCGGTTCAACCGCTACCTGCGTGATCGCGGCATCAAGGACACCGGCGATCAGCACGTCTGGGCGTTCCTCGGCGACGGCGAGATGGACGAGCCGGAATCGCGCGGCCTCATCCACGTGGCCGCGGGCGAGGGCCTCGACAACCTGACCTTCGTGATCAACTGCAACCTGCAGCGGCTCGACGGCCCGGTGCGCGGGAACGGCAAGATCATCCAGGAGCTGGAGTCGTACTTCCGCGGCGCCGGCTGGAACGTCATCAAGGTCATCTGGGGCCGCGAGTGGGACTCGCTGCTGCACGCGGACCGCGACGGCGCGCTGGTCAACCTCATGAACACCACGCCGGACGGCGACTTCCAGACCTACAAGGCCAACGACGGCGCCTTCGTCCGCGAGCACTTCTTCGGCCGCGACCCGCGGACCAAGGAACTGGTCAAGGACCTCACCGACGCCGACGTCTGGAACCTCAAGCGCGGCGGCCACGACTACCGCAAGGTCTACGCGGCCTACAAGTCGTCGCTGGAGCACCACGGCCAGCCGACGGTGATCCTGGCCCACACCATCAAGGGATACGGCCTCGGGCCGTCCTTCGAGGGCCGCAACGCCACGCACCAGATGAAGAAGCTCACCCTCGACGACCTCAAGCTGTTCCGGGACGCCCAGCGCATCCCGATCAGCGACGAGGAGCTCGAGCGGAACCCGAAGCTGCCGCCGTACTACCACCCCGGCAAGGACTCGGCGGAGATCGAGTACATGATCGGCCGCCGCAAGGCGCTCGGCGGCTTCCTGCCGGAGCGCCGCCCGAAGGCCTCCAAGGCGCTCGTGCTGCCCGGCGACAAGGTCTACGAAGGCATCCGCAAGGGCTCGGGCAAGCAGGAGGTCGCCACCACGATGGCGTTCGTCCGGCTCGTCCGCGAGCTGGCGAAGGACTCCGAGATCGGCAAGCGGATCGTCCCGATCATCCCGGACGAGGCGCGCACCTTCGGTCTCGACTCGATGTTCCCGACGGCCAAGATCTACAACCCGCACGGCCAGACGTACACGTCGGTCGACGCGAGCCTGATGCTGGCCTACAAGGAGTCCGAAAAGGGCGTCATCCTGCACGAGGGCATCAACGAGGCGGGCTCCACCGCGTCGTTCACCGCCGTCGGCACCTCGTACGCCACGCACGGCGAGCCGATGATCCCGATCTACATCTTCTACTCGATGTTCGGGTTCCAGCGCACCGGTGACGGCCTCTACGCGGCGGCGGACCAGATGGCCCGCGGGTTCGTGCTCGGCGCCACCGCCGGCCGCACCACGCTGACCGGTGAGGGCCTGCAGCACGCGGACGGGCACTCGCTGCTCCTCGCGGCGACCAACCCGGCCGTCGTGGCCTACGACGCGGCGTGGTCGTTCGAGATCGCCCACATCGTGCGGGACGGGCTGCGCCGGATGTACGGCGAGACCGGGCCGGACGGCAACGGCGAGAACATCTTCTACTACATGACGATCTACAACGAGCCCTACCAGCAGCCCGCCGAGCCGGAGAACCTCGACGTCGACGGCCTGCTCAAGGGTCTGTACCGCTACGCCGACGCCCCGTCGGGCGACGGTCCGGAGGCGCAGATCCTGGTGTCCGGTGTCACCATGCCGGACGCGTTGCGGGCGCAGCAGATGCTGGCCGAGGAGTGGGGCGTACGCGCGGCCGTGTGGTCGGCGACGTCGTGGACCGAGCTGCGGCGCGAAGCCGTCGAGGTCGACCACGACAACCTGCTCCACGCGGGCGACACCCCGCGTGTGCCGTACATCACGCAGAAGCTGTCCGGCACGAGCGGACCGGTCGTCGCGGTTTCGGACTGGATGCGCGCCGTCCCGGACCTGATCCGCCCGTGGGTGCCGAACGACATGCTGACGCTGGGCACCGACGGGTTCGGGTTCTCCGACACCCGCCCCGCCGCCCGGCGGAAGTTCCTGGTCGACGCGCAGTCGATCGTGGTCGGCACGCTGAGCGCGCTCGCCAAGCGCGGCGAGGTCGACCGGGCGAAGGTGGCCGAGGCGGCGCGCAAGTACCGCCTCGACGACGTCACCGCCGCGGGACCGCAGTTGTCGGACTCCGGTAGCGCGTAGCGATGCCATGAAAGGCCCGTTACTTGCAAATTTTGCAAGTAACGGGCCTTTCATTGCGTTCGGGACCGGACGAGCTAGGGTGAGACATCGGATGTTTCCGGGGCGAATCGAGAAGGTGAGCGAGTGTGACGAAGCGTCGACTGCCGAAGCCGAGTGAGCTGAAGCAGATCCTGCGGCCGAAGCCGATCGTGCTCAATCCGACCGAGCGGCGGCTGGCGGGCGCGCACACGATCGCCGACCTGCGGATGCTCGCCCGCAAGCGGACGCCCAGGGCGGCGTTCGACTACACCGACGGCGCCGCGGAACTGGAAGACAGCCTCCGCCGCGCCCGGCAAGCCTTCCGCAGCGTGGAATTCCACCCGAACGTCCTGCGCGGAGTGTCCGATGTGGACACGAGCAAGGAGATCCTCGGCAAGCGTTCGGCATTGCCGTTCGCGTTCGCGCCGACCGGGTTCACGCGGATGATGAACCACGAGGGCGAGTCCGCGGTGGGCCGGGTCGCGCAGCGCAACGGGATCCCGATGGGGCTGTCGACGATGGCGACGACGTCGATCGAAGACCTCGCGGCGGCCGCGCCGGAGGCCCGCAAGTGGTTCCAGCTCTACGTCTGGCGCGACCACAAGGCGGGCGAAGATCTGATGAATCGCGCCTGGGCCGCCGGGTTCGACACGCTCATGCTGACGGTGGACACCCCGGTCGCCGGCGCGCGGCTGCGCGACGTCCGCAACGGGCTGACCATCCCGCCCGCGCTCACTCTCAAGACGTTCGTCGACGGCGCGATGCATCCGGCGTGGTGGTTCAACCTGCTGACCACCGAGCCGCTGACCTTCGCGTCGTTGAGCCACTTCGACGGCACTGTCGCCGAACTGCTCAACAAGCTCTTCGACCCGACCTTGAACTTCGACGACCTCGACCGGGTCCGCCAAACCTGGCCCGGCAAGCTCGTGATCAAGGGGATCCAGAACGTCGACGACGCACGTGACGTGGTCAAGCACGGCGCCGACGCGGTGCTGCTGTCCAACCACGGCGGACGCCAGCTGGACCGCGCGCCGACGCCGATCGAGCTGCTGCCCGCGGTGCTCGACGAGATCCAGGGCGACGCCGAGGTGTGGGTCGACACCGGCATCCTCTCCGGCGGCGACATCGTGGCCGCGATCGCTCGCGGAGCCGACGCGGTGCTCATCGGGCGCGCGTTCCTGTACGGCCTGATGGCCGGGGGCGAACGCGGCGTTCAGCGGTGCGTGGACATCCTGCGCGACGAGATGGTCAGGACCATGCAGTTGCTGGGCGTCCGCACCCTCGCCGACCTCAAGCCTTCACACGCGACGATGCGCTGACAACCCCGGTGCGGACCTGCTTCGCCGTCCGGTTCCAGCTCCACCAGCCGTGGACGACCAGCCCGGCGAACACGATGTAGACCGCGGCGGAGAAGTAGAGGCCCGACGAGAGCTGCAGCGGCACGCCGATCGCGTCGACGACCAGCCACACCAGCCAGAACTCGACGAGACCGGCGCCCTGCGCGGCGAAGGCGACCAGCGTGCCGACGAAGATCGCGGCGTCCGGCCAGGGCGCCCACGAGGCGTTCAGCGCGTCCAGGACCAGCGCCATCGCGGTGGTGCCGATCGCGAACGCGCCGAGCATCGCCAGGCGCTCGCCGAGGCGGCCCTTGCGGACGACGACGCCGTAGACCGGGTCGCTGCGGCGGGACCAGGCCCACCAGCCGTAGATCGAGATGGCGAGGATCGCGACCTGCCTGGTGGCGAGCCCGCCGAGGTGCGCGGAGAGATAGACCGAGAACAACAGCACGGTGGCGCCGACCTGGACCGGCCAGGTCCACAACGTGCGGCGTTGTGCCAGGAAGACCACGGCCAGCGCGAAGATCTGCCCCGCCAGTTCGGCGAAGGAGATCCACTGTCCGAGCACCGTGACACCGTTGTGCAGCAGGAAGTCCACGTCCTCGCCCCTCTCCGTCTCCCGCTCCAACATGCTCCGCCGCGACACCATTCCCTAGAGAGTGTGAGGTGCGGAACAGGGGACGGGCTCGAGAGCCGCTGAGGTGGAGTAGCCGAAGGGGACTTTGCCCGCGTGAGATGCGACGAAAGGGCCCTTCGCCGCGTGTTATGCGGCGAAGGGCCCCTTCAGCTCCACGCGGGCCCGGTGCCTTCCTCGATCACCGGGCCCCCGGGATGATCAGGAATCTACGCGACCGATCCCGACGGGCGAAGTCGGCGGCTCCGAACGGACCTCTTGCTTGCCGTTTCCGGCCTCCAGCTGGCCTTGAAGGTTGGCCAGCCAGCCCTGCCAGCGGTCCTGCGCCGGCTTGATCAGGCCACCGCCGAAGCCGACGACGATCACCCCGCCGATGGTGGCCAGCACGGCGACCAGGATCGGTCCGGTGACCGCGGTCGCGATGTTCACCTGGCCGAGCGCGGCGATGATGCCGAACGCCATGATCAGCCAGTAGGCGACCGTGCCGAGCAGCCGTCCCGCGGGCCGCGTGGACAGCGCGCCGGTCACCAGGTCGCGGACGACCTTCGCGATGGCGGCCGCGACGATCACCAGCACCAGGGCCACCAGGATGCGCGGCAGGAACGCGATGATCTCGTTGAGCAGCGCGCTGACCGGATTGGTCTCACCGAATACGCCGAACGCGAGTTGCAGCGCGATCAGGAGAATGAAGTAGTACACGAGTTTGACGAGGATCCCGCCCGCGTCGACATTCGCTTGTTTGAGCGTTCCGGTGAGTCCGGTCTTCTCGATGAGCTTGCCGAAACCGATCTTCGACAGAACCAGTCCCAATGCCTTTGACACGGCCTTGGCGATCAACCAGCCGATGAGCAGGATGATCAGGAATCCGACCAGTTTCGGCACGAAGGTGGCGACAAGGTTCCATGCTTGCCCCAGACCGTCTTTCAGCTGCTCGCCCACGGCGAACTCCCTCCTCGGCGCATCCGTGCCGAACCCGGCGCGGCTTGCGAGGGATCGTTGATCACGGGCACCTGACCGGCAACTCGGCACCCCACGATCGAGTGAGTGAACTAGCGGGAAAAGATCCACAAGTCGCATACTTGTTCTACCGGTGGGGACCGGGGAGACGAGGCCGCTCGGCGCGGCGTAAAACGCAAGCGCCGGGCGGCCTCGAGTTTTATGCAAACACCTTTCACCATTCATCGCCGCGTATCACGCGACGTCTGTCCACTTCGGACGCGAAGCCGGTAGTACCGCAGGACGAGGGCCACCTCGGCCGGGCGGACTAGGATCGGCTGACCATGGCTGATGCGACTTCCGGACGGCATGTCCCCAAGCACCACGGGCTGTCCGCCAAGACCCTCCGGCGGCTCGAGCACGCCTCCGGCCGGCTCGCGAGCGCGAGCGTGGCGGTGATGGAGGAGCGGCTGAGCTGGTTCGCCCGCCTCCCCGCCGACCAGCGCGCGAGCGTCCTGCTGATCACCCAGGCGGGTGCCGCCGGTTTCGTCGACTGGCTCCGCGACGCGAAGGAGGCGCTCTCGCTCACCACCGAGGCGTTCCGCGACGCGCCCGCCGAACTGTCCCGCTGGGTGAGCCTGCGGCAGGCCGTCGGCATGGTGCGGCTGGCGATCGAGGTGTTCGAGGAGCAGCTGCCGGAGTTCGCCGCGAACGAGGCGGAACGCGCCGCGCTGATCGAGGGGATCCTGCGTTACGGCAGGGAGATCGCGTTCGCCGCCGCCAACTCCTACGCGGCCGCCGCCGAGGCGCGTGGCGCCTGGGACGCGCGGCTGGAAGCGCTGGTCGTCGACGGCATCGTCCGCGGCGACGCCGAGGAGGCTGTGCTCTCCCGCGCCGCCGCGCTCGGCTGGGATCCGGCCGCGCCCGCCACCGCGCTGGTCGGCACCCCGACGTCGGACGATCCGCCCGCCGTGGTGTTCGAGGTGCGCAGCCGGGCCGCCAGGGTCGGGCGTCCCGTCCTGCTCTCGGTGCAGGGCTCCCGCCTGGTCGTGGTCGTCGCGGGCCCCACCGACGGCAGCGTCAAGGACCGCGAGATCCTCACCAAGCTGTCCGTCGCCTTCGCCGAGGGCCCGGTCGTCGCCGGGCCGACGGTGCCCACCCTCGCCGAGGCGCACCACAGCGCGACGGAAGCACTGTCCGGCCTGCGCGCCGTCGTCGGCTGGCCCGGCGCGCCGCGGCCCGCGAGATCGATCGACCTGCTGCCGGAACGCGCGTTGTCCGGCGACCCGGAGGCGGAACGCCTGCTCGTCGAGCAGATCGCCCGGCCGCTGGAGGAGGCGGGCCCGGCACTGCTGCGGACGGTGGAGACCTACCTCGACAGCGGCGGCGTCCTGGAGACCTGTGCGCGGACGCTGTTCGTGCATCCGAACACCGTCCGGTACCGGCTGCGGAAGGCGGCCGAACTCACCGGCCGTCACGCCGCCGAATCACGCGACGCGTGGGTACTGAAGGTGGCACTGACGGTCGGACGGCTGGCCCGCGCCCGCGGCCTCTGGTAAACCCGTTGGTAACTCTGCGCAGTGATGGACCTCATAGGGAAAGCTGGTTGAACCCGACAAGGCTTTTGGGTTAAGCGCAGAGATCAGGAAGGCACTTTTGGAGGGTTCCGACAATTACGTCGGCCGGACTTGGTGAGCGTCGGCATCACGACCATGGTGGCCGAGAGTGTTTTCTAGTGGGGTGACAGCAGCAGTCCTCGCCCCCGGTCAGGGTTCCCAAGCCCCAGGCATGCTCTCCCCTTGGCTCGAGCTCGACGGCGCCCGCGCGCGCGTCGAAGCCTGGTCCGAGCGGGCCGGTCTCGATCTCGTCCGCCTCGGCACCGAAGCGGACGCCGAAGAGATCCAGGACACCGCGATCACGCAGCCGCTGATCGTGGCGCTGTCGCTGCTGGCGTTCGAATACGTGCAGCGCGAGGCCCCGATCGCGGCGGACGCGCCGGTCGCCGGACACTCCGTCGGTGAGCTGGCCGCGGCCGCCATCGCCGGGGTGCTGAGCGCCGAGGACGCGGTCGCGCTGGCCGCCGTCCGCGGCTCGGAGATGGCGAAGGCATGCGCGCTGGAGCCCACGAGCATGGCCGCGGTCATGCTCGGCGACCCGGAGCAGGTCGTCGCGTGGCTCGAAGGCCAGGGCCTCGCCGCGGCGAACCGCAACGGTGCCGGCCAGATCGTCGCTTCCGGCGCCGTCGGCGCGATCGAGAAGATCGTGGCCGAGCCGCTGGAGGGCACCAAGGTCCGCGCGCTCAAGGTCGCGGGCGCGTTCCACACGTCCTACATGGCACCCGCGCGTGAAGCGCTGGCCGCCCACGCTGCGAAGATCACCCCGGCGGACCCGACGCGTCCGCTGCTGTCGAACGCCGACGGCCAGGTCGTCACCAGCGGGGCCGAATACCTCGACCGGCTGGTCAAGCAGGTCACGAGCCCGGTGCGCTGGGACCTGACCATGGACGGTCTGGTCTCCGCGGGCGTCACCTCGACGCTCGAACTGCCGCCGGCGGGCACGCTGACCGGACTGGTCAAGCGACAGCTCAAGGGAACCGTGACCACCACCATCGCGCTGAAGACGCCGGCCGAGCTGGCGAAGCTTCAGGGGCAGGAGGACGCTTCGTGACCGACCGATCCACCTTGCGGCAGGCGCAGGGCGCCGCCGGGACCCGCATCCTCGGTGTCGGGAGCTTCCAGCCCGAGAAGATCGTGACCAACGACGATCTCTCGAAGATCATGGACACCAACGACCAGTGGATCCGTGAGCGGGTCGGCATCGTCGAGCGCCGGTTCGCCGAGAAGGACGAGTCGCTGGTCGACATGGCGGTCAAGGCGGGCACCGCCGCGCTCGCCGACGCGGGGGTGGATCCGTCCGAAGTGGACACGGTCATCCTGCCGAACTGCACGATGCCCACCCAGATCCCGAACGCCGCCGCCCAGGTGGCCGACCGGATCGGCATCACGCACCCCGCCGCGTTCGACCTCAACGCCGCCTGCGCCGGCTTCTGCTACGGCCTCGGTGTCGCGTCGGACCTCATCCGGGCCGGCAGCGCGAAGAAGGCGCTCGTCATCGGAGCCGAGAAGCTCACCGACCACGTCGACCCGGTCGACCGCGCGAACGCGATCATCTTCGCCGACGGCGCGGGCGCCGCGGTGGTCGGCGCGGCCGACACGGCGCAGATCGGCCCGGTCGCCTGGGGCAGCGCCGGTGAGCACGTCGACCTCATCTACATGCGCGACGACAAGTGGATCTACCAGGAAGGCCAGTCGGTCTTCCGGTGGGCGACCACGCAGATCGCGCCGATCGCCTTGCACGCGCTGGAACTGTCCGGGCTCGAACCGTCCGATGTGGACGTCCTGATCCCGCACCAGGCCAACCTGCGCATCGTCGAAGCCATCGCCAAGAAGCTGCGGGCCAAGGGCGCCCGCGAGGACATGGTCGTGGCCGACGACATCAAGTACTCGGGCAACACCTCGTCCGCGTCCATCCCCCTCGCGCTGGACCACATGCGCAAGGCGGGCACCGCGAAGCAGGGCGACGTCGTACTCGCCGTCGGCTTCGGGGCCGGACTCTCCTACGCGGGCCAGGCCTTCATCTGCCCGTGATGAATACTTCCCCTGCGGACACCGTGTCCGCGGGGCAGCCGAAAGCATCACCGAGAAGGGAACAACCAGTGGCAGACAACGCAGAGATCCTCGCCGGCCTCGCCGAGATCGTCGAAGAGGTCGCCGGTGTGGCGCAGGACGACGTGACCGCCGAGAAGTCCTTCGTGGACGACCTCGACATCGACTCGCTGTCCATGGTGGAGATCGCTGTTCAGGCCGAGGACAAGTTCGGCGTCAAGATCCCGGACGACGAGCTCGCGAACCTGAAGACCGTTGGCGACGCGGTGAACTACGTGTCGGCCAACTCCAAGTAAGTCCGAGTTCTTGATTGGCGCCGACCTTGGGGAGACTCCAATGAGCAACATCGACGTCGTGATCACCGGGATGGGCGCGACCACGCCGCTCGGCGGGGACGTCGCGTCCACGTGGGACGGCCTGCTCGCCGGGGCGAGCGGGATCCGCCGCATCGAAGCCGACTGGGTCGACGAACTCGAGCTGCCGGTGAAGATCGGCGCCATGCTCGCCGTCGACCCGTCCGAAGTCCTGCCGCGGGTCCAGGCCCGGCGGCTGGACCGCTGCGAGCAGGTGGCGATCATCGCCGCCCGTCAGGCCTGGGCCGACGCGGGCTTCGAACAGCCGACCGATGAGCATCAGGATGTGGAACCCGAGCGCCTCGGGGTGACCATCGGTACCGGTGTCGGCGGTCCGGTCACCCTGATCTCCCAGAACGACCTTCTGCACAAGCAGGGACTCCGCAAGGTCTCCCCGCTGACCGTGCCGATGCTGATGCCGAACGGCCCCGCCGCACACGTCGGGATCGACCTGAAGGCCCGCGCCGGCGTGCACTCGCCCGCGTCGGCCTGCGCGTCGGGCGCGGAAGGCATCGCCGCCGGCTACGAGATGATCCGCTCGGGCCGCGCCGATGTCGTGGTCGCCGGTGGTGCCGAATCGTGCATCCACCCGATCACCCTCGCCGGTTTCGCCCAGGCGCGGACGGTGTCCACCCGCAACGACGACCCGACGAAGGCGTCCCGGCCGTTCGACGTGAACCGTGACGGTTTCGTCCTCGGCGAGGGCTCCGGTGTCGTGATCCTGGAGCGGGCGGACCGCGCCAAGGCCCGCAACGCGCGGATCTACGCGCAGCTGAGCGGGTACGGGATCACTTCGGACGCCTATCACATCACGGGCAACCACCCGGAGGGCCTCGGCCAGATCGCCGCCATGCGGCAGGCGATGACGATGGCCGGGGTCTCCCCTGCCGACGTCGGCCACGTCAACGCGCACGCGACCTCCACGGTCGTCGGCGACGTCGGCGAGGCCGCGGCGATCCGCAACGCCGTCGGCGAGCACGTCGTGGTGACCGCGCCCAAGGGCGCGCTCGGCCACCTGGTCGGCGGGGCCGGCGCGGTCGAGGGCATCGCCACGATCCTGGCGATCTACCACGGCCTCATCCCGGCGACGCTGAACCTCGAGGACCTGGATCCGAAGGTGCAGCTCGACGTCGTCTCCGGTGAGGCGCGCAAGATCGAGCTGGGCGCGGCGATCAGCAACTCGTTCGGTTTCGGCGGGCACAACACGGCACTGCTGTTCACCCCGGCTGCCTGACGCCGGTCAAGTGCAATGAAAGGCCCGTTACTTGCAAATTTTGCAAGTAACGGGCCTTTCATTGCACGCGCGGGAACGGAAACCGCAGGCGGTCAGGCTTCCGAGCGCTTCACCAGGTGACGGCCGATCCACCAGGCGGCCTCCACCAGCACGATCCCCACCCCGGCGCAGGCGAACGCCGAGACCGTGTACGCGCTCACGCTCGGGTCCAGCGCGAAGAACTTCTGCGTGAACGGGATCAGGAACAACGCGAGCGTCAGCACGACCATCCCGCCGATCAGCAGGATCTTCCACCACCGGTACGGCCGCGCGACGATCCCGAGCACCCACAGCGCGATCGTGATGAGCGTGATCAGCGCGGTCGTCCCCGCCTGGATCTTGTCCAGTTCGGACTGTCCGGATCCCTTGTACACCAGCAGGTAACTCACGAACGTCGCCGTGGCGATGACCAGCCCGGCCGGGACGGCCATCCGCATCACCCTGCCGACGAAGCCGCTACGGGCGCGCTCGTTGTTCGGCGCCAGCGAGAGCACGAAGGCGGGGAGGCCGATCGTGAACCACGCGGTGATCGTGATGTGCCGCGGCAGGAACGGGAACGGCACCTGCGCGATGCCGACCATCAGCGCCAGCAGCACCGAGTAGACCGTCTTGGTGAGGAACAGGTTCGAGACGCGCTCGATGTTGCCGATCACCCGCCGCCCTTCGGCGACGACGTACGGCAGGGTGGCGAACTTGTCGTCCAGCAGCACGATCTGCGCGACCGCGCGGGTGGCCGGGCTGCCGGCGCCCATGGCGACGCCGATGTCCGCGTCCTTCAGCGCGAGGACGTCGTTCACGCCGTCGCCGGTCATCGCGACGGTGTGGCCCTTCGACTGCAGCGCGCCGACCATCGCGCGTTTCTGCAGCGGCGTCACGCGGCCGAAGACGGCGCGTTCCTCCACGGTGTCGGCCAGCTTCTCGGCGTCGTCGGGCAGTTTCCGCGCGTCGACGGGCTTGTCCGCGCCGGGCAGGTCGAGGGTGCCCGCGACCGCGCCCACCGAGATGGCGTTGTCGCCGGAGATGACCTTGACCGCGACGTCCTGGTGCGCGAAGAAGTCCAGGGTGTCCTTGGCGTCCGGGCGGACCTTCTGCTCCAGCACCACGAGCGCCACCGGTTCGATGTCACCGGGGCCTTCGGCGGCATCGACGGCCCGCTCGGCACGGCCCAGCAGCAGGACGCGCAGACCGCGCGAGCCGATCTTCTCGGCCTCCGCACGGTGCTCTCCCTCGGGCAGCAGGACGTCGGCGGCGCCGAGCACCCAGTCGCCGTCGCCGTCGAACGACGCACCGCTCCACTTGCGCGCCGAGGAGAACGGCATGGTCGTGGAGATCCGCCAGCCCGGATCGGTCCGGTGCGCCTCCGCGATCGCCTGCAGGCTCGCGTTCGGGCGCGGGTCGGCGGCGGCGAGCGCGGCCAGCGCGTCGTCCACCGGGTGGCCCGGCGTGATCTCGCGGACCTCGGAGAGCCGCATCGCGTTCTCGGTGAGCGTGCCGGTCTTGTCCGCGCACACCACGTCGACGCGGGCGAGTCCTTCGATCGCCGGGAGTTCCTGCACCAGGCACTGGCGCTTGCCGAGCCGGATGACGCCGACCGCCAGCGCGACACTGGTCATCAGCACCAGGCCTTCGGGCACCATCGGCACGAGCGCCGCGACCATGCCGCGCAGCGCGTCCGGCCACGCCTGGTCGCCCGCGAGCTGGTTGTAGATGGTCAGCGCGCCCGCCGGGACGAGCAGGTAGGTGATGAACTTGAGGATCTTGTCGATGCCCTGCCGCAGTTCCGACTTCACCAGGGTGAACTTGCTGGCCTCCGCGGCCAGTTTCGCGGCGTAGGACTCGTTGCCGATGATGTCCGCGCGGTAGGTGCCGCTGCCCGCGACGACGAAGCTGCCCGAAAGCACCTTGTCGCCCGGCTGCTTGACCACCGGATCGGATTCCCCGGTCAGCAGCGACTCGTCGACTTCCAGCGCTTCGGCCGTCAGTGCCGGGCCGTCGACGACGATCTTGTCGCCCGGTCCCAGTTCGACGAGGTCACCGAGGACGACGTCTTCCGGGGCGATCTCGGCGCTCTGCCCGTCACGGCGGACGGTCGGCTTCGCCTGTCCCACGATGGCGAGCCGTTCCAGGGTCCGTTTCGCCCGGAGTTCCTGGATGATGCCGACCGCGCTGTTGACGATGATCAGTCCGCCGAACAGCCCGTCGATGAAGTACCCGGTCGACAGGATGAGCACGAACAGCACACCGTAGATCGCGTTGATCCGGGTGAAGACGTTCGCGCGGATGATCTCGCCGGTGGTCCGGCTGGTCTTCGTCGAGACCGCGTTGGTCTGGCCCGCGGCCACCCGCCGGGCGACCTCTTCGCTGGAGAGCCCCCTCGAGGCGTCGGTCAGCAGGGCCGGCTGATCAATTGCCATGCCCGCGACTCTATTCCGCCCCGGCTCGCGCACGCGTCAGCCTGGGGGACCATGTCGTCCCCTACTTCAGCATCTTTCGTGTTCGGGGTTGGTGCCGCCGTCGGTGGTGTCGACCCGCCAGGATCCGTTCTCCAGCCGCAGCGGCAGCACCAGCCGCCAGCGGATGCACCCCTCCGGCAGGTACACCGGCGCGTCCTCGACGTCCTGCGTGCTGGTGAAGGAGACGAGTACCCGGAGCGTGGTCGGCGCGCCCGGCTCGATGCGGTAGACGAGGATGCTGCCGTCCCGAGTGGACTGATAGTCCTTCTTCCACTCCACGGCGGTCTTGGTCTTGGCCCGGTCCCTGCTGACCACCGAAGTCCACTTCGGATAGTCGCGAAGGTTGATGGAGTCGAAATACCCCTGCAGTACCTGCCGCACGCTCTGGTAGTGCGGATGCGCGAAGACGTCGGGAGTCACCTCGACGGCGCCCGAGCCGGGCTGCTCGCCGGGGGCGACCGACGTCGGCGATTCGCTGACGACCGGCGCGGTGGGTTCGGCCTCCGGGCGGAGGTAGAGATCGCGTGCCAGCAGCCCGACGCCGACGGTCAGGGAGATCACCACCACGAGGACGGGGATCAGCCACCGCTGGCGAGAGAGAGGGCGAGGCTGGGCGGTCACCCTGAAAGGTTAGCCGCCCGCCTCTTTCCGCTTCACTCCGTCTACCCGACCTGGTGCAGCCAGGTGACCGGAGCACCGTCACCGGCGTGCCGGTACGGTTCGAGCGCTTCGTCCCAATTGGCGGCGAGGAGCTCGTCGAGCTTGTGTGCCAAGGATTCGCCGGCACGCACCTTGCTCACGAGCGCGCGCAGCTGGTCTTCGCCCACGACGATGTCGCCGTTGGCACTGGTCCTGCCGTGCCACAGGCCGAGGCCCGGAGCGAAACAGAACCTCTCGCCGTCGACCCCCGCACTGGGCTCTTCGGTGACTTCGAACCGGATCATCGGCCACGCCTTGAGCGCGGACGCCAGCTTTCCGCCGGTGCCCGAAGGCGCACGCCAACCACATTCGGCGCGGAGCTGTCCTGGACTGGCGGGCTGCGCCGTCCACTTCAACTCGACTCGGGCACCCAGGGTGCCCGAAATAGCCCACTCGACGTGCGGACAGACCGCAGACGGCGACGAGTGGACGTACACCACGCCACGGGTGTTGCCACGGGTGCTCACTGCTGACCTCCGCTACTCGACGAGGGGCGTCTTCCCCTACGACCTCGCGAGCTGCGCTGGTCAGGTGGCTCGTGCCGCCTCCCGGTACGCGTGAGCACATTGTGCACCCCAACTGTGCTGTTTGGCCACATGAACACCACAAGTCGCACCTGATTGGGACGTGGGACTCACGAGTGAAGGGCTCCCGATGCCGCATTCGGGACATCAGCCAACGAACGATCACGCACTGAACATTCCGTTTCGGATCGCCACTCACGGCTCGCGGGTCAACCCTGGGCGGCGACGAGCGCGGCGCGTCGACGCCAGGGGCGAGATACGGCCATGACGTTTCTCCTGGTGACAGGGGTCAAAAGCGCAGTGCCGTACACCCGGATGAGTGACTGCGCTCACGTCCATGACAACTTCTCGGCGCAACATCACCTCGCCTACCTGCGACGTGTCTGCCCGTTAGTCCGGATGGAGGCGCTACTTTGTGCACCGAGACCGACGAGATGGGGAGGGTTCGGTGCGACTCGTTCGCCTCGCTCAACAGCCGTCCCGGGTGGCCGAGGACGTCCGCGCCGCGCTGGCTTCACTCGGCAGGGGCAGCAACGTCGTCGGCGGGGTCGCCCTGGTCGGCGCCAGCCCGGTCGAAGGGCGGCCGGTCGAAGCGGTCGTCGTCATGCCCAAGGGTGTCCTCATCGTCATCGGCGTCGACCTGCCGGACCCGGCGCTGAAACTCGAAGCCCCGCTCGGCGGCCCGTGGAAGGCCGACGGCTGGCCGCTGGTCCACGGCGACACCTCGATCAACCCGGCCACCGACGCGCTCTCGCTGTCCGCCGCGTGCACGCACAAGATCGCGGACGTCGCTCCCGGCGCCGGGCCGATCGGCACGATCATCGCCGTCGGCCCCTATGTGGAGACGGTCGACCAGCCCGCCGCGGATCTCGCGGGCTCGGTCCGGGTCCTGTACCCGACGGCGAAGACGATGCTCGCCGCGACGGTCTCGCTGGCCACCGCGTCCCGGCCCCGATCGGTCCAGCAGGCGCGGGACCTGATCGCCGCGCTCGCCCCGGACGCGCCGCCGATGCCCGAGGAGATGTTGCTCGGGGAAGGGTTCAGCGCCTTCTCCGACGACGAGCCGACGGTGATCCGCGAGAACCCGCTCGTCGCGATCGCCCCGACGGTTCCGGTGCAGCATCCGGGCAAGGTGAAAAGACCGGCGAAACCGGCCGTTCCGCCCGCCAAGCCCGTCCAGGCCGCCAAGCCCGCCCCGCTTCCTCAGCCCCCTCCCCAGGTCGTCGCCGCGAAACCCGTTCCCCCGGTCCGGCAGGCGCCGCCGCCCGCCGCTCCCGCCGAGTCGCCGCCGAAGGCACCGCACCAGTCCAAGACGGTGAAGTGGCTCCCGGTCGCCGCGATCGGCCTGCTCATCGTGTTGCTGGTCGCGGCCATCAGCGTCGCTTCCGGCGGTGACGACACCGCGTCCACGCAGACTCCCCCGCCGCCGACCCCGGCGACCAGTTCACCGCCGCCGAGCAGCAGTGCGGTGGAGAACATCCAATTCACCTCGCGGGCGTCGGCCGCGGATCAGAAATGCGCGTCGCACGCGTACGGCGACGTCCAGTCGAGCCTTCAGCGGACGAGTTGCTCCGCGGTCAAACGGGCCAGCTTCGCCAGTTCCATCGACGGCCGGGCCGCCGCGGTGACGATCGCCGTCGTGGACTTCCCGGACGCCGCGCAGGCGAGCGCCTTCAAAGCGACCGCGGACACTCCCGGCGGCGGCGGAATCCTCGACATCGCCACCGAGACCAATCAATGGCAGGGCGACGTCCCGGTGTTCGAGGGCGCGGCCTACCAGAGCGGCCTGGACGGGAAGTCCGTCCGGCTGGTCCAGGTGGTCTGGGTGCCGGGACCGTCCACTCCGGACGATCCCGGCCTGGTCCGGGGCGCGAAGGCCGCCCTCGAACTTCCCGTCAACGGCTAGAGCCCGTACGCCTCCAGAAGGCGCAGCCACACCTCGCTGATCGTGGGGAACGACGGGACCGCGTGCCACAGCCGCGACAGCGGGACCTCGCCCACGATCGCGATCGTCGCCGAATGCAGTAGCTCGGACACGTCCTGCCCGACGAAGGTCGCGCCGACCAGGACCCCGCGTTCGGTGTCGACGACGATCCGCGCCTTGCCCGCGTAACCGTCCGCGTGCAGCGACGAACCGGCGACCGCGATGTCGATGTCGACGACGCGGTGCGGCTTGCCCTCCTCGGGCCCGGCGAGCCCGACCGAAGCGACCTCGGGGTCGGTGAAGACGACCTGCGGGATGGCGTGGTGATCGGCCGTGGCGCTGTGCGCGCTCCACGCGGCCGAGTCGACGGGCTTGCCCGCGGCCTGCGCGGCCACCGCGTCCCCGGTGGCCCGGGCGGCGTACTTGCCCTGGTGGGTCAGCGGCGCCCGGGCGGTGACGTCCCCGACGGCAAACAGCCAGTCACCGTCCACAGCGGACACACGGCCGTTGTCGTCCGTCGTGAGCGGCGCGCCCGCTTCGAGCCCGAGCGTCTCGACGCCGAGCCCGCCGGTCGCCGGGCCGCGGCCGGTGGCGACGAGCAGTTCGTCGACGAGCAACCGCTCGCCTCCTTTCAGCGCCAATTCCTTACCACCGTCCACAGCGGACACGGAGTCGAGACCCGAGCCGGTGTGCACGGTGACACCGGCTTCGCGGAGCCCCGCGATGACGGCGTCACCCGCGAAGTCCGGAAGCCGCGGCAGTGGCCGCGCCCCCGAAATGATCAGGTGGACTTCGGCGCCGAGGGTGGCGAAGGCCTGCGCCATTTCGACGCCGACGACTCCGCCGCCGAGGACGCCGAGCCGACGCGGGACCTCTTCCGCCGAAGTCGCCTCTCGCGAACCCCACGGGGAAATGGTGTCCAGTCCGGGGATCGACGGCGTGCGCGGGACGCTGCCGGTGGCGACGATCACGGCGTGCCGCGCGGTCAGCACGTCACCACCGTCGATCGTGACCTCCCGCTCACCGGTGATCCGGCCGTGCCCGCGGATCGGGGCGATCCCGGCCCCTTCGGCCCACTCGACCTGTCCGGTGTCGTCTCCCTTGCCGGTGAACCAGTCCCGGCGCGCGAACACCTTGGCCGGGTCGACCGCGTCGCCCACCGGGACGCCGGGGACGCGTTTGGCGGCGGCGAGGAGGTTCCCCGGCCGCAGCAACGCCTTGCTCGGAATGCAGGCCCAGTAAGAACATTCGCCGCCGAAGCGCTCGTGTTCGACGAGGGCGACCTGAAGACCGCCACGCGCGGCTCGTTCGGCGGCGACCTCGCCGACCGGGCCGCCTCCGATCACGATCACGTCAAAAGTCTGTGCTGACATGCATTCAGCGCACACCACCGCGCAGCTTCGCGCAACCTGCCGCTATCCTCGTGTCGCTGCGTGAGTCATCAGCCGCGGGTTCAGGTTGCACCGTGCCGGTTACGCAGTAGAACGATCGAGCGCGGGAGGTTTTTTCATGGCCAGGAACACTGCTGTGCATTTGCTGGATGATCTGACCGGCGAGGCGGCCGAAGAAACGGTCGCTTTCGGCCTGGACGGAATCGCTTACGACATCGACCTTTCGGCCGACAACGCCACGGCACTCCGGGAAATCCTGAGTGCTTATGTGGAAAGCGGCCGCCGGATCGGTGGACGGAAACTGCGGCCGCGGGTCGTGCAGCGACCCAAGGGCGCGCGGGTGGCGAAGTCGACCCCGAAGACCGCGGCGACCGCCGCGAAGGCCGAGGCGAAGACCGCCGCGAAGCCGGGTCGCAAACCCGCCGCGAAGGGTGTCGCCGGCCGCAAGCCCGCCGCCGCCAAGGCCGCCCCCGCGAAGGCCGCCGCCCCCAAGGCGGAAGCCAAGGCCCCCGCCAAGACCACGGCGAAAGCCACCGCGGCCAAGGCGAAGTCGGCCCGCGGCACCGCGGCGAAGACCACCGCCGCCAAGGCTCCGGCCGGCCGCGCGAAGGCCGCCGCCGCGGCGAAGACCCCGGCCAAGGCCGCCCCGAAGACCACCGCCAAGACGGTGACTGCGAAGGCCGCTCCGAAGGCCGCGGCCGCGAAGACGACCGCCGCCAAGGCAGCGCCGAAGGCAGCCGCCAAGGCGCCGGTGAAGAAGGCCGCCGAGCCGAAGAAGACCAGCCGGGCCACCCGCAAGGTGCCCGCCGTCACTTTCTCGGCCACGGAAAAGTAATTCTCCGAAACAAAAGGCCCCCTTCGCTCGAGTAGCGAATGGGGCCTTTTGTTTCGTTATCGGCGATATCGTCGTCGCCGATCAAGAAGCCCGTTGAGAACCCTCGGAATGCCATTCCGGGTAGTGGTACCGCGTGTGCCGGAGCGAGCGGTGCCACTCCCGCTCCGCCGCCGAGGGCTTCCGGGTGGTGAGTTCACCCAGTTGCGCGGCCGCCGCCGCGCGGACCGCGGCCGTGACGTCGGCAACACCTTTGCGCAGGCCATGCTCGGCGAGCGACGCCACCGGGCTCCGGTGGGAGTCGAGCGGACGGGGATCCGCGGGTGCCGAAGTGAGGTACCGGCCGACCCGTTCGGCCGCGGTCGAAACGAGCAGGGTGGAATGCGCGAGCAAGCCCGTTCTCGTCCGGAACACGGCGAAACCGCACAACTTCGAGTCACCGACGAACAGGCCGCGATCACCGAGCCGCGACGGCAGCCCGAGCCGGGCCACCGTCGCGGTCATCAGTTCCCCGAGCGCTTCGAGCGGTTTGACGGCGTTCGCCGAGAGACCGAGCCCCGGCAGGACGAGGGTGATGTTGAGATTGCCGGGATCGTGGAACACCGTGCCGCCGCCGCTGGCCCGGCGCAGCACCGGGACGCCGTCGCTCGCGCAGACGTCGGCCTTGACCTCGCGTTCGATCTTCTGCCCCCGCCCCACGACCACACTGTCGGTGTTGCGCCAGATCCACAGGACCGGCGCCTCCGGTGCGGCACGCAGGAGGGCTTCGTCGAACGCGAGGTTGTCGGCCGGGTCGTCGAACGAAGCGACGACTTCCGAGGGACCGGTCACAGTGCTTTGAGTTCCTCCACGATCTCGCCCACCGACGATTTGGCGTCGCCGAAGAGCATGCTTGTCTTCGCATCGTAGAAGAGCTCGTTGTCGATGCCGGCGAAGCCCGAGCTCATCGAGCGCTTGAGCACGATCACCGACCGGCTGTGGTTCACCTTGAGGATCGGCATCCCGTAGATGGGCGAGCCCGGATCGGTCTCCGCGGCCGGGTTCGTGACGTCGTTCGCGCCGATCACCAGCGCGACGTCGGTCTGGGCGAACTCGGAGTTGATCTCGTCCATTTCCTTGAGCTGTTCGTACGGGACGTCGGCCTCGGCGAGGAGCACGTTCATGTGCCCCGGCATCCGGCCCGCCACCGGGTGGATGGCGTATTCGACGGTGATCCCCTTGGCCTCCAGCAGCTTCGCCATCTCGCGGACCACGTGCTGCGCCTGCGCGACGGCCATGCCGTAACCGGGGACGACCACGACCTTGTTCGCGTACGCCATCTGGATCGCGGTGTCGGACGCGCTGGTGCTGCGGACCGGCCGGACCTCGCCGGACCCGCTGCTCGCGACCGCCGTGCCACCGCCGAACCCGCCGGCGACGATGGCCGGGATCGACCGGTTCATCGCCTTCGCCATCAGGTTCGTCAGGATCGAACCCGACGCGCCGACGATCATGCCCGCCACGATCAGCGCGGTGTTGTCGAGCGCGAGACCCATGGCCGCCGCAGACAACCCGGTGAGCGCGTTCAGCAGGGAGATGACGACCGGCATGTCCGCGCCGCCGATCGGCAGCACGACCACCACGCCGAGCACGCCCGCCGCGACCAGCAGGCCGATCATCAGCAGTTCGGCGTCACCGCCGGTGGCGATGACGACCGCGAAGACGATCGCGGCGATCAGCACCAGCGCGTTCACCGGCTGCTGCAGCTTGCCGAGGGTGATCGGGCGGCCGGAGATGAGTTCCTGCAGTTTCCCGAACGCGATGTTGGAGCCCCAGAAGGACACCGAACCGACGATCGCGGCGAAGAGCGACGCGATCGCGACGTACGCGGGCTCGTGTGCGTAGCCCTCCGTGGTGCGGAACTCGACCCAGGCGATCAGGGCCACCGCCCCGCCGCCGACGCCGTTGAACAGCGCCACCATCTGCGGCATCGCGGTCATCTTGACCTTGCGCGCGGACGGCACGCCGACGACGACACCGATCGCGACGCCGAGGGCGATCAAGAGCCAGTTGCTCATACCGGGCGTCAAAAGCGTCGCGATCACCGCGATGCCCATGCCGACCGCGGCGATCCAGTTGCCGCGCACCGCGGTGCGCGGACCGGTCAGGCCCATCAGGCCGTAGATGAACAGTGCGAAGGAAATGATGTAGAGGACGGCGATGAAGGTCGTCACTTGTCACCACCGTCTTCCGGCTTCTTCGCCTTGAACATCGAAAGCATCCGGTCGGTGACGAGGAAGCCGCCGACCACGTTGATCGTGCCGAAGGCGATCGCGATCACCAGCAGGATCTTGTTCAGTACGCCGTCCACCCCGAGGCCGAGCACGATCAGCCCGCCGAGCAGGACGATGCCGTGGATGGCGTTGGTCCCCGACATGAGCGGGGTGTGCAGGGTGTTGGGCACCTTCGAGATGACGGTGAATCCCACGAATCCGGCGAGTACGAGGATCGCCAGGCTGCCTACGAGCATCACTCGCCCCCTTGCTTTTCGGACTCGCGAGCTCCGGCCACGCAGGCCCCGGCGACGATCTCGTCGGAGAAGTCGAGCGCGAGCTTGCCCTCCTTGTCGACGAGCAGTTCCAGCAACTCGGTGACGTTGCGCGCGTAGAGCTCGCTGGAGTGCGCCGGCATTTCCGCCGCCAGGTTCAGCGGCGAGCAGATGGTGACGTCGTGCTCGACGATCTCCTCGCCCGGTTTCGTCAGTTCGCAGTTGCCGCCGGACTCGCCGGCGAGGTCGACCACGACACCACCGGCGGGCATCCCCTTCACCGCGTCGGCGGTGACGAGGATCGGCGCCTTGCGGCCGGGGACGAGCGCGGTGGTGATCACCACGTCGAACCTCGTGATCGCCTCGGTGAGCCTGCGTTGCTGCTCGGCCTTTTCCTCCTCGGTCAGCTCGCGGGCGTACCCGCCTTCACCGGCCGCCTCGATGCCGAGGGCGAGGAATTTCGCGCCGATCGACTTCACCTGCTCGCCGACCTCGGGCCGGACGTCGTAGCCGGTGGTCTGCGCGCCGAGCCGTTTCGCCGTCGCCAAGGCCTGCAGCCCGGCGACACCCGCGCCGAGCACGAGCACCTTCGCCGGCGGCACCGTTCCGGCCGCGGTGGTGAGCATCGGGAAGAAGCGGGTGAGCTTCTCCGCTGCCAGCAGAACCGCGCGATAACCCGCGACACTGCTCTGTGACGACAAGGCGTCCATGGCCTGCGCGCGCGAGATCCGGGGGATCGCCTCGACGGCGAAGGCGCGGACGCCCGCCGACTCCAGCGCCGCTATCCCGTCCGGATCGGCCCGGGGATTCAGGAAGCCGATGAGGATGGTGCCCTGCTTGAGCTTCGCGACTTCGGCCGCGCTCGGAGGCGCCACCTTCACCACGATGTCGGCATCCCACGGATCGCCGATCACCGCGCCCGCCTGCTCGAAGACCTCGTCGGCGAGCAGCGCGCCGGCGCCCGCACCGGGCTCGACCACCACCCGCAGTCCGCGTCCTGAGACGCGCTCGATGAGCTTCGGTACCAGCGCGACGCGGCGTTCACCTTGTCCGGTCTCCCGGACAACACCGACCGTGAGCTGCTCGTTTTCTGCCGCCACAGGCGACCTCCTCGCTGGAGAGGACCACACGAACCCGCACTGTTTACCACGTCCGACCGACAACTTTCCTGGCTGAACGTATCCGGACGGCATCTTTCCGTGACATCGCTCATCACGATCGATCCAGCCATCGATCCAGGTGTGCGACGTCATAAGGGGTCCCCATAGGACGGCGACCGTCCTATGGGGACCCCTTATGACACTTACGGAGCAACGCCTTTCCGCATCACGGAACGCTGCGCCAGTTCGGCACCCCCAGAAAGATCAACCGCAGCCGCCGTTCGGCGGTGCGGACGATCTCGCCGTCACGCGAAGGTGTTTCGAGCAGTTCCAGCACCGTCGTGAGCATGGTCGTCACGATCAGGTCCGCCAGCAGGTGGAGATCTTCGGTCAGCCATTCGCGAAGATTGTCGAACCGCGCGAGGTCGACGGCGAGTTCGCTGACGAAGAGCTTGAGTTCGAAGCCGATCGCCTGCCGGACCGGACCGGTGCCGCCGTAGCGCTCCCTGGTCAGGAAGTGGAAGTGGGCCTCGTGCGCCCGCACGTGCTCGCGCAGGATGCGCACGGACGTCCGGATCATGTCGTTGTACGCCGCGGGCTTGGTGCGCGCGGAGCGGATCATCGTGCGCAAGGTGCGCATCGACTCTTCCACCAGCGCGACGCCCAGTTCGTCCATCGATGCGAAATGGCGATAGAAGGCCGTCGGTACGATCCCGGCCTGTTTCGCCACCTCACGCAGACTCAGCCCGGAGAACCCTCGTTCCGCCACCAGTTCCAGCGCCGCGTCCAGCAGCGCCTGACGCGTGCGCTGTTTGCGCTCCTGCCTGGAAACGGGCTCAGTTGTCACGACCGACAGCGTAATCGCCTCCGCGGTATCACCCACGTCACATCACCCTCCTCTCGCGTTGACAAGCGGGACCATCGCCACTTCACTGTTGAGTGTACAAGCGTTCACTGAATTCTGGAGATGTGATGACGGCACTGGTACCGCGCAGGGCCAGGCGGCTGGCCTCGCTGGCCGAGGCCCTGCTCACGCCCCACGGAATGGACCGCTACCTCGAACTCGTCGACCCGATGCTGGTCCGCCGCGAAATCCGCGGCCTGGTCACCGGCGTCCGGCGGCAGACGCCCGACACGGTCACGCTGACCATCCGGCCGAGCCGCGCCTGGCGCGGGCACGTCGCGGGCCAGTACGTGCGGGTGACCGTCGAGATCGACGGCGTCCGCCGGACCCGCTGCTACTCGCCCGCCGGTTCGGAGCACGACGGATCACTGGAACTGACCATCAAGGCCGATCCGCAGGGCCTCGTCTCACGGCACCTGAACCGCACGGTCACGATCGGCTCGGTGCTCGGTCTGTCCACTCCGGACGGTGAGTTCACGCTGCCCTCGCCGAGGCCGCGGCGGATCCTGCTGGTGAGCGGCGGGAGCGGGATCACGCCCGTCCTGTCGATGCTGCGCACGCTGGCCGACGAGCGCCACGAGGGCGACATCGCCTTCCTGCATTACTCCAACGGGGCCGAAGACGCGCTCTATCGCGCCGAGCTCGCCGACCTGGCCCGCCGCCTGCCCGGCCTGCGGTTGGTACACGCGTTCACTCACACGAAAACCGGCGGCGACCTGCACGGGTTCTTCTCGAAGGATCACCTCGCGGAGACCGTCCCCTGGTACCCCGACGCCGAGACCTTCCTGTGCGGTCCGAAGCCGCTGATGGATTCGGTCCGCGAGGCGTTCGAGGCCGACGGCCTCGGCGCACATCTGCACACCGAGGAGTTCACGCCGCCGGCGCTCACGTTCGACACCGAGAACGCCGAAGGACAGGTCCGGTTCGCACGCAGCGGCCGCGAGTTCGAGAACTCCGGGAAGCCGTTGCTGGAGCAGGCCGAAGACGCCGGGCTGAGCCCGGAACACGGTTGCCGGATGGGCATCTGCTTCTCCTGCACGCAGGTCAAGACGTCGGGCTGTGTGCGGAACGCCAAGACCGGCGAGACCTCCAGCGAAGAGAACGAAGAGATCCAGCTCTGCATCTCCGTCCCGGTCGGGGACGTCGAGATCAACGCTTAGAAGGGAGCCGAGATGACAGGCTTGCAGGACAAACTGACCCCCGCCCAGGTCGAGGAGTTCGGCCGCGAACTGGACGAGATCCGGCAACGGATCGTCGCCGATCTCGGCCAGGTCGACGTCGACTACATCCACAACGTCATCAAGACCCAGCGCGCGCTCGAGGTCGCGGGCCGCGGGCTGCTGTTCGCCGGGTTCTTCCCGCCCGCGTGGATCGCCGGCGTGACCGCGCTTTCGGTGGCGAAGATCCTCGACAACATGGAGATCGGCCACAACGTCATGCACGGCCAGTACGACTGGACGCGTGACCCGGCGCTGAGCTCGCAGAAGTTCGAGTGGGACAACGTCGCGCCCGCCGAGAACTGGCGTCATTCGCACAACTACATGCACCACACCTACACCAACATCCTCGACAAGGACCGCGACATCGGTTACGGCGTCCTGCGGATGGACCCGGCGCAGAAATGGCACCCGTACTACCTCGGCAACCCGGTGTACGCCGTGGCGCTGGCGTTCATGTTCCAGTGGGGCGTCATGCTGCACGACCTCGAGTTCGACCGCATCGTCAAGGGCGAGCGCAAGTGGTCGGACAACAAGGAGGTCGGCCTGAAGATGCTCAAGAAGGCCGGTCGCCAGGTCGGCAAGGACTACGTGCTCTTCCCGCTGCTGACCGGTCCGCTCGCGCCGCTGACCTTCCTCGGCAACGCGACCGCGAACCTGACCCGCAACCTGTGGTCGTTCTCGATCATCTTCTGCGGGCACTTCCCCGCCGACGTCGAGAGTTTCACCGAGGAGGAGACCGAGAACGAGTCGCGGGGCCAGTGGTACCTGCGGCAGATCCTCGGCTCGGCGAACATCACCGGCGGCAAGCTCTTCCACATCATGACCGGGAACCTCTCGCACCAGATCGAGCACCACCTCTTCCCGGACATCCCGGCGCGCCGTTACCCGGAGATCGCGGGCGAGGTGCGGGCTATCTGCGAGAAGTACGGCCTGCCGTACAACACCGGCCCCCTGCACAAGCAGCTGTTCTCGGTGGCCAAGAAGATCGTGAAACTCGCCATGCCCTGGAACGGTGAACCCCGCACTCCCGCTACCGTGGAGAGCGACAAGACCCTCCGAGCGGCTTAAGGTGTCTGACATGGTCGGTCAGTTCGAAAGCACCAAGGACGTGGTCCAAGAGGTCACCGAGTCGGCGGCCACCCACATCGGCAACATCGCGACGATCATCACCGGCGCGATCCGGGACATCGCCCGCGAGACCGGCGACTGGCTGACGGACGTCATCGAGATGCGCGAGGCGTCCCAGCGGGCGCAGGCGGACGAAGAGCACCGCGAAGACTAGGGAAACCTGGATGGGCACGAGGCGGGTGGTCGCGGCAAGGTGAAGCCGTGACCACCCGCTTCGCTCTGCCACGACGCGTCCTCGGCGCACAGCTGAGCCGCGCGTACTGGGCGGAACTGGCGTGGGTGATCATCGGCGCGCCGCTGACACTGGTGTTCGTCGCGCTCGTCGTCGTCGGGCTGGTCCTCGGGATCGGCCTGAGCCTGCTCACCGTCGGGCTGCCGGTGCTCATCGGTGTCCTGGCGGGCGCGCGGCTGATCGGCGCCGCGCATATCGCCCTGGCGCGGGCCCTGCTCGGGACCACGGTCACCCCGCCAACCCGGCCCGAGCTGCGGCCGGGTCTGTGGAACGGCGTCAAGAGCAAGATCGGGGATCCGATCGGCTGGCGGTCGATCGCCTACCTGGTGATCCGGCTGCCGCTGTCGTTCATCGAGTTCTTCCTGGTCGCGACGCTGCTCACATACGCCGTCAGCACGCTGACGTACCCGCTGTTCTGGTTCATCCTGAACGGCGAAGCCATGCCGACGTTCGACCTCCGCGTCGACACCTGGCTCCTGACCCTGCCGCTCGCCCTCACCGGGCTGGCCGTGCTGCTGGCGACGCCGTGGGTGGTCCACGGCCTGACCGAACTCGACCGCCTGCTGGTACGCGGCGTCCTCGGCGCCGAGGACCTCTCCAAACGCGTGCGCGACCTCGAACGCAGCCGGGCGACCGCCGTCGACGACGCGACGCGGCGGCTCCGCCGGATCGAGCGCGACCTGCACGACGGCGCCCAGGCCCAACTGGTCGCGCTGGCGATGAAGCTCGGCATCGCGAAGGACGAACTGGCCGGTGACGGCGACCTCGCGCAGGTCACCGCCCTGGTCACCGCCGCGCACGCCAACGCGAAACAGGCACTGGTCGAACTGCGCGACCTCGCCCGCGGCATCCACCCCGCCGCGCTCGACGCCGGCCTCGACGTCGCACTGTCCACTTTGGCCGCGGGCTCGGGCATCGACGCGCGGATCACCGTGACCCTGCCGAGCAGGCCGTCGCCGTCGATCGAGACCATCGCCTACTTCACCGTCGCCGAACTGCTGACCAATGCCGCCAAACACACTTCGGCCGCGATCGAGGTCGATGTGGGTATCTTCGGTGACGGCCTGCGGCTCGTCGTGCGGGACGGCGGCGAGGGCGGGGCGAGGCCGGTGCGGGGCGGCGGCCTCGCCGGGATCGCCGAACGGCTCGCGACGGTGGACGGCAGGCTCGACATCGACAGCCCTCCCGGAGGGCCTACGGTGATCAGCGCTGAGATACCACTACGGACATAGGAACATGGGGGGCGGCGTGCGCGTCGTGATCGCGGAGGATTCGGCCATCCTGCGGGCGGGGCTGGTCGAACTGCTGAACCTTCGGGAGCACGAGGTCGTCGCGGCCGTCGCCGACGGCGACAGCCTGTGCGCGGCGGTCCGCGAACACCGGCCGGACGTGTCCATTGTGGACATCCGGATGCCGCCGACGCACACCGACGAAGGCCTGCGCGCGTCCATCGCGCTGCGCGCGGAAATGCCGGGGTGCGCGATCCTGCTCTTCTCGCAGTACGTCGAGACGCAGTACGCGACGGAACTGCTGGCCGACCGCGCGGGCGGTGTCGGCTACCTGCTGAAGGACCGCGTCGCGGAGGTGTCGGATTTCCTCGACGCGCTTCGCCGCGTCGCCGAGGGCGAGACCGTGCTCGACCCCGAGGTGGTCAGCCAGCTCTTCAGCGCCACGCGGAAGACGGACGCGCTCGCCGGGCTGACCCCGCGGGAGCGGGAGGTGCTGGGTCTGATGGCCGAGGGCCGGTCGAACTCGGCCATCGCGACGGCGCTGTTCCTTTCGGCGGGCTCGGTGGAGAAGTACGTGTCGAGCATCTTCGGGAAGCTGGCGCTGCCCCAGTCCGAAGGGGACAACCGGCGGGTGCTCGCCGTGCTCCGGTATCTGGAGTCCTAGAGCAGGGTTTCCCGTTTCGCGACGACCTCGGCGAGCGGGCCGCCGGTGTCGGTCTCCGGAATCTTCCCCACTCGACGGTGAAGGAATCAGGACACTCAACGTCCCAAATCCTTCACACTCGAACATGTCGCCGCCGAAACTTCCCATTCGCCCTGGTCAGGCGCAGGTAACCAAATACCGGTCCGCTCAACCCGAATCGCCGCTCACGACCAACCGGCGCGCGTCCACGCCCTACCGCGGCTCCACCGGCACCCCGTCCACCTCCGGCAGGCACAGCTGCACCCAAGCGACGTCCCGCCAGGCCCCGTGCTTGTACCCGATCCGCTGGTAGGTGCCCACCGGCTCGAACCCCATCGCCGCGTGCAGCCCGGCGCTCGCGTCGTTCGGAAGCACCATCCCCGCGCAGAAGTTCCGGAAGCCGCGCGACGCCAGCCTGTCCAGCAGCACTTGGTAGAGCGCCCGCCCGCCGCCGGTCCTCCGGCGGCCGAGCTCCAGATAAACACTGACCTCGCAAGACCAGCGATAGGAAGGGCGGCCGCTGAAAGGGCCTCCGTAGGCGTAGCCGGCGACGCGGCCTTCGTCGTCTTCGAGCACGAGCCACGCGTGTGATCGCTGCGCCTTGGCGATGCGCTCGGCCATCTCGTCCGGCTTCGGGGCCTCGGTTTCGAACGAGATCACCGTGTCGGTGACATACGGCGCGTAGATCTCCGCGCACGCCATCGCGTCGGCTTCCGTCGCTTCCCTGATCACCATGGCAACGATAGTAACCGAGTCTGCCACTATAGTGAGCAGCATGTCGGATCCCTTGTCCGCGTCGCTCGCCGCGACGCTCCAGTCCGCGAGACTCGACCAGAACCTCTCGGCCAATGCCCTCGCCGAGATGTCGGGCGTGTCCAGGGCGATGATCGGCAAGATCGAACGCGGCGAGGCGCAGCCCACGGCGGTCCTGCTCAGCAGGCTTTCGGCCGCGCTCGGGATGACGTTGTCCGAGCTGATCGCGCGCGCCGAACACGGTGACCGCCGGCTCGTGCGCGCGGCCGATCAGCCGACCTGGACCGACCCTGACACCGGCTACGTGCGCCGCGCGGTGTCGCCGTCGCTCGGCGGGCCGCTGGAACTGGTCGAGGTCGTGCTGCCCGCGGGCGCCGAAGTCGCCTTCCCCGCGCACACCTACGCGCTGACCCACCACCAGATCTGGGTGCTCGACGGGCATCTGAGGTTCCGGGAGGGCGACGTCGAGCACGAACTCGACGCGGGCGACTGCCTGCAGCTCGGCACTCCGCAGCCGTGCGCCTACGTCAACCCGACGGCCGGACCGGTCCGATATCTGGTCGCCCTCGCCCGGCGGCACGCCTGATACTCGGGTGATGAGATCCCGGGCCCTCTCCCACGTCGCGGCGAAAGCACGCGGCGGGCACGAGGCCGGACTGCCGGTGACACTGCACTTCCATCCCGATAGATCCACAGTGGACGGACGGTCGCTCCTGGCCGCGATGGCCGAGGACGGTTTCTACCGCAACCAGTTCGAGACGGGGACGAGCAACGGCGGCTTGACCGCGTACCCCGGCGGAGACCGCTGGCGGTGGGAGAGCCGGATGTTCGGCGGCGCCTACGACGACGCGCCACCCGCCGAACGGCCCAAGTACGGGGCGCTCAACTTCCGGCGTCGCGCGGTGGGCGGGGCGCCGAGGTTCGGCTCGGCCCATTTCCGGATGGCGGCGCACACCATCGGGCGGACGACGTTCTGCTATCCGGACAGCGTCCTGCGTCCGGCGGATTTCGGTTACGGCACCAGGGTTTCCGCGCTGATCGCACTGGCCGATCAGGACGACGTGGACCTTCTCGACGACTACATCGAGGCACACGTCCACGGTCCGGTCCAGCTGACGACGGACGTCGAAGGCCTCGTGCTCGACCCGAGCCACCGCGGCACCGACGTCGAAAAGGCCGCGCTCGGGCTCGGCTGCCCTGTCGAATGGCATCCGGGATTCCGCCTGTCGACCCGAGAACTCGCACGACACCCCGCCTACCGGGGTCCCGAATTCGTCGAACTCGGCCGGGCACTGGCGGAAGACGGCCACCTCGATCCGCGTGTCCTCGGCGACGCCCGCGACGTCGACCAGCAAGCGCTCAAACGCGTTTGGCACTACGTCGCGCGCTTCGGGGCACTACCGTGACGGGCATGTATTCCACGGAGATCGAGGTGCGCACCGGCAGCGTGGCCGTGGTGCACGACCTGACCAGGGACGCCGAGTCCTTCCTGCGCGACGCGGACGCCGAGGACGGGATCCTGCACGTCTTCGTCCCGCACGCGACGTCCGGGCTGGCCATCCTCGAAACCGGCGCCGGCAGTGACGAAGACCTGCTCGCGGCGCTCGACGACCTCCTCCCCCGCGACGGCCGCTGGCGGCACCAGCACGGCAGTCCCGGTCACGGCCGTGACCACGTGCTGCCCGCGCTGCTGCCGCCGTACGCGACGATCCCGGTGCTCGGCGGGGTGATGACGCTGGGCACCTGGCAGTCGGTCTGCCTGGTGGACACCAACCTGGACAACCCGGTCCGGCGCGTCCGCTTCAGTCTCCTGGAGGGCTGATCAGCAGAAGTCAACAGACGTTGAACAAGCTCACCGGTACCGTCGGCCGCGTGACTACTCCGCACCGGCTCGTGCTGTGGGACATCGACCAGACCCTCGTGGACCTGCGTGGCGTGGGCGCCTCCTGGTACACGACCGCGCTCGCCGAGGTCGCGGGTATCGAGCTGCGGGCGCTGCCCCAGTTCGGCGGCCGCACCGAACGCGCCATCAGCGCCGACATCCTGACCTCGCACGGCGTCGAGCCCACCGAGGAGAACGTGCGCAAGCTCTGGCTCGCGCTGATCGCGGTCTCCGAGAGCCACGCCCCGACGCTGTCCACGAGCGGCCGCGCGCTCCCGGGCGCCAAGGACGCGCTGAACGACTTCGCCACGCACGGCGGCGTCGTCCAGACCCTGGTCACCGGCAACCTGCCGGAGATCTCCGTGCACAAGCTGACCGCGTTCGACCTGCACGAGCACGTGGACTTCGAGATCGGCGGCTACGGCTCGCTTTCGGCGCACCGGCCCGATCTGGTGCCCGCCGCCGTCGGCCACGCTTCGGCCAAACACGGCACCGAGTTCGCGCCCACCTCGGTCGTCGTCATCGGCGACACCCCGGACGACGTCCGGGCCGCGCTCGACAACGGCGCCGTCGCGGTGGCCGTGGCGACAGGGCAGTTCAGCGCGGAGGAACTGGCCGACGCGGGCGCCCACACCGTCCTCGGCGACCTGTCCGACCTGGCAGCGGTGCGCACGGCCGTACTCGGGAGCGCCAACTAAGCTCGCTCCATGGCATACCCAGGCGGCAACGGCTGGCCGGAGCAACCGCAGCAGCCCTACCAGCAGCAACCCCCGCAGCAGGGGTATCCGCCGCAGAACCCGCCTCAGTACGGCCAGTACCCGCAGGATCCCCAGCAGCAGTACCAGGGGTATCAGCAGTTCCCGCAGCAGACGTACCAGGGCTTCGCGCCGGAACCGCCGAAGAAGAGCAAGAAGGGCCTGTGGATCGGCCTCGGCGCGCTCGTCCTGGTCATCGCCGTCGGTGCCACGCTCTTCTTCGTCCTGCGTGACGGCGACGATCCCCAGCCTCAGGCCGGTCCGCCGCCGTCGTCGGCACCGGTTCCGCCGTCGTCCTCGGCGTCGAAACCACCGCCCACGAGCAGCGGGGCGCCGAAGGACAACAAAGTCCCCTCGACGACACCCGGCTGGCAGGGGGTCCTGTCCGCCAAGGACAAGGTCGCCTACGACCTGCCCGCGTCCGGCTGGGAGATCAAGCCCGGCCAGCTCGTCGGGTACGAGGAGGGCGAGTTCAAGATGGTCGTCCACGAGGCGTCGACCTACAAACTCGGCGCCTGCCCGGATGCCCGCGGCTCGAACCGCGGCGTCGTCGGGTTCGCCACCGCGGACCAGATCCCGGTCGAGAACGCCGCCAGGGGCGCCGTCCGGCTCTGGATCCAGTCCGCCACCGGCAAGGCCGATGTCCCGCTGCCCGAGATCAAGCAGGTCCCGATCGCGGGCGGGTCGATCCAGGCGGTCAGTTCGACCGGGACGTTCACCCCGTCCGAGACCGAGGAGTGCCGGGCGCCGAGCGTGAAGATCACCTCGGCCGCGTTCAAGTCCGGCGACCAGACGATCTGCTTCGTCATGGCCCTCGACCAGGGAACGCCCGACGCGCTGCCCGACGCGGACGCCCAGAAGATCCTCGCGAGCTTGAGGCCGCAGCAGTGACCGGCCCCGGTGGGCACCCCGGCGAACCGCGACTGTGGTTCGTCGATCCGCTCACCGGGCAGCCGCTCGAAGACGAAGCCGAACAGACGAGGCCGCTACCGGCCGTCCAGGACGCCGTCCCGGCCCGACGCCGCCCCCGTCTCCTGCCCGCGCTGGGCATCATCGGACTGATCGTCGTACTCGTCGTCGGCACGACGGCGACCTACCAGGCCAGGACCGCGGCCCCGCCGCCGCCCGCGCGGGACCTCGCCTTGCCGGACCCGGAGTCACCCGGCCGGATCGAGCCCGTGATCGAGGGCTGGCAGCCCGTGCTGTCCGACGATCACCCGCTCGTCTTCGACGTCCCGCCGGACTGGAAACTCGAAGAACCCGACGTCGCGGTCGGGTACGAGACACCGGCAGGCGAACTCGTCACGTTGCAGGGCGTCGCCCGGTACCAGCGCGACTTCTGCCCCGGCTCCGACCTCTCGGCACGCGCGATGGCGGGGTTCACCACCATCGACGAGGGCGAGGTCGGAAGCCTCACCCAAGCGGCGGAAGAAACCACCCTCCGCTGGGCCGCGGCCGCGTACGGCTCCATCAGCGGCGGGCGGGCCCCGAAGACCGAAATCGGCGAGGCCGGACCGGTGACCGTCCTCGACGGCGGCACGATCGCCACCTCCGTGACCACCACCGTCGTCCCCGCCGCGGACGGGCCGTGCTCGGCCCCGTCCGTCGCGATCACCGCGATCGCCCTGCCCCTGTCCGCATTGCCCGGTTCCGGCCGCTACCACGTCCTCCTGGTGCTGGCGGACCAGGAGATCCCCGACCCGGTAGCCAGGGACATCGTCCTCAAGATGGGTGAGAGCATCCGTCGCGAGTAGCACTCCCCTAAGGGAAATATGGGTCCCGTGCCGGATGTGTCCGACCGGCTCCCGCGCCTACCTTGATTCCCATGCCAACAGGGGGAAGCGGGACGGCCGCGCCGGGCCGGACGCACAAGATCGCCACGGTGCTGAGGCACCGGCTGCCTTTCACGACCCTCGTCACGGTGACCATGCTCGCGCTCGCCTTGGCCACGGGCGCGCTCTGGTCGGCCGCCGAGGATCGCGCGGTGTATCCGTACATCGCCTATGGGCTGCCGTCGCTCGAATCAGGCCGTTGGTGGACCGTGCTCACCGGACCGCTGTTCGCGGTCGTCCCGCTCTACTACCTGCCGATGGTGCTCAGCTTCGCGTTGTTCGCCGGATTCGCGGAATGGCGGCTCGGCACGCGCCGGGCGATGGCCGTCGCCATCGGCGGTCAGTTCGTCAGCGTGCTGGTCGCGGTCCAGTTCCTCGCGCTGAGCCGCAACTCCGGCTGGGAGTGGGCGGAACGGGTCGCGGGCAGCCTCGACGTCGGGTTCTCCGGGGGCGCGCTCGCCGCGGTCGCGGTCGCCAGCGCCACCCTGCGCCCGCCGTGGCGCCTGCGGTTGCGCGCCGGGCTGTGCGTCTACGCCGGGATCGCGATCATCTTCGTCGGCACGCTCGCCGACCTAGTGCACTTCTTCGCTCTCGTCCTGGCCCTGCCGTTCGGGCGCAAGTTCGTCGCTTCGAAGGATTCCGTCCGCGAACGGCGGCCGAGCCTGCGCGAGTGGCGGTTCTACGTCGTGGCGGGCCTGCTGGTGCTGACGGTCGCCGAACTGGTGATGTCCTTCGTCCCAGGCAACGGCCCCTTCGGTTCGTCCGAGGAACTTTCGCTGTCCACCTGGGAAGTCGTCATCCTGTGCCTGATCGTGGTGCCGATCATGAACGGCCTGCGCAAGGGCAGCCAGGTCGCCTGGTGGTGCGCGATGATCCTGACCTCGTTCGTCATCCTTCAGGTGATGGCCTACGGCGGGGTGCTCGCGCTGGCCGAGGTCCTCGGTGAGGACACCGGGCTTTCGGATCCGCCGCTGTTCTTCGTGGACAATCTCCTGTGGACGGTCGAGTTCGCGCTGCTGGTCTCCTCGCGGGGCGCCTTCCGCGTGCCGTCACGGCGGAAACGCCGCCGCCTCGGCCGGATGGGCAACCCCGCGCTGGCCCGCACGCTGCTCAGCCGTCACGGCGGAAGCACGCTTTCGTGGATGACGACGTGGCCGCAGAACTCGTACTTCGTCGCCGCGGACGGCAAGTCCTACCTCGCCTACCGGCGCCACGCCGGTGTCGCGATCGCCCTCGGCGACCCGATCGCCCCGGACGGCGCGGGCGACCGCACGATCGCCGAGTTCATCACGATGTGCGAGAACACCGGCCTCGTGCCGTGCCTGTTCTCCGCCACCGGCGAAACCACCGCCACCACCAAGGAACTCGGCTGGAAGCACGTCCAGGTCGCCGAGGACACCCTGATCGAACTCGAGACGCTGGAGTTCCGCGGCAAGCGCTGGCAGGACGTCCGGACCGCGATCAACCGCGCCAAGAAGGACGGCATCGAGTTCCGGCTGGTCCGGCTCGCCGATCAGCCGCGCGCGGTGATCTCGCAGGTCCGCGCGATCTCCGAGGAGTGGATCAGCGACAAGGGCATGCCCGAAATGGGCTTCACCCTCGGCGGGGTCGACGAGGCGATGGACCCGGAGACCCGCGTCGGTCTCGCCGTCGACGCCGACGGCGTGGTCCACGGCGTGACGTCCTGGCTGCCGGTGTACACCGGTGCCGGCGCGATCGGCGGGTGGACGCTCGACGTCATGCGCAAACGCGCCGACGGATTCCGCCCGTCGATGGAGTTCCTGATCGCGTCGTCGTGCCTGGCCTTCCGCGAGGAAGGCGCGAAGTTCGTGTCGCTGTCCGGCGCCCCGCTGGCGAGTTCCGGCGAGCCCGCGCACGCCGTCGAACGGGTTCTGGACGCACTCGGCACGATGATGGAACCGTTCTACGGCTTCCGTTCACTGCACGCGTTCAAGGCGAAGTTCCAGCCGCGCCACGTCCCGCTGTACCTCGCGTTCCGCGACGAGGCGGATCTGCCGCGGATCGGGATCGCGCTCGGCCGGGCTTACCTGCCGAACACGGGTCTGCTGCGGCTGGCGAAGCTCGCCCGCTCCGGTAAGAAGCCCCAGCCCCAAAAAGATCAGCGCAGCGTCGAAGGCGGCGGCGTGATGGTCTTGCGATCGGCTTCCGGGACACCCCGGTAGGTCTTGAGGATCTTCAAGATCTGCTCGCGATCCGCACTGCCCTGCTGGTCTTGGTCCGAATAGACGAGCAGGGCGGCGGACGCGTCGCCCATGTCCACCGCCTGCACACCGACGAGGGCGCGCTTCGGGATGCAAGTCCCGGTGTACCCGAGGGTCACCTCGGCGATCAGGATGTTCGCGGGGGCCTTCTTGCCGGTGCCGAGCGTGAACTCCGCCTGCTGCGGCGGGTCCGCGACGATCTTGGCCGACAACGGGCCTTCCTCGGGGTTGTACGCGCTCACCACGAGGTCGTACAAGGCTTTGTTCGCGGCGCCGGGCGCGTCGGCGACCTTCACGGTCGTCAATCCGCTGCCCCCGACCCTGCTCCCCTTGACCGCCGGGCAGTAGTCGTCGCCGACGAAAGCGCTGGAGAACATGGAGATACCGGGGACGAGCGCGGTCTTCTCCCAGCCGTGGATCGTGCCCGGTTTCGGCGTCCAGTTCGGCGGGACGTCATAGGCGACGAGACCGTCGGCTCCGGCCACCGACTGCCAGCCGTCGGTCACCGGCGGCGCGACGACGCGCGGCGAAGGCGTGTAGACGACCGGTGCGCGGGTGGTCGGCGTACTGCTGCTCGACGACCGGTCCGAGCCGTTGTTCGCCAAGGCGGCGACCGCGATGACGCCGAGCGTGGCGAAGAAGCCGTACATGGCCCTTCGCCCGCTTCGCGACATCGGCTGCTTCGCCGGTTTCGAAGGTTCCAGCGTGGGTTCTGACACGGGTTCGACAGGCGACGGCGTGTAGCCGGGCGAGTCCGAGGGCTCGTAGCCCCCGAACCCGCTCAGCGCCTGTTTGTCCTCATAGCCCGGGGAGTCCCCGCGCTTTTTGCCGAACATTACGAGCGGACGAGCTTGACCAGGTGCTCCACGACCGCGTCGACGGCGATCTCTTCGCGGTCTCCGGTGCGGCGGTCCTTGACCTCGACGACACCGTTCGCCAGACCGCGGCCGACCACCAGGATGGTCGGCACGCCGACGAGTTCGGCGTCCGCGAACTTCACGCCCGGGGATGCCTTGCGGTCGTCGAGGACGACCTCGATCCCGGCGGCGTCCAGTTCGGCGGCGAGCTTCTCCGCGCCGGCGGCGATCGTCTCGTCCTTGCCCGCGATGACGACGTGCACGTCGAACGGCGAGACCTCGCGCGGCCAGATGATGCCGAGATCGTCGTGGTTCTGCTCGGCGAGCACGCCGACCAGCCGCGAGACGCCGACACCGTAGGAACCCATGGTGATGCGGATGGGCTTGGAGTCCGGGCCCAGCGCGTCCAGCGAGAACGCGTCGGCGTACTTGCGGCCCAGCTGGAAGATGTGCCCGATCTCGATGCCGCGCGCGGCGACCAGGGTGCCCTTGCCGTCGGGCGAGGCGTCGCCTTCGCGGACCTCGGCGGCCTCGATGACGCCGTCACCGGTGAAGTCGCGGCCCGCGACCAGGTCGACCACGTGGTGGTCGCGCTCGTCGGCGCCGGTGACCCAGGCGGTGCCTTCGACGACACGCGGGTCGAGCAGGTAGCGGACGCCGTTGTCCTTCAGCGCCTTCGGGCCGATGTAGCCCTTGACGAGGAAGGGGTTCTTCTTGAAGTCGGCCTCTTCGAGCAGTTCGAACTCGGCGGGCTCGAGCGAGGCTTCGAGGCGCTTCGTGTCGACCTCGCGGTCGCCCGGGAGGCCGATGGCCAGCAGCTCCCACTCCTTCGCGCCCGGCTGGCGGGTCTTGACCAGGACGTTCTTGAGCGTGTCCGCCGCGGTGAAGGTGCGGCCGAGGTCCGCGTCGTTCAGGAACGCGACCAGCGACTCGATGGTCGGCGTGTTCGGCGTGTGGTGGGTCTTCGCCTCGGGCAGGCCCTCGATCGGCTTGGCCTCGGGAGCGGGCGTGGTGACCGCTTCGACGTTGGCCGCGTAACCCGATTCGGTGCTGCGGACGTAGGTGTCCTCACCGGTCTCGGCGACGGCGAGGAACTCCTCGGAGGCCGAGCCGCCCATCGCGCCCGAAGTCGCCTTCACGACGACGTACTCGATGCCGAGACGGTCGAACAGCTTGGTGTACGCCTGACGGTGCAGCTCGTACGACTTCGCGAGGCCCTCGTCGTCGAGGTCGAAGGAGTAGGAGTCCTTCATGACGAACTCGCGGCCGCGCAGGATGCCGGCGCGGGGACGCGCCTCGTCGCGGTACTTGGTCTGGATTTGGTACAGGACGACGGGATAGTCCTTGTACGAGTTGAATTCACCCTTCACGGTGAGCGCGAAGAGCTCTTCATGCGTCGGGCCGAGAAGGTAGTCGGCGCCCTTGCGGTCCTTGAGACGGAACAGCGCGTCGCCGTACTCGGTCCAGCGGCCGGTGGCCTCGTAGGGCTCCTTCGGCAGCAGCGCGGGGAACTGGATCTCCTGCGCGCCGAAGGCGTTCATCTCTTCGCGGACGACGTTCTCGATCCGGCGCAGCACCCGCAGGCCCAGCGGCAGCCAGGAGTAACCGCCCGGGGCGACCCGGCGGACGTAGCCGGCGCGTACCAGGAGCCGGTGGCTCGGTACCTCGGCGTCCGCCGGATCCTCACGCAGGGTGCGAAGGAACAACGACGACATCCTGGTGATCACTTCTGGGCTCCTCGCTGGAATTACGTGCTGAGACGTTCTGCGCAGCGTAGTCACCCCTCCCCTGGGCTCTTCAACCGGTTATCGCGGGCGCTCGGATTTGTCGGTGGGTGCCGCTAGCGTGCCGCCATGGGTATCGAACTGGGCATGATCACGATCGACTGCGCGGATCCGCGCGGGCTCGCGGCGTTCTGGACGAAGGCGCTCGGGGTCGAGGTGGACCAGGACCACGACGGCGAGTTCCTGATCCTGCACCCCAAGGTGGAGAACGGGCCGGTGTTCGCGTTCCAGCGCGTGCCGGAGCCGCGGGTGGGCAAGAACCGGGTCCACATGGACTTCGGCGCCGAGGACAGAGAGAAGGAGGTGGAGCGCCTGACCGGACTGGGTGCGAAGCAGGTGGACGAGCAGAAGATGCCGGGTATCGCCTGGACGGTGCTGGCCGATCCCGAAGGCAACGAATTCTGCGTCGCGACCCACGGGTAGTGAGGGCGGTCCCGATGGTCAGAATGGCGGTATGACGGAGCGAGCCATCCTGCCCTGGGCCGACATCGAGCTACCGGAAGGCCTGGGTGTCCGGCTGTACGACGGCATCGGACCGCTGCCGGAGGGCGGCCTCGACGACGTCGAGGTCTACGTGCTGCCGTACGACACCGGGGCGGAGCCGACGAAGCTGATCGACAGGCTGCCGTCGCTGAAGCTCGTGCAGTCGCTTTCGGCCGGGGTGGAAGGGCTGGTCCCGCTGGTGCCGGCGGGGGTGAAGCTGGCCAACGGCCGCGGCCTGCACGACCTCAGCGTGGCCGAGCACGCGCTGGCGCTGATCCACGCGTCGCAGCGGGATCTGCCGCGCTGGTTCGCGCAGCAGGCGACGGGCTCGTGGGCTCGCGAACACACGCGTTCGCTGGCCGACAGCCGGGTGCTGCTGGTCGGCCACGGCTCGATCGGCCAGGCCATCGAGCGACAGCTGATCGCGGCCGAAGCGGTCGTGACCAGGGTGGCGAGCACGGCGCGTCCCGCGGAGCGGGTCCACGGCGTCGGCGAACTGGCGGCGCTGCTGCCGTCCGCCGACATCGTGGTCCTGATCCTGCCCGAGACGCCCGCGACCACGGGACTGTTCGGCGCCGCGGAACTCGCCGCGCTGCCGGACGGCGCCCTGGTGGTGAACGTCGGGCGGGGCTCGGCGATCGACACCGCGGCGCTCACCGCCGAGACCGTCACCGGGCGCTTGCGCGCGGCACTGGACGTCGTCGATCCGGAGCCGCTGCCCGCAGGGCATCCACTGTGGACGGCGCCGGGGGTCGTCATCACGCCGCATATCGCGGGCGGGTCGGCGTCGTTCTACCCGCGCGCGAAGCGGCTGGTGGCCGAGCAGCTGCGCCGGTACGTCGCCGGGGAAGAGCCGCTGAACGTGGTCGGCTGAAGGACGCTTTCCCCGCGTCTCACGCGGTGAAGGGCGCTTTGGCCGCATGGCATGCGGGGAAAGCGTCCTTCAGCCCGGTCGGACCGAGCGTCTAGGGCCAGTGGGTGCGGTAGGCGAGCCAGTCGCGCATGGCCGCGGCGAGCCGGCGCTGCGCCGCGCGGACCCCGGTCGTCGCGGGTGGTTCCGGAAGTCGGCTCGCGCGTTCGGTGTGCCCGGCCAAGGCGACGCCGAACGCGGTGACCGCCCACACCGGGACGCCGGACAGCACGGGGCGCCGCCGCAGCAGGCGGTCGACGTCGGCGGGCTCGTGCCCGGCGTCGAGCAGATACGGCACGAGCGCGACCAGGTCGAGCCAGCCCGCGCCTCTCGCCGGATAACGCCAGTTGGTGACGAGCACCCGGCCCGGTCCGGTCCGCACCAGGTATTCGGGCTGGATGTCGTTGTGCAGCAACGTGTCCCCCGCCGACCAGGGATGCCATGACGTCTCCAGCTGGACGAGCCTGTCGAGGTTGCGGACGGCCCAGCCGTCGAGATCGCCGGGCGGCTCCTTCGCCAGTTCGTGCCAGCCGCGCAGGAGCGGGCCGAGATCGTCGAGGGCGTCCGGGACATCGGGCAGCGGGCACGGCGTGAGCGTGCGCCCGAGCGCGCCGAAGGTGGCCAGGACCGCGGAGAGGTCCGGCGACCCCGGGCGCAGGTTCGGCCTGGTGCCGTCGAAGTCGGCGAACGCGAGCACCAGCCACTCGCCGTCCACAAAGGACAACAGCTTCGGCGTGGGTGCCTCCGGCGGCAGCCGTCGCGCGATGGCGGCCTCCGTCCGGTAGCCGCCCGCGCGCGGGCTGTTCGCCGGGATCGCCTTCAGGAAGACCCAGCGATGACCGCGGTCGAGCTCGAGCCTCGCGGAGACACCGCCGTCGAATTCCGGAGTCTGCCACAGCGAACGGCGGACAACCGACCCGAGCTCACGCTCCACGGTGTCACGCGTCGCCGAAGGCAGGTCATGCCAGCCGAGGCGTGCGGAAACCGGCAACGCCCTACCACCCCCAGCGATCTCTCCGAGAAGATCGACTGTACCCAAATCCACCCTTTCGGGTGACAACCGGTCAGGTCGGAACGGGCTTCACGTACCCGGCCCAGCGCTGATGCTCGCTGAAGCCGACACGTTCGTAGACACCGAGGGCGCGGTGGCTGTTGTCCTGATCCACGTTGAGCGAAGCCCGCTGGAAGCCCTTCGCCTTGGCCTGGACGATCGTGTGCCCGAGCAGCGCGCCCGCGATGCCGCGCCCGCGAAGGGCCGCGTCCGTCGCGACGTGACTGACATACAGGTCCTTCACACCCGTGGCGGCCTCGTCGGAGGCGAAGAACGCGCTCAGCACCATCGCGACCACTCGGTCACGCTCCGGGCTCAGCAGCAGGAACGACAGGTCCGGCTGGAAATCCTTCCCGCCGACCACCAGATGCCGCCACGCCTCCGGAGACTGCTCCGTGCTCCCCCAATGGTCCGCGAAGGTCTCGTTGCGGGACCGAAGGGTGAAGGCTTCGTACTTGTCCTCGTAGGTGACGAGCGGGAACTCTTCGGGCAGCGGCTTGACCGGCGGGATCGCGTCGAGGTCGGCGCGCATGTCGACGAACCACCGGGCGTGCTCGTATCCGGAGTCGACGAGGACCTCGGAGAGCCAGCGCTGCTTGGTGTTGGCCGCGGCGTGCAGTTCCAGTGGCACGTCCGGGTGGGACTTCGCGTGGAGGCGCTTTCCCGCCTCCACGAACCAGCCGGTGAGGTGCGCGGCGATCGCGTCGTCGCGGTACTCGGGGTGAACGAGCGTCTCGACCCGCATCATGTGCACCGGATCCGCCGCGTCACGTTTCCTGAGCAGGCCGTAGGCGACCAGTGTGCCGCCGTCCCAGGCGCTGGTGGACGCCGTCGGCAGGTCCACCGTCGGCGAGCCGATCTCTTCGGCGAGATCCTCCGCGCTGTAGTGCTCCTCGATCGGCTCGACACGCTCCGCCTCGGCGAAGGTCTCGGCCAGTCGCGGCATGTCGTCCAGGGTCAGCGGGCGCCAGGTCAGGCTCATGCGGACGAGGCTAAGCCCGCGCCTCGGGGTGACGCACTCCATTTAGTTACGCTTCCGTGGTGCTCGTGCTGCTCCCCCCTTCCGAAACCAAGGCCGACGGTGGCACCGGCGCGCCGCTGGACCTCGGCGCCCTGTCGTTCCCGGAACTGAATCCGACCAGGGCGAAGCTGGCCGACGCGCTCGTCGAACTGGCGGGCGATGTCCCGGCCAGTGTCGCCGCGCTCGGCATCACGCCACGGCAGGCCGACGAGGTCGCCCGCAACGCCGAACTGTGGGCCTCGCCCACGATGCCGGGGCTGCGCCGCTACACCGGGGTGCTCTACGACGCGCTCGACGTCAAGTCCTTCACCAAGGCGACGCTGGCGAAGGCCGAGAAGCGCCTCGCCGTCGCTTCGGCGCTGTTCGGGGTGGTCGCGGCGACCGACCCGATCCCCGCGTACCGGCTTTCCGGCGGGAACGCGCTGCCGTCGCTCGGGACCATCCGCAGCGTGTGGAAGCCGACGCTCGAACCGGTGCTCCAGGGCATCGAGGGGCTCGTCGTCGACCTGCGTTCCGGGACCTACTCGGCGCTGGCGAAACTCCGGCCGGACGCGGTGACCGTCCGTGTGGTGACCGAGGACGCGAAGGGCAACCGGACCACGGTGAGCCACTTCAACAAGGCGTACAAGGGACGACTGGCCGCGGAGCTGGTGAAGTCCCGCAGCGAACCGTCCACTGTGGAACAGCTGCTGCGAGTGCTGTCCAAGGCGGGCCTCGACGTCGAGCGCACCGGTGACCACAGTCTGGAGCTGCTCACCGGAGACGGGCCGCATTAGTTCAGTACCCCTACGGGCTTCTTCCTCGATTGTTCCGCCGGTGGCACATGCGGAAAGTGATTTCCAGCCATCTGGAAAGGAACAACCGTGAACAGAAGACAACGGCTTCTGGGGATCGCCACCGCCACCCTCGGCTGCCTCTCGGTCCTCCTGCCCGCGCCTGCCGCGGCCGCGAACCTGCCAGCCGTCACCCCGACGGACCAAGCGATCGTCCCCGGTGGACTCCACACGAACTCCATCGGCGGCACCCCGGCCTCCGTCAAGGACCACCCGTTCATCATCGCGGGCCTGCGCGAAGGCGGGACGCGGCCACAGGGCCAGACCTGCACCGGCTCGGTCGTCGCGCCGCGCAAGATCCTGATCGCCGCGCACTGCAAGGACGCCGCGGGCGCGAAGTCGTTCCTCTACGGGCTGGACGATCTCAACGCCGGTGGCGGAACGAAGATCGGCGTCGTCAGCTACGAGAAGCACCCGAAGTACGTCAACTTCGACCAGGGGTACGACGTCGCGGTGGTCACCACCGACGCCGACATCCCGGTGCCGGGCGGTCAGTACGCGAAGGTCGCGACGTCGGCCGACACGGACCTGAACAAGCCGGGCAAGTCCGGCCTCGGGCTCGGCTACGGCAAGAAGAACCACGACGACAGTCCCGCGAACGTCGAACTGCACAAGTTCACCCTGCCGATCGTGCAGGGCAGCAGCTGCAACGGTGTCGGCGCAGGCTTCAAAGACGCGACGATGATCTGCAGCGGCTACAGCGACGGCCACGTCACGATCCTGCCGGGCGACAGCGGCGGGCCGCTGGTCGTGGACGGCAAGATCGTCGGCGTCGCGTCGTGGAGCCGCAGCGACTTCAAGTGGTACAGCGTGTACGGCAGGCTCAACAACGACATGGGCGACTGGGTCAAGCAGCAGATCGGCGAGCCGAACAACCCGGAGACGTTCTCCCTCGCGGTGACGCCGTCCTCGCTCAAGGTCGAGCCGGGCAAGTACGTCTCGGCCACGGTGACCAGCAAGCCGGGCAAGAACGGCGCGGAGAAGGTCGACCTGAGCGCGTCAGGGCTTCCGGACGGCGCGAAGGCCACGTTCCAGCCCGCGTCCATCACCTCGGGCGAGTCGGCCAAGGTGAGCATCGAGGTTCCCGCCGGGACGGCCGAAAAGGACTACGCGGTCACGATCTCGGGCAAGGGAACCACCGACACGGCGACCACGAAGCTGACGCTGACCGTCGGTGAAGGCGGGCCGCAGCCCGGCAACCTCCAGGTGAGCGTGAGCCCCGGCAGCGGGACCGCCCAGCCCGGGTTCTTCAGCAACGTCACGGTTTCCGCCACCGGCGGGACCGGAACGATCACGCTGTCGGCGTCCGGACAGGGCCTGCCGTTCGCGCCGTTCTTCAACCCGAAGACGATCTCGAGCGGCGGCAGCTCGACCATGCAGGTGGTCGCGCCGTTCCAGCGCGGCACGTACCCGGTGACCGTCACCGCGACGGACTCGGCGGGCAAGACCTCGACGGCGACCTACACCCTCACCGTCCAGTAGCCCCGCTTTGCGCGTGAAGGTCCCCTTCCCCCGGCTGAGCCGGGGGAAGGGGACCTTCACGCGCTAGACGTCAGCCCACGTGATGTTGTCGGGTCGTGCGCCACCTGACTTGACGAATCGGCGGACGGCTTCGCGGACCTGGTCGACCGGGATTTCGGCGACGGCGGGTACTACGCGAACATGCGCCTGCTCGTCGTACTCGACGGTCCCCGGTGCGTCTGATCCGTTCGTACTGATTGCGCTACCGACGGTCAGGCCGATATGCGCGACGAACCCATGAGCGCCGTTGACGCCTACGTCGAGGACTTCCCGGATTCCTCGTGTTCGATCGCAGCCATCCGTGGCAACTCGCCAGGGCCCTGGGCTTCGGCCATGCGAGAAAGCAGCGCGTCCGCATCGGCCGGACTGGTGAGTTCTTCCCCGTCGCGGGTGTAGTAGGCGATTACCGCCATCGTGGTGAACCCCCTCCGGTGTAGGTCTTCACGAAGCCATCCGTCCCGTACACGGTGATCGTGTAGCAAGTCAGCGACCGCTTCGATGTCGCTCAAAGGTGCCTCCCCTTCGGCTTCATGACATCAGGACCGGGCGAGCACCGCCATCGCGGCATTGTGCCCAGGAATCCCCGAGACGCCACCGCCCCGCACAGCACCCGCACCGCAGAGCAGCACCCGTTCGTGCGCCGTCTCGACACCCCACTTCCCCACCTGAGCCGCATCGGCCGCGTAAGGCCACGACAGATCGCGATGGAAGATGTGCCCCGCGGGCAGCCCCAGTTCGGCTTCGAGATCCAGCGGTGTCTTCGCCTCGATGCACAACCGGCCGTCCGGTGAACGCAGCACACAGTCCTCGATCGGTTCGGCCAGCACACTGTCCAAAGAGGACAAAGTCGCTTGCAACGCCGCTTCACGCGCGGCGTCGTTGCGCCCCTCGAACAATCGCGCGGGCATGTGCAGGCCGAAGAGCGTCAACGTCTGCACGCCGGCGGTCTGTTCGGCCGGGCCGAGGATCGACGGGTCGGTCAGCGAGTGGCAGTAGATCTCACACGGCGGCAGCGACGGGATCTCGCCCGCGGCGGCCTCCGCGTACGCCGTCGCCAACTGCCCGTAGCTTTCGTTGACGTGGAACGTGCCCCCGAACGCCTCACGCGGGTCGACGCTCGAATCGCGTAACCGCGGCAGCCGTGAGAGCACCATGTTCACCTTGAGCTGCGCGCCTTCCGGCGCCTCCGGCGGCTCCTCGCCCAGCAACCGCGCGAGTGTCCGCGGCGCGACGTTGGCCAGCACGTGACCGCCGCGCACGGCGAACTCGTCGTCGGCGAGCCGGTAGCGCACCGAGCCGTCCGGGTCGATGGACAGCACCTCGGCGCCCGTCACGAGCCGTGCCCCGGCCGCCCGCGCGGCCGACGCGAGCGCGCCGGTCACCGCACCCATCCCGCCCACCGGGACGTCCCAATCGCCGGTCTCGTTGCCGATCACGTGGTAGAGCAGGCAAAGGTTCTGCCGGAAATCGCCGGCGCCGGCGAAGGTCCCGATCAGCGCGTCGGTCAGGACGACACCGCGGACGGTGTCGTCGCCGAACATTTCGGCGAGTGTTTCGGAGACCGGCCGTTCGAACAGCGCGTCCCAGGCTTCCGGATCGATGCCCGAGCGCAGCTCCTCCCTGGAGAGCAACGGTTCGGTCAGCGTGGGGAACGTCCGCTCCGCGACCCGGGAGGTCATCGCGTAGAACCGCCTCCACGCCTCGAAGTCCTTTGTGGACTCGGTGAGCGCGGAGAACGACGCCGCCGTGCGACCCTCGTCGCCCGTGTCGACAAGGAGACCGCTGTCGCCGACGGGCGTGTACGACGACATCCTCCGCCGCCTGAGATCGAGTTCGAGCCCGAGGTCCGCGATGACCTTGCGCGGCAGCAGGCTCACCAGGTACGAGTACCGCGAAAGCCGGACGTCGACCCCGGGAAAGGCACGGAAGGACACCGCCGCCCCGCCGACCTCGTCGCGGCGTTCCAGCACTAGCACCGACCGGCCCGCCCTGGCCAGGTAGGCCGCCGCGACCAGGCCGTTGTGCCCGCCACCGACGATCACGATGTCATAGGACTCCATCACAAGCCTCCCAGCGAAAACGACAGTGCGCCGCGGTCATCGTGACCGCGGCGCACCGCCGTTCGCAAGGACTCAGAAGGTGATGGAGAATCCTTCGATCGTCCCGCTGTCGAACCGGTGAACGTCACGGACCCGCAGTTTCCAGGTCCCGTTCGCCGGTTCGGACGAGGCGTTCACCGTGTACGACGTGTGCACGCCACTCGCCTCGCCGATCCCTCCCGCTGGCTTGAGCGCGAACACCGCGCCACTCGGCCCGATCAGGTCGATCGCCAGGTCACCGGTGTAGGTGTGCGCGATGTCGACCTTGACCGGCAGCGTCGCCGACGCCTTGCCATCGCAGCCTTCCTGCGTCACCGAACTGGTCACCGCGTCACCCGCGTCCGGAATGGACACCGGTGTGGTGTTCGACTTGGCCCCGCACTTCGGGCCGGGGCCGCCACCGCCGATGAACGACACGTTCAGCAGCTTGTTCACCGTCCCGCTCGGCAGGCCCTTGAGCACACCGTCCGAGGAGTTGTTCACCAGCGCGTCCCGCGTCTGCTGCGCGGTGGCGCCGGAGTTGGCGGACAGGTACAGCGCCGCCGCGCCCGCCACGTGCGGCGTGGCCATCGAAGTGCCGCTCATGTTCGCCGAACCACCGTTGGACGTGGACAACGACGTGATGTTGTTGCCAGGGGCGAAGATGTCCACGCACGAACTGTGGTTGGAGAACGACGCCTTGTTGTCGTTCTCGTCCGAGGCGCCGACCGTGATCGCCTCGGGGATGCGGGCGGGGCTGACGTTGCAGGCGTTCTGGTTCTCGTTGCCCGCCGCCACCGCGTAGACGAAGCCCGCCGCGATGGACTTCTTGATGACGTCGTCGCCGAGCCCGACCTGGTCCATCCGCAGGCTCAGGTTCGCCACCGCCGGTTTGGTGCCGTTCGCGGTCAGCCATTCGGCCGCGTCGACGATGGCGGAGTCGGGACCGTTGCCCGAACAGTCGTTGCCCAGCACCTTCAGCCCGACGATCTTGACCTTCTTGGCCACGCCGTAGGTCTTGCTGCCGATGGTGCCCGCGGTGTGACTGCCGTGCCCGTTGCAGTCCTTCCCGTTGCCGCCCACGAAGTCCTTGCCGATGGACGCGCGGCCTTCGTACTCCGGGTTCTCCGGGTTGATGCCGGTGTCCATGTCGTACGCGGTGACGCCCTCACCCGTGTTCGGATAGGTGAAGCTCTTGTCGCGCGGCAGGTTCTTCTGGTCGATCCGGTCGAGGCCCCAGGTGGGGTTGGTCTGCGTGCCGACGGCACGCGCCGTGCCGTCCTGGAAGACCGTCTTGACCGCGGGATCGGCCGCGAGCCGCCGGGCCTGCTGCTCGGACATTCCCTTGACCGAGAAGCCGCGGAGCACGTTCTTGTACGCCGACCGGACTTCGCCGCCGTAGCGGCCGGTCAAGGAGGCCGAAGACTGCTCGACCGCCATGGTGCCGACATCGTGGAGCACCACGATGTACTGGTTCCCGTAGTGCTGGTTCGCCTGCACGACAACGCCTTCCGCCTGCGCGGCGACGGCGTTGCCTGCGGCGAGCGCGGCCAGCGCGGTGGCCGCGAAGGCCACCACACCGGCCCGCACGCCGCGGCGCATCAGAGACCTGCCACGTTCAGCAGCTTGTTGGTCGAACCGGAGCCCGGGCTCGTCACGACACCGCTGGTGGCGGCGCTCGCCAGACCGGAGGCCACGGCGGCCGGGTTGGCCGACGGGTGCGAGGTCAGGTAGATCGCGGCCGCGCCGGCGACGTGCGGGGTCGCCATCGAGGTACCGCTCATCTGCTGGGTGCCGCCACCGTTACGGGTCGAGGTGATGTTGGTGCCGGGCGCGAAGATGTCGGTGCAGCTGCCGTAGTTCGAGAACGTGGACCGGCGGTCGTCGTTCTGGGTGGCGTTGACGGTGATGGCCTCACGCACGCGGGCCGGGCTGGTGGAGCAGGCGTCCGTGTTGGAATTCCCCGAAGCCACCGTGTTGGTGATGCCCGCCGAGACCGCGCGGCGCACGGCGGAGTCCACACCGGAGTCGGCCGGTCCGCCGAGGCTCATGGTGAGCACCGACGGGCCCTTGGCGTTCTTCACGACCCAGTCGATCCCGCTGATGATCTGCGAGTACTGGCCGCTGCCCTGGCAGTTCAGCACGCGGACCGAGACGATCTTGGCGCCCTTGGCCACGCCGTAAGTGGCGCTGCCGACGGTGCCCGCGACGTGCGTGCCGTGGCCCTGACAGTCCTTGGCGTCGCTGTCGTTGTCGATGAAGTCGTAACCGCTGCTCGCACGGCCGCCGAACTCCGACTGGCGGTAGTCGACACCGGTGTCGAGGACGTAGACCGTCGCACCGGCACCGTCGTTCGGGTAGGTGTACTTCTTGTCCAGCGGCAGGTTCTTCTGGTCGATCCGGTCGAGGCCCCAGGTCGGGTTGGTCTGGGTGCCGGTCATGTGGGCGACAGCGTCCTGCTGGACGAAGTCCACGTTGGGGTCGGCGGCGAGCCGCTTGGCCTGTGCCTCGGTCATCTTCGCCGAGAAGCCGTTCAGCGCGGCGGTGTAAGTCGCCTTCACCTGGCCGCCGTACTTGGCCGCGAGGCCGGCGTCGCCGCTCTTCAGCGAGACGATGTACCCGTCAGTGACGGCTCCCGGCACACCGGCGCCGCGGATCTGCCCCTCGGCGGCCGTCGCCGATCCGGCGAAGGCCAGCGAGGCCGCTACACAGGCCCCGGTGAGCACCGCACCCGCGATCCGGTGACGTCGAAGTTCTCCACGCATTTCCTGAGCTCCGTTCACTCGAACAGGTGGTTCGCGCCGGCAGGTTTCCGGACCGGCGCCGTGACGACCAGTCACGCTTGAATCACTTTCGGGTGGTGGGACCTGCGCGAACAAGCGAGGCAACGGTCCGTAGGACTACGTATCTAATAGGGAAAATCACCATCCCTACGAAAGTTCCGTGACCGTCCGAGCGGGTTCCGTGATCGCTGAGCACGTGCCTAAGCTGCGTTCACTCGAACGGTGTGGTTCGTGAAGCGGGGGTGACCCGGCATGGTGATCGGTGGCTGCCGACGCAGGACGAGTTCGCCCGTGCTCGTCGGCCGTGATGCGGAACTGGGCGAGATCCTCGACGGCGCGATGCGCTCGCCGTCGGTGATCATGCTCGAAGGCGAAGCGGGGGTGGGCAAGACCCGGCTCGCCACCGAGCTGCTGGCCTGCCCCGAACTGGCCGGACGACCGGTCCTCACCGGAAGCTGCCAGCCGTTGCGGGAGCCCTTCCCGTACGGCGTGGTCTTCGACGCGCTGAAGGACGTCCGCCCGGCGCGCGAACTCAACCCCGTGACCGGGGTACTCGCGCCCTACCTGCCGGAACTCGCGGCCTACCTGCCCCAGCCGCCCGCCCGGCTCGCCGATCCGAGGGCCGAACGGCACCGGCTCTTCCGCGCCGTCCGGGAACTGCTCGGCGCGCTGGGCCCGCACGTCCTGCTCATCGAAGACCTCCACTGGGCGGACGACGGCTCCCGCCGCCTGCTGCGGTTCCTGATGACCGACCCGCCCCCGGGGCTGACCCTCCTGCTCACCTACCGGCGTGAGGAGACGCCCGGCGGTATCCCGCTCGGCAGCGCCTTCCGGCCCGCGCCCGGCACCGCGCACGTGCTCGTCACGCTCCGGCCGCTGGACCGCGACGGCGTCCAAGCGCTGGTGTCGGCGTTGCTCGGCGAAGCGAACGTCTCGGCCGAGTTCGCCGCGCGGCTGCACGAGCGGACCGCGGGGATCCCGTTCGTGGTCGAGGAGGTCGTGCACGCGGTCGCGGGCATCGAGGGCGCGGTGCACGCCGACGGCGCGACCGCGAGGCGTCTGCTCGACGCGGTCGAAGTCCCGGCTCTGCTGCGTGAAGCGACTGTCGAACGCCTCACCGCGCTGCCGCCCGCCGCCCGGCGGATCACCGAGGCCGCCGCCGTCCTCGGCATACCGTCCACTCCGGACCTGCTGACCGCCGCGGCCGCGCTCACCCCCGAACGCGCCCATCGCGCGCTCGTCCTCGCGCTCGAACGCAACGTCCTGGTGGAGACCGGCGAGGGCGAATACGGCTTCCGGCACGCGCTCGCCCAGCAGGCCGTCTACCGCACCATCCCCGGCCCCGACCGGCAGGAACTGCACCGGCGGGCCGCGCGGCTGCTGCGCGACCGGCTCCCGCAGTCCCTCGTGCGGCTCGCCGAACACTGCCGTAAGGCGGGCGACCGGGCCGGGGCCCTGAAGTACGGCGAAGCGGCCGCCGATCAGGCGTCGACGGTCGGTGATCTCGCCACCGCGACGGATCTGCTCCGCACCCTGCTCGACGAACCGGGACTGCAACCGTCCGATGTGGACAGACTGGCGGTCAAGTTCAGTTCGGTGGCGTGCAACGGCCTCGCCCAGACCGAGGTCGTCCCGGCGCTGGAACGGCTGCTCACCGACGGCAGGCTGTCCGGGCGCCTGAGCGGCGAGGTCCGGCTGGGGCTCGGGCTTCTGCTGGTGCGCCAGGCCGGTGGGCTGGAAGCGGCGAGGACCGAGATCGAAATCGCCGTCAACGACCTGGCCGACCGGCCTGACCTGGCCGGACGCGGGATGGGCGTCCTCGCCCAGCCCTGGGTCGGCGCGACCCCGCTGCACGAGCACCGGCGGTGGATGGACCGGGTCGACGGGCTCATCGACCGGGCGACCGACCCGGGACTGAAGATCATCCTGCTGGCCAACAACGCGGCGTCGCGGCTGCACATCGGGGACGCGCGGGGCTGGGACATGCTGGACCGGGCGCCCACCAGCGTCAGCTCGCCCGACGAGCAGCGGCATCTGGCGCGGCTGCACTGCAACAGCGCCGACGCCTGCGCCTGGACGGGTCACCACCGGCGGGCCAGGAGCCTGCTGCGCAGCGGCATGCAGCTGGCCGCCGACTGCGGGGCGCCGTACGTCGTCAGCACGGCCCGCGCGACGGCGGTCCACACCGACTGGCTCACCGGGAACTGGGACGGTCTCGCCGAACGGGCCGACGCCCTGATCGACGAGTACCGCGACCTGCTGCCGGTGACCAGCGAACTGTGCCTGGTGCTGGGGCTGCTCGCCGCCGCCCGCGGCGAATGGGACGAAGCCGCGGTCCGGTTCGCCGGGACCGCGGCGGACCAGCCGGAGAACGCGTTCACGCCGGTCGCGATCGCCGCGCACGCCGGAATGGCGGGCATGCTGCTCGCGCAGGACCTCGGCGAGGCCGCCGTCACCCAGGCGGAGAAGGGACTGGAACTCTTGCGCGCCAAGGGTGTCTGGGCCTGGGGTGCCGATCTGGTGATGGCCGCCGTCGACGCGTACTGCGCCACCGGGCAGGATGCCGCGGCGCAAGCGCTGACCGACGAGTTCGAACGCGAGATCGGCGACCTCGACGCGCCGTCGACCCGTGCCGCGCTGGCCGCGAACCGCGGGCTCGTCGCGGCGTCGCGAGGGGACCACGCGGAGGCGATCAAGGCCTTCGAGCAGGCACGGGCGCGGTTCGACGCCCTCCCCGCGCCGTACCACGCGGCGCTGATCGCCGAACGGGCCACGCGGTGCCGCCTGGCCATGAACGAGGACGTCGCGGAGACGTTCGCCGCGCTCGCCGAAGCGTTCGACCACCTCGGCGCCACGCGTGACGCCGCACGCTGCCGTCACGCGTTCCGGTCCACCGGCGCCGTCGCCCCCTCTCGGCGTGGGCGCCGGGGTTACGGCGACGAACTGTCCCCGCGCGAGCGCGATGTTGCCAGGCTGCTGGCCGCCGGGCACACCAACCGGGAGATCGCCGAGGTGCTGTTCCTGTCCCGGCGCACGGTGGAACAGCACGTCGCGAGCGTTTTGCGGAAGCTGAAGGTGCGGTCGCGGAGCGAGCTGGCGGGGCTGCGGTCGGCTTAGGGATCAGTTCGGTTGAGGGCGCCTGGCGGGGTCGGAGAGCGAGGCCGGCGGCGGGGTGAGTGGCGAAGCGGCCGTGTCGCGAAAGCCACTTTCGGGACACCAGACGTCGCGAAAGTGGCTTTCGCGACACCCGAACCGGCTGGCGTGGGCGTCAGGCACGGCGGCTGGGTCGGAAACTCGACCTTCACCCCTTCCTCAAGTACGGGAAGGCCTCCTTCACTGCGCTAGACGCAAGGAAGGGGTCCTTCACGTACTTCAGGTGGGCAGGGCAGCGCCGGAACGACGGCGTTGCGAAAGCCACGTTCGCAACCTTCAACGTTGCGAAAGTGGCTTTCGCAACGCCCGCCCCGCGACAGATACCGAAGGACGGCACGAGCACGCCACCTTCGCCTTACTTCGCATTAATTCGGTTGCGGGCGCCCGACGGCGTCGGAGATGATCGTGCGCGATCCGGCAGGGAGCCGGTGGATGCGACCGGGAGGTGCCTCGTGCTGATGACTGTCCGGGGCGTTGTCCGCCCCCATCCACTCGCCCCTCGCGGCTGAGCGCGGAATCACGACGCTCGCCCGGTGGGGCACCCCTGACTAGGAGAACCCACCAGTGCGCAAGCACGATCTCGAAGAGTCTTACGAACAAAGTCCCCGCCGCACCCGTCGCGCTCGTTTCGACGACGAACCCGAACCCGCTCGCGGCGGACGGCTCACCGAAGCCGAACGCGTCCGGCTGGCTCGGCTGCGCGAAGACGCTTACACCGAAACAGCGATCCCTGACGGCGCCGACCGCTGGAGCACCTGGGGTGAAGCCGAGCACGGGCCGTACCCGCGACCCGACTGGGTGATCACCGAGCTGGCGGCGGTGGACACCGAACTCGGCATCCTCAAAACCGGCAAGGAGGCCGACGTCCACCTCGTCCGGCGCAACCTGCCCGGTACCGAGGGCACGGTGCTGGCGGCCAAGCGGTACCGCAGTGGCGAGCACCGCCTCTTCCACCGTGACGCCGGCTATCTCGAAGGCAGGCGGATGCGTCGCTCGCGGGAGATGCGGGCCATGGAAACGCGCAGCAGCTTCGGCCGCAACCTCATCGCCGAGCAGTGGGCGGTGGCCGAGTTCGGCGCGCTGAGCAGGCTGTGGGCGGTCGGGGCCCCGGTGCCGTACCCGGTGCAGCGCGACGGTACCGAACTGCTGCTGGAATTCCTCGGCGACGGCGAGACGGCCGCGCCGCGGCTCGCGCAGGTCCGGCCGGAGCCGGAACAGTTGCGGGAACTGTGGTTCCAGACCTCGGCGATGCTGGAACTGCTGGCGTCGCAGGGGCTCGCGCACGGCGACCTCTCGGCGTACAACCTGCTCGTCCACCGCAGGCAGATCATGGTGATCGATCTCCCTCAGGTGGTCGACATCGTGGCCAACCCCGGCGGGCTCGAGTTCCTCGCGCGGGACGTGCGGAACATCGCCACGTGGTTCCACTCACGGGGACTGCCGGAGCGGCTGACGGCGGTCCCGGAGCTGATCGGGGAACTGCAAGAGATCGCCGGCCTCCGCTGACCGTCCACAGTGTCATGAAAGGGGTTTCCCGACGTGATCCGTCAGGAAAGCCCCTTTCATGACACGCCAGGAGAAGCCTCGGTGGAGACCCTGCCCACAATCGGTCCCTCCGATTGGGAGGCCGGATAACGGTCCGGTACAGTAGTGCTAGACCGCAACCGGCGGCGTGGATGAGTGGTGTCCGTCGCCTCCAAAGCCAACCGAATGGCTCGCGGTATCCGTATCAATCAATTGGCGCGCGGTGTCATGCAGACGCGGTGTGCCGGGTTCGTCCCTGTGAACGCCCATCTGTGCACACCATCTTGCCCTGCCTGCGTGCGGGCAGCCCGGGCCTCCTTGCGACGTGCCACGTCCGAGAGGCATTTGTGACAGTCACGTTCAACTCCGGCCACACCTCACCGTCGGCCCGGCAGCACCGCAAGCCGCGCACCCGCCCCGCGGGTGACGCAATGCTGCACAACGACGCCGTCGAGAGTGTCGAGGCCACCACCTGGGCGGAGCTCGGTCTTCCCGAGCCTCTGCTGCGGGCACTGGCCGAGGGCGGGATCACCACCCCGTTCCCGATCCAGTCCGCGACCATCCCCGACGCGCTCGCCGGCCGCGACGTGCTGGGCCGCGCCCAGACCGGTTCCGGCAAGACCCTGGCCTTCGGCCTCGCGATGCTGACCCGGCTCAACGGCGGCCGCGCCCGTCCGAAGCACCCCCGCGCGCTGATCCTGGTCCCGACCCGTGAGCTGGCCATGCAGGTCGCCGACTCGCTGACCCCGCTGGCCAAGTCTCTCGGCCTGTGGTGCCGCACCGCCGTCGGCGGCATGGCCTTCACCCGCCAGGCCGACGCGCTTTCCCGCGGCGTCGACCTGCTGATCGCCACCCCCGGCCGGCTGTCGGACCACGTCCGCCAGGGCACCGCGTCGCTGTCGGACTGCACCTTCATCGCGCTCGACGAGGCCGACCAGATGGCCGACATGGGCTTCATGCCGCAGGTCCGCGAGATCCTCGACCTGACCCCGCGTGACGGCCAGCGTCTGCTGTTCTCGGCGACCCTCGACGGTGACGTCGACCGCCTGGTCCGCGCCTACCTGACCAACCCGGTCACGCACTCGGTCGCCCCGTCGACCGCGAGCGTCACCACCATGGACCACCACGTGCTCCAGGTGTCGCACCAGGACAAGCAGGACATCATCACCGAGATCGGCGCCCGCGAGGGCCGCACGATCATGTTCGTCCGCACCAAGCACCACGTGGACCGCCTCACCGAGCGCCTGCGCGAGAAGGGCGTCCACGCGGCCGCTCTGCACGGCGGCAAGACCCAGGGCCAGCGCAACCGGGTCCTCTCGGACTTCAAGGAGGGCTTCGCCCCGGTCCTCGTCGCCACGGACGTCGCCGCTCGCGGTATCCACGTCGACGACATCTCGCTGGTGCTGCACGTCGACCCGGCCGCCGACCACAAGGACTACCTGCACCGCGCCGGCCGGACCGCGCGCGCCGGGGCGTCCGGTGTCGTGGTCACGCTGGTCACCCACGACCAGCGCCGCATGGTGCGCCGGATGACCGACCGCGCCGGTGTCCGCGCCGAGCAGACCACGGTCCGCCCGGGCGACGCCGAGCTCGCTCGCATCACCGGTGCGCAGCAGCCCAGCGGTGAGCCGGTCATCGAGCGTCGTCGTGAGTCCCCGCGTCGCGGCGGTGGCCGCGGCTACGGTGGCGGCGACCGCGGTGGCTACCAGGGTTCGCGCGAGGGTCACGGTCACCGCGAAGGCGGCCGTCCCGGCGGCTTCCGCGGCCGCCCGCGTCGTGGCGAGTCCGGTGGCGGCAGCGGCCGCCCGCAGCGTCCGGGTACCGGACGCCCGCGTCGCAGCTACGACAGCTGAACTGACTGAACGGAGCCGGTTCACCCCGGCCCCAGCGTGCAATGAACGGGCCTTTCCTTGCAAAATTTGCAAGGAAAGGCCCGTTCATTGCGTTCCGGCGGCGGCACAGCGGGACCACCGCACCGGCTGCCGGAGCGCGAGTGGGAGACTGCGGGACGTGACTTCTCCCGGCCCCGCTCCCCAGAACCTCCCGCCCGACCAGGTCTTCGACTGGCTCGACGTGGAGGCGGAGAAGCGGGCCGAGGCCGGGCTGGTGCGCAAGCTGCGCATCCGGCAGGCGCAGGAGCCCGAACTCGACCTCGCGGGCAACGACTACCTCGGGCTCGCCAGGGACAAACGCGTCGCCGGTGCGGCCGCCGCGGCCGCGTTGCGCTGGGGCGCGGGAGCGACCGGCTCCCGCCTCGTCTCCGGCACGACCGACGTCCACGCCGAACTCGAGCAGGAACTCGCCCGCTTCTGCGGCACGCAGGCCGCGCTGGTCTTCTCGTCCGGCTTCACCGCGAACCTCGGCGCCGTCACGGCCCTGTCCGGCGCTGATTCCGCGATCGTCACGGACAAGTACATCCACGCCTCGCTGATCGAAGGCTGCCGCCTGTCCCGGTCGGACATCGCCGCCGTCGCGCACAGCGATCCGAGCGCCTTCAAACACGCTCTCGCGACCCGCCGCAAACCGCGCGCGCTCGTCGTCACCGACTCCGTGTTCTCCGTCGACGGTGACATCGCCCCGCTGGAGCAACTCGCCGCCGTCTGCCGGGAACACGGCGCTTCGCTGCTCGTCGACGACGCCCACGGCTTCGGCGTTCTCGGCGAAGGCGGCCGCGGTGCCGTCCACGCCGCGGGACTCTCCAGTGCGCCGGACGTCGTCACCACGATCACGCTGTCGAAATCCCTTGGGGCGCAAGGCGGAGCGGTGCTCGGGCCGCGTCGCGTGATCAAGCATCTCGTGGACACCGCGCGCAGTTTCATCTTCGACACCGCGCTCGCGCCCGCCAGCGCCGCCGCGGCGCTGGCCGCGCTCAACGCGTTGAAGGCCGAGCCGGAGCTGGCCACCAAGGTGACCGAGGCGGCCGGAAACCTTGCGTACCAACTGAAAGCGGCGGGGTTCCGGGTCGGTCTCCCGGACGCCGCGGTGATCTCGGTGCAGGCGCCGTCGCCCGAAGCCGCCGTCACGTGGGCGGCCGAGTGCGCGGATCAGGGGGTGCGGGTCGGCTGCTTCCGCCCGCCGTCCGTGCCCGACGGCATCTCCCGCCTGCGCCTGACCGCGCGGGCCGACCTCACCGAGGCCGACGTGGACCGCGCGGTCGCCGTGATCACGGCTGCGGCGCCTCCCGGCGCCACATCGTGATGTGCGGGATCCCGTCTTCCATGAACTCGTCGCCTTCGGCCACGAAACCGTACTTGGCATAGAACTTCGTCGCGTACGTCTGCGCGTCGAGCACGCACGGCGCGGCACCGATGCCCGCGAGCGCGGTCTCCATCAGCCGTCCCGCCAGGCCCTTGCCTCGTGAGCGGACGGCCGTGCACACCCTGCCGATGCGGAAGGTGCCGCCGGCGTCCTGCAGCACGCGAAGGTACGAGTCGACGGCGACGGAGCCGCCGATCCAGAGGTGCCTGGTGCCGGGCAGAAGGTCCCGCCCGTCGATCTCGTGATAGGCGACGTTCTGCTCGACGACGAACACGTCGACGCGCAGGCGGAGGATGCCGTGCAGCTGTGCTGCGGTGATCTCGTCACCGGCGACGGACAGCGGGAACGACGAGGTCTCGATGATCGGGGTGTCGGTGCTCACGCCCCACTTGTTAGCACATCGGACGTGAAGAAGGCATCGATCAGCCGATCAGGCCCCGGCTGTTCTGCTGCGAGATCTCGTTCGCGTAGTGCGAGACGCGGGTGTACACGCCCGGTTTGTTCGCCTTCGCGCAGCCTTCGCCGAACGAAACGATCCCGATCAGCGTGTCGCCCACCATCAGCGGGCCACCCGAATCGCCCTGGCAGGCGTCGACCCCGCCTTCGGGGTATCCGGCGCACACCATGTCGCTCGGGTCGTAGCCGGAGTACGCGGTGCGGCAGGTCTTGTCGCTGACCACCGGGACGACCGCGCTGCGCAGGTAGTCCGAACGCGCGCCTCCGTCGGCGACGCGGCCCCAGCCGAGCACCGTCGCCTTCGTCCCCTCGCGGTAGAGGTCGGCGTTGCCGTTGTCCGCGACCTTCGCGGGCCGGTACGGCAACTGGCCGCTGACCGTCATCACCGCGATGTCGTCGCCCTTGCCGGGGTCGCCGCTGTAGTCGGGGCTGACCCAGACCTTCGAAACGCGCAGTTCCACGCCGTCCCGCGAGCGCTTGTCCTCCCGGCCGGCGACCACCCGGACGTCGTTCTTCTTGACCGCGACCGCGCAGTGCGCCGCCGTCGCGACCGTCGTGGAGCTGACGATCACCGCTCCGCAGTACTGGTTCCCACTGCGATCGGCCAGGTAGACCGCGTACGGATACTGCGAGACCGAAGCCTTGCCACCGCCCACGATCCTCGGTTCGACGGCCTTGTCCGGCCCGCCCACCGCGCTGTCGTCCGCCGACGCGCTGTTGACCGCGATCGGCACCATCACGGCCGTCGCGAGTACCGCCCCGACGGCGAGCAGCAGGGTGCGACGTGACTTCTTGGGCATGTTCTGTCCCTTCACCGGGGCGTACGTACGGTCAAACCCTGGGAAGTCATTCGACTCCAGCGCGTACACGAGCGATCGCAAATACCCTAATCGGAGAAAGCCCGATGTGGTGTCACTGAAACGGGTGGACCTGTGCTCACCGAACGCATCTGTCACGCTGGACCCCGTGCGGGCGACGGCGACGATTCTGGCGGCTACGGCCTTTCTGCTGTTGTCGTGTTCCAGTCCGGCTCCGCCCGAAACGACACCTGCGCCGCCTACGCCGTCCACCTCGGCTGCCGGGACCAGTTCCGCGAAAACCCCTTCACCGGCACCGATATCGAGCATCCCGGCCCCGCCGCCCGCACCGCTCTGGCAGGTCGGCGCGAAGCCGCTTCCCTTGCGGCGTGACGGTTTCGGGCAGATCCTCCCGACTCCTCCCGTGCTGGCCGATCGTTCATTGCCGACCGCGGACCTGCTTCCCCCGCCGGCCGGGAACCGGTTCTCGGGCACGGTGATCCCAGTCCCCGCCGAGGTTCTCGCGCGCAGCACCTGGCAAGCGGGCTGTCCGGTGAAAGCAGGCGAACTGCGCTATCTCACGTTGTCGTTCTGGGGTTTCGACGGCCGCGCGCATACCGGCGAAATGCTCGTGAACGCCTCGGCGGCGAACGCCGTCGTCACCGCATTCGGGCGGTTGTTCACCGCGAAGTTCCCGATCGAGGAAATGCGCGTGACCACTCCCGCCGAGCTCACCGCTCCCCCGACGGGTGACGGGAACAACACCAACGCCTTCGTCTGCCGCCCGGCCCGCGGCCAGACGAACTGGTCGGCGCACGCCTACGGACTCGCGATCGACGTCAACCCGTTCTGCAACCCGTACACCAAGGGCGATCTCGTGCTGCCCGAACTCGCGTCGGCGTACCTCGACCGGGCCAACCGGCGGCCGGGGATGATCACCGCCGGGGACCGGACCGTCGCGGCCTTCACCGCGATCGGCTGGACCTGGGGCGGGACCTGGACCACGCCGGTGGACCGGATGCACTTCAGCGCGAACGGACGTTGACCGGGAACAACCGGTCTCCGTGACAAGTTGGCTAGAGTCGGAACCACCTCCGCTCCCGCCGCAAAGGACAACAGCGTGCCCCACTACGACCTGGTGATCGTCGGTACCGGATCGGGTAACTCGATCCTCGACCCGCGTTTCGCGGACTGGAACACGGCGATCGTGGAGAAGGGCACGTTCGGCGGCACCTGCCTGAACGTGGGCTGCATCCCGACGAAGATGTTCGTGCACGCCGCCAACGTCGCGGCCACCCCCGCGTCGTCGTCGAAGTACGGCGTGGACGAGGAGCTGACCGGGGTCCGCTGGCGCGACGTCCGCGACCGGATCTTCGGGCGGATCGACCCGATCGCCGCGGGCGGGCTCGAGTACCGCGTCGAGCACGAGGACAACAAGAACGTCACCGTGTACGAGGGCGAAGGCCGCTTCACCGGGACCAAGGAACTGCGGGTCAGCTACCCCGACGGCCGTCCGGCCGAGACGATCACCGCCGACCGGTTCGTGCTGGCCGCGGGCGGGCGCCCGGTGATCCCGGACGTCCCCGGCCTCGGCGAGACCGGCTACTTCACCTCGGACACCGTGATGCGGCTCGACGAACTGCCGTCGAGCATCGTGATCCTCGGCGGCGGGTACATCGCGGCCGAGTTCGCGCACGTCTTCGCCTCGTTCGGGGTGAACGTGACCGTGGTCAACCGGTCCGGCGCGCTGCTGCGCTCCGAGGACGACGACGTCAGCGCCCGGTTCACCGAACTGGCCGGGCGGCGGTTCGACGTCCGGCTCGACCGGAAGACCGTCCGCGCGCGCAAGACCGCGTCGGGCGTCGCTTTGGACCTCGAAGGCCCGCAGGGCGCCGAGACCGTCGAGGCCGAGGTGCTGCTGGTCGCCACCGGCCGCACGCCGAACTCGGACCTCCTCGACGTCGCCGCCACCGGCGTGACCACGGGCGAGCGCGGGCACGTCGTGGTCGACGAGTACCAGCAGACCGTCGTCGACGGGATCTACGCGCTCGGCGACATCTCTTCGGTCTTCGAGCTGAAGCACGTCGCGAACCACGAGCAGCGCGTCGTGCAGCACAACCTGCTGCACCCGGACGAGCGGATCGCCGCCGACCACCGCTTCGTCCCGCACGCGGTGTTCACCTCACCGCAGGTCGCTTCGGTCGGGCTGACCGAACGCGAGGCTCGCGAGCGAGGCGTGTCGTACGTGACGTCGCACCAGGACTACGCGGGCATCGCCTACGGCTGGGCGATGGAGGACACCACCGGCTTCGCGAAGCTGCTCGCCGACCCGGCCACCGGGCAGCTGCTGGGCGCGCACATCATCGGCCCGGAGGCGTCGTCGGTGATCCAGCCGCTGATCCAGGCGATGAGCTTCGGTCTCGACGCGAAGAGCATGGCGCGCGGGCAGTACTGGATCCACCCGGCGATGCCGGAGCTGGTCGAGAACGCGCTGCTGAACCTGCCGCTGGACTGAGCGCCCGATGCTATGAAGGGGACTTTCATTGCAAATTTCGCAATGAAAGTCCCCTTCATAGCATCCCCCGGCGGTCAGATGACGCGTCCGCAGTTGCGGGCCCCGTTCCGCACCGCGAGCTCTCTCACCGCGTCCATCCGGGTGTCCGAGATCCCCATCAAGGTGGCCGAGCGGGCCCCGTTCTCCAAGAACCGCTCGCCCGCCTCGACGTACCCGTGGACGGCCGCCAAGAACTCCTCCCGCGCCGATGCCGCCCCTCCCGGCACCGTGCGGACCCCCGCCGCCCCCTTGAGGACGTCCTTGGCCTCGCCCACCCTCGTCGCGACGAAGTGCTGCCACTTGCGCTGCTCCGTCGCGACGTCCCCCTCAGGGTCCGGCCAGTAGCGCTGGATCGCACTGCTGTCCGTCCCCACCTGTACGCACACCCGGTCCACGGCGCGGTAGAACTCGGACGGCGAAACCGCGGCCGCCGGCCGCGACGGTGCCAAGACGACACACACCGCTGCGAAGCAGGCCAGAGCTGTCCCGTACGCCAGTTCCTCCACCACGCCGACCCCCAGAACCAAGTTTTTGAACAGGTTCAACTCGTTCAGGTTATGGCTCCGCCCCGAGCGGGGTCAAGAAGTTTTTTGAACGTGTTCAGACGAAGCGGCGGCGACCGGCGAGAGCGCCGAAGGTCATCTGCGCGACGAAGACCACGAGCATCATGATCCAGGGCACGGTCCAGCCCTCGGTGAGGTCGTGGAGGAGCCCGAAGAGGAACGGCCCGACGGCCGCCATCAGGTAGCCGATGCCCTGTGCCATCCCCGACAGCCGCGCGGTGTCCGCGCCGGTGCGCGCCCGCAGCGCGATCACCGTCAGCGCGAGGGAGAAGACGCTCATGCCGAGCCCGATGAGGAGACACCAGAGCAGCGGCGAGGCGGCCGGGGCGATCATCATGCCGACCATGCCCGCGAAGCCGAAGACGCCCAGCCCGACGATCCACGGGCTCTGGCTGCGGTGCCGCGCGGCCATCGGCGCGACCACGAGACTGATCGGGACGGCGATGAGCGAGATCAGCCCGAGCAGCAGGCCGGAGTCACCCTTGCTTACTCCGGCGTCGATCATCACCTCCGGCAGCCAGCCCATCACGACGTAGGCCAAAAAGGCCTGAGTGCCGAAGAAAAGGGTGACCATCCACGCAAGGGGGCTACGCAGGAGCGAACGCCCGCTACCCTGCTTGCCTGCCTCGGCAACGGTCGCACGCCCCGTACCGCGGGCTGCGAGAATCCAGACGAGGAGTGCGAGCACCGCCAGTACCGACCAGGCGCCCAGACCTTGGCGCCAGCCGCCGAACGCGTTCTCCAAGGGAGGGGTGAGCGCGGACCCCAGGGCGCCTCCGCCCTGCAGGGCGGCGGTGTACACGCCGGTCATCATGCCAACACGCGCCGGGAAGGAGTCCTTGATGACGACTGGGATCAGCACGTTCGCCAGCGCGATTCCCGCCGTGGCCACCAGGGTTCCCCCGAGCACGACGTACGGTCCGTCGATCACGCGCAGCACCAGGCCGACGGCCAGTACCGACAGCGCGGACGCGATGGCGGCGCCGACGCCGAACCGGCGGGCCAGCGCGGGAGCGGCGAGGCCGGCGGCGGCGAAACAGAGGCCGGGGAGGGTGGTGAGCACGCCGGCCCAGGTCGCCGTGGCGCCGAGGTCGTCGCGCATCTCGCCGAGGATCGGGCCGACGCTGGTGATCGCCGGGCGCAGGTTGAGGGCGACCAGGACCACCGCGACGCCGAGCAGGACACCGCCGGAGATCACTCCCGGCCGCCACTCCGTTTCGATCGCGCCTTCGAGTTCAAGACGGTCATCGAACGGGGAAACGGGTTCTCGGGAGTCGACACGCACGTCGGCTAGTATCACATACATAGGATGATTGGATGAAGGGACAACGCTGTGCCATTGGCCACCACGCGCCGTGCCGGCCTGGTCGATCAGGTCATCGAGCAGCTGCGTGACGCCGTCACGCAGGGAGAATGGCCCATCGGGCAGCGGATTCCGACCGAACCGGAGCTGGCAGGACAGCTCGGGGTCGGGCGCAACACCGTCCGTGAGGCCGTTCGCGCGCTGGCGCATACCGGGCTGCTCGAAGTCCGGCAGGGCGACGGCACCTACGTACGGGCCACGAGCGAGGTCTCGGGCGCCATCCGGCGGTTGTGCGGTTCGGAACTGCGCGAGGTGCTGCAGGTGCGGCGCATCCTCGAAGTCGAGGGCGCCCGGCTCGCTGCGAGATCGCGGACCGATGAGGAGGTCACCGAGCTCCGCTCACTGCTAGAACGCCGCAATCTCGAACTGCGGGAGCGCCACTGGGAGGACTTCGCCCGTCTCGACGCGGAATTCCACTTCGCCGTCGTCCAAAGTGGACACAACACCCTGCTGACCGAGATGTACCGCGGGCTCACCGAGGTGATCACGGCCAGCGTGGCCGCGACGTCGAACGTGACGCCGGGCGGCGAGTACCTGCCGGAGATCGGCCACGAAGGGCTCGCCGAGGCCATCGCCGACGGCGACGCCGACCGGGCCGCCTCCGAGGCGTGCGGTTTCCTCGACGAGCTGCTCGCCAGGGTGGAGCAGGACGAGAGCTGAGGGGACTTTCCCGCGTCCCACGTAAAAAGGGCCCTTCACCGCGTTTCATGCGGTGAAGGGCCCTTTCGACTCACGTCAGGGCAGCGTGAGGATCTCGGCGCCGTCTTCGGTCACCACGAGGGTGTGCTCGAATTGGGCGGTCCATTTCTTGTCCTTGGTGGTGACGGTCCAGTCGTCGGCCCAGATGTCGTAGTCGATGGTGCCGAGGGTGATCATCGGCTCGATCGTGAAGGTCATGCCCTGCTCGATGACCGTGTCGACCGACGGCTCCTCGTAGTGCAGCACGGTCGGCGCCGTGTGGAACGCCGGGCCGACGCCGTGGCCGGTGAAGTCGCGCACGACGCCGTAGTCGAACCGCTTCGCGTACGCCTCGATGACACGGCCGATCACGTTGAGCTGCCTGCCGGGTCGCACGGCCTTGATGGCGCGCATGGTCGCCTCACGCGTGCGCTCGACCAGCAGCCGCGCCTCCTCGGAGACGTCACCCGCCAGGAACGTCGCGTTGGTGTCGCCGTGGACGCTGCCGATGAACGCGGTGACGTCGATGTTGCAGATGTCGCCGTCCTCGATCACCGTCGAATCCGGGATGCCGTGGCAGATCACCTCGTTGAGCGAGGTGCAGCACGACTTCGGGAAGGCGCGGTAGCCGAGGGTGGACGGATACGCGTGGTTGTCCAGCAGGAACTCGTGGATCACCTTGTCGATGTCGTCGGTGGTCGCACCGGGTTTGACGGCCTTGCCGCCCTCCTCGAGCGCCTGCGCCGCGATCCGGCTGGCGACGCGCATCGCCTCGATCACCTCGGGCGTGCGGACCCCGTTGCCCGTGTCGCGTTTCGGCGCCGGCCGGTCGACGTACTCGGGGCGGGCGATGCTGGCGGGGACGACTCGCCTCGGCGTCTGGACACCGGGCTTCAAGGGGGAACGAACGGACATGAGCCCAGCCTACGACCTGCTCGCTAGCCGAGCCCCGCCAGGAAGCGCTGGGCGGCCTCGACGGCGGGTCTGGACGTCCCCGCGTCGGTGGTCAGCACCGCGAAGGCCAGGTCACCGGTGTAGCCGACGAACCAGCCGTGCGCGTGCGTCCCGTCGCCGAACTGGGCCGTCCCGGTCTTGCCCCGGACCTCCGGCAGGGGCTTGAGCAGCGTCGCCGTGCCGTCGGTGACGACCTCGCGCATCATGCCGCGGAGGGCGTCGAGCACCTCCGGCCGGATCGGCTTCCCGAGCCCGGACGAGGTCGCGGCCAGCCCCCGTACCAGCGTCGGCACCGGGATCTTCCCCGCCTGGACCGTCGCGGCGGCGACCGCCATGCCGAACGGGCTGGTCACGACGGTGCCCTGGCCGAACCCGTTCTCCGCCCGCTGCGCGACGGTGTTCGCCGGCGGCGCCGAGCCGGTGATCGTGGTCAGGCCCGGGATCACGAAGTCGGCGCCGATGCCGAGGTCGCGCGCGGCGTCGGTCAGCGCGGCGGGCGGCAGCTCGGTCGAGAGCTTCGCGAACGTCGTGTTGCAGGACTTGGCGAAGGCCGTGGACAACGGGACGACACCGAGGGCGAACTTGCCCTCGTTCGGCACCGTCCGGTTCTCGAAGGTGGCCGTGCCGGGGCAGTCGACGGGACTGCTCGCCTGCACCGACCCCGCGGACAGCGCCGCGAGGGCGGTGGCCATCTTGAACGTGGAGCCCGGCGGGAACCGGCCGGTCAGCGAGATCGCGCCCTGCGGGTCGGCCGGGGCGTTCTGCGCCACGGCCAGGAGCTCACCGGTCGACGGCTGGATCGCGACGAGCGCGGAAGCCGTCGGGACCGGGGCGAGCGCCCGCTCGGCCGAACCCTGCGCCTTCACGCTGAGCGTGCTGACGACCGCGGGGGCCGGTTTGGGCTGTTCGTTGTGCAGGTCGATGATCTCGCCGCCGCCCGTGTCGAGCGTGACGACGCGCCAGCCCGCCGAGCCCTCCACCTGATCCTCGACGAGCGTGCGGACGACGGGCAGCACCTGCTTGCCGAAGTTCTTGTCGTCGGGCAGCAGCCTGTCCTGCTGGCCGAACCGGACGCCGGGCAGGTCGTAGATCTCGGGTTTCACCTGTTGGTAGTCGTTCGCGCGCAGGCTGATCACCGGATAGCCGGATCCCGGCTTGAGCGCCTTCACCCCGTCGCGGATCGACTGGCCGGTCACCGAGGCGTCGAATCGGCCGAGGACCGCGCCGAGTTTGTCGGAGACGGCCGTCAGGTCCCCGGCCTTCGCCGGGTCGAGCACCACGCCGACGACGGTCTGCGGGCGCAGCAGCGGCATTCCGTCGCGGTCCAGCACCGGCGCGAGGTCCGGCGGCTCGGATTTCAGCGTGATGCTCTGCTGCGCGGCCAGCTGCGGATGGAGCACGGTCGGCAGCCAGCGCACCTTCCAGCCGTCCTGAGTGGAATGGACCTGCGCGTCGGCCTTGTACGTCCAGGCGCGGCCGCGCGGGAGGTTCCAGGTGAGCTGATAGGTCGCCGTCCCGTTGTCCGCCCCGGACGCGTGCTGGACCTTCGTGTCCGCGACCTTGATCGACTCGGGGGAAAGCGCCTTCCGCGTCATCTCCAGTGACGCGCGCGCGGCGTCCGGCGAATCGGTGAAGAACGCCGCGGCGGAGACGTCACCGGAGGAGAGCCCGCCGAGGAAACCCGAGATCGCGTCATCGGGACCGGAATCGGCGAAGAGTCCGCAGCCGGACGCCGAAAGCCCCACCACCCCCGCGAGCATGACGACGGCGAAACGACGACGTGCTGGCATGCACCGGATCCTGCCAGCCCCGGCGGTCACGGACCGGATGCAACGCCGATCCGGGCCGTGCCCGGTCTAAAAGAGAACCGTCGCGTACTGCCCGACCTGCTGGAAGCCGATCTTGCGATAGGCGGCGAGCGCCGGGCTGTTGTAGGCGTTGACGTACAGGCTCGCGGTGCGCCCCATCCCGCGGACGAGCCTGGTCACGACGGACGCCGTCCCGGCGGTGCCGAGGCCGCCGCTCCGCCGTTCCGGATGCACCCAGACGCCCTGGATCTGGCCGACCGTGGAGGACATCGCGCCGATCTCGGCCTTGAAGACGACCTCGCCGTCCTCGAACCGCGCGAAGGCGCGGCCGCCGGCGATCAGTTCCGCGACCCGGGCGCGATACCCGGCGCCGCCGTCGCCGTTGCGGGGGTCGACGCCGACCTCCTCGATGAACATGGCGATCGCGGCCGGGAGGTAGCGGTCCAGTTCTTCCGGGCGCACGGCACGGACCAACGGGTCGGCGGCCACGTGCGGGACGCCGTCGAGCGCCATCAAGGGCTGGTCGTGCCGGACTTCGCGGGCGGGGCCCCATTCCGGCTCGAGTTCGTCCCACAGCCCGAGCACCTGCTCGGCCGGGCCGACCAGTGACGAACAGCTCCGCTGGCGGCGCAGGGCGCGATCGGCGAAGGAGCGCAAGGCGGAGGCGTTGCCGCGCAACGGGATCAGATTCGGCCCGGAGAAGCAGAGCCCCTGGAGCCTGCCCGCGCGAACCGGACGGGAATCGGCGGCCCAGAGCTCACCACCCAGCCGCCAGGGGTCGAGACCCGCGGTCTCCACCCTGGCACTGACCATGCAGCTGCCGACCGGGTCTGCGGCGAGCGCGGCACGGACCGCCGGATAGTCCCGATCATCGAGCAGCCGTGCACCTGCAAGCCGCAACACCACTCCAGGGTGCCAGATGAGCGGCGTAAACGGAACGCAAGCTTCACGACACGCTGAGAGAACTTGGGCAGGTCGGGGCATCTGAGCGCAATGAAAGTCCCCTTCATCGCAAATTTTGCGATGAAGGGGACTTTCATTGCATGGTCTCGACCACTCAGCCGACGGTGACGGTGGGCTCTCCCTCGCCGATGGTCTCGCCCGACTCCTCGGCGATCCGCATGGCCTCTTCGATCAGCGTCTCGACGATCGCGTGCTCGGGCACGGTCTTGATGACCTCGCCCTTGACGAAGATCTGGCCCTTGCCATTGCCCGAAGCGACGCCGAGGTCGGCCTCGCGCGCCTCACCCGGGCCGTTGACGACACAGCCCATGACCGCGACGCGCAGCGGGATTTCCATGCCCTCGAGCCCGGCGGTGACCTGCTCGGCGAGCGTGTAGACGTCCACCTGCGCACGGCCGCACGAGGGGCAGGAGACGATCTCGAGCTTGCGCTCCTTGAGGTTCAGCGACTGCAGGATCTGGATCCCGACCTTGACCTCTTCCACCGGCGGCGCGGACAGCGAGACGCGGATGGTGTCGCCGATGCCCTGGCGCAGCAGCGCGCCGAACGCCACGGCCGACTTGATGGTGCCCTGGAACGCCGGGCCGGCCTCGGTGACGCCGAGGTGCAGCGGGTAGTCGCACTGCTCGGCGAGGATCTCGTACGCGCGCACCATGACCACCGGGTCGTTGTGCTTCACGGAGATCTTGACGTCGTAGAAGTCGTGCTCGGCGAACAGCGACGCCTCCCACAGCGCCGACTCGGCCAGCGCCTCCGGGGTCGCCTTGCCGTACTTGTCCATGATCCGCTTGTCGAGCGAACCCGCGTTGACGCCGATCCGGATCGGGGTGCCGTGGTCCTTCGCGGCCCGCGCGATCTCCTTGACCTGGTCGTCGAACTTGCGGATGTTGCCCGGGTTCACCCGGACCGCCGCGCAGCCCGCTTCGATCGCGGCGAAGACGTACTTGGGCTGGAAGTGGATGTCCGCGATCACCGGGATCTGAGACTTCCGGGCGATCGCGGACAGCGCCTCGGCGTCGTCCGCGGACGGGCACGCGACGCGCACGATGTCACAGCCCGCAGCGGTCAGCTCCGCGATCTGCTGCAGGGTCGCGTTGACGTCGGAGGTGAGGGTGGTGGTCATCGACTGCACCGAAATCGGGTGCTCGCTCCCGACGCCGACCGGCCCGACCTGCAGCTGTCGGGTCTTGCGACGCTCGGAGAGGACGGGAGGAGGAAGCGCTGGCATACCTAGAGCGACAGTCACACCGTCAAGCGTACCTACCCCGATCGGCGGACATCCACGACGTCAACCGTCACGGTGAGCAGCATTACCTGGGCAGCCCAACGGTGCTGACAGTGCGCTCCGTAATCGGAGGCGCCCGTCACTGGAACAGCTTGACCGGGTTCACGATGTCGGCGGTGACGGTGAGCAGAGTCACCGCCCCGCCGATGAAGACGAGCACCATCGTGACCGCGGAAAGCTTCGTGTAGTCGACCGGTCCGCCCGCCGACTTCCCGCGCAGTTTCCGGAACCAGTCCCGGACGCGCTCGTACCAGACCACCGCGATGTGCCCGCCGTCGAGCGGGAGCAGCGGCAGCAGGTTGAACACGCCGATGAAGAAGTTCAGGCTCGCCAGCAGGAGGACGAAGATCTCCCACAGACCGCGCTCGGCGGCCTCGCCACCGATCCGGCTGGCACCGACCACGCTGACCGGGGTGTTCGGGTCACGCTCGCCGCCGAAGATGGACTCCACGACCGCGGGGATCCGCGACGGGAACTCGATCAGCCGCTTGGCGGTCTCGGAGAACATCGTGCCGGTGAAGCTGAGCGTCCCGCCGATCGCGTCGACGGGGCCGTAGGTCAGCATCGGCGGCGCGGTGTTCTGGATCGGCGAGGCGCCGATCATGCCGACGTCCTTGACCGTGGTGTTGTTGGAGCCGTCGGCGACCAGCCGCTGCACCCGCGGCACGTCGACGGTCAGGTTCACCTGCTGTCCGTTCCGCTCGACCACGAACGGCGTCGGGCCGCTGGCGACCTGGACGGCGGCCAGCATGTCGCGCCAGGTCTTCACCGGCTTGCCCGCGACGGACAGGACCTTGTCGCCCGCCAGGAGGCCGGCGGTCTTCGCGGGGGTCGGGGCGCCGGGCGGGCAGGTCGTGTCGTTCAGCTGCTCCACGGTGGTGGCCGCGCGGGCACACGACGTGGCGCTGATCACCGCCTCGGTGGGAGCGGCCTGCGCGGCCGGGTTCGGCAGGCCCATGGTGACGGCCATCAGGTACAGGATGATGAACCCGAGGATGAAGTGCATCGCCGAGCCCGCCGACATGACGACGGTGCGCTTCCAGGTCTTGAAGCGCCACATCGCGCGCTTCGACTCCTCCGGGGTGACCTCGTCGAGCGCGGTCATCCCGGCGATGTCGCAGAACCCGCCGAGCGGGATCCACTTGAGGCCGTACTCGGTCTCACCTCGGCGGAAGGAGAAGATCGTCGGCCCGAAGCCGATGAAGTAGCGCCGGACCTTCATGCCGAAGGCCTTGGCCGCCCACATGTGGCCTGCTTCGTGCAACGCGACGGAGAGGCAGATCCCCAGCGCGAACAGCACGATCCCGAGAATGAACCACACGCGCTACTTCCCCTTACCGATCAGCGCACCGGCACGCGCGCGAGCCCAGCGCTCGGCAGCAAGTACGTCATCCACGTCGCGAGGTTCGCGACGCCATTCGTCGGCGGCTTCCACCACCTGGGCAATAGTGTCCACAATCGAGGTGAAGCCGGTGTTCTGTGCCAGGAAAGCGGCCACCAGTTCCTCGTTCGCCGCGTTGTACACCGCCGGGACACAGCCGCCGACGGTCCCGGCGTGCCTGGCCAGCTCGACGGCGGGGAAAGCCTCGTTGTCCAGCGGCTCGAAGGTCCAGCTCGCGGGCTTGTCCCAGACGCACGCGGCCGCGGCGCCGGGCACGCGCTCCGGCCAGTGCAGGGCCAGCGCGATCGGCAGCCGCATGTCGGGCGGGCTGGCCTGGGCGATCGTCGAGCCGTCCACGAACGTCACCATCGAGTGAATGATCGACTGCGGGTGGACGACCACGTCGATGCGGTCGGTCTCGATGTCGAACAGGAGCTTCGCCTCGATCAGCTCCAGCCCCTTGTTGACCAGGGTGGACGAGTTGATCGTGATGAGCGGGCCCATCGACCAGGTCGGATGCGCCATCGCCTGCTCGACGGTGACGTCGGCCAGTTCCTCGCGCTTGCGGCCGCGGAACGGGCCGCCCGAGGCGGTGAGCACCAGCCTGGCGACCTCGGACTCGCGGCCGGCGCGCAGGGCCTGCGCGATCGCAGAGTGTTCGGAATCGACCGGGACCAGCTGCCCTGGCTTGGCGGCGGCCAGCACGAGCGGCCCGCCCGCGATCAGCGACTCCTTGTTCGCGAGCGCGAGCGTGGCTCCGGTGGCCAGCGCGCGCAGCGTCGGCGCGAGCCCCTGGGAACCGGGAAGGGCGTTGAGGACGACGTCGACCGGGGTGGTGTCGATCATCTCGATGACCGCGTCGGCCCCGGCGAAGATGCGCGGGAGCTTGAAGTCGCCGCTGGAGTAGCCGCGCTTCTGCGCCTCGGCGTACAGCGCGAGCTGCAGGTCTTCCACGGCCGTCGGCCTGCTGACGGCGACGGCGTCGACCTGGTGCGCCAGGGCCTGGGCGGCCAGCGCGGCGGGGTCGGAGCCGCCCGCGGCGATCCCGGCGACCCGGAACAGCTCCGGGTTACGGGCCGCGACGTCGAGGGCCTGGGCGCCGACCGAACCGGTCGAACCGAGCACGAGCACACTTCGCGAGGTAGTCATCGGGGGTCATTGTCGCGCGGGGCCCGTCGGGCGCGTGCAGCCAGGTGTGGGATCATTCGCGGGCAAGCGAACCATCGGGTTTTGAGGAGTTGATCGTGGCGAGCAAGGCGGTCGAAAAGCGCGGCCGGGTGGGCGTCGACACCGTTGACCCCCACGACGAGCCGTCGGCCGAGTGGGGCTGGCACGGTTCCTTCCCGAAGGCGACGCGGATCGCGGGCTGGCTGAGCGCGATCATCCTGCTGGTGATGCTGTACGGCAACCACCACGGCTGGACCGAGAACCTGTGGCTGATCGGCCTGTCGCTGGCGCTGGTGTTCGGTCTCGTGATGGACATCCGCAAGCAGCGCACGGCCTGGCGCAAGTAGCACCTTCACGACTCAATGGCCCCTGTTCTCCGTCGAGGACAGGGGCCATTCGCCGTCATGGACCCACAACTCGGCGGCGATCTTGACCGCGTCGTCGGCCTCGACCCCGTAGCGATGCCGGTACTTCGCCGCCGGCCGCTGGATCGCCGCGGCGACGTCCCCGATGGCGACGTTGTTCCAGGAGTCGCCGGGGAAGAACTGCCGCATCACGGCGAGGAACCTGCCGGTCGCCCAGACCGGATCGGTCCGCTGCGCGAAGGAACCCCAGCTCGCTCGCTGCTGGAAGAGCCCGACGGAGTCGCCGAGTCCGCCGTCGAGGTTGGCGATGCTCGACTCGACGATCACCGTGGCGAGCGCGATGGCCGCCGCGCGTTCGTTGAGGCCCGATCTCTGGACGGTTTCGACGACCGCTCTGGCGCACGACGTGTTGTACGGGTTCATGTAGCCGCGCATCTTGGTGCCGAGTTGCTGATTGAGCGCTCCCGCCGTGTCGGCGTCGTCGGCGGAGGCGCCCGCCTGGGCGCAGGGCAGGGCGACGTGGTCGACCTGGTCGGGGCGGATCTCGGTGGGCGGGATCACGACGAGGGAGAGGGCGAGGTACGCGGCGGTGAGTGAGCTCAGCATGCGGTGGCCGTTCGGTGCAGGTGGTCGTGAGTGGCGATTCGTGTTCTAACCCGAATCGCCACTCACGACCACCTGAACCGGCTCCGTACCGGCGCTTGCCCACCCCCGGCCCGTGAAGCGCTACCCGACGACCACCCGATTGAGTTAGGTTCCCCCTCATGAAGCTGCGCTGGGGTGTCACCGCTGTCGTTTCCGCTCTCGCCGCCGTCCTGCTGCCGGGTGTGGCAACGGCCGCGCCCGCCGCCTCCGCGGGCTCACTGCCGATCGTGCGTTGCGAGTTCACGCCGACGCCGGAGAACCCCGCCGCCCGCCCGGTGTTCCGGCCGCTCCCCTTCGCGCTGACGCGCGGCACCATCGACGTCACGTTCCGCTTCAACTACGGCCCCGTCACCGTGCGCCTGAACCGCGCGGGCGCCGCCCCGTGCGCCGCGCACAACCTGGCGAGCCTGGCCCTGCAGCGCTTCTACGACCACAGCCAGTGCTGGCGCCTGACGAACTCCTCGCGCCTCGGCGTCCTTCAGTGCGGCGACATCTACGAAGCCGAGAAGGGCGGGCCGGGCTACAAGTTCCCGGACGAGGTCGACGGCACCGAGACCTACGAACGCGGCACCATCGCCATGGGCAACCAGGGACCGGGGACCAACGGCAGCGAGTTCTTCATCGTGCACTCGTTCGCGAACATCCCGAAGAACTACTCGGTGATGGGCAAGGTCGTGCGGGGCATGGAGGTGCTGGACCGGATCGTGGCGAACGGCATCATCCCGACGGATCCGAACGTGCCTGCCGACGGGCTACCCGCGAAGCCGGTGAAAATCCAGAAGGCGACCGTCGGCTTCTAAAGCGAAGCCTCCAAAAGACACGGAATTGCAGACCGTTCGGCCGAACCACACCGCTGACAACGAGCGGCTCGCGCTCCTCGCCGTCGCGACGACCGCGCCCTGCGCCTCGGCGGGGGTCACCGCCGAGGACGAGGCCCTTGCCTCGAGGGTGCGCCCGCAGGTCAGCTGGTTCTCGGGTTACAACGCGTCCTGCGCTCGGGCGATCATCAGGCAGGTGAAGGCCCGTGGCCTGAACCTCCGGGCGGCGAACATCGCGATCACCACGGCGATCACCGAGACCCACCTGAACAACTACAACCAGGCCCGATCACGACAGTCTCGGCCTGTTTCAGCAACGGCCGAGCCAGGGCTGGGGTACGCCGGCCGAACTGATCGATCCGGTGTACGCCACCAACGCCTTCCTGAACGCGATGCTGCGGAACTATCCCGGCGACTCGTGGCAGAGCGGCGACATCGCGAACATCTGCCAACGGGTCCAGCGTTCGGCGTTCCCCGACGGGTCGAACTACCGGGCCAACGTCGGTTCGGCGGCGGTGATCGCGGACGCGGCGTGGGGTTCCTCCGGCTCCGGGCGTGATTTCACCGGTGACGGTCGCGCCGATCTGATCGCGATCGATTCGGGCAACAGCCTCATCTTCTTCCCCGGCGACGGCGCCGGGCGCGTGAACCGGGGCGGCGGTGCCTGGACCGGCGCACACTGGGCGGGCTACCGCGAACTCGCCTGAACGGGAGCCGGGGGCCGGACACACCTCGGCCCCCGGCCCGGCGCGATCTCGTCCTTCTCAGTATCTGGGAGGACGAGGTCGCGCCTTTTCGCTGCCCAGGCGAGCCCGGCGCCCGTTCTCAAGTGACCTCTGAGCGAGAGCCGAGTCCCGGCGCGGGTATATCCGGTAAGCTCATCGAAGGTCGAGAGGCGCTGCAACGGACCGCTGAGTCCGCCACGCTCGGCCCCGGACACCACCGCAAGGGCGCCTCCCACGACATGGGAGGAGCGCTGGATGGAAACGACCGCCCTGCGAAAGCTGCTGGAAGAGCGAATCGTCGTGCTCGACGGCGCGTGGGGGTCGATGCTCCAGAACGCCGGCCTCAAACCAGAGGATTACCGCACCGAGCGGTTCCAGGATCACCCCCGTGACATCACCGGCGACCCCGACCTGCTGAACATCACCAGACCGGACATCGTCCTCGACATCCACCGCCAGTATCTCGACGCCGGCGCGGACATCACGACGACGAACACGTTCACCGCCACCACCATCGGCCAGGCGGACTACGGGCTCGAGAACCTCGCGTACGAGATGAACCTCCGCGGCGCCCAAATCGCGCGCGAGGCGGCGGACGCGGCGGGCGGGAAGTTCGTCGCCGGGTCGGTCGGGCCGCTGAACGTCACGTTGTCGCTGTCGCCGAAGGTCGAGGACCCGGCGTTCCGCGCGGTGACCTTCGACGAGGTCTACGCCTCATACGCGGATCAGATCAAGGCGCTCGCCGAGGGCGGCGTCGATCTGCTGCTCATCGAGACCATCTTCGACACCCTCAACTGCAAGGCCGCGATCTCCGCCGCCCGCGACGTCGCGCCGCATCTGCCGCTGTGGATCTCGGTCACGATCGTCGACCTGAGCGGCCGGACACTGTCCGGGCAGACGGTCGAGGCGTTCTGGAGCGCCGTCGAGCACGCGGAACCGCTGCTGGTCGGTGTCAACTGTTCGCTGGGCGCCGAGGAAATGCGCCCGCACATCGCCGAACTTTCCCGCCTCGCCGGCACGTACACGGCTTGTCACCCCAACGCCGGGCTGCCGAACGCGTTCGGCGGGTACGACCAGACGCCCGAGGAGACCGGCGGCCTGCTCGGCGACTTCGCCACGTCGGGGATGGTCAACGTCGTCGGCGGCTGCTGCGGCACGACTCCCGCGCACATCAAGGAGATCGCCGACGCGGTCCGCGGGATGACGCCGCGGCACGTCCCGGCTCCGAAGGCGAGTACCCGGTTCAGCGGGCTCGAGCCGTTCGAGATCGGCAAGGACACCGGCTTCGTCATGATCGGCGAGCGGACCAACGTCACCGGGTCCGCCAAGTTCCGCAAGCTGATCGAGGCCGACGACCACCAGGCCGCCGTCGACGTCGCGCTGGAGCAGGTCCGCGGCGGGGCGAACCTGCTGGACGTCAACATGGACGCCGACCTGCTCGACAGTGAAAAAGCGATGACCACCTTCCTCAACCTCATCGCCACCGAACCCGAGGTCGCCCGGCTGCCGATCATGATCGACAGCTCGCGGTGGACGGTCCTCGAAGCCGGGCTGAAATGCGTGCAGGGCAAGGGAGTCGTCAACTCCATCAGCCTCAAGGAGGGCGAGGAGCAGTTCCTCCAGCAGGCCCGGCGCATCCGCGACTACGGCGCGGGCGTGGTCGTGATGGCCTTCGACGAGCAGGGCCAGGCCGACACCGCCGACCGGAAGGTCGCGATCTGCGGCCGTGCCTACGATCTGCTGACGCAGAAGGCCGGTTTCGTCGCCGAGGACATCATCTTCGACCCGAACGTGCTCGCGGTCGCGACCGGTATCTCCGAGCACAACGGGTACGCCAAGGCGTTCATCGACGCGCTGCCGCGGATCAAGGAACGCTGTCCCGGCGTGCGCATCAGCGGCGGTATCTCGAACCTCTCGTTCTCCTTCCGCGGCAACAACATCGTCCGCGAGGCGATGCACTCCGCCTTCCTGCTGTACGCGGTGCGCGCCGGGCTGGACATGGGCATCGTCAACGCCGGGCAGCTCGCGGTCTACGAGGACATCCCCAAGGATCTGCTGGAACTGGTCGAGGACGTCCTCTTCGACCGCCGTGAAGACGCCACCGACAGGCTGGTCACCTTCGCGGAAACGGTCAGTGGCAAGGGAACCCAGCGCGTCATCGACCTGTCCTGGCGCGAAGGCACGGTCGAGGCTCGGCTCAGCCACGCGCTGGTGCACGGCATCGTCGACTACATCGAAGAGGACACCGAGGAAGCGCGCCAGAAGCTGCCGAGGCCGCTCGAGGTCATCGAAGGCCCGCTGATGGACGGCATGAAGATCGTCGGCGACCTGTTCGGATCCGGGAAGATGTTCCTGCCGCAGGTGGTCAAGAGCGCCCGCGTGATGAAGCGGTCGGTGGCCTATCTCGAGCCGTACATGGAGGCCGAGAAGGAGAAGGCCCGCCTCGAAGGCCGGGTCGAAACCCGCCAGGGCAACGGAAAGATCGTCCTGGCGACGGTCAAGGGGGACGTGCACGACATCGGCAAGAACATCGTCGGCGTCGTCCTCGGCTGCAACAACTACGAGGTGATCGACCTCGGCGTGATGGTCCAGGCTTCGGTCATCCTGGACACCGCCGTCTCCGAAGGTGCCGACGCCATCGGGCTTTCCGGCCTGATCACGCCGTCGCTGGACGAAATGGTCAACGTCGCCACCGAAATGGAGCGGCGCGGGCTGAAACTCCCGCTGCTGATCGGCGGCGCGACCACGTCACGCCAGCACACCGCGGTCCGCATCGCGCCCGCGTACGAGAACACGACCGTGCACGTCCTCGACGCCTCCCGCGTCGTCGGTGTCGTCGGTGACCTGCTCGACGCGGACCGCGCCGAGATCCTCGACAAGAACAACCGGGCCGACCAGGAGAAGCTGCGTGAGCAGCACGCCAACAAGCAGCGCACCCCGCTGCTGACGGTCGCGCAGGCCAGGGCGAACCCGGAGAAGGTGTCCTTCAACGAGGTCCCGACGCCCGAGTTCACCGGTGTCCGGTACGTCTCGCCGACGCTCACCGAACTGCGCGAGATGGTCGACTGGACCTTCCTCTTCCTGGCCTGGGAGCTGAAGGGCAAGTACCCGGCGATCCTCTCGAACCCGGTCGCGCAGGAGCTGTTCGACGACGCGAACACCCTGATGGACCAGATCGTCGCCGAGGAGCGGTTCCAGGCCAAGGGCGCGTACGCGTTCTGGCCTGCGCACTCCGAGGGCGACGACATCATCCTGGAGTCGGGAGTCAAGTTCCCGATGCTGCGCCAGCAGACGAAGAAACCGCTGGAGCGGCCGAACCGCTGCCTGTCCGACTACATCGCCCCGGCCGGGGCGGGCGACCACCTCGGCGGATTCGCGGTCACCATCCTCGGTGCCGAGGACTTCGCCGCCGAGTTCGAAGCGAAGCAGGACGACTACCGCGCCATCATGGTGAAAGCGCTCGCGGACAGGCTCGCCGAGGCGTTCGCCGAGTACATCCACCTGAAGGCACGGCGGGAATGGTTCGAGCCCGACGCAGATCCGAAGCTGGAAGACCTGCACGCCGAGAGGTTCCGCGGGATCCGTCCCGCGCTCGGCTACCCGGCCAGCCCGGACCACAGCGAGAAGCAGGAGCTGTTCGACCTGCTCGACTCCGACAAGCTCGGAATGACGCTGACGGAGTCCTTCGCGATGTCGCCCGCGGCGAGCGTGTCCGGGCTGATCTTCGCCCACCCCGAGTCGAAGTACTTCACCGTCGGACGGCTCGGCAAGGACCAGGTCGAGGACTACGCCGCCCGGCGGGGCCTCGAACTGTCCACTATGGAGCAATGGCTGCGCCCGAACCTCGCCTACGAGCCCGAATGACACAATGATCAGGTGACTGCCGAGGGCTCGGACTTCCTGCAGCTGGACATCGGTGACGCGCCGCCGGGGCGCCGGTCGGACTGGCTGGCGTCGCGGCTGCGGCACGCCATCTCCGACGGCCGCCTGCCGGTCGGCAGCAGGCTGCCCGCGACCAGGGCGCTGGCCGCGGACCTGCGGGTCTCGCGCGGCGTGGTCACCGAGGCCTACCAACGGCTGGTCGAGGACGGCCACGTCGCCGGACGCGGCCGCGCGGGCACCGTGGTCGTCGCGGCTCCCGCGAGGACGAAGGAGCAAACGGCGCCCGGGCCGCCGTCGGCGGGCACGATCTTCCAGCCCGCCCCCGGGATCGGCGTCTTCGATTCACTGCGGTCGACACCGGCGAAGATCGACCTGTCCCCCGGCGTACCGGATCTGACGGCCTTCCCGAGGACGGCTTGGCTGCGCGCCGAACGCACCGTGCTCAACGACCTCTCGGCGGCGGCCTTCGGCTACGGCGACCCGCGTGGCGCGCCCGCGCTGCGGCTGGCCATCGCGCGCTGGATCGCCCGCACCCGCGGCATCACCGCCGACGCCGACGACGTCCTGATCGTCGCCGGCGTCGCGCAGGGTCTCGGGTTGCTGGCCCAGGTGCTGTGCGACAACGGGATCTCCGAGATCGCCGTCGAGGATCCGAGCTCGCTGGGCGCGCGGCAGCATCTGCACGACCGGCGGCTGGCGACGCCGCCGATCCGCGTGGACGAGGACGGGATCGACGTCGACGAGCTTGTCCGCAGCGGCGCGCCCGCCGTCCTGCTCACGCCCGCGCACCAGTTCCCGACCGGTGTCGTGCTCGGCGGGGAGCGCCGTCGTGAGCTCATGCGCTGGGCCGCGGACGGCGGGCTGATCATCGAGGACGACTACGACGCCGAGCACCGCTACGACCGTCCGCCGGTCCCCGCGCTGCGCTCGATGCTGGCCGAACAGGTCTGCTACGCGGGCAGCGTGTCGAAGTGGCTCGCGCCCGCGCTCCGGGTGGGCTGGATGCTGGTGCCGCCGCGGTACCGGGACGAGGTGGTCGCGGCCAAACGGTTCGCCGACCTCGGCAACGCCGTCCTCCCGCAGCTGGTGCTCGCGCATCTCATGGAATCCGGCGAGATGGAGCGGCAGCTGCGGTTCGTGCGCAAACGGCACCGCCGCCGGCGGGACGCGATGATCGAAGCGCTCCGGACCCATCTCCCGGACGCCGTGGTGCACGGCGCGGCCGCCGGGCTGCACCTGACGATCACCTTCGACGCCGAGTTCTCCGACCTCGACTTCGCCGCCGCCGCGCTGGAGCAGGGCGTGAAGGTGCAGCCGCTGTCGTGGCACTGCCAGCGGCCGATGAATCCGGGTCTCGTCCTCGGCTACGGGGCCAGCCCGGCGAGTGACATCGCCGAAGGCATCGCCGTCCTGGGCAAGATTTCCCGCGTTTCGTCCTCTGGTTGTGGTAGTTCGCCGGCGAACTACCGCAACTAGAGGACGAATTGCCGGGGGAAGGGCAGGAGCGAGGACGGGTCCTCGACGTGGGCGTTGTGGCCGAGTCCCCGGAGTACGGCGGAGTGCGGGCTGAGCGCGCGAAGCTGCTCAGGACGGCTCATGGGGTCGTGTTCTCCGGCCGCGAGGACGACCGGGCAGCGCGCCGCGCCGAGCAGGCCACGCATGTCGGGAGCGCCGACGCCGAACGCGCGCGGGTCCAGCGCCAGCCGCCAGCCGCCTTCGGTTTCGGCCACGCCGTCGGGGTCCGCCTCGGCGATCCCGACCAGACCGGCGATCTTGAGAAAGCCGCGTTCGGCGTCCTCACGGCTCGGGAACACCCTCGGCGGCTTGGCCGCCATGGCGGTCGCCCTCGAAAGGTCGCTCTCGCTCCATTCGACCTTGACGCCGATCGCGAACAGCCCGGCGACCTTCACCCCGAACCAGCCGCTGGCCAGCGCGAGCCCGACCACGCCGCCCAGCGAATGGCCGATCACCAGCAGCGGACCGCGTTCCGGGAGCGCGTCGGCGACCGCCGCGGCCAGACCGCCGAACGAGTAGTGCGGCAACCGGGCCGATCCCCCGTGTCCCGGCAGGTCGGGCGCCAGCCAGCGGTATCCCGGCTCCGCCATGAGGCCGTCCCAGACCGCTCCCGTCGCGCCGAGGCCGTGCAGCAGGAGCACGGCGGGGCCATCGGTTCCGGCGGTGCGCATCTTCAGGGTTTCCACCGGACGGATCTTTCCCCAGTCCCCCGTCCGCGGGCTAGTCCGTGTCGTGCGCGTCTGTTCGATGGGCTTCGTGATCCAGGTGGTTCCTGACGTCACGGGCGATTCGGCCTCGTACCGGGTTGTACTCGGCTGGATCGCCCGTGACGTCAGGGACCATTTGGGCGCGAAGACCGCGAACAGACGCGCACGACACGGGCTAGTGTTCGGAGCCGTGATCACCGATCCGGACACCTATACCCGGGGCGTGCCGTACGAGCACCTCGCGGCGCTGCGCCGGGAGTCGCCGGTCGTGCGGGTGGACGATTTCTGGGCCGTGCTCGGACATTCGGACGTCAAGTACGTGCTGAAGAATCCGAAGCTGTTCTCGTCGCACCTGGGCGGGACGCAGATCCGGGACCCGGCGACCGAACAGGACCTCGGTTACGTCCGCCGGATGATGCTCAACATGGATCCGCCCGAGCACGCCCGGCTGCGGGGCCTGCTCACCAGGGCGTTCACGCCGCGCGCGGTCGGCAGGCTGACCGAGCGGATCCACGGCTGGGCAAGGGATCTGATCACCGCAGTCGCGGCGGAGCGGCGATGTGATTTCGCCGCCGTCGCCGCCGATCTCCCGCTGCTGACGCTCGCCGAGGTCTTCGGGATTCCCGAACAGGACCGGCGGCTGATGTACGACTGGAGCAATCGCGTGATCGGCTACCAGGACGCGGACTACGCGGTGAGCGCGACCGTCGAAGCGGGAGAGGTCACCGAGCTCGCGCGGGCGGCGCTGGCCGTGCGGCCGGTTCCGGGCCCGGACGGTGCGATGCCCGATCCGCGCACCCGCGCCGGGATGCCGGATCTCTACGCGTACGCCACCGCGCTCGGCGAGTACAAGCGACGGCACCCCGGCGACGACGTGATGAGCAACCTGATGGGTCACGTGGAAGACGGAGGCCGGGTCTCGATCGACGAGTTCGAGAATCTGTTCTGGCTGTTTTCCGTGGCGGGCAACGAAACGCTGCGCAACGGGATCCCCGGCGGGATGCTGGCGCTGCTGTCGCATCCGGACCAGTACCGGCGGCTGCTGGCCGACCGTTCGCTGCTTCCCGTTGCGGTGGAAGAGATGCTCCGCTGGTGGACGCCGGTCATGCACTTCCGCCGGACCGCGACCGAAGACGTCACTCTGTCCGATGTGGACATCCGCGCGGGCGACAAGGTCGTCGTCTGGTTCTCGTCGGCGAATCGCGACGAGTCCGTTTTCGAAGCCCCGGACCGCTTCGACATCGGCCGGACGCCCAACGACCACCTGACCTTCGGGCACGGCCCGCATTTCTGTCTCGGCGCCCAGCTCGCCAGGGTGCAGCTGCGCGCGATGTTCGAAGCGATCCTCGACCTGCCCGGCGAGGTGGAACTCGACGGCACCCCGGTGCGGTTGCGGTCGAACTTCCAGAACGGGCTGAAGTCCCTGCCGATCCGCTGGTAGCGAAGGGCCCCTTCCCGCCCCCGAGCGCGGGAAGGGGCCATCACCCCCTGGTCATTCGGCGGCGGCGAACTCCGGTTCGGCGACGGCGGAGCGGGCTTCGGCCTTGCGCAGGCCGACGACTCCGGACAGCGCCACCAGGACACTGATCACGGCGATGCCGGTGACGACGGTCAGCGCGGGCGCCAACCCGTTCAGCAGCGCGGCCGGGCCGGTGGCGCCACCCGCGTTGCCGGTCAGGACCGCGGTCACCACGGCGAGGCCGATCGCACCGCCGACCTGGATCGACGTGTTCAGCAGACCGCCGGCGAGCCCCTGCTCGTCGTCGGAGATGCCGTTGGTCGCCTGGATGTTGAGCGAGGAGAACGCCAGCATGAAGCCGACACCCAGCAGGATCATGCTCGGCAGCACCGAACCGGCGTAGCTGGAACTCTCGTCGATCCGCAGGAACAGCGCGTACCCGATGACGTGGGCGACGACTCCGGCGAGGATCGTGCGCGGCGTGCCGAGCCGGTCGATCAGCGGCTCGATCCTGGGCGAACCGAAGGCCACGATCAGCGCGGCGGGCAGGAATCCGAGCGCGGTCTGCAACGCGGACCAGCCGAGGACGGTCTGCAGGTACAGCATGACCACGAACTGGAAACCGATGTAGGCGCCGAAGAACGTCGCGCCGCCGAGGTTGGCGCGGGCCAGCGGGCCCGAGCGCAGGATGCCGAGGCGGAGCAGCGGGTGCTTGCTGCGCTTCTCGATGAGCACGAAGGTGACGAGCAACGCGAGCGCGAGCGCGAACGTGATCAGCGTCCTCGGGGAGGCCCAGCCGATCTCCGGCGCCTCGACCACGGCGAAGACCAGCAGGAGCGAACCGGCGGCACCGGTGATAGCGCCGGGGAAGTCGTAGCCGCCACCCTCCTGCGGGCGGTAGGACGGGATCAGCTTGACCGCGGCGGCCAGCGCGGCGAGCGCGATCGGCACCGGCAGCAGGAACGTCCAGCGCCAGCCCACCTCGGTGAGCAGACCGGAGAACACGAGGCCCGCGGAGTAACCGCTGGCACCGAAGACGGCGAAGATGCTGATCGCCCGGTTGCGGGCGGGGCCTTCGTGGAAGGTCGTGGTGATGATGGACAGCGCGGCCGGCGCGGTGAACGCGGCGGCGAGACCCTTGATGAAGCGGGTGGCGATCAGCAGCGCGCCGTCGTCGACGAGACCGCCGAGCAGGGAAGCGACCGCGAAGACCGCGACGGCGACAAGGAAGACCCGGCGCCTGCCGAGCAGGTCGGCGGTGCGCCCGCCGAGAAGCAGCAGGCCACCGTAGCCGAGCACGTAGGCGCTGATGACCCATTGCAGGGCACCGGTGGAGAGGCCGAGTTCGGCCTGGATGGACGGGAGGGCGACGGCGACCATCGACACGTCGAGCGCGTCGAGGCCCACGACGACGGACACGGTGAGCAGGACACCCCAGAGGCGCGCGTCCCACCTTGTAGAGCTGGTGGACAGCTGCACGGAAGAACTCATGATCCGTAGAGTACATGCACACGCATCTAATGCAAGTGCATTTAATGACTTTGCATAAAATTCATGTGCATGCTATCTTGGGCCGCGTGAGCGACGTCGCCGAACAAGACCTGCTGCAGGAGTGGCACGCCCTGTCCGCACGGCACGCGGCGGTCTTCGGACGGCTCGAGTGCCGGCTCCAGGAGCGCCACGGCCTCGGCGTCACCGAATTCGAAGCCCTCGAACGCCTGGTGAACTGCGTCGTCGGCAAATGCCGCGCGGCCGATCTCACCGAGGTCGTCCACCTGAGCCAGAGCGCCACTTCGCGACTCGTCGCCCGCCTCGAGCGCGAGGGGCTCGTGCAGCGCGCGCTCTGCGAGTCGGACCGGCGCGGGATCTTCGTCGTCGTGACCGACGAAGGCCGCCGTCGCTACGAAGAGGCGAAGCCGACCCACCGGGCGACGCTGAACGAAACCCTCACCATCAAGGCTTGAGTCACTTCTCGCCGATTTTGACCGCGGTCAGGGTGATCACCGCGTCGGCGGCGACTTTCGTCCCCGGCGCCGGGTCCTGACCCGTCTGGACCCAGTTCCGGTCCATCACGAGCATCCGGCCCTTGCCGGTCCCGTCGACCTCGCGCAGGTTGTACAGGCCCGCCGCCTGCATCGCGTCCTGCGCGTCCTGATGGTTCATCCCCGAGACGTCCAGGACGGTGACGAGCTTGGCGGCCGCCGTTGTCGGAGCGCTCGCCCGGCTGGACGGCTGCGCGCTCGCCACCGTCTCCGTGACGGTCGCCGGCGCCCCCGGCCGCGGGTTCGGAGCACCGCACGCGGCGAGGCCGAGCGCGCCGACGGCGAGAAGCAGGGCGATCCGGCTGGCGGTCTTCGTCATCCCGGGACTCCAGTCTGTGGTGATGAGACCGAAGAGAGTCGCGCCAGGACGGCTGATCGTTAGCACCCGATCAGGGCCACCGAGGTAAAGAATATTTGACATGGTGTCTAGAACTCTTTACCTTGGAACACGTGGCACTGGAAGAGAAGCGCGCGTGGATCATGCTCGTGGTCACGGTTTTCGCCTACGCGGCGTACCTGATCGTCGTCCTCGGCGGGGCGAGATCCGGCCCGCTCGTCGATGTCCCTTACGTGGCACCGTTGCTGTGGACGATCGGGGCGGCCATCGTGGCCTCGATCGTGCTGCACATCGCGGCGTCGATCGCCTCACCGCGTGACGCGGGGCGCAAAGACCAGCGAGACCGCGAAATCGGCCGGTTCGGTGAGCACGTCGGGCAGTCGTTCGTCGTCATCGGCGGCGTCGCGGCGCTCGTCATGGCGATGGCGGAACTGGACCACTTCTGGATCGCCAACACCGTGTACCTCGCCTTCGTCCTGTCCTCCCTGCTCGGTTCGATCGCGAAGATCGCCGCCTACCGCCGGGGATTCCAGACATGGTGAAACCGACCAAGGTCATGAACTCGATCCGCGCCCTGCGCTTCGCCGCCGGTGAGATGACGCAGGCGCAACTCGCGGACCGGATCGGCGTCACGCGCCAGACGGTCATCGCCATCGAACAGGGCCGCTACTCACCGTCCCTCGAGATGGCCTTCCAGATCGCCCGGGTGTTCGGCGTCGGACTCGACGACGTTTTTCAGTACCCAGACTAGGAAAGAGGCCCCCATGAAGGCGATCGTCCAGCACGAGTACGGCACGACGGAAGTCCTGGAGTTGATCGAGCTGCCGGATCCCGAACCGGGGCCGGACGGTGTCGTCGTCCGGATCCGCGCGGCGGCCGTCGATCCCGGGGTCTGGCATCTCATGGAGGGCACGCCCTATCTGGTGCGCTTGATGGGCTTCGGGGTACGGAGACCGAAGGCCCCTGTCCGTGGCCTCGACTTCGCCGGTGTCGTACACGCGGTCGGCGGCGACGTCACGCGATTCCAGCCCGGCGACGAGGTTTTCGGTACCTGCCAAGGTTCTTTCGCCGAATACGCACTGACCACAGTGGACAAACTGGCACGGAAACCCGGGCGGCTCGGGTTCGAGGAAGCCGCGGCCGTCCCCATCTCCGCGTTCACCGCCCTCCAGGCGCTTCGCGACAAAGGGAAGGTCGCGCCCCGGCACAAGGTCCTGATCATCGGCGCGGGCGGTGGCGTCGGCACGTTCGCGGTGCAGATCGCCAAGGCTTTCGGCGCCACGGTCGACGGGGTGTGCGGGACGGGCAAGGTGGACCTCGTCCGCTCGCTCGGCGCGGACAGGGTGTTCGACTACACGCGTGAGGACTTCGGCGGCGGCTACGACCTCATCCTCGACACCGCGGGCAACCGGTCGCTGACCTCGCTGCGGAAAGCCCTCACCCCGCGCGGCACCCTGGTCATCGTCGGTGGCGAGGGCGACGGGCGGTGGATCGGGCCGGTGGGCCGCAACCTGCGGGCACTGTTCCTCGGGCCGTTCGTGAAACAGAAGCTCCTCGGCCTGTTCTCCACGGAGAACCAAGACGATCTCCAGGCACTTCGCGCGCTCATCGAGGCGGAGAAACTGACGCCGGTCATCGACCGCTCCTACTCGCTGGCCGAGGTGCCCGAAGCCATCCGCTACGCGAGCGAGGGACACGCGCGCGGCAAGGTCGTCATCACCGTCTGAATGTTCTCCCTCGCGTTCACCCCCGGCCATCTTGGGCGTGTTCGGTGTGGGACGACCCACCACGAAGCCGAGGGAGCCACCGATGTCCGTCAACCGCCGGGACCTGTTGCGAGGCGCCGCCACCGCCGGTGCGCTGGGGCTGGCCTGGCCGTTGAGTTCGCGGATGACCGTCGCGCAGGCGGAGGAGGCCGCGGCGGCACTGGGCGCGACCTGGGACGAGGCGCCGTTCACGCTCGGCGTCGCGTCCGGCGACCCCGTCCCGTACGGCGTCGCGCTCTGGACCAGGCTCGCGCCGAAGCCGATGGAGTTCGAGCAGCCGCTCGAAGACACCGTCGAGGTCGGCTGGGAGGTCGCCACCGACCGCGGTTTCCGCCGCCGCGTGGCGCGCGGGACGGCGCCGGCCACCGCCGGGCTCGGGCACAGCGTGCACGTCCCGGTGTCCGGGCTGGAGCCGGGCTCGCAGTATTACTACCGCTTCCACGCGCTCGGCAAGGTCAGCCGGGTCGGCCGCACCCGCACCGCGCCCGTCGGGCCGGTCCGGCGGGTGCGGTTCGCCTCGGCGAACTGCCAGGCGTTCCACGACGGGTTCTACGCGGCCCACGCCGGGATCGCGCGGGAGGACCTCGATTTCGTCGTCCACCTCGGCGACTACGTCTACGAACACGGCCAGGTCGGCGGGAACCCGCTGCGCGATCACGAAGGCCCCGAGGTACTGACGCTGCCGTCGTACCGGCGGCGGCACGCGCTCTACAAGTCCGACCCCTCGCTGCGGGACGCTCACGCGGCCCACCCCTGGTTCATCACCTGGGACGACCACGAGGTGGTCAACGACTACAGCGGTACCACTCCGGCACTGCAGGCCCGGCGATCGGCGGCGTACCAGGCCTGGTTCGAACACATGCCGGTGCGCCCGGACCACCCGGCGAGCCCGCGGATCCACCGGCAGCGCCGCTGGGGCGACCTGCTGGACCTGTCCATTTTGGATCTCCGGCAGTACCGGTCGGCGCAGAACCTGCCCGACGGCACGATCCTCGGCGCGGATCAGAAGGCGTGGCTCAAGGATCAGGTGACCGGCGCCGGTGAGGCTTGGCACTGCTGGGTGAACTCGATCATGCTCAGCCAGCTGGCGAAGCCGGGTGGCGGCGGCTACATGTTCACCGACCAGTGGGACGGCTTCCTCGCCGAACGCAAGGAGGTGCTGACCCACGTCGCCCAGAGCGGCCTCGAAGACCTCGTGGTGATCACCGGCGATTGGCATTCGGCGTTCGTCGACGACATCCGCCCCGACTTCGCCGATCCGGCCACCCCGGTGATCGGCACGGAGTTCACCGCGCATTCGGTCTCCTCCGGCGCCTACTCCCCCGAATGGAACGCCACGAACGGGCCGAAGATGGGCGCGGCGAACCCGCACCTCAAGTACTTCGAGGGCAACCGGTACGGCTACGACGTCTACGAGGTCACCCCGCGCCGCTGGAGCACGCACATGCGGGTGATCGGCGACCGGCGCGACCCGCGTTCGCCGGTGAGCACCCTGACGACGTTCCACGTCGACCGCGGCAGGCCCGGGTCCTATGAGGACAGGGCCACGATCACGTCCCCCGCGCAATACCGGCGACGCTAGGCCAAAAGGGGACCGGCGGACTCAGAAGGGGGTCGGGGGACGCTCTTTCGGAGCAGCGCGGCTCACCGCACGCGTTCTCTTTTCACCTGCCCGATGAATTCACGACAATTCTTCCGTGCGGCTAATCTGAGCTTTCCATTGGGAACGATCCCCGGGAGAAAGCAATGAAGAAGAAAATCGCCGCTTTAGTCATGGCCGCCTTCTCGGCGGCCGGAATCCTGGCCGGTTCACCGGCCTCCGCGGCGACCGAAAGCCCCTTCCCGCCCTACGGTTGCGACAGCAACCGCTTCGGAATCCTCTTCGGCGAGGGGATTTCCACGACCTGCTTCTCCCTGCCGAGGTACTCGGAAACCTATCGAGTGGTCGCTCACTGCGCGTCGGGGTCATCCTTTTGGTACACCGTCGGCCATTGGGTTCCGCGCGGTTTCGGACCGTCGACGGCGGAATGTCACGGCGGACTGCTCTCGAACGCCTACGTCGCGGGATATCACGTAGACGATCTCTAATATTTCGCTAATGCGATGTTGATCTTGGTCCGGGTCCCCACCGGTCCACTTCCGCGGTGAGCCAGCGATGGAGGGAAAAGGCCAGTTCGACCGGCGCGTCGTACTGGATCAGATGCCCTGCATCCGGAATGACGTCCAAGAGGGCGCCGGGAATCGCGTTCGCGAGCTGGTCCGCCCGGTCCACCGGGATCCAGGTGTCTTCCGCGCCCCAGATCACCTTCACCGGCAAGGCGAGTTCGGGATAGCGATCCTGGATCTCGTCGGTGTACCGGACGTCCGCCTCGGCGATCTGCCGGTAGAAGGCGCGTCGTCCCTGCTCGTCCAGCCAAGGGCCGGTCAGCGTGGCCAGTTGCGCGCCGGTGAGACCACGATGGGAGGCCGTCCCGATATAGGACTCCAGCGCACCTCGGTGCACCGTCGGGGGCTGTGCTTGGAAGACCTCGGCGTTCTCCGCGACGAGCCGGAAGAACTCCGAACCCCACGGCCGTAGCGCGACGACGTCCACCAGGGCGAGAGAGGCGTATTCGGCGCCGTGCAGCAGGTTGGCGCGCAGCGAGACGGCGCCGCCGTAGTCGTGCGCGATCACGTGCGGGGCCGTCAGTCCCCAATACGCGAGCAGGTCGGCGAAAAGCTCGCCCTGCGTGCCGAGATCGACCGCGTGACCGGGCTCCTTCGACGAGCGGCCGTACCCCGGCATGTCCCAGACGTGGACGGTGAACTCCTCGCTGAGCGCTCGCGCGAAAGGCGCCCACAGCTGCGCCGACCACGGTGTCCCGTGGCACAGCACCACCGGGGCGCCTTCGCCGAGTCGCTCCCACGCCACCGAACGGCCACGCCACTCGAACGATCGCGACAACGCCAGTTCACCGAGACCCATGATCGCGATCGTAGTGGCGCCCGCCCGCTCAGTCGGGCAGATGCAGTTCCGAATGCCGCTTGGACAGCATCTCCGCCAGTTCCCGGAGTTTGATGTTCATGTTCTGCGACGTGTTCCGCAGCACCTCGAACGCCTCGGCCGCGTCGATCCCCCGCCGCGCCATCAGGATGCCCTTGGCCTGTCCGATCGCGTCCCTGCTGTCCAGTGCCTGCTGGAGCTGCTCCTCCTGGAGCTGACCGCGCGTGACCGCGTGCGTGGTCGCCAGCGCCAGCGACGCGTGCGTGGCCAGCAGCAACAGCACATCGCGGTCTGCCCTGGCGATGCCGTGCGGACGTCGCGAGTAGACGTTCAGCGCGCCCGAAAGCTGCGAACTCGACGCCTCGGGCAGCAAGGCCGTCGAGACCAGCGAGTGGAAACCGAGCGCCGCGGCTGCCGGCCCGAACCGCGGCCAGCGCGCGTCCTCGGCGAGGTTGTCGCTGAAGGCCGCCGCCGGTCCCGAAACCCGCGCGGCCTCGACGCAGGCACCCTCGCCGTACTGATACTGCAGCTGGTCCAGTTCGCGCGCGATCTCGTCGGTCCGCACCGGCGTGTGGAACGCGCCGTCGGGATCGAGGAGGGTGACACTCACCAGATCCGCGCCCGGCACCAGGTCACGGGTCGCGAAGACCACTCGTTCGAGTACCGCCGCGACCGAGCCGGAATCCAGCAACGCCCTGGTCAGGGACACGAATTGGCTAACCAGTGGCCCGGCGATGAGCCGAGCGCCGTTCTCGGAGGTCACCGGCAGTTCGCCGTCGCCGACATCCTCGACGAATCGGTTCTTGTCCTGCTGCCAGTCGATTTCATCGGCCAAAGCCCGCCTCTCCCACTTCTGCACATCGGCGTGATGCACCACGGGAGTCACCGGCGGGAACCGGCGCCGAGCGCGCACCATCAACCGCCGCAACCAACCCGGTTACCGGCGGATCGGCGCTAACTTCTCAACGCTCAGAACCGCTTTCGGAAGCCGACCTTAGCCGAATGGGATCACCCCGCCTACCGCGACCCACGTTCGGCCCGCCCCGGATCACCCCTACCGGGCACGCCGACCACGCACCGCTCGGCCACCTGGCGTAATTTCACGTTCTCCCGCGGCTCGGGTCCGTTCATGCCCGCTCATGTTTCGGACCGGGCACCGGTTGGTACCCGGGTCTGGTGTTGTCGAGAACTCGGGGGGTGATCACCGTGGCTTCGCTCCAGGCAGAGGAGCAGCGCCGGATCGTCGCGGCTTGTTTCGCGCGGACCGGACTCACCGTCGAGCAGCTGTGGCTGAGATATTTCGCTCTCGGCGGCGACGTCAGCGAAGTCGAACTGGACGGCTTCCTGCAGGAGCTGATACCCCTGCCCAGGATCCAACGGGACATGGTCGCCCACGCGGTCAACGAACGGCTCGACGAGGTCTCCGGCGTTCGCCGGGCGCCCTACAGCCGCGCGACCGGCGAGGACTTCCGGCCTCGCGGGCCGTTGGCCGCGCTGGTAGGGCTCCTCGACGGCGCCCACCGTGCCTCCCCCGAACGGCTGCCCGAGATCATCGCCGCGGCAGGCCGGGCACTGGACCTCGAGATCACCGTCTATCTCGCCGACTACGACCAGCGGCAGCTCATCCCGCTTCCCGGCGAGTCGGCGACCGTCAAGGCACCGCTGACCATCGAGGCGAGCACCGCGGGCGAGGCGTACCGGCACGCCGGCACCCTGCTGGTCGAGGAGCCGGGCGGACCACGGTTGTGGGCCACTCTGCTGGACGGTGACGAGCGCATCGGCGTGCTCGAGGTCGAGGCCGGTCCGGACGCCGACCTCAACGACCCCTCGCTGCGAATCCAGTGCCAGTGGCTCGCGTCGCTGTCCGGCTGCCTCATCGCGGCCGCGATGAGGTACGGCGACGGCCTCGACACGCTGCGGCGACAGCGGCGGCGCGGCCCCATCGCGGAGCTTCTCTGGCAGAACCTTCCCCCGTTGACCGCGGCGACGCGCGACGTCGTGGTGGCGGGCGGTGTCGAGCCCACTTACGACGTTCGCGGAGTCACCTTCGACTACGCGCTCTCCGAAACGACAGCTCGCCTGGCGATCTTCGACGCCGGACGCGACACCCTCTCCGCGGGCCTGGTGGTCTCGGCGGCGCTCGCGGCCTACCGATCCGCCCGCCGCGAAGACCTGGACCTGCGTGGCCAGGAATCCGCTGTCGACAAAGCGCTGTCGGCACAGTTCGGCGACGGCGTCACGGTTCGCGGCACGCTGGCCGAACTGAACCTCGCCGACGGCGGGCTCCGTTACCTCGATGCCGGAGGCGTCCCGCCGCTCGTGTTGGGCGACGACCGTCAACAGACCACAGTGGACATCGTGGAGCGCCCGCCGTTCGGCGCCGGGCAGCCCGGCCGGATCGGGACCGCCCGGCTGCGGCCCGGAGACCTGCTGGTCCTGCACACTGAAGGCCTCTCGGGCGCACGTGCCGCCGACGGCGAACGGTTCGCGTTCGCCGACTGCCTGGACGACAACCTCGGGCAGGTGCCACCCGAAACCGCCCGTTGTGTCCTACAGGCGGCGAAGTCCCACTGCGGCAACGTTTTCACCAGCGACGCGGGGCTGCTGATCGCTCGGCGGCCGGGCCGGTCATGAGACGGCTCAGCCGCTGAATTCGACGTCCGCTGTCGCGACCGTGCCTCCCTTCCGGCCCGGCGCGACCTGGTACCGCCAGTACAGGTTCGTATGCGCGATGACCTGCGCCGGCTCGGGCGCTCCCCATTCCGACTTGTCCACGGTCGTATGCGCGTCGCCGACCAGCGTCGCGTCGTATCCCCGGACCAGGGCGCCGTGCAACGTCGAGCGAATGCAGGCGTCGGTCTCCGCCCCGACGACCACGAGACGCCCGACACCGCGTTCGGCCAGCACCTTCTCCAGATCGGTGTCCTCGAAGGAATCTCCATAGGATTTGTCGACGAGCGGCTCGGCGTCTTCCCGGGTCAGCTCGCCGACGAGGCACCACTCCTCGCTCCCTCGCACGAGTTCCTCATCGGAATGCTGCACCCACACGACCGGCACGTCTTCCCGTCGCGCGCGGCCGACGAGAGCGGCGATGTTCGCCACCACCGCGTCCCGCTCGTGGCCCTCGTCGACGACGCCGTTCTGGACGTCGACGACCAAGAGCGCGGTGTTCGGCCGGTTGTCGAGAGTGGTCATGACAGGGTGTCCCTCCTGGTCAGGCTGCTGTGGCAGACCTTAACCCGGAGCACCGACAGGAACCGTCGATCAAGCCGCCGGAACGGCCAGGGCCTTCGCGTTGCGCCGGACGTCGGACCACGCCCCGTCCCGGCACAAGCCGCAGGAAGCACCGAAGAACTCCGCGCGGGCTCGCTCGTCGCCGGACAGCCAGAACCGGAACCACGCCGTGATCGCGCCGCGGAACCCGCCGCCGTCACCGGCGGGTGTGAAGTGGGTCGCGCCGGCGAGTTCGCCGTAGATCGCGGGCACCTGGTCGGCGAGGCGGTACCGCGGGATGACCAGGAGCGCGGGAATGACGATGGTGTCGAACTGCCCTCCGAGGAAGAACGAAGGCCCCTTCAAGGCCGTGGCGGAGCCTTGTGGCCCCGGCTCGATCGGGATCGTGGTGGTGACGCGGGGATCCGCGCCGGCGGCGATCGCCCCGCCGCCGCCCTGGGAATGACCGGTCGCGCCGATGTGCGCGGTGTCGATCTTCCCTTCGTAACGACTGCCGGGACGGGAATTCTCGGCGATCAGGGTGGTGGCTCCGGCCAGCATTTCCTTGCCGGAGCCCGCGTTCGGTGTGTCGGCGGCCGCGACCACGAAACCGTGGGAGGCCAGATGGCGCAACAGGCCGTCGTAGATTTTCGGGTTCGCGCCGGTTCCGTTGCCCCACAGGATCACCGGGTGCCTCTCCAGCCGCGAGGGCCGGTACACGGTGTGCGTGCTGTCGAGGGCTTCGACGGTCACCGCGAAGGGACCCGGTTCGCTCCACTGGTCCGCGATCCCGGTCGTGGCCGTCGCGGCGGGCGCGATGCCCACGGTCGCCAGCACGACCATTCCGGCGATCAGTGTCCGTTCCCGAAGCCTCGTCATGGTGGTCACCGTCCCGTTCCGCCCAGGCCCCGTTGCCCGCGACGCTCCCTTCCCAGGGTGTCGGTCCGGTCACCGTACGTCCATGGGGCCGGTCACAAGATCAGGCGAACGAGTCTTGTGACCGGCCCCAAAGCAGGGGTTACTTTGAGGAAAGGGCAAACGTGTCGTGCTTCGCGGGCGGGTCGCGCTGGGGCTGGAGGTGTCCTTTGCCGCGTCCGATGTCGAGCGGTCGTGTCGCGAAAGCCACTTTCGGGACATCGGACGTCGCGAAAGTGGCTTTCGCGACACCCCGGCCCACGACCGACACCGAAAACAGCGCGAGCACGCCCCCTTTGCCCTTCCCCTCACTACGCGAACGTCGAGAGACCGTCCAGCAACCTGTCGACGTCTTCGGCGCTGGTGTACGGCGCGAGCCCGACCCGGAGCGCCGGATTCTCCAGCTTCAAGGCCGCGAAGACTTCGTAGGCGTAGAAGGATCCCGCCGGGGCGACGACCTGCCTCTCGGCGAGATGCCGCTGCGCCTCGCGCTCGCGGCCGCCGAGACCCATCAGGAGGGTCGGGGTCCGGTCAGCCGCCTTGCAGTGGACGGTGACGGTGTCTTCCAGCCCCTTTTCCAGCTTGGTGCGCAGCGTGATTTCGTGGTCGTGCAAGGAGTTCAGCGAATGCGTCAGGCGTTCCCGCCGCGACCCTCCCGCTCCCGGATCGAGGGCGGCGAGGAAGTCCACCGCGGCCGTCGCGCCCGCGAGGATCTCGTACGGCAGTGTGCCGAATTCGAAGCGTTCGGGCACGGTGTCGGGCGACGGCATGAGCTTGTCCGGTTCGACGGTTTCGAGGAGGGCAGGCGACGCGCCGAGCACCCCGCAGTGCGGGCCGAGGAACTTGTACGGCGAGCAGACGAAGAAATCCGCGCCCATCGCCGGAACGTCCACCAGCTCGTGTGCGGCGTAGTGGACGCCGTCCACGAACACCAGCGCCCCGGCGTCGTGGGCGAGGTCGGCGATCCGGCGGATCGGCGGCTTGGTGCCGAGGACGTTCGAGGCCGCCGTCACCGCGACCAGCCTCGTCCGTTCGGTGAGGACGAGGGAATCGAGGTCGAGTTCGGTGGTTTCGGGGTCGATGTCCAGCCAGCGGACGATCAGCCCGGCCCGTTCGGCGGCCTGGACCCAGGGCCGGACGTTGGCGTCGTGGTCGAGGCGGCTGACGACGATCTCGTCGCCCTCGCGCCAGTTCTTGGCCAGGTGCCGGGAAAAGTCGTACGTCAGCTGGGTGGCGCTGCGGCCGTGGACGACGCCTTCGGCCGGCAGGTTCAAGAAATCGGCATAGGCGGCGCGAAAGCCCGAGACGGCTTTCTCCGCGTTGAGCTCGGACGGGCTGACCGTGCCCCGGTTCGACAACGGGCCGGTCAGCGTCCCGGCAATGGCGTCGGCGACGGACCTTGGTGTCTGCGTACCCGCGGGTCCGTCGAAGAACGCGGTTCCGTTGGTGAGGGACGGGAAGTGAAGCCGGAGGGCTGCGACGTCGATGGCCATGACCTCGACTCTGACACCCGGTCCGGCACCGAGTAAACGCTTCGTGGCCGGAACTTTCGCCGGCCACGAAGCGTCCCGGACTCAGTACAGCGTCAGCCGGTACGCGCCGGACTGCGCGGTGCCCGCGAAGAGATACCGGCCGTCCGCGCTGATCGCCATCGAGAGCACCCGCGGGTCGGGCAGCGCGCCCGGCAGCGGCGACCAGGTGCGCCCGAAGTCCGTGCTGCGCAGCACGCCTCCCCCGGTCGCGCTGCTCGCGAACCACACCCTGAAGTCGAACGGATGCGGCAGGATCCGGCTGATCTCCCGGGGGTCCTCACCGTCGCGGACCCGGCGGAACGTCCGTCCGTTGTCCTCGCTGAGCAGCAGGCCCGCACCGCCGACGAGGACACGCCCGCCGCCCCAGCGGCTCACCGAGATCGAACTGACCGGTTCGTCGGAGACGCGGGTCCAGGTCTTGCCGCCGTCGTCGGACCGGAACAGGCCGCCGGAGTCCCCGCCCCAGACCCGGTTCTTGTTCCAGGGGTCGCCCGCGAACGCGATGAACCCGTTGTCGGTGGTGAGCTTTTCCCAGGTCTTCCCGGCGTTGTCACTGCGGTAGAGCACGTAGCCGCTGGGCGCGAAAGCCGAGACGAGAAGCCGGTCCGGGTCGGCCGGATGCGCGAAGATCGCCCTGGGGAGACCTTCCTTCGCCTTCGCCGCGAACTGCCAGGTGCGGCCGCCGTCGCCACTGCGGAGCACGTCGAGCGAGAACCCGTTCCGGGTGACCTGCCAGACCACGTCCGGGCGGCTCGGCGAGACGGACAGCCGCGCGTCCTCGTGCAGCCGGTCGGTGGGGTGCGACTGCCAGGCCCTGTCCGCCGCGGCGATCTTGCCGCGCGGAAGCGGGGTGTTGTAGATCTCCTGCACACCGGCCGCGACGACGCTCTCCCGGAGAATGTTCCCGCTGGTCACGAGGTCGCGGATGGACTCGCCGGGCACGCCGATCTGCTGGTAGCCGTTCTTGCCACCGTCCGCGTACACGCCTCGGTACACCGAGGAGATCAGCGTGGTGGCGGGTTTGCCCGCGGCGGCGGGGAGTTCGATCATGTCGGTGACGCCCTCGCCGGGCGCGGGTACCGGTTTGCGAGTCCAACTGCGACCGAAATCCGTGCTGACGTCTATGTCGTTATACGTCGAGACATACAGGCGCCCGCCGACGAAACGCGGTTCACGCAAAGGCTGCCCGCCGGGTTCGCGGCGCAGCACCGTCCAGGTCTTCCCGCCGTCGGTGGAGCCGTGCAGTTCGGGGCCGACCGTGACCACGAACCGCTTGCCGTCCGAGGCGACCTGCCCGATCTCGCCGTTCACCCGGTAGACGAGTTCGGCACGCGGTTCCTTGCCGCTGACCCCGCGAACCACCCACAGGGAGTACTCCGGGTAGACCGTCGTGAAGTAGGCGTCGTCGCCGACCAGGGTGAGTTTGAGCGCGCCGACCGGCGCGGCGATCCCCTCGCGCGGCCAGGTCCTCGGCACGTCGTTCCAGTTCACGCCGCCGTCGGTGCTGACGCTCAGCGAATCGAGGTTCTGCACCACGACGACCCGGCCCGCCGGATCCGTGGCCATGCCGAACGCGCCGTCGGGGTACCACTCGCGCAGGGTCTCCCACGTCTGACCGCGGTCGGTGGTGCTCAGCAGCAGGCCGCGCCACTCGCCGATCTGGTACCCGGGCTTGTTGCCCACCGCGAGCATCCGGTCGGGATTCACCGGATCGGCGAAGAATCCCTGGATGGCGGTGTCGTCGGGCAGTCCCCGGCGCGCGGTCCACGAGCCGCCGCGGTCGCCGGAGAGCCACAACGCGGGCGGGCCGGGCTGCATCATCGCGAGCCCGGCAGGCGAAACGGCGAGCAGCCCGCCGATGCTGTTCGGGCCGACGGGGTCCCAGCCGCCACGGGGCAGCCCTGTCGCGTTCACGTCCGTGGGTGAAGACAGGGGTTCGGCGGTGGCCGCTGACGTCGCCCCGGTGGTCCCGAGAACCGTCAGCAGCCCGAGAACGAACATGCGTTTGGTGATCGATCTCAGCTTCATGCGGAAGATCTTGGCGGAAGATCCCGCAAAGGTATAGAGGATTCGTCGGATCTTTACTGCCGCACTCGCTCTGCCATCATCGGGATATCTCTGTCAAGACTTGACTTTCACCTCCACTCATCGGATCACTCAGGGCGACATCCCCTAACTGACGACGATCGCGACCAGCGCGGCACCGAGGAGGGCGAGGTACGCGATCGCGTGCGCGCGGTCCGGGATCCGGCCGACCACCCGGCGCGTCACGGCGATGGCCGGCAGCGATCCGCACAGCAGCGCGCCCGCGGCCACCAGGTCGATGTAGCCGAGGTGCGAGGCGCCCGAAGACACACCCGTCGCGGCGAAGGCGTAGACGGCGGTGCCGATCACCGCCACCGGCAGGCTCAAGGGGTTCGCCAGCGCGGTCGCGTCGGCCATCGGCAGCCCCTTGCGCCGCATGAGGGGGACGGTGAGCACGCTGCCCCCGACACCGAGGAAGCTCGCCACGGCACCGATCCCGGTCCCGCCCGCGGTGGTGGTGATCCCGCCGAGCGCACGGGGCCGCGTGTCGTCCCGCCTGCTCACGAATCCTTTCCGGACCACGCTGTCGACGATGGTCAGCGCGAGATAGGTGACGAAAAGCCAGCGCAGCAAACTTTCGTCGGCCGCGGTGGCGGCGAAGGAACCGAGAACGGCGCCCAGGCCGATGAAGGCGATTATCGGCCACAGATAGTCGCGGCGGAGCCGTCCGGTCCGCAACTGGGCGAAGGTCGCGCTCCCGGCGTTGACCACCATCACCGCGGTCGACGTGGCGACCGCCACGTGCATCGCCCCGAGGGCGGTGTCCGGCCCGGCGAGCGCGAAGGCGTAAACGACGGGCACGGTGATGAATCCGCCGCCGAATCCGAAAAGGACGGTGGTGACGCCGCTCAGGCATCCGAACCCGAGGAGCACCGAGATCTCGATCAGCACTCCTTCGACGGTAGGTGCTCCCGGCGCGGCGGGCATTCGAAAGGGCGCCACTTTCTTTCGCGCATCGGACAGCGCGAGGGTAGCCTCGGCGGGATGCGTGACATCCCCATCGACGAGGTCGACCACCTCGACCGGGCGGTGGTGGCGATCCGCACCGATTACCCGCCGGGCCACCGGATTCCCCCGCACCGGCACCGGCGGGCGCAGTTCCTCTACAGCGCGACGGGGTCGATGCGGGTCGAAACGGCCGACGGCACGTGGACCATCCCGACCCGGCGCGCGGTGCTCGTCCCGCCGGAGACCGGTCATCAGGTCTTCACGACGACCGTGAGCACCCGAAGCCTCTACATCGAGCCGAAGGCGGTGCCGTGGTTCCCGCGGCGGTGCCAGGTGGTCGAGGTCTCCGCACTGCTCCGGGAACTGCTGAACGAGGCCGTCGGCGTGCCGGAGCTGTACTCGCCGCGCGGGCGGGACGCCGCCGTCTTCGGCTTGATCCTGCACGAGATCCGGCGATCCGCCCCGGTCCCGCTCGATCTCCCCTTGCCCAAGCACGAACGGCTGCGCGCACTGTGCGAGTCCTTTTTGGACAATCCGGACATCCACGATCCGTTAGGCGCCTGGGCATCCAGGCTGCACGTGAGCGAGCGGACACTGAACCGGATCTTCACCGCCGAGACCGGGATGGGTTTCGCCCGCTGGCGGCAACGGGCCTGCGTGCTGCATTCCCTGTCACTGCTGTCGGACGGCCGTCCCATCGCCGGGATCGCCGCCTCGCTCGGCTACGAGAGCCCCGCCGCGTTCTCCACCATGTTCACCAGGCTTCTCGGCACCTCGCCGAGGGACTACCGGGCGGCGTCCGCGCTCTGAACGGGTACTGCCCGGGTATCGTCGGGACGGCCATGTGGGACCTCATCGACGAAAGCCGGTGGAATCGGAAGGGCATCCCATTCTCTTGAGCAGGAAGTAGGACGATCATGATCTTCATCACGGCGAAGTTCCGGGTTCGTCCCGAACACGCGGACCGGTGGCCGGAAATCGCGCGCGACTTCACCGAGGCGACCCGCGCCGAGCCCGGTTGTCTTTGGTACGACTGGTCCCGCAGCCTCGAAGACCCGAACGAGTACGTTCTCGTCGAGGCCTTCCGGGACGACGACGCGGGCGCGGCCCACGTCGGTTCGGAGCATTTCCGCGCGGCTCAGCGCGAGCTGCCGCCGTACCTGGCCGAGACGCCGCGGATCATCAACGCGAAGATCGACCAGGACGGCTGGTCGGAACTGGGCGAGCTGGCCGTCGAGTAGTTTTCGCTTCCCGCCTCGGTTCTTCGCCGGGCCGAGGCGGGATTCAGCCGCGCTGCGCCCGCGCCGCGCCGACGCAGTACGCGCCGAACGAGGCGACCCCGAGGGCCACCACGCTGAGCAGCACCGTGCCGAACGGCTGATCGGCCAGCGTGCGCAAGGCCGCGTCGAGCCCGCCGGAGCGGGACGGGTCGTGCGAGACCGCCGCGTAGCCGAGGAGCACCGCGATCACGCCGAAGACGAGTCCCCTCGCGATATAACCGATTCGTCCGAGCCGTTCGACCCAACGCTGTGTTCCCGACGGCAGCGACGAGAGGTCGAGATCCTTCACGAAGTTCCGGCGCACACCGTTCACCACCGAGGCCACCGCGACACCGAGCACGATGACGGCCGCCACGATCACCAGGAACGGACCGGCGGGCAAGCTCAGGAGCCGCGCGGTGAGCTCCTGCTGTTTCTGGTCACCGCTGCCCTGTTCTCCCGCGCCCGCCGCGAGCCGGGCCGCGTACACCCCCAGCGAAATCCCCACCGCGCAACGAACTCCGGACGTCACCCGCTTGACGACGCGGTGTCCTCGTTTGTCGATCCACGTGTACCCGACCGCGGCCAGCAGGGCCTGCCACAGGCCGTACGCCACCAAACCGGCCGCCAGTACCCACAACAGCACGCCGCCCACCGGGGTCGAACCGACCTCGGCGACCGCGCCGCGTCCGTCGGCCTCCTGACCGCCACCGCCGAAGGCGATGCGTGCCGCCAGGTACCCGATGAGCAGGTACACCAGTCCGTAGCACCCCATCCCGATCCGCCCGAGCACTTGGACGGCCTTGTTGTGGCGCACCTGTCTCGCCTTGGTCGCGGGCATTCGGTTCACGCTCCTCATCAGTCTTTCCCTGAGTCTCGTGGCCGACGACCAAGACCGCCGTGCGACTGGGCCATCCGGCCGAACGACATGATCGACAAGACAGCGAAGGCCCGGCCACCTTGAGGATCCCGGCCGCGAGCGTCGAACTCGCCGCGAGCAAAGGGGCGTCAGCGTGTCGACGGCGGGGCAGATGTCTGGTCTAGGCGCTTTGCGAGCGGGGTCGTGAGTGGCAAAGAGGGTCAGACCGGACCGGTATTTGCCTACCTGCGTGTGACCAGGGTGAACGTGAGGTGCGGTAGTCGAGGGGTCGCTCCGGTCTCGGAGCTCGATCGACGGAGGATCGGGGACACTCAACGTCCCCGATCCTCCGTCGATCAAGACCATGCCACCCTCACAACCCCACGGATGGCAGCCGAGCGGGGAAGATTCCGACGCGAACTCCTAGGCAGAAAGCCAGTCAGCCGTGTCGCGGTGCCTGCCGAGCCCGACGGCGGCGAACAGCGGAACCACTCGCGCGCTCCCCGCCGAGGCGATCAGTCCACCGAGTGCCGTCTCCGTGACGATGACGGCTTGCAGGCAATACATGCCCACATCTTTCCGGAATTTTCTCCGCCACGATGTCGGATAGCGCCGACGCCGTTCGTAGGCAGGGTGAGAGGAAAGGAACCTGCCACCATGATCGAAGAGAACGTAACCGCCAAGCTGACCGTCGCCGCGCCTGTCACCAGGGTGTTCGAGGTGCTCGCGGATCCGACGACCCATTCCGCGATCGACGGCACCGGCTGGGTTCAGGAGGCCGCCGACCGGGAGCCGCTGACCGAGACCGGGCAGATCTTCCGGATGGACATGTATCACGACAACCATCCGGACGGTGACTACCGAGTGATCAACAAGGTCGAAGTGCTGGAACCGCCGCGTGCCATCGGCTGGCTGACGGGGACGGAGAAGGACGGCGGCCACCTGGAGTTCGGCGGCTGGATCTGGCGGTACGACCTGGCGCCGCTCGGCCCGTCCGGGACCGAGGTCACGCTCACCTACGACTGGTCGGCCGTGCTGCCGCACGTCCGGGAGTACATCCATTTCCCGCCGTTCGGCCCGGATCACCTCACCAACTCGCTGCGCCACCTGGCCACCCTCACCGAAGGAGCATCATGACCGCGACCTACACCTTCGACGTCTTCTCCAGCCTCGACGGCTTCGGCTCCCACACCGGTGACTGGGGCGGTTACTGGGCAAACAGGGCCCCGAACTGCTCGATCGACGCCTCGCGTCGTACAGCGAGGAGCAGCGCATGGTCTTCGGTGCCACCACGTTCCGGACGAGCGTGGAGATGCTCTCGGGCATCGTGGAACCCGAGGGCTTGGATCCCTGGGTCGCCAAGATGAAGAACCTGCCCGCGACGGTGGTGTCGACCACGATCCGGGAACCGCTCGGCTGGCCGGACGCGACCGTCGTGAGCGGCGACGCCGCCCGGCTCAAGAAGGAGTCCGAGGTTCCGTTGCGCTCACACGGCAGCCTGGCGATGAACCGGGCGCTGATGGCCGCCGGTCTGGTCGACCGGGTGCAGGTCACGCTGTTCCCGGTGATCACCGGGAAGACCGGGGCCGACCCGATTTTCCGGGGCGGGGCCGACTTCGACCTCGAACTGATCGAGAGCCGGACGCTCGACGGGCACACCCAGGAACTCGTCTACCGGCCCGTTCCGCACCCGCCCGAATGACCGCCATCCCTACCCGTCCACGCATTGAAGTCGTCCGCGTTCTCCTATTGGCTGATCAAGTGGGGCCACTCGACGGCGGAGGAGAAGGAAAGTCATGCCAGGTATCGATCGTCGCCGGCTGCTCTTCGGCATCCTCCCCGCCGCCGCGTTGGCGGCCGCGGGGTGTGCCCGATCGGACGCTTTTCCGGAAACCCGGCGGGAGCCCGCGAAACCGCCCCTCGCGCTGATCTACAACGGTCCGCAGGGGTGCTCCGACTGCGCGCCGGCGGTGGCCACTCTGTTGCGCAAAGCGCCACGGCCGTTCGAAGTCGAGTACGTGGGTCCCGGTGACCTGACCGCCGCCGCGCTGGCCGGAGCGGCGCTGTACGTCCAGCCCGGCGGCGGCGCCGACCTCGAACGAACCTGGCGAGACCTGCGCGGCTCAGCCGAGGTGGTCCGGGCCTGGGTCCGGGAGGGCGGCAGCTACCTGGGCCTGTGCTTCGGTGCCTACCTCGCCGGCCGCGGCCCGGGCTTCGATCTCCTGCCCGGCGACACCGACGCGTACGCGGGCTCCCCCGGTTCCTCGGTCCCCGACGATCGCGACACCGTCGTGCGGGTGGACTGGCGGGGCAAGCCCCGGCACATGTACTTCCAGGACGGGCCCGCCATGCTGCTGGACAGCGGAGCCGACGCCACCGTCCTGGCCACTTACGACAACGGGACGGCGGCGGTCGTCGTCGCCCCGTACGGGAAGGGACGGGTCGGCGTCAGCGGTCCCCACCCGGAGGCCGACGAATCCTGGTACGCGGACAAGGGACTGACCAACCCCGACGGGGTCCGCTTCGACCTGGCCTACGAGTTGATCGACGCGACCGCGGGACGACCGTGAGACCCGAGCCACGGGGCCAGCAGCGCTTCGAGATCGGCGTCCGACAACGCGTACGGCCCGCCGTGGAACTCGTGCCACCGCGAAGCGTCGCGCGCCGCGGTGTACTCCACCTCGAAGGCCCGCATCAGGACGTACATGAAGGTCACCGAGCTGAACCGTTCGCCGAGCAACGTCCTGGCCTCACGCGCGACCCCGGTCGCACCGTGGCCGATCACGTCCGCGAGCTTCAGCTCATCCGCAGCCGGGTCCAGCAGGCTGGGGGCATACATCACGACAATTTCTCCATCACTGAAAGGAAAACTCAGTTCTCGGCGGCGAGCTGCCCGCAGGCCGCCGCGATTTCCTGGCCACGCGTGTCGCGCACCGTGCACGCGACCCCACCGGCGTTCACCAGCCGGACGAACTCCCGCTCCACCGGCTTCGGCGAGGCGTCCCACTTGCTGCCCGGGGTCGGGTTCAACGGGATCACGTTCACGTGCACCAGCTGTCCCAGGTGCTGACGCAGACGCTTCGCGAGCAACTCGGCCCGCCACGGCTGGTCGTTGATGTCCCGGATCAACGCGTACTCGATCGACACCCGGCGCCCGGACGTGTCCGCGTAGTACCGGGCGGCGGACAGCACCTCGTCCACCGACCAGCGCTCGTTCACCGGCACCAGCGTGTCCCGCAGCTCGTCGTCCGGCGTGTGCAGCGAAACGGCCAGCCGCACCTGCATCTTCTCGTCCGCGAGCTTCCGGATGGCCGGGGCGAGGCCGACGGTCGACACCGTCACCGAACGCTGGCCGATCCCCAGCCCGTCGGGTGAAGGATCGGTGATCCGGCGGACCGCGGCGACCACACGCTTGTAGTTCGCCAGCGGCTCACCCATGCCCATGAAGACGATGTTCGACAGGCGCCCGGGGCCGCCGGTCATCTGGCCGTCTCGCATCACGGCGGCGGCGGAGCGGACCTGGTCGACGATCTCCGCGGTCGAGAGGTTCCGGTCGAGGCCGCCCTGGCCGGTCGCGCAGAACGGACAGGCCATGCCGCAGCCCGCCTGGCTCGAGATGCACAGGGTCGCGCGGTCCGGGTAGCGCATCAGCACGCTCTCCAGCAGCGTCCCGTCGTGCGCGCGCCACAGGGTCTTGCGGGTGGTGCCGTCGTCGCAGGCGAGAGCCTTGATTTCGGTGAGCAGCGTCGGCATCAGATCGCCGACGAGCTTGTCCCGGGACGCCGCCGGGATGTCGGTCATCTCCTCCGGGTTCACCGTGAGCCGCGAGAAGTAGTGGTTCGACAGCTGCTTCGCGCGGAACGGCTTCTCACCCAGCTCGGCGACGGCCTCGGCCCGCTCGGCGGCGGTGAGGTCGGCGAGGTGGCGCGGCGGGAGGCCGCGCTTGGGCGCGTCGAAGACGAGAGGGAGGGCAGTCATAGCCCAACCAGTCTCCCATGTCCACCTCCGACTCGACCGGGCCGCCCCGGATCGCTGTTCCCCAGGTCACGTGCCTTCTTCCCGCCAGCTCACTGGAAGGAGGTTGCCGTGCGACCGTTTCCGATATATCGTGAACGTGTCGGAACATTACGTAGAGAGGATTCACATCATGCGAGGACGACCTTTCCCTCCAGAACACGGCCGACCCGCCTTCGGGCCCTGGGCACGCGGCGGCTTCGGCGAATTCCCCCCGCCTCCGGGATGGGGCCCCGGCGGACCCGGCCACCGGCATCGCCACGGCCGTCGCGGTGGCCCCGGCGGACGGCGCGGCAAGCGCGGTGACGTCCGCGCCGCGATCCTCGCGCTGCTTTCCGAGCAGCCGAGGCACGGCTACGAGATCATCCGCGAGATCGGCGAACGCAGCGGCGGCTTCTGGAAGCCGAGCCCCGGCTCGGTCTACCCGACGCTGCAGATGCTGGCCGACGAAGGCCTGGTGACCAGCAAGGACGAGGGCGGCAAGAAGCTGTTCGAACTCACCGAGTCCGGTCGCGCCGCGGCCGAACAGCAGGACGCCGTCCCGCCGTGGGAGCAGATCGCCCACGACGTCGACCCGGCCGAGGTGAACCTGCGCAAGGCGGGGGCGACCCTGGCCGCCGCGGTCATGCAGGTCATGCACGCCGGCAGCGAGGCACAGCAGTCCCGCGCCGTCGACGTGCTCAACGAGGCACGCCGGACGATCTACGGCATCCTCGGCGAGGCCGACGACGACACCGCTCAGGCCGAGGCGCCCGCCGAGGACGCGGAGTGACCTGGCACGACGAGGCCGGTGGGCTTGGTGCGCGTATGCACGCGATAGCCCACCGGCAACGTCATCCGCGCTTCGCCGGCGCCTGACGAAACCTCGTTGAGGCGCCGGACCTCCGCGATCGCCTTCGCCGCGACAGGGGCGCTGAACTCGATCTTCAGCACCGCCTCCATCGCGGCGGCGTCTTCGAACTCCCACCGCGTCATCACCTTGCGGCAGTCGAATCCCTGACGGGCGAAGAACTTTTCGACGCCGGGCGGGTCGTAATGCGGCAGATCCAGCCGCATCCAGCGGCCGTAGGGCTCACTCGTCACGTCGAGATCCACGATCATCAAGGTCCCGCCGGGCCGCAGCACCCGCTCCGCCTCACGAAGGCCGGGCTCACAGCCGGGACCGAAGAAGTAGGCCGTCCGCGCGTGGACGACGTCGAAAGCCGCGTCCGGCACCGGAAGCCGCTGCGCCCGGCCCTGCCGTACTTCGACGTTCGGCAGTTCGCCGACGCGAAGCCGGGCGGCGCGCACGAGCGGCTCGTGGGGTTCGATCCCGAGCACCGACCGCGCCGTCTCCGCGAAGCGCGGCAAGTGGAATCCGTCACCGCAGCCGAGGTCGAGCACGTCCGCCCCGGACCAGTCGCGGCGCCCGGCGAGCACCCGCCAAATCTCGTCATCGACGTCCTGCGCGCGGTTCTCGACCTCGTACGCCTTTTGGTAGTACCAAATGTTCGGACTCGGCAGTACTTCGTCGCCGCCGCGGCGAAAAGAGGAGACAGCTCGGGGAAACCAGCGCACGGAAGCTCCAACGATGGGACAGCGGGCCGGGTTCCGGGCCATCCGGGTCGAAATCTTTCACGGAAACAATGCGGATAGCGACTAGACTTTACTCCCACCGGTAAGGGAGAACCGCATGTCGCTTGGCTCGGCCGCTCACACTTCCGTCATCCCGTCAGGAATCCCGTGCTGGATCGAACTCGCGTGCAGAGACGAAGCGGCCACACAAGCCTTCTACAGCGGACTTTTCGACTGGGAGTTCACCGTTCAGCGTGATCCGGCGACGCCGAACGGCCGGTACTCGATCGCGACGCTGAACGGCGTCCCGACCGGTGGTCTGTACCGCTCGGGCACGGACGGGCCGTCCGGCTGGAGCGTGCACATCTCGGTGCCGCAGGCGGCCGCGGCCGCCGAATGGGTGGACAGTCTCGGTGGCCGGGTCACCCTCGGGCCGATGACGATTCCCCACCGCGGCAACATCGTCCACGCCGTCGACGCGTGCGGCGCGCACGTCGTCTTCTGGGAACCGCCCGCCACCTGGGAGTTCGCGACGGGGGTGCCCAACACCTTCAGCGGCGCGGATCTCAACACCCACGACGGCGCGGCAGCGGATCACTTCTACTGCCGCCTCTTCAACTACACCAGCCACCAGATCGGCGACGGCACCTCGCTCGACTACGCCGAATGGCTCATCGAGCACGAACCGGTGCTGTACCGGTACGTGATGGGCTCGGAATACCGGGCGGACACTCCCCCGCACTGGATGGTCTACCTCGAGCTCGATCCGGCCCGGGGCGCGGACGCCGCAGCAGGGCAGGCCTTGATGCTCGGCGGCGCCGTCGTGGTCCAGCCCTACGACACCCCGTACGGCCGGATGGCGATCCTCGCCGATCCGGACGGTTCGGTGTTCGCCGTGATCGACCACTCCCGGGCCATCGAGGGCTGGGGCAGCGCCGAAGTCGACGATCCTTACGACGACTGAGCCGAAGAGCCGGGGTGACGGTCACCCCGGCTCTCGCGTCAGAGACCCGACCAGAATCCGCAGTTGTGCACCGTCGCGAGGTCGGCCGGGCCGATCTCGCCCGGCGCGAGCGACTGCGTCTTCGGCGTGGGACGCCACTTCGGCAGGTCTTCCCCGTTCGGATTCCCGGTCCGCGCGAATCCGGTCCAGTACTGAATCATTTGCGCCGCGAGCTTCTGTTGCGCCGGAGTCAATTTCCCCGGAGACGCGGTCATATCAGACAAATACGCCAATTCGGATCCGTGAGAAGCGCCGGGACGCATTCCGGTCGGCATAGGGGCGAGCGGCGGAGCGTCCCGATCGGCGAACTCGTAGCCGTAAGTCCGGGTGCGCTCGCGCAGCAAGCGCTCGGTCCCGGCCTGAGGGCAGCCCCAGGTCCGGTCGGTCATGGCGTCCGCGAACGCCATCGCCGGGCTGCCGTGCTTCGCCGACGGGTACTCGGCGGCGACGAGCGGCGCCTTGTCCTTGAACGCGGTGCGCAGCAGTTCCTGGTAATGCTCCTCGGTGAACGGCTGCCCGGGATACAGGGCGACGAGCAACCTGGCCTCGTCCCTGGTGACCCCGGTCAGCACCGGCACGCGGGCGAAATGCCCGGTCTTCAGGGCGGTCGCCGGATGCTCGGGCAGCAGGCCGGTATGGAACGCGGGCGTCCCGAGCGGCTGGTTCACCAGGTCCTTGACCGGAAGCCGCCGGAGACAGGCGACGTCGGCGCAGCCCAGCTTCTTCGCGGCGTCGGCTCCCATGGCCTCGACGTCGGCGCGGGGCAGGAACGGCGATCCCGCGGGCACACCGGGTAAGAACCCGCCGTCGGGCCAGGTCAGGGTGCACGGACCGCTCTGGATGATCGCGCGGTGGAACAGTCCCGCGGCGGACGGGGACGCCAGCTGGGCGCAGGTGCTCATCGCGCCGGCCGATTCCCCGAACAGGGTCACGTTCCGGGGATCGCCGCCGAACGCGCGCGCGTTGCGCTGCACCCAGCGAAGTGCGGCTTGCTGGTCTTCGAGCCCGAAGGCGCCCGAGTCGCGGCCGAGCTCGGGGTGGCCGAAGAAGCCGAACACGCCCAGCCGGTAGTTCACGGAGACCACGACGACGTCCCCGCCGAGGGCCATCCGCTTGAAGTCGTAGTCACTGCCCGCGCCGGAGGTGAAACCGCCGCCGTGCACCCAGACCATCACCGGCCGCGGTCGATGCGCCGGTTCGGCCGGGCTGATCACGTTGAGATACAGGCAATCTTCGCTGTCGCTCGGTGCCGAGCCGAGGCCCGGCGCCTGCGCGCACCGGGGCCCTGGCTTGCTCGCGTCCCGCACGGCGGTCCACGGTTCGGGTCTCTTCGGTGGCGCCCAGCGCAGGTCGCCGACCGGTGGCGCGGCGAACGGAATGCCTTGGAAACTCCGGTATTCGCCGGTACTCACCCCGCGAACGGAACCGGAATCCGTGCGGACGACCGGGCTTTCGCCCGCCTCCGCCACGGTCGCCGTCAGGGCTCCGAGCGTCACGACGCTCAGTGCCAAGGTCAGAAGTCGCTTACTCATCCGTCGAGTTCGCATACTCCGACCTTGGCCCAGCGCACCGGGCTTGTCACACGGGTTCGCCTAGACGGGGACGAACGCCGAGAGCAGGAGCCAGGAGACGACGGCCGAGGGGAGCAACGAGTCGAGCCGGTCCATCAGCCCGCCGTGCCCCGGCAGCATGTTCCCCATGTCCTTGACCCCGAGGTCGCGCTTGATCAGCGACTCGACGAGATCGCCCAGTGTCGCGGTGCAGACGATCGCCGCGCCGAACAGCACACCCTGCCAGGCGTGCCCCTCGAGCAGCAGGCTCAGGGTCAGCGCGCCGGCGACCACACCGGCCACGAGCGAACCGGCGAAGCCTTCCCAGGTCTTCTTCGGGCTGATGGTGGGCGCCATCGGATGCTTGCCGCCTAGCACACCGGCGATGTAGCCGCCGGTGTCCGAAGCGACGACGCCGATCATGAACGCCAGGACGCGGCCGACGCCGTCCTCGGGCGGGACGAGCATCGCGGCGAAGGCACCGAAAAGCGGGATGTACGCGACGGCGAAGACCGACGCGCTGATGTCACGCAGATAGCCGTCCGCGCCGCCGGGCAACCGCCACAACAGGCAGACGAGCACCGTCAGCACGAACGCCGTCAGCGCGCCCTCGCGACCGTACGGCCACGCCAGCCAGATCATCGCCTGACCGCCCACGAGCACCGGGACCAGCGCGATCTGGATGCCCGCGGCCCGCTTCAGCGCGCCTGCGAGCTCGATCGTGCCGACCGCGATGGCGATCGCGATGATGCCGATGAACAAAAAGCGCACGGTGAGCAGGGACGTGACGATCGCCGCCCCCAGCAGCAGCCCGACCCCGATCGCGGCGGGCAGGTTGCGGCCGGCGCGGGAAACCTTCTGCGCCGGTTCCGGCACGGTTTCAAAATCCGGCGCTGTGGCCGGAACCGGTTCCGGGTTGTCCACCCGGTCCTCGCGTTCCTCGCTCACCTGGCTCATCAGACCTCGAGTAGCTCGGCTTCCTTGTGTTTCACCAGCTCGTCGACCTTGTGCGTGTACGAGTCGGTGAGGTTCTGCAGTTCCTTCTCGGCGTGGACGACCTCGTCCTCGCCCGCCTCGCCGTCCTTCTTGATCCGGTCCAGCTCTTCCTTGGCCTTGCGGCGGACGCTGCGGATCGAGACGCGGGCGTCCTCACCCTTGGCCTTCGCGACCTTCACCATCTCCTTGCGGCGCTCTTCGGTGAGCTGCGGGATGACGATGCGGATCACGTTGCCGTCGTTGCTCGGGTTGACGCCGAGGTCCGACTCGCGGATCGCCTTCTCGATGGCGTTGAGCGAGGTCTGGTCGTAAGGCTTGATCAACGCCATCCGGGCTTCGGGGATGTTGACGCCCGCCAGCTGGTTCAGCGGGGTCGGCGCGCCGTAGTAGTCGACGACAACGCGCGAGAACATCCCGGGGTGGGCCCGGCCGGTGCGCACCGACGACAGGTCCTCCTTGGCGACGGACACCGCTTTTTCCATCTTCTCCTCGGCGTCGAGGAGGGTCTCGTCGATCACGGCAACTCCCGTTGTTGTGTATTCGTACCGGTTGCGAAGAACAGAGCAGGACTACGCGGGTACCCCGTCTGCGGGGGTGTCGACCAGGGTGCCGATCCTCTCACCACTGACCGCGCGAGCGATGTTCCCCTCGGTGAGCAGATTGAACACGATGATCGGCATGTTGTTGTCCATGCACAGGCTGAACGCGGTGGCGTCGGCGACCTTGAGGTCCCGTTCCAGCACCTCGCGGTGGCTGATCTCGTGGAACATCTCGGCCGTCGGGTCGCTCTTCGGGTCCGCGGTGTAGACACCGTCGACGGCCTTCGCCATCAAGACGGCTTCACAGCCGAGTTCCAGCGCGCGCTGCGCGGCGGCGGTGTCGGTCGAGAAGTACGGCATGCCGACCCCGGCGCCGAAGATGACGACGCGGCCCTTCTCCAGGTGACGCTCGGCGCGGCGCGGGATGTACGGCTCGGCGACCTGCCCCATGGTGATGGCGGTCTGCACGCGGGTGGGCAGGCCCTCCTTCTCCAGGAAGTCCTGCAGTGCCAGGCAGTTCATGACGGTGCCGAGCATCGCCATGTAGTCCGCGCGGTCACGGTCCATGCCGCGCTGCGACAGTTCCGCGCCGCGGAAGTAGTTGCCGCCGCCGATCACGACGGCGATCTGCACGCCCGTGCGTGCGACGTCGGCGATCTGCTGAGCGACCGAGTGCACCACATCCGGATCAACCCCGATGGAACCGCCGCCGAACATCTCGCCGCCCAGCTTCAGCAGCACCCGCCGGTATCCGCCTTCGACCCGGACACCCATGTCGCCCTCCCTAATGCTCTGAACCCGACTGTGCCCCGTCCCCGATGGACGGAGACGGGGCACAGTGGTGACTCTTGTGTTCCGCGCCTGGATCAGGCCTGGCCGACCTCGAACCGGGCGAACCGGCTCACGGTCACGCCGGCCTCGTCGAGCAGGGCCTTGACGGTCTTCTTGTTGTCCTTGACCGACGGCTGCTCGAGCAGGACGTTGTCCTTGTAGTAGGCGTTGACCTTGCCCTCGATGATCTTGGGCATGGCCTGCTCCGGCTTGCCCTCTTCGCGGGCGGTCGCCTCGGCGACGCGGCGCTCGTTCTCGACGATCTCGGCCGGGACCTCTTCGCGCGTGAGGTACTTGGCCTTGAGCGCGGCGACCTGCATGGCGGCCCCACGAGCGGCCTCGGCGGCGGCCTCGCCCTCACCGGTGTACTCGATGAGCACGCCGACGGCGGGCGGAAGGTCCGCACCGCGACGGTGCAGGTAGGTGGCGGTGGTGCCTTCGTAGGCGGCGACACGGCGAAGCTCGAGCTTCTCGCCGATGCGCGCGGCCATCTCCTGGACGGTCTCGTCGACGGTCTTGCCGTCGAGCGAGGCGGCCTTCAGCTTCTCGACGTCGTTCGTCTTCTCGGTCTTGGCGACCTCGACGATCTTCGCGGCGAGAGCCTGGAAGTCCTCGTTCTTCGCGACGAAGTCGGTCTCGGAGTCGAGCTCGATCAGCACGCCGTCCTGGCCCGCGACGAGGCCCTCGGCGGTGGCGCGCTCAGCGCGCTTGCCGACGTCCTTGGCGCCCTTGATGCGCAGGAACTCGACGGCCTTGTCGAAGTCGCCGTCGTTCTCCTCCAGCGCCTTCTTGCAGTTCATCATGCCCGCGCCGGTCAGCTCGCGGAGGCGCTTCACGTCTGCGGCGGTGTAGTTCGCCATCGTGCGTTGTCCGTCCTTTTCAGGTACGAGAAAGTCTTTTGGGAAGAGGTGACCCGCGGGGCCGCCCGGAGGCGGCCCCGCGGGCTGGTGGATCAGGAGGAGGCGGTGGCCTGCTCGGCCGGAGCCTCGACGGGCGCCTCGGCGGGAACTTCGGTGGTCGCGCCGGTCGCGGCGGCGGCTTCCTTGGCGTCCGCGGCGGCGGTCTCGGAGCCGGCGAGCAGCTCCTTCTCCCACTCGGCCAGCGGCTCGTCCGTGGCGACGACACCCGGCTCGGGCTTGGTGTCGGCGGAGCCACCGTTGCGGCTGGAGCGGGCCATCAGACCGGCGGCGGCGGCCTCGGCCACGACCTTGGTCAGCAGCGCGGCCGAACGGATCGCGTCGTCGTTACCCGGAATCGGGTAGTCGACCTCGTCCGGGTCGCAGTTGGTGTCGAGGATCGCGACGACCGGGATGTTGAGCTTGCGAGCCTCGCCGACGGCGATGTGCTCCTTCTTCGTGTCGACGATCCACACGATGCTCGGCACCTTGGCCATGTCGCGGATACCGCCGAGGGTCTTCTCGAGCTTGTCCTTCTCACGGGTGAGCGTGAGGATCTCGCGCTTGGTCAGGCCGGCGAAGCCGCCGGTCTGCTCCTGCGACTCGAGCTCCTTCAGGCGGAGCAGACGCTTGTGCACCGTCTGGAAGTTGGTCAGCATGCCGCCCAGCCAGCGCTGGTTCACGTAGGGCATGCCCACGCGGGCGGCCTCGGAAGCGATGGCCTCCTGGGCCTGCTTCTTGGTGCCGACGAACATGATGGTGCCGCCGTGCGCGACGGTTTCCTTGATGAACTCGAACGCGCGGTCGATGTAGGTCAGCGTCTGCTGAAGGTCGATGATGTAGATGCCATTGCGCTCGGTGAAGATGTAGCGCTTCATCTTCGGGTTCCACCGACGGGTCTGGTGCCCGAAGTGCACGCCGCTGTCGAGCAGCTGCTTCATGGTGACGACGGCCATTGCCGGAATCAACCTCTTCTGTGTCGTGCGCGCCCGGCTCCGCCGGGACCGCGCTTTTCGGTTCGTCGCTCACGGCCGGGTGGCCGATCGCCCTGGTGCAGATGCTCGGGCCCGGACCCGGGAGTGAAGTGACCCCAGGGACCGCCGGGCCGTGTACCCCCGTCTGTCCTGACCCTCCGTGAGGAGATCGGCCATCGGGAGCGCGCACGTGCACGCGAAGTCAGCCCGCTGACGCGGACCGCGCAAAGAAGTCTACTCCCCGTCGTCACCGCCTACCGCACCGGCAGCCCCTGATGAGAGCGGTTGTCCACAACCGGCTCGGTTATCCACAGATTCCACCGGCGCGCCCCGCCCGCCACGCCGGGCGCCCAAGCTCGAACACATGACGATGACGACCTGTTCCCGCCCTGTCACCAGGCATTCTTTCGCGATCGACCGCACCGGCGGCAGGCACCGCCGCCCGGGGTGCCCACGACGCCTTCCCCGCCTCGCGGTCCTCGCGACCGTGCTCGCGATCCTGACCTCTTCGGCGATGCCGGGAACGGCCAGGGGCGCCCCGATCCCGCTGGGACGCCTCTCTTGGCCGCTCTCCCCGGCACCGAGCGTCACCAGGTACTTCGAGCCGCCGTCGACGCCGTACGGCCCCGGTCACCGAGGCGTCGACCTCGCCGCGGCGCCCGGGACGAACGTGCTCGCGGCCGCCGAAGGAGTGGTGATGTTCGCCGGGCAGGTGGCAGGCCGCGGGGTGGTTTCGATCGATCACGAAGGGGGCCTGCGCACCACCTACCAACCCGTCGCCCCGATGGTCACCGCGGGTGACCAGGTCTACCGGGGCCAGGTGCTCGGGACGCTCGCCGCGGGCCATCCGGGCTGCCCGGAACCGGCTTGCCTGCATTTCGGCGTCCGGCGGGGCGAGGAGTACGTCGATCCACTGGCGTTGATCGGCGAGCAGTCGGAGATCCGCCTCAAACCTTGGGAAGGGGACTAGGGCGCGAGTTCCGCCCCCGATCACGCGAGTCCCGCCGCTAGGCACGTGAGTTCCGCCCTTGATCACGCGAGTGCCGTGCCTGATCACAGTAGCGCTACGCATTAGGTCTGCTCGGTGACCATCTCGGGGAGCTGCCATTCGCCGGACTCGCGGTCAGGACGAGGGCGGAACTCGCGTGATCAGAGGCGGAACTCACGTGAGCAGGCACGGCATTCACGTGACGGTGGCGCGGGTGGGCGTCAGGCCTGCTCGACCAGTTTCGCGCGCAGCCGCATGACGGCGCGGGTGTGCAGCTGGCTGACCCGGGACTCGGTGACGCCGAGGACCTTGCCGATCTCGGCGAGGGTCAGGCTCTCGAAGTAGTAGAGGCCGACCACGATCCGGTCGCGTTCGGTGAGCTGGGCGATCGCCTGTGCCAGCTGGCGGCGGTTGTCCTGGTCGACCAGGACGGCCACCGGGTCGACGGCGCCGTCGTCGGGCAGGGTGTCGACCAGCGAGCCGCTGTCCTTGCCGGCGGCGACCAGGTCTTCGAGCGCGATGACGCTGGTCAGCTGCATCTGGCCGTAGAACTCGCGCAGGTCGTCGACGCTGATTTCGAGCTCGGCCGCCAGTTCGGCGTCGGTCGGCGTGCGGTTCAGCCGGGCGCCGAGGCGTTCCAGCGCGCGTTCGGCCTCGCGGGCCTTGCTGCGCACCGCCCGGGGGACCCAGTCCTGGGAACGGAGGTCGTCGAGGATCGCGCCCCGGATGCGCTGCATGGCGTAGGTCTCGAACCGCAGGCCCCTGGCGGGTTCGAACTTCTCGATCGCGTCGACCAGGCCGAAGATCCCGGACTGGATCAGGTCGCCGACGTCGACGTGGGTCGGCAGGCCGGTGCCGACGCGGCCCGCGACGTATTTGACGAGCGGTGCGTAGTGCAGCACGAGCCTGTCGCGCACGATCTGGTCCGGCGCCTCGGTGAACTCCCGCCACAGCGCCTGGATCCCGGCGTCCACCTCGTAGCCCGACCGCGATTCGGACGCGACGGCAGGACCGTCCCCGCCGGGACGGTGTTTCCCGGCGGCTTCGGTGACATGTGGGTCGGCGGTCATCGGACCGCCGTTCTCAGCATGCGACTCAGGGTGGTCTCCGTGCTCGTGCTCGTGCGGATGCGCGTGCGCCGCCGGTTCGGGCCGCCGGGTCACCTGCCGAGTCCTCCCCGGCATCATCGGGCCCGGGGGTGTGCGCGGTCGTGGATCGCCTTCAGCCGATCGACGGTCACATGAGTGTAGAGCTGCGTTGTGGCCAGCGTAGCGTGACCAAGCAGTTCCTGAACGCTCCGAAGATCGGCACCGCCTTCGAGCAGATGGGTGGCCGCGGAATGCCTCAGGCCGTGCGGCCCCATGTCGTTCGCGCCCGGCACCGAGCCGACGGCGTCATGGACGACCCGGCGGGCCGCCCGCGGATCGAGCCTGCCTCCCCGTGCGCCCAGGAAGAGCGCGGCTTCGGTCTGCCCTTTGGTTTCGACGGCGAGCTTTCCCCTGCCCTCGTCCAGCCACACCCGCAGGGTCGCTTCGGCGGGGACGCCGAACGGCACGACGCGTTCCTTGCCGCCCTTGCCCAGCACGAGCACGACACGGCGGGAGAAGTCGACGTCGCCCGTATCCAGTCCGCACAGTTCCGAGACCCGCACACCGGTCGCGTAGAGCAGTTCCACGATGGCACTGTCCCTCAAGGCCACCGGGTCCCGCTGTTCGGCACCGGCGGCTGAGAAGCGCATGACCTCACTCGCTTGCTCCGCCCGGAGGACCCCGGGGAGCTTGCGGTGCGCGCGCGGCGCCACCAGCCTGCCGCCCGGATCGGACGCGAGCGCCCCGCCTCGATGAGCCCACGCGGTGAAGGTGCGGGCCGCCGCCGCGCGCCTGGCCAGCGTCGTCCGGCTGGCCCCTTCTTCGCGTTGCCGGGCCAGCCAGCCACGCAGCGTCCCGATGTCGAGATCCTCGAACCGGCCGCCGTTCCCGTCCACGAAGCCCGTCAGCGACACCACATCGCCGAGATAGGCACGCACCGTATGCGCGGACAGCCCGCGTTCGAGGGAGAGGTGCCGCTCGTAGTCGTCGATCAGCTTCCGGACAGGCTCCGGCAGCGCCGCACGGGCGGCGCGCAGATCGGGTCTGCGGGCGCGTTTTCCCGTGCCGTGGGGACCTTCGGTCGACGGCATGCCGATCACGCTGCGCGATGTACGGCGGATGGTCAAGTATCGCCGCACCCTGTTGTGGTGTCCGTGGTCGGATCGTGCCGGGATGGCGTCTCGGGTGTAGGCCAGTCAGGTCTTGGCGATCCGTCTTCGCCACCCTGCGTCACCCCTTTCCGCGAAGCCGTCGAGTTCCAGTTCGGGAAGCAGCGCGCGGACGCGTTCGACCGGGACGCCGGATTCGGCGGCGATCCGTTCCTCGGGCCTCGCCGACCGTTCGGACAGGGCGTCGTGGACTCGCAGCGCCTCCGGGCCGAGCCGATCGGTGCGGCGGCGCGGTTTCGACGGATCCGCGACGGGCTGCCCGAGCCGCCCGGCCGTCTCGAGGATCTCGTCGACCGAGGTCACCAGTGTTGCCTCGCCTTCGCGAATCAGCGCGTGGCAGCCGGCGGACATCCCGGACGACACCGGCCCCGGCATCGCCATCACGACCTTGCCCAGTGCCCCGGCCGTACCGGCGGTGTTCCGCGCGCCGCTGCGCCTGCCCGCCTCGACCACGACCGTCCCTTCGGTGAGCGCCGCGATGAGCCTGTTCCGGACGAGGAAGCGATGCCGGGCGGGCGAGGTTCCCGGCGGGTACTCGCTGACCACCGCGCCGGTCTTCCCGATGGTGCGCAACAAGGTCGTGTGCTGGGCCGGGTAGCCGGCATCGATTCCGCAGCCGAGCAGGGCGACCGTGGTGCCGCCCGCGCTCAGCGCACCCCGGTGGGCCGCGCCGTCGATGCCGTACGCCGCCCCCGAGAACACCGGGATTCCCCTGCTTGCCAGGTGATAGCCCATCTCGGCCGCGCAGTGCTCGCCGTACTCGGTCGCCGCGCGGGCGCCGACGATCGCGATCGCCTGGTCCACCGCCTCGTCGAGCCTGGCCGGGCCGCGGACCCACAACGCCAGCGGGGGCGCCGTCCCGGAGACGCCCCTGTTCTGGGCGACGGCCAGCGAAAGCAGCGGCCAGGCAGGCCATTCGCCGTCTTCCGGGATCACGAGCCGGGTCTCGCCGACGGCCGCCCGCTCCAGATCACGCTCGGCGTAGTCGTGCGCTCGCCGCGCGGCCGTCTCGTCGCGCACCTTCGGCGGGCACTCGGCCAGCCGCACCCGTTCCGCGGCAAGGACCGGGCCGTGTTCACCGACGAAATCGGCCAAGGCGGGTGCCGGGGGCTCGGCCACGCGCAGCAGGTACGACCGCGCGATCCGTTCGGCCTCGAATTCACTCATCCGGATGACCTCTCCCGAAAGTTCAGGGCGGCCGCGACCTCGTCCGCCTCCGGACTCTCGGCGCCTTTCAGATCGGCGAGCGTCCAAGCGATGCGAAGGCAACGGTCAGCGCCGCGCGCGGTGATCGCACCCCGCTCGAGCGCCCGGTCCAGCAACGCAGTGACCTGCGGTGGCAGGGCGAACTCGCGGCGCAGTGCCGGGCCGGGCACTTCCGCGTTCGTCGGCCAGCCCTGTTCCGCCCAGCGTTTTCCGGCTCGCTCGCGAGCCTCCAGCACCCGTTCCCGGACGGCCGCCGACGGTTCGGGCGGCTCGCTCAGGTGTGCGCTGAGCGCGGAAAGTGGCCGCAGCCGAACCCGCAAATCCACTCGATCGAGTAACGGGCCGGACAGCCTGCCCAAGTACCGCCGGCGCGCGGCCGCCGAGCACGTGCAATCGGCGTCCTTCGCCGGTGCGCAAGGACAGGGGTTGGTCGCCAGCACCAACTGGAAACGTGCCGGGTACCGCACGGCGCCTTTGACCCTCGCGATCCGCACTTCGCCCTCTTCGAGCACCGTGCGCAGCGACTCCAGCCGTTCCGGGCCGAACTCGCAGACCTCGTCGAGGAACAGGATTCCCCGGTGCGCTCTGCTGATCGCCCCGGGCACGGCCAGCCCGCTGCCCCCGCCGATCAGGGCGGGCACGCTGATCGAATGATGCGGCGCGACGAACGGCGGCACGGTGACCAGCGGTGCGGACCGGGAGAGCGAACCGTCGATCGAATGGACCGCGGTGACCTGTAACGACTCTTCCGCGGTCAGCCGCGGAAGGAGGCCCGGAAGGCGTTTCGCGAGCATCGTCTTGCCCACCCCGGGAGGGCCGGTCATCAGCAGGTGATGCCCGCCCGCCGCGGCCACTTCCAGTGCCCACCGCGCTTCCGGCTGTCCCACGACGTCGACGAGATCGGGAACCCGAGGCGGCTCCTGGTCGGCGAAGGGCTCGGGCCGGGCAAGTTCCCCTTCACCCTTGAGCCAGTCCACGAAGTCGCTCAGCCGGGCCACCCCGCCGACCTCCAGACCGTCCACGAGAGCGGCTTCGAACAGCGACTCGGCGGGGACGACCGCCCGCCGGTACCCGGCGTTGCGCGCCGCCAGCAATCCCGGCAGCACCCCGCGGACGGCCCGCACCCTGCCGTCGAGGGCGAGTTCGCCGAGCAGCACGGTGTTCAGCAGCTTCGTGGCCGGAACCGCTCCCGTCGCCGCCAGGACCGCCGCCGCGATGCCCAGGTCGTAGCCGGATCCCACCTTCGGCAGGTTCGCCGGGGACAGGCCGAGGATCACTCGTTCGTCGGGCCAGGTCTGCTGCGAGTTGCGGACGGCGGACCGGACGCGGTCCTTCGCCTCCTTCAACCCGGTGTCGGGCAGCCCCACCATCGTCACCTTCGGCGACCCGCCGCCGATGTCGGCCTCGATCTCGATCATCTTGCCGTCGACGCCGAGGAGCGCGACGGACCAGGCCTTCGCCAGCGCCATTCAGAACGCCGCCTTGATATGCCGGACATGCGGCTGGGCTCCGGGCCTGGCGACGATCGCGACGATGTCGTAGCGGACGGAGCACCAGCGGAGCATGAACGTGCGCTGCCACTGGTGCGCGAGACGGCGGATGCGATCCGCCTTGTCCGGGGTCACCGCCTCGGCGGGGCTGCCGAAGCCCACTCCCGTCCTGGTCTTCACCTCGCAGAAGATCAGGCGTTTCCTGTCCGTCGCGACAAGGTCCAGTTCGCCGTCGCGGCAACGCCAGTTGCGGCTCAGGACGACGTAGCCCGCCTTCTCCAGATGCCGGACCGCGAGTTCTTCTCCCCAGCGCCCCAGCTCGATGTGCGGCGCCCCTGCGGACGGCTGTTCTGCCGTGCTCGTCATCTCGATCCCCCTCAGCGATCGTCACAGTGCGTGTGCGATCAACGCTGCCAGGGTGATCGGGCGGCGACCAGACTCAATCCGCCCGCCTGTGGACAACCGGGGTGTTGTGGATAACCCGGGCGCGATCCGGCCTCGCGGGACGAAAGCGTCGGCGGTCCGTGCTAGGCGCCCCGCAAGTACGTGAAGGCCCCCTTCAGTGCGCTAGACGCACTGAAGGGGGCCTTCACGTACTTGGGAAAGATCAGCCGGAGAACGGACCGTCCTCGGGCAGCCGGAGATCCGGTTTGTCGAGCTCCTCGACGTTGACGTCCTTGAACGTGATGACCCGGACGTGCTTGACGAACCTGGCCGGCCGGTACATGTCCCAGACCCACGCGTCGGACATGCGGACCTCGAAGTACACCTCACCGCCGCCGTCGCGCACCTGCACGTCGACGGCGTTGGCCAGATAGAACCGCCGCTCGGTCTCCACCACGTACGAGAACTGGCCGACTATGTCGCGATACTCGCGGTAAAGCGAGAGCTCCATCTCGGTCTCGTACTTCTCGAGATCCTCTGCGCTCATGAAATCCGCGCCCCTCCTCGCGATTCTGCTGATATTCCAGCGGCGGAGCGTTCATTGTTACCCACGTAAGGGCCGAGGGCACGTATCGGCACGCTCGGGTTTTCCAGTGCCGCGACGGTCAGCACGACCGGGTGAGGCGGGCGGGCCCGGTGCGCGGCGGCCGCGGTGGCCACATTCGCGTACGACCAGCGGTGTACCGGACTCGGGCCGTGCGTGGTCAGCGCCGCGCTGTGCTCGGTGGTGCTGTAGCCCTTGTGGACGTCGAAGCCGTAGTGCGGGTGGACGTCGTGCAGGTCGCCCATGATCCGGTCCCGCGTGACCTTGGCCAGCACGGATGCCGCCGCCACGCACGCGACGGCCTTGTCCCCCTTGATCACCGGCACGCTCGGCGCGGGCAGCCCGGACACACGGAATCCGTCGGTCAGGACGTACCCCGGAGTCTTCCGCAGCGCCGAAACGGCACGCCGCATGCCTTCGAGGTTCATGACATGGATGCCGAACAGGTCGACCTCGGCCGCCGGGATGACGATGACCGCGTAGTCCAGCGCACGCTGGACCACCCGGTCGTAGACCCGATCGCGGGCCTTGGCCGTGAGGACCTTGGAATCGGTGAGCTCGGGAAGCCGGGCGGCGTCGCCTGAACGCAGGACGCAGGCGGCCACGACGAGCGGGCCGGCGCAAGCACCGCGCCCTGCCTCGTCGACACCGGCGACGGGCCCGAGGCCCCGCCGGTCCAGCGCACTCTGCAACCCCCAGAAGAGGTCACCACGCACCACTGCCCGCGGCGGCCGAAGCGGCTCGGCCGGTGTGAGCGGTACAGGAACTCTCAAGGCCTTACCGCCTCCGGTCGACCGCCTTGCGCACTCCGGACGTCATCCGCCTGCCGAAGAAGACCACGGGCCACGCCGCGGCGACGCCGACACCCAGGGGAAGCCCCTGCTGCCAGGCGGGCGCGCCCAGTGCCAGCGGCTGCGCGTTCGCCTGCGGGTTGTGGTCCGAAACGCCACCCCAGCGGCCCGGCGGGAGCACGATGATCCGCGCCTTGCCGATGATGTTGTCCACCGGGACGGCACCGTTCACGCCGCCGCCGCCCTGGAACCGGGAGTCGCTCGAGTTGTTGCGGTTGTCGCCCATCACCCAGACGTATCCGGCAGGCACCTTGACCGGCTCGAACGTCTTCTCGGTGGGCGCCATGCCCTCTTCCCAGTGGACGTACGGCTCGTCGAGAGCCTTGCCGTCCACGACGACGCGGTTGTTGTCGCAACACTGCACCGTCTGGCCGCCGACCGCGATGATCCGCTTGACGAAGTCACGCTCGTCCGGCGGCGCGAACCCGATCAAGGATCCCAGCGCGCGGAAGCCGGTGACGAAGATGTTGCTGGACTCTTCCGTCTGGATCTCGCCCGCCCACGCCGGCGGTCCCTTGAAGACCACCACGTCGCCCGGGCCGGGATCACTGAAGTCGTACGTGATCCGGTCGACCAGGATCCGGTCGCCCGTGCATCCCGCGCAGCCGTGCAGGGTGGTCTCCATCGATCCCGAGGGGATCATGTAGACCTTGGCGAGGAACTGCTGGATCAAGATCGTCAGCACGAGGGCGACGACGATCAGGATCGGCAGTTCCTTCCAGAACGACCGCTTCTTGTTGACCTTGCCGAATTTCTTGGATCCGGATCGGCCCCGTCGGGAGGCCCTGGTAGGGCGCTCCTCGTCGGGACGATCGGGCTCATCTTCGGAGGTGTTCTGGGACACGGGTTCGACCACGACGCCAGGTTACCTGTAACCGTGCGGCTACCTACTTGGCGGAGGTCGTCTCGCGGTTTTCGCGGCGTTCCTTGATCTTGGCGGCCTTGCCGCGCAGCTCGCGGAGGTAGTACAGCTTCGCGCGGCGGACGTCGCCGCGCTTGAAGACCTCGACCTCGGCGATGTTCGGCGAGTGCACCGGGAAGGTGCGCTCCACGCCGATGCCGAACGACACCTTGCGGACCGTGAAGGTCTCGCGGATGCCGCCGCCCTGGCGACGCAGCACGACGCCCTGGAAGATCTGGTTACGCTCGCGGTTGCCCTCGATGACGCGGACGTGAACCTTGAGCGTGTCGCCCGGTCGGAAGTCCGGGATGTCGGAACGCAGTGACTGCGCGTCCAGCGCGTCCAGGGTGTTCATCGGTGGTCCGTCCTCGTCTTCGTATGGCTTACGTGCAGCTTGGGCGCGCAGTGTCGGGCACTGCGACCTACCCGGGGGCTGATGGCGTTCCAGATGAGCTCGGGCCTTTACTCCGGACACTGTCCGTTGTACAAACTCCGGCGTCTATCCACGCCAACCTGTCAAGTATTGCAGACCAGGACTCAGGTGCTTGACCCGGCCTGGCCGGTGCCCTCGTCCAACCGGTCGAGGACCTTGAGATCGTGCTTGTCGAGACTACCTTCGGGCAGCTGGCCGATGAGCTCCGGCCTGCGCCGTACGGTGCGTTCCAGCGCCTGGTCGCGGCGCCAGCGGTCGATCAGCGCGTGGTTGCCCGAGCGCAGGACGTCCGGCACGGCCAGGTCGCGCCAGACCTCGGGCCGTGTGTAGCTGGGTCCTTCGAGCAGGCCGTCGGAGAACGAGTCCTCCTCGGCGGAGCGGGCGTTCCCGAGCACTCCCGGCAGCAGCCGGACGACGGCCTCGACCATCACCAGCACCGCGGCCTCGCCGCCGACCAGCACGTAGTCGCCGATCGAGACCTCGTCGACGGGCATCCGCTTCGCGGCGTCGTCGATCACCCGCTGGTCGATGCCCTCGTAGCGGCCGCACGCGAACACCAGGTGCTCCTCGGCGGCGTACTGGTGGGCCATGGCCTGGGTGAACGGCCGTCCGGCGGGGGTGGGGACCACGAGCCGGGTGTTCTCGCCGCAGACTTCGTCCAGGGCGGGGCCCCAGATCTGCGGTTTCATCACCATGCCGGGCCCGCCGCCGTACGGGGCGTCGTCGACCGCGCGGTGGACGTCGTGCGTCCAGTCCCGCAGGTCGTGCACGCCGACCTCGATGAGGCCGCGGTCGATCGCGCGCCCGAGCAGCGCGGCGCGGAGCGGGTCGAGGTATTCGGGGAAGATCGTGACGACGTCGAGGCGCATCAGGCGTCCAGCAGGCCTTCCGGCGGGTCGAGGACGACGCGGCCGCCCGCGACGTCGACCGACGGGACGATCGCCTTCACGAACGGCACCAGGACCTCGCGTCCGTCGTGCTCGATCGACAGCAGTTCCCCGGCGGGTGAGTGCACGATTTCGAGCACCTTGCCGACGAGCGTGCCGTCGGTGAGTTCGGCCCGCAGGCCTTCGAGTTCGTGGTCGTAGAACTCGTCGGGGTCTTCGGTGGGCGGCAGCGTCGAGGTGTCGGCGATCAGGAGCGCGCCGCGGAGGGTCTCCGCGACGTCCCTGGTCAGCACCTCTTCGAAACGCACCAGCAGCCGCCCGCTGTGTTCGCGGGCGGCTGCGATGGTGAGATTCCGGCTGCTGCCGTCACGCAGCTTCGTCATGACGGCCGAACCGACGGCGAACCGCTGTTCCGGCGAGTCCGTGCGTACGTCCACCGCGAGTTCCCCGCGGATTCCGTGCGCCTTGGCGATACGGCCGACTACGACGTCCATCCGGTGTGTTCCTGCGTTTCCTGTGTCCTTGGTCAGCGATCGGTGTCGACGACGTCCACGCGGACGCCGCGGCCACCGATGCCGCCCATGACGGTGCGCAGGGCGGTCGCGGTACGACCGCCCCGGCCGATCACCTTGCCGAGGTCGTCGGGGTGCACGTGCACCTCGAGCGTCCGGCCACGGCGTGTGGTCAGCAGCTCGACCCGGACCTCGTCCGGGTTGTCGACGATCCCGCGCACCAGGTGCTCGAGGGAGTCAGCGAGGAAACTCACGCCTCGGCCTTGTCACCCTCGGCGGCCTCGGCCTTGTCGGCTTCGGCCTTCTTCGGGGCGGACTTCTTCTTCGGCGTGGTGGCCTCGGCGGAGGCCGAGTCACCGGCGGCGGCGAGCGCGGCGTTGAACAGGTCCTGCTTCGACGGCTTCGGCTCGGCGACCTTCAGGGTGCCCTCGGCGCCCGGCAGGCCCTTGAACTTCTGCCAGTCACCGGTGATCTCGAGGATGCGCTGGACCGGCTCGGTCGGCTGGGCACCGACGGACAGCCAGTGCTGGGCCCGCTCGGTGTCGACCTCGATGAAGCTCGGCTCTTCCTTCGGGTGGTACTTGCCGATCGTCTCGATGGCCTTGCCATCACGGCGGGTGCGCGCGTCGGCGACGATGATGCGGTAGTACGGCGCACGGATCTTGCCGAGACGCTGAAGCTTGATCTTGACGGCCACGGGTGTGGGTACTCCTCAGTTCTCTCTGATGCATGTGGAAGGCGTACGAGAGCCGAGTGGGGAACGGCTACGCACACCCGAAGGTCCGGAGCTCGGGCGCGGTGAGAGGGTCCGGCCAAAGCAGGCAAGCGTACATTCTGCCAGACGCCGGACGGCCGTCAGAACGCGGCTATCCCAAGCGAGGCGAGCAGGATCGTCACGGCCGGGAGGAAGTTGTTCACCTGGTGGGCGACCACGCTGCCGAGCAATCGCCCGGTGAACACCCTGGCGAGCCCGATCGGGATCGCGATCACCAGCAGCAACGTGGTGCGCAGCGGCTCGAGGTGGCTCGCCGCGAAAACGGCCGTGGAGACCAGGAACGCCGCGATCCTCCCCCAGCGTTCGGTGCGCCACTGCAACCGCTCGACGGCGCCCCACAGGAGACCGCGGTAGATGATCTCCTCGCAGATCGGCCCGACCAGCCACAGGTAGATGAACATCACGACGGCCGCCGACACCGACATCCGGCGGTCCTCGACGAGCGCGCTGATCGCCGAAGTCGCGTTCTCGTTGCCCACGACCTGCGTCCAGGCCCAGGCGGCGAGCGAGGTGAACCCGAGCCCGAGCACCCCGAGTTTGAGCCCGACCTTGACGTCGGCCCAGCTCCAGCCGATCCGGAGATCGGCGAACGGGCCGTTGCCGCGGAGCCGGGTGATCAGCAGCGCGACCCCGGCCGCGACCATCGTCGGCACCATCGTGCCCAGCAGCACCATGCGCATCGGCAAGGGCTGACCGGGCTGGACGTCGCCGAGCAGGACGCTGATGAACGCCGCCGACGCGAGGAGAACGGCCTCCACCAAGAGGAAGGCCCCGAATCCCCAACGATGCGGCAGTGGCGTACCGGGGGCGGCCACCTCACCTCCGGCAGCGAGTTCGTCCGGCGGCGCGGCCTCGGGGATCGGCTCCCTGGGCTGAGATACGGTCACGCCGATCCTCCGGTGATCGTTCGGTTACTCACAGACTCTAGCCGCCCGGACCGGCGATCACCTCGCCGCGAAGAGCAATACAGCCGGTGGGAGGTTGTTGGCCGCGTGCGCGATGACGGCCGCGCTCACCCTGCCGGAGAGATAGCGGGCCAGGCCGATCGCGATCCCCTGGCCGAACAGCGCGATCGTGCGCGCGGCCTCCCCGTGCAACTGGGCGAACACCAGCGCGGTGACCAGCAGGATCACCCACGAGGGCAGGCGGTGGAAGCCCATCGCGTTCCAGAGCGTGCCGCGGAAGAGCAGTTCCTCGGTGACCGGGGCGGCGAGGACGACGATGACTGCGGCCAGTACCAGCCAGACGGTGTCGCCTCCGGTGGTTCCGGACAGCTCGGTGATCGGCCCGGGCGAGACGTCGGAAATGGTCCTGTCTGCGCCGTCGGTCCCGTAGACGGCCAGCAGGAGCAGGTTGAGGAGGTACCCGGCGGCGAGCGCGGCCGCTCCGCAGGCAAGGCCGATCCGGACGTCGCGCCAGGTGGGCTTGAGCCCGAAATCCGTGCGGAGTCCCCGTCCCCAGTGCTGCGAGCCGATCACGGGGCCGAGACCGAGCACGAGGGTCGGCAGGAACGCGAGGATCAGCAGCGGGCCGACGTCACGGAGTTCGAGAGGGTCGTAACCGCCGAAGCGACCCGACATCACGAAGCTCATGACGAGCGTGACGAGGTGGTATCCGGCGATGCCCGCGAAGAACGCTACGAACCCCCAGTGCGCTCCGAGCACCAAACGCTCGCGAGCCTGCCCGTCGTCCACCACGCCTCCACGCTAGGTACCGCTCCCGTTACGGATGGAGTCGGGTCAGGCGTAGATCTTGCCACGCAAGACGATGTGGCTCGGATGCCGGAGCACGGCGAGGTCCTCCCGCGGGTCAGACGGGTAGACCAGCAGGTCGGCGGAAGCCCCGTCGACGATCCCGGGTACGCCCAGCCACTCGCGAGCCGCCCAGGAGGCCGAAGCCAGCGCCTGCTCGGCGGACATGCCCGCCTTGTGCAGCGCCTCGATCTCGTCGACGAGCCTGCCGTGCTCGACCATGCCGCCCGCGTCGCTGCCGGCGTACACCCGGACGCCCGCCTCGATCGCCGTCGAGACCATCTCGCCGACGCCGGCGTGCAGCGCGCGCATGTGGTCGGCGTACACCGGGTACTTGCCCGCTTTTTCGGCGATACCGGGAAAGTTCTCGATGTTGATCAGCGTCGGCACGAGCGCGATCCCGCGTTCGGCGAGGACGCCCAGCTGGTCCGGCGTGAGTTCCGTGCCGTGTTCGAGGCAGTCGATACCCGCGTTGATCAGCCCCGGCAACGCGGCCTGGCCGAAGACGTGCGCCGTCACCTTGGCGCCCTCGGCGTGCGCGACGGCGATGGCCTCGGCGAGGACGTCGTCAGGCCACAGGGGTGCGAGGTCGCCGACACCGCGGTCGATCCAGTCCCCGACGAGCTTGACCCAGCCGTCGCCGTCACGGGCCTGCTCGGCGACCGCCTTCGGCAGCTCGGACGGGTCTTCGAGTTCGATGCCGAGGCCGGGGATGTAGCGCTTGCGCAGGGCGAGATGCCGTCCGGCGCGGATGATCCGCGGCAGATCGGCCCGTGCCTGCAGCGGCCGGACGTCGATCGGCAGGCCGCAGTCGCGGATCAGCAACGTCCCGGCGTCGCGGTCGACGATCGCCTGCCCGGCGGCCTCTTCGAGGGTGGTCGCACCGCCGACCCCGATGCCGGGGTGGCAATGCGCGTCGACCAGCCCGGGAACGAGAAAGCCTTCCCGGACAACGGTTTCCGCGCCGGCGACCGGTTCGGTGCTGACGCGGCCGCCGGTGATCCACAGCTCACGGTGCTCGCCGTCCGGCAGGACGACGCCCGCCAGATGCAGAGCCTCCACGGCTACTTGTCCTTCGGGAACTTGAACTTCGTGGGGTCGAAGCCCGGTACGTCGTTCATCCCGCCGAGCTGGGAGAGGTCGGGCATCCCGCCACCGGGGCCGCCGGGCATCCCGCCCGGAGGCAGCATCGGCATGCCACCGGGGAAGCCACCGCGGACCTTGGGCTGCGTGGGGCCGCGCCCCTTCCCCTTCTTCCCCTTCTTGCCCTTGCGGTTCTTGCTTCCGCCGCCCGCGCCGCCGAAGCCGAACCGGCCGGCCATCTGCGCCATCATCTTGCGCGCCTCGAAGAACCGGTTGACCAGGTCGTTGACGTCGCGGATGGCGACGCCCGAGCCCTTGGAGATCCGGATCCGGCGGGAGGCGTTGATGATCTTCGGGTCGTCGCGCTCGGCGGGGGTCATCCCGCGGATGATCGCCTGCAGCTTGTCGAGTTGCTTGTCGTCGACCTGGGCGAGCTGGTCCTTCATCTGCCCGGCGCCGGGCAGCATGCCGAGCAGGTTGCCGATCGGGCCCATCTTGCGGACCGCGAGCATCTGCTCGAGGAAGTCCTCCAGGGTGAGCTGGCCACTGCCGAGCTTGGCCGCGGTCTGCTCGGCCTTCTCCTGGTCGAAATGCTGCTCGGCCTGCTCGATGAGGCTGAGCACGTCACCCATGCCGAGGATCCGGCTGGCCATCCGGTCCGGGTGGAAGAGGTCGAAGTCCTCGAGCTTCTCACCGTTGGACGCGAACAGGATCGGCTGGCCGGTGACCTGGCGGACCGACAGCGCGGCACCACCGCGGGCGTCACCGTCGAGCTTGGTGAGCACGACGCCGGTGAACCCGACACCGTCACGGAACGCCTCGGCCGTGGTGACCGCGTCCTGACCGATCATCGCGTCGACGACGAACAGCGTCTCGTCCGGCGAAACGGCGTCGCGGATGTCCGCGGCCTGCTTCATCAGCTCTTCGTCGACGCCGAGACGGCCGGCGGTGTCGACGAGGACGATGTCGTGCTGGGCGCGCTTGGCTTCGTCGATGGCGCGGCGGGCGACGTCGACCGGGTCGCCGACGCCGTTGCCGGGCTCGGGCGCGAACGTGGTGACCCCGGCCCGCTCGCCGACGACCTGCAGCTGGGTGACCGCGTTGGGGCGCTGGAGGTCACAGGCGACCAGCAGCGGCGCGTGGCCCTGCTTCTTCAGCCAGAGCGCGAGCTTTCCGGCGAGGGTGGTCTTACCGGCACCCTGCAGACCCGCGAGCATGATCACCGTCGGCGGGTTCTTCGCGAACGTGAGCCGCCTGGTCTCGCCACCGAGGATGGTGACGAGTTCCTCGTTGACGATCTTGATGACCTGCTGCGCCGGGTTCAGCGCGCCGTGCACCTCGGCGCCCTTGGCGCGTTCCTTGATCCGGGCGATGAAGTCCTTGACCACCGACAGCGCGACATCCGCCTCGAGCAGCGCGATACGGATCTCGCGCGCGGTGGCGTCGATGTCGGCGTCGGAGAGCCTGCCCTTGCGAGACAGGGTCTGCAGGGCGGACGTGAGCCGATCGGAGAGGGTGTCGAACACGGGTGTGCACGCTCCAGCTGGGTCGTTGTGGCGTGCCGGTACGAACCGGCGGCTTCCCAGGGTAGTCGGTGTCCGGGGTCAGCGTTTGACGCGGTTGCGGACGGCCAGCAGGGTCAGGCCGAGCAGCAGGGGCCCGAGGACGCGCATGACCAGCCGCACGACCTCGCCGAACGGCGTCAGCTCCTTGGGCAGCGACGTCAGTTTCGTTTCCAGCGAAACGGTGCTCTGGGCGACATAGATGAGGGTGTCCCCGAAGGCGGGCGTGGTCTTGAAGCCGCCTAGCCGGAAGCCGACGCTTGCCAGCACGACAAGGACCGCCAGGGTCGTGAGGGCTCTGAGGGCGCGAAGGCCGTAACCGGAGATGAGCCAGTAGAGGTGGAGGATGAAGCGCTCGGACCAGGGGGTGGCCGGGCTGTGGCGGCGCATCTCCATCTCGCCGTAGTAGAAGTCGGCGGCGCCGGGTTCGTTCTTGCTGTCCTCCTGCGCCTTGCGAAGCTGGCGGTAGAGGTCGGCGATGCGGCGGGGGCCGACGGGAGCGTTCCGGTCGCGTCGCCACGCCTGTTCCTCGGCGAGGACCTGACGTCTTCGTCTGGTGGCGAACCGGCAGTCGCCTTCCAGGCGCAGTTTGTCCAGGTGGTGCGCGCCCGCGAACTCGCATCGCGCGAGGTCCACGTCCGTGAGCACCAGATCGGCGACATCCGTCCCGCTGATCGACGTCACCGAGGCGCCGGAAGCGGCGATGACGGTCGAGGGCTTGCCGAACACCACGCGGTCCAGATCCAGCGCGCCGCGGGAAACTGCGAGGCTGACCCCGCCCTCGAACGTCGTCTCGGCGCAGTCCATCTCGCGCACGTCGGCCTCGATGGACACTCGCTTGCCGAAGGTGGCGTGCCCGAGGTTCAGCGTTTTCGCCGTGATCGGCCCGAAGTACTCCGTGGCCTGGAAGTCCGCCCCGGCGAAGCTCGCCACCTCGCTCGCCGCAGCCTCCCTGAAGGTGGCTTCTCCGCCGAACTCGGCGTTCTCGAATCCGGCACGCCCGAGGAAACGCGCGCCTTCGAACCTGGCGTCCGCTTCGAACTTCGCGCGGCCGAAATTCGCGGCCCCTTTGAACACCTGCATGTCGAAATTGGCCCGCCCGTGGAAGTGAGCCTCGTCGAATCGGGCGTCGCCAGTGAAGCCGCCGTCGGTGACGAACCAGGCCTCGCCCCCGAAAACCACCGCGCGGAACGATGTCCGGCCGCCGAAGGCCGTTCCCTGGAAGTCGGCGCGCTCATCGAACGCGGCGCCATCGAACCGGGCATGGCGGTGAAAGGTCGCGTCCTTGAACGGAACGGTACGGAAGCTCGCGCGGTCGAACCTCACGTCGCCGACGAATTCCGCGCCTTCGAAAGTGGCGTCCGGGAATCTGACGCCTTCGAACCACGCGCTGTCGAGGAAGACCGCTTTGTGAAAGGAAGCGCCGGTGTCGAAGGAGACCGCCTCGAACTGAACGGTGCTTTCGAATCTCACCTCGCCGAAATCGGCCCATCCGAACCGCCTGCCCACCGCTCCGATGAGGCGTCGCAGGAGGTCGCCGGACAACGTGGTGCCGCTCAGATGGACATCGGAACCCGCGGCGAGACCGTCGAAGTAGCGGTCCTGGTGGGTCGGATGAAGATGCGCCAGGCAGCGATCGAAGTCACCGATCCGCACACCACGACAGCCCTCGAGACCACACGCTGCCCAGGCTTCGCCCATGGCGACCTTCCTAACGCAAAACAGGGCTCCGGGACCGGTCGCCCCTCGCAAACCGGTACCGGAGCCCCTACGGAAGGCTCGCCTCCCCGCGAGCCGACCGTAAGCACACTTGGCGAGCTTCGCGGGACTTCGTATCGCCGGACCCCCAGTACCAGGCGATTCGCTGCCCGCGCTCTCGCCGCGCGATGGCATAACAATGCCCGGTCACCGCGGGGTCACGGCAGCGTGAAGACCCCCAACTACCCCTGGGTAGAACTACTCAACTGGTCTTGGCCGACGACGCCGACGAAGCCCTCTTCGCCCGCGTCCGCGCCTGACGTGCCTTGTCCGCCGCCTTCTTGGCCTTCTCCACAGGCGCGCGGTCGGCCTCGACCGCGCTTCGCTGCAGAGCCGCCAGTAGCCGCGTCACGCCCTCCGCCTGTTCGGCGGCGGTCGGCTGGAGGACGTCGTCGCCGTCCAGCTTGGCCTGGATGAGCGCTTCGAGCGCTTCCCGGTAGCGATCGGTGTACCGGCCGGGGTCGAAGTCCTGCGTGAGGTCTTCGATCAGCGAGACCGCGTTCCGCAGCTCCCCGCGCCGCAGGTCGACGTCCTCGTGCAGGAACGGGAAGTCGGGCCGCCGGATCTCGTCGGGCCACAGCATCGTCTCGAGCAGGATCACCTGGTCCCGCACGCGCAGCGCGCCCAGCGTTTCGCGCTGCCTCAGCGTCACCTTCACGATCGCGATCCGCCCGGACTGCTGCAGCGCCTCGCTCAACAGCACGTACGGCTTGGTACCCGAGGGCTCGGGTTCGAGGTAGTAGCTGCGCGCGAAGTACATCGAGTCGACCTGCTCGGCCGGGGTGAAGCCGACGACGTCCATCGACTGGGTGGTCGGCGCGAGCAACGAAGCGAAGTCACCGCCGGTCAGCAGGACGACGTCGCCGTTGGGAACGGGGTGGCCCTTGGCGATCTCGGCCGCGGGCACCTCGGCGCCGTCGACCTCGCAGACCCACTTCACCCGCACCCGGCCGCCGTCCGGCTCGTGCACCTGGTGGAGGGGGACGTTGTGCTCTTCGGTCGCGCTGTACGCCTTCACCGGAATGGCGTAGGTCCCGAATCCGATCGTGCCTTTCCACACCGCCCGCATGGCCCACCTCCGCCTGGTCAGCGTATCCACGGGCCGAAGCGGCGGGACAGCTACAAACGGGTGTCAGGGGCGACTGATTCGCTCACACATTCGAATGACGGCCGCGACTCGGCGAGTGCTTCGGCCGAACAGTCGACAGCGGTGGCGGCCGCTCGGAGTACTTCCGCGACGACCTCGACATCGATCGTCCTGGCGGTGGCCAGCACGCCTTCTCCCCCGACCTCGACCCGGCCCGCCATGCCCTCGAGCGCGATGGCCAAGGCCTGCTGGCCTGCGACGAGGTGCCGCACCACCTTGAGCAGTTCGGGCACGGTCGCGGCGGTACCGGACGCGGTCAGCGAGACGGCGAGGTCGTCCGCGCAGGCCCGGAAGTGGGAGGCGACAACGGTCGGCGGCAGCGTGAGCCGCTGCGGCCCTGGCGGGTTCTGCTCGTGACCCAGCACGCGCTCACCGCCCTCCGGATCCTTCGGGTCTCGACCGCGCACATCCTGCCACCGCTACCCTCTGCCCTTCGCGCGACACCCCGTTCACCGTGCCCGCCATAACCGGAAGGCGCCGTTCCGAAACCGGAAACCCTTGCCGGACAAGGGGTCCGAGGTGGATGGATTCGTGGCACGGGCCGGATCACAGCACGAATAAAGAAGTCGTCACCACTTCCCGGTCAGGAAGCCGCGGCCAGCAGCGCGGCTTCGATCTTCGACCGCCACGCCTGGTCGACCCGGCCGGTCCGCGGCGCGACGGCGAACGAGTCGACGACCGCGCCGCCGAGGGTGGCCACCTTCGCCCAGCGCACCTCGGCCTCGCAGCGCCGCAGCGCGCCCGCGACCCGGTACAGGAGCCCGATCCGGTTCGCGGCCCGCAGCTCGACCACGACCGTGTCCTGCCCGCTGGTCTCGTCGTCGAACCAGATCACCTTCGCGTTCGCGGTAGGAGTCTCGCCGTAGTCCCGTTCCTTCGCCGCGAGCCGCTGGGTCAGCGGCATCGTCCCGGCCACCGCCCTGGCGAACTGCTCACGCAGCAACGTGACGTCGGGCAGCGAGCCGAACTTCGGCGACGCGGTGAACACCCCCGCCCGTCCCCCGTCGTGCCCGCGCAGCACCGCCGCGTGGACCTCCAGTGAGTTCAGCGCGAGCACGCCCGCGGCGGGAGCCAGCAGTTCGGCACGGGCCGGGACCGCGAGCACCACGGTCACGACCTTGCCCGCGGCGGTGATCCGCACCTCGCCGCGGCCGGACGCGACGGCCTCGGCGACGAGTTCCCGTTGCTCGGCGCCCATCGGCTCCGGCGGGAGAAAACCCTTGCCGTGCAACGCCTCTTCGCAACCGGACACGAGTTCGGCGAGCAGGCGGGCCTTCCAGTCGGTCCACACGCCCGGTCCGGTGGCCAGCGAATCGGCCGTCGTCAGCGCGTGCAGCAACTCCAGCAGGACCAGGTTCTCGTCGAGGGTCTTCGTCACCCGCTGGATCGTGGCCGGATCGCTGATGTCCCGCCGCGTCGCGGTATGCGGGAGCAGCAGGTGATGCCGCACCATCGCCGACACCAGTGCCACGTCAGGCTCCGACAGCCCGAGCCGGGCCGCCACCTGGGCACTGATCTTCGCGCCGAGTTCGGAATGGTCCGCGTCCCGGCCCTTGCCGATGTCGTGCAACAGCGCGCCGATCAGCAACAGATCCGGCCGCGAAACGGTGGTCGTCAGTTTCGACGCCTCCACCGCGGCGCGCACGAGATGCCGGTCGACGGTCCACGAGTGCACCGGCGACCTCGGCGGGAGATCCCGCACCGCCCCCCATTCGGGGAACAACCGTGCCCAGAGACCTGTCCGATCGAGCGCTTCGACGGCGTCGACGAGTCCTTCGCCCGCTCCGAGCAGCTCCACCAGTGCCTTGAGGGCGTCGGCGGGCCACGGCGCGCGCAGTTCCGGCGCCGTTTCGGCGAGCGCCCGCAGGGTCCCGTGCGAAATCGGCTTCCGGATCCGGGCCGACGCGGCGGCGACCCGCAGCAGCAGCGCCGGATCCTTGGCGGGCACCGCGTCCCGCGCCAGCGCGACCTCGTTCCCGTGCAGGACCACACCTTCGTCGAGCGGCGTCCGCACCGGCCGCCGCCCGAATCGTGCCCTGGGTGGTTCCACAGTGGACCGGAGGGCGACGTCGACCGCGTACGCGATCGTCCGCCCGACACCGGAAAGCTTGCGCGCCAAGGTGAACCGGTCGCCGAAGCCGAGTTCGCCCGCGACCGTCTCGGCCTCCGGCGCGCTGAGGATGTCGCGCTCCCGGCGCAGTTCCTTGCGCAGTTCGGTCCGGACGTCGAGCAGCAGGCTCTTGGCCTCCAGCAGTTCCTCGCCGGGCCTCGCCGTCAGCTGTGCCGCCGCCAGCGCTTCCAAAACGGCGAAGTCGCGAAGCCCGCCTCGTCCGTGCTTGAGATCCGGCTCGGCGGACTGTGCGATCTCGCCACTGCGGGCCCAGCGTTGACGCACCGCGTCCGACAGCTCGCCGACCCGCTTCCTGGCCGACCGCCGCCACTCGTCCCGCGCCGCGGCCGCCAGCCTGGCGGTGATCTCGGCGTCCCCGGCGATATGGCGGATGTCGAGCAGCCCCATCGCGGTCCGCAGGTCCTCGGACGCCACTTTCAGCGCCTCGCCCGGTGTGCGGACCGAGTGGTCGAGGCCGATCTTGGCGTCCCACAACGGATACCAGATCGCGTCGGCGATCTCACCGACGCGGGAGTTGCCGTTGTGCAGCAACAACAGGTCGAGGTCGGAGAAGGGCACCAGTTCCCGGCGCCCCAGGCCTCCGACGGCGGCCAGCGCGACACCGGGTTCAGCGGTGTCGACGCCGGCCGCCGCGGCGCCCTTGCCCAACCAGAATTCGTAGAGGTCGACCAGGGCCGCCCGCAGCGCGGCCGCCCCTAGCCTCCCGTGCCTGCCCTCGAGCAATCGCTCGGTGGCCTTGACCAGCTCACCCCCGTCAGCCATCCCTGACGCCTATAGGGCGTCCGAGCCGCGTTCGCCGGTTCGTACCCGGATCACCGTCTCGACCGGCGTCACCCAGATCTTCCCGTCACCGATCTTTCCGGTGTGGGCGGCCGTGGTGATCGCGTCGAGGACCTTCTCGACGTTGGAGTCGTCGGTGACGACCTCCACCCGCAGCTTCGCCACGAAGTCCACGGAGTACTCCGCTCCCCGGTAGACCTCGGTGTGGCCCTTCTGCCTGCCGTAGCCCTGCACCTCGCTGACCGTCATGCCGAGCACGCCCAGCTGTTCCAGCGCGGAACGGACGTCGTCGAGCGTGAACGGCTTGACGATCGCGGTGATCAGCTTCATGCCTTGCTCTCCTCGAGTTTCGTGGCCGCGTTGCCGGTGGGCGCCTTGACCGGGATGCTGGTCGGCTGGCCGAGGCCGCCGCCCGAACCGGTGAAGTCGTACGCGCTCTCCGCGTGCTGGGCCTCATCGATACCACTGACCTCGTCCTCCGCGCTGACGCGGAACCCGCCGAGCTTCTTGATCACCCAGCCGATGACGAAGGTGAGCACGAACGAGTAGCCGAGGACCACGGCCGCCGCGAGCGCCTGCTTGCCGAGCTGGCCGAGGCCGCCGCCGTAGAACAGGCCGTCGACGCCGAGCGAGTTGACGCTGGTGGTGCCGAAGAAGCCGATGAGCAGCGTACCGACCAGACCACCCACGAGGTGGACGCCGACGACGTCGAGGGAGTCGTCGAAACCGAAGCGGAACTTGAGGCTGATCGCCAGGGCGCACAGGGCACCGGCGATGAGGCCGATGGCGATGGCACCCAGCGGGCTGACGAACCCGGCCGCCGGGGTGATCGCGACGAGACCCGCGACGGCACCGGAAGCGGCACCCAGCGTGGTCGGCTTGCCGATCTTGATCTGCTCGATGATCAGCCAGCCGAGGATGGCGGCCGCGGTCGCGACGGTGGTGTTGGTGAACGCGACGGCGGCGAGGTCGTTGGCGGCCAGCGACGAACCGGCGTTGAAGCCGTACCAGCCGAACCACAGCAACGCGGCACCCAGCAGCACGAACGGCACGTTGTGCGGACGTCCGGTGCCCTTCGGCCAGCCCTTGCGCTTGCCGAGCACGATCGCCAGCGCCAGACCGGCCGCACCGGCGTTGATGTGGACCGCGGTACCGCCCGCGAAGTCGAGCGCCTTGAGCTGGTTGGCGATCCAGCCGCCGACCGAATCGGCGCCGATGAAGCCGTTGAACGAGAACACCCAGTGCGCCACCGGGAAGTACACGATGGTCACCCACACCGCGACGAACAGCGTCCAGCCCCAGAACTTGGCGCGGTCGGCGATGGCGCCGGAGATCAGCGCGGGCGTGATGATCGCGAACATCAGCTGGAACATCACGAAGGCGAACAGCGGCAGCCCGTCCGCGCCGGGCCAGGCGACCTCGGGCGCGGTGTCGGTCGCGGCGGTCGCGAACCCGGCGAGTTTGCCGGAGATGTTCGAGAGACCGGCGAAGTCGAAGTTACCGAGCAACCCTCCGCCGATATCGTTGCCGAACGCCATCGTGAAGCCGTACAGCGTCCAGAGGACACCGACGACGGCGAGCGCGATGAAGTTCATCATCAGCATGTTCAAAACGCTCTTCGCGCGGACCATGCCGCCGTAGAAGAACGCCAATCCCGGTGTCATGAGCATGACCAGCGCGGCGCTGATCAGTACCCATGCCGTGTCTCCTGCGTTCAGCACAATCTTCCTCCCGTGCCTGGGGTGTACTGCGCAGGAATTTTTGGACCGGGGTGTTTCCTCGGGCGGCGATTCAGGTTTCACCCGCGTGAACTGTCGGTGCGGCGTTGTTACGTCCAGGTTTCCGCAGACCTGGTGCGTTCTGTCCGGTTGCGAAACGTCGTGGTCGAATAGCCCCATGAACGCACGTGCATCCGGCAATCACCCGCTGCCACCGGAGATCGTCCGGTCACTGCGGTGTTCGCTCTGCGGTGACCCGGTCGGGGCAATCGAGCACACGATGCGTTGTGAACGTGGCCACTCGTTCGACGTAGCGAAGCAGGGCTACGTCAATCTTCTGCACGCTCGCATCCCCGCGGGCACGGCGGACACCGCGCCGATGGTCGCGGCTCGCGTCGACCTCCTCGCTTCGGGTGTCTATCTCCCTCTCGCCGACGCCCTCGCGGAGGTGGCTTCAGAGCACGTACAGGACGGGCTGATCATCGACGCCGGCGCGGGCACGGGGTACTACCTCGCGCACGTGCTCGACGCCGTCCCCGCCGCGCACGGGCTGGCGCTCGACGTCTCCGCCGTCGCCCTGCGCCGGGCCGCTCGCGCACACGCGCGCGCGGGCGCGGCCGTGTGGAATCTGTGGGAGCCCTGGCCGGTGGCGAGCTCGAGCGCGTCGCTGATCCTCAACGTCTTCGCGCCCCGCAACGCCTCACAGTTCCATCGAGTCCTGACCGCGGACGGGCTGCTGGTCGTCGCGACGCCGAACCCCGGGCATCTCCGGGAGTTGGGCGACCTGGTGATCTCCGTCGACGGCGGCAAGGACGCGCGGCTGGAGGAAACCCTCGGCGAGCGTTTCGGCCGGGTGGACCGGCGCGATGTCACCGAACGGGTGACACTGTCGCCCGCCCAGATCCGCCAGGTCGTCGAGATGGGCCCGAGCGCGCACCACCTCCACCGCGACGGACGCCGCGAGCGGCTCGACGCGATCGCCGAGGCGGTGGACGTCACCACGTCGTTCAGCGTCACGCTGTACCGGCCGGTGCCCTGATGGAGGCGCCCGCGACCCTGCTCGCCGACGCGGCCTGGGTCAGCGCCCGCATCGGCGGCGCCGCCAAGCTCTACGGCTGTTCCCGGCCCGAGGTCCTCGGCACGATCTGGTGGTACTCGCTCTCCTCGGTCCTCGTGGCGCCGTCAGTCGAGTCGCTCGTGCGGGGTGAGCCGTTGGATCCGTCGCTCGACGCCGTCACCATCGACCTCGTCCCGGACGGCCGCTTCACCGGCGCGCGGTCGTCACGGGTCCTTTCCGGCGGTCTGGCCGAACTCGGCGAAGCGTTCGCCGGGGCACTGGGCACGGCGATCGGCACCATCTCGGACGTCACGGGGGCGAATCCGCGCGCACTGGGCGCGATCGCGACGGATTCGATCGGCAACCGCCTCCTGTGGACCGGCGACACCGAACGGGCGATCGCGCTGGCGGCCCCGCTCGTGACCGCGATCGGGCTCGGGATGCCGGAGCCGCGGTTCTCCCGTGTCGGGCGGAACACCGTGGTGCGCCGTGCTTCCTGCTGCCTGATCTACGAAGCGGGAAATCCGAAGTGCACCAGTTGCCCCCGGCAGGCCCCGGAGGAACGGGACCGGCGCCTTCGGGCCGCTCTCGGTTAGAGGCCGGTCCGTGGCCAAAGTGCCGGAACGCGTCGGTCCGGGTGGTCGTGAGTGGCGATTCGTGTTCTGTTGAGGAGAAGGGCAAACGGTGGCGTGCTCTTGCCGTTTTGACGTCGGTCGTGGGGTGGGTGTTGTGAAAGCCTCGTTCGCAACGGTGAAGGTTGGGAACGTGGCTTTCACGACCCTGTTGTCCTCGGTGACGCTGTTCCTGGCCGGGGCTGGAAGTGCCGGTCGTGTGATCAGAGACGGATCACGTGTGCTTGGAGCCGGATCTCGCGTGATCGGGAGACGTTCACGGAGTTCGCCGTCTGATCACGCGAGATCCGGCTCCGATCACGCGAGTCACGCCTTCGCTCACCTTGGGTCCAGCCACAACGCCACCGCGAAGGCCACACCAGCCTCCCGGGGCGTCGCGAAAGCCACTTTCGGGACATCAGACGTCCCGAAAGTGGCTTTCGCGACACGGCCGCACGGCATCGGACGCGGCGAAGGACACCTTCACCCCGTCACCGGCCCCGCTTACCAACACGCCACGTTTGACCTTCCCCTCAATAACCCGAATCGCCACTCACGACCACCTGGACCGATCACACCGCGGCGAGATTCTCTCCCGTCAACGCGGCCACCATCGCCGCCCGGGAACCGACCCCCAGTTTGGTGAAGATCCGGCGCATATGCGCGGAAACCGTGTTCAGGCTGATTTCCAGTACGCCGGCGATCTGCTTGTTCGTATAGCCCCGGCCCACCATGCGCGCGACTTCGTGCTCGCGCGGGCTGAGCAGATCGTGCGGTTCCGGCGTCACCGGTACGAGCAGGCATCTGACGCCGTACTCGGTGACGTCCAGCAACGGTTTCCGCTGCACCGTGGCACCGTCGTTCAGTTCCATCACACGCCTGACGAGTGATCTCGCCAGATTTCGTACGGCTTCGTCCTCTGTAACGACCTTCGTCCGTTGCCGCGCGAGATCGTGTATCGCTGGCGCAGGAAATCCGACCGCCGGGCCCATGGACATAGACCGGCCTCCCCCCTCTTGGTCTCCCTCCCTCTCTAGCAAACCCCTCCGACAGGAAAAGCGCATCGTCGATTTGTGTGACAGGTACGAACTAGTCGGTTCATGTCACACAAGAACGTGTGACTACCGGTACCCCCCGATGCGCGGGCAGTGTCGGTCCCGTGCTCACCGACGCGCCGCGCCGGCGATCGCGGATTTTCACCGGAGCAGAGGAGAACCGTTATGAGCCGTGGCTATGCGGCAGTGGACGGCGAGCTGGAAGACGAGCTGAGCCGTGAACTCGAGGCCGAGTTCGAAAACGAACTCGAAGACGAGCTGGAAGGCGAATTCGAAGACGAGGACGAGTTCGAAGACGAGGTCGGCGGGCTGGCCCGGGAGCTCGAAGACGAGCTGGAGGACGAGGCCTACGGCGAGTACGAGGACGAAGACGAATTCGAGGCCGAGTTCGAGGCCGTCGTCCGCGAACTCGAGGACGAGTTCGAACTGGAATCCGAGGACGAGGACTTCGCCCATCCGGGACGGCGGGTCTATTCCGACGCCGAGATGATGGCGCAACTGGCCTTCCAGGCCGAAAACGCGGAGACCGAGGACGAGGCGGAGGCCTTCCTCGGCGCGCTCGCGCCGCTGGCGTTCCAGGCGGCGAGATGGGCGGCACCGAAGATCATCAAGCACGGTCCGCAGCTGATCCGCGGCGCGGTCAACCTGGGCCGCAAGCTGTGGCGGAACCCGGCGACCCGCCGCGCCGTCCGGCACATCCCGAAGATCATCGGGCGCACCGCGCGCGATGTCGGGCGCCGATATGCCGACGGCCAACCGATCAACGCCCGCTACATCACGCGCAGGCTGGTCGGCCACACCGTGAACAGCGCGCAGAACGCGCCCGCGAACCGGCGGAGCCGGCAGCGCGGTCGCGGCCGTCCCCAGCAGCGCCGCCGTCGTCCCGCGGCCCGTGGCGGGCGCAAGACGCAGTCCCGTGCGCGTTCGGGCGCCGCCCGCCGCGGCAAGGCGCGCGGCCGTGCGCGCCGCCGCTGAGGCGCGGCCCGCGACATCCGGTGAAGCGGCCTCGTCCACCGGATCCCGGCGGGCGGGGCCATCCGGAGACGAGCTGACGGCTTGGGTCCTGTCCCAGGCCACCAACGTGGAACGGCATCTGGAGGCGCTGCGGCCGTTCCGCTGGTCCGAGTTCGGCGATCCGGCCACCGGCCCGAGCCGGGCCCATCTCGCGGCGGTCAACCGGACGATGGCGACCTTGCGGGAGCCGTTGTTCTCCGCCACCCGCTCGGCGCGCCGCGCGGCGGACGAGGCGGTGGCGCGGCCGGGACAGGCGGAACTGGCGCGGCTGCTGCGGGCGAAGTCCCGGGCACAGCACTGGGTCAGGACCACCGAACGGGTCTGGGACTTCTACCTAGACCTGTTCAACCAGCGCCAGGGCGCGTTCGCCCCATGGCTGGTGGCCTGCGACAGGGTGGCGCTCGACTGCTACCAGTATGCCTACCTCGGGATCGGGAGCTGGCGGTCGATCCCGACCCCGCCGCCGTTCTGCTATCTGCGCACCGGCTCCGGGCCGGCCACCTCGCGCCGCGGTATCCCCTTGCGTCGCTTGGGAAACCGGCTCAACCCGTTTCCGCTGATCCAGCTCCCGTACCACCGGCTGGTGAATCCGTGGACGCTCGGCGCGGTCCTGCACGAGGTGAGCCACAACCTGCAGAACGACCTGGGACTCGCCAGGGCGATCCCGTTGCAGGTGGCGGCGCGGCTCGTCGAAGCGGGGGTGCCGAGGCCGATCACCGGCGTCTGGGTCAGGTGGAACCGCGAGACGTTCGCCGACCTGTCCGCGCTGTTGCTGGGCGGCCCGGCGGTGGTCGGTTCGCTGTTCGACGTCATCGGGCGGACCGAACTCGAAACAACGGGGTTCACCCCGCGCGCGGTGCACCCGGTGCCGTATCTCCGCGCGAAGATCTCGGTGGAGCTGTTACGCCGCATGGGTTTCACCCGGCACGCGGAGACGTACGCGGCGATGTGGCACAAGTTGTACCCGAGGGTGAAGCTGATCAACGCGCCGCCGGCGCTGCTGAAGACGGCGGACAAGGCGATCCCCGCGGTGGTGGACGCGATGTGCTTCACCTCGTTCCCCTCGCTGGGCCATCGCCCGCTGGCGAAGGTGCTGCGGTTCGAGGCCAAGGAACAGGCGATGATCGAGGAAGCCGCGGAAAGACTGGCGGGCGGCGTTTCCCCGGGTGTGGTCCCGGAACGCTTCCTGATCGGCGCGGTCCGGTTCGCGCTCGAAGAACGGATGTCGACACCGAGACGACTGTTCGGCTTCTTCATGGAAGAACTCGGCAGGAGGGCGAGATGACACTCCACACCGAATTCTCCCGGCTGGGCACGGAAGTGAACCTGGTGGCCGCCTGCTGGCGGGCACTGGAGATCAGCGTCGCCGAGGACCGGCCCGCCGGCGTCGGGCTCGCCGCGGCGGATCATCTCGCCGAAGTCGTCCTCGACGGCACCGGCGAGGTCGAGGTGGCCACTCGCGCGACACAGCGTCCGGTGAGCGCGGAGTCGTTGCACACCACGGCGTCGTCACTGCTGAAGCTGCGGCGGCGGGTGGACGGGCAGTGCCGTTCGCATCACGCGGTTTCCGGGCTGCTGCGCGCGGTGCACGGACGGGAGCAGGAATGGCGTGGCTGGGCGAAGAGCTTTCACGCCGGGGTGGACCAGTGCGCCGCCGCCTTGTCCTCGGCGGAGGACGTGATGGTGCGGTGCTGGCGTGAAGCAGTGGAACTGGCCGAATTCAAGGGATGTGGGGCGACCCGATGACGATCAACGACGACCGCGGCGCGACGTTGCCGCGTGCACAGGACATCGACAGCGCGTACCCGCTGTCGACCGGGCAGTACCCACCGCGGGCGGCGGCCTCCGGCGAACTCGCCGAACAGACGATCAGCGACGCGCTCGGCTGGAAGTGGCGCGCGGGCGACACCAAGGGCTTCGTGGCGGCGCTGACCGGGAGTTTCGAGCTGAAGGAGGTCCAAGGGCGTACTGAAGCCAAGTGGACTCCGCGAGGGTATGCGATTCAAGCCGACCTCGGCGCCGTCACCGGCGGCCAGGCCTCGCTCGCGGCCCGTGCCCGGAGCGCGGTGAAGGACTCGCTGGCGCTGCTCGACTCGCTCCGTCCACTGAGGACGGACACGGATCCCGAGAACGCCGAGAGCTACCGGGCCCTGGTCCGGCACGACCTCGAACAGATCCGGCAGGAGCTGGAGAGCCCGCTGATCCGCGTGGCGCGGGTCGATCAGCTCTTCCTGCTGCTGCTCGGGAACGGCGGCGACCCGGTGCAAGGGCACCTCGGTCAGTTGCGGGACGAGCTCGGCCTGGTCTCGGGCAAGGTCAACACGATCGAGGAGGAGCGGATCCAGACCTCCTTCATCACACTGGCGGATTGGGTGGTCTCGTTGTTCCGGGGCTGGCAGGACGCGCGCGACAAGATCGATCCGTTCTCGCAGCCGACGGGCGGCCAGCCGTTCTTCGGCCCCGCCGTGGTCGCTCTCTCACGACTGCTGTCGGCGACGGCGTCCCAGGTCGACGAGGTCGTCGCGATGCTGCGGTCGGTGTTCATCCAGCAGGAGGACCTCGAAGTACTGCGTGTCCCCGATCCGGTGGGCGGGACCATGTCGCTCGGCGGGCTGCTGCGCTGGATCCGCGAGTTCGCCACCTATGAAGGCGGCAAGCTGATCGAATCGGCGGGCAAGGAGGGCGTCAGCACGTCGTTCATCCAGATCGCGAGGCGGTTGCAGCGCATCGTGGCGAACCTTCCCCGGCAGAACCCCGGTGGCTCCAACGGGGACGTGCCCGGCAACTTCCGCGCGTCGCTTCCCCCTGGCTTCTTCAGCTCCCGCGTGCAGCGGGCCATCGACGAACTCGACGACCACCTCCAGGAGGTCGTCCGGATCGCCGAGCCGATCGGGCGGGACGGCTCGCCGTCGTCGGCCGGGCCGAATCCGCCCGCGCCGCCCACCCCGCAGCTCACGCCGCCGTCCGGCCGGACACCGGCGGTGCCGTCGGTCGCCGAACTCCGTGAAGGGCACGGCTTCCAGGAAGAGCAGGCACCACCCGAGGCGGAGGAACCGCCGAAACCCCGGACCACGCGCAAACGGCCCGGGCAGTAGCCGGACCCGTACGGGAGGAACACGATGGGCACGGAAAAGGAATACCGGGAACTGTTCGACCGGGTCGCGGCATTGCGCGGCCAGGTCGCCGGGAAGCTAGCCAACGAACTGGGCAGCGATCCGAAACTCGGCGACGCGGTCCTCAAGCAGCTCGACGACATGCTCACCGCGGTCGAGGCCGAACAGCGGGCCAAACCGGGGCCCGCGGACGGCGGGATCGCGCAGCTCGTCGGCCTCGGCGACAATTCGGCCGCGGACCTCGGGGCGACGGCGATGCCGCCGGGTATCGACGCCTACGACGAGACGGTCGCCTCGGAACGGGTCATCGCGGTCGGCGACCTGTACTACCTGTACCAGCACGAACGGATCGGCGTGTTCCGGGTGGTGCAGAAACTGCAGGAGCTGTTCCAGGGCGGCGCCATCCGGCTTTCGGACGGCCCCGGCGCGTTCGGCCTGTACCGGTTCGACCGGCGGGACGTCCTGCGTTACACCCGGCGGGACCGCGTCAGCGCGTATCGGCGCGTACTCGGCTACGGCAAGGGTCTCGGCTCGGCGAACTCGCGGCCGAACACCGACTTCCACCAGCTGTTCACGCAGTTCTCCAACCAGGTGGCGTTGTTCTGGCGGGACAAGCGGATCTCCGACGTCGTCCGGGAACGCGCGTACGACCCGAGTTTCGGCAGCGTCGCGGTCGTCCGGCGCAGTGGGCTGGACCTGCGGAACAACCTCAAGTTCACCTCCTACGGTCACCTGAACGTGCTGCGGGTCGAGGTCATGCAACTGCTGACCGAGGCGTTCAAGATCCTCGGCTCGGAGGACGTGCTGGACCTGTTCGGCGCCTCCAATGCGTGGGACACCGTGGACGAGGTGCTGATCCGCTACTTCGACCAGCGGCTGGTGTCCTCGCCGCGGCAGCGGATGGCGGTCACTGGGCGGCAGGTGCTGCGCTGGCTCGCGGCGCCGCACATCCTCGAAACCACGAGGTCGGAGTTCGAGGCCCTGCTGCTCGAGATCGCGGAGCCCGCCGAAGAGTGGCTGACCTCGGCGCAGTCCCTCCGGCTGGCCGACCGGACGAACTCGCGGGAGGTGCTGCCCATCGACCGGCACCGGCCCGCCGGGGTGGCGGTGGCCCGTTCCGAACAACGTCCGGTCACTCCGCGCCGGAACGGCCACCGTCCGGGCACCGTGATCACCCTGGACCGCCCCTAGCCACGTGCTGGGAACGATGGTCACGGGGTGGGACGCGAGGTAGCGTCGGTCGCGATGAGTGAACGCACCTGGGGCTTCCGCACCCGCGCCCTGCACGCGGGCGGGACGCCCGACCCGGCGACCGGCGCCCGCGCCGTGCCCATCTACCAGACCACGAGCTTCGTCTTCGAGGACGCGGCCGACGCGGCGAACCTGTTCGCGCTGCAGAAGTACGGCAACGTCTACAGCCGCATCGGCAATCCGACGGTCGCGGCCTTCGAGGAACGCCTGGCCAGCCTCGAAGGCGCCATCGGCGGTGTCGCCACGAGCAGTGGCCAGGCGGCCGAGTTCCTCACCTTCTCCGCGCTGGCCGAGGCCGGGGACCACATCGTCTCGGCGGGCGGGCTCTACGGCGGGACGGTCACCCAGCTCACCGGCACGCTGCGCCGCTTCGGCATCGAGACCACCTTCGTCAGCGGAGACCGCATCGAGGACTACGCGGCCGCCGTCACCGACCGGACGAAGCTGATCTTCACCGAGGTCATCGGCAATCCCGGTGGCGGGATCGCCGACCTCGCCGGGCTGGCCGAACTCGCGCATGCGCACGACATCCCGCTGGTCGTCGACGCCACCCTCGCGACGCCGTACCTGTGCCGTCCGATCGAGCACGGCGCGGACATCGTGCTGCATTCCGCGACGAAGTTCCTCGGCGGGCACGGCACCACACTCGGCGGGGTGATCGTCGAATCCGGGAAGTTCGACTGGGGCAACGGGAAGTTCCCGAGGATGACCGAGGCCGTCGAGAGCTATGGCGGCCTGAAGTACTGGGAGAACTTCGGCGAGTACGCCTTCTGCACCCGGCTGCGCGCCGAGCAGTTGCGCGATATCGGCGCCGTCCTTTCCCCGCACTCGGCCTTCCTTCTGCTGCAAGGGGTCGAGACCCTGCCACAGCGGATGGACGCCCACATCGCCAACGCACGGGCCGTCGCGGAGTACCTCGCCGCGGATCCGCGCGTGGCCTGGGTGAACTACGCGGGCCTGCCGGATCACCCGCATCACGACCGGGCGAAGAAGTACCTGCCCGCCGGGCCCGGCGCCGTGTTCTCCTTCGGCGTCGAAGGCGGCCGCGCGGCCGGGGAAACGTTCGTGAACTCCGTCGAACTGCTGTCGCATCTGGCGAATGTCGGGGACGCGCGGACGCTGGTCATCCACCCGGCGTCCACCACGCACCAGCAGCTTTCCGAGGACCAGCTGCGCGCGGCGGGCGTCGGCGCGGACCTGATCCGCCTGTCGATCGGCCTGGAGGACGTCGACGACATCCTGTGGGATCTCGACCAGGCACTCGGCAAGGCGGTGGCGGGATGAGCTACGACGTCGGCGCGGTCGAACGCCGCCGCCTCCTCTCGCGGACGAAGTCCGTGACCATCGTCGGTGCCTCGAACAATCCGGCGAGGCCGAGCTACTTCGTCGCGACGTACCTGCTCTCCTCCAGCGAGTACCAGGTCAACTTCGTGAACCCGAGGCTGGACGAACTCCTCGGGCGGCCGGTGTACCCGTCGCTGGCCGACGTGCCCGGCGAGGTCGACCTGGTCAGCGTGTTCCGCAAGCACGACGACCTCCCCGGCGTCGCCGAGGAGGTCGTCAGGGCCGGAGCGCGCACGCTCTGGCTGCAACTGGGCCTGTGGCACGAACCCGTCGCCGATCAGGCCAAGGAAGCCGGACTGGACGTGGTGATGAACCGCTGCGTCAAGATCGAGCACGCCCGGTTCGCCGGTGGGCTCCACCTCGCCGGTTTCAACACCGGAGTGATCAGCTCCCGCCGCCAGTCCGCTCCCTGACCGCTATTCCGCCGCCGTGTTCACCGTGAACGGCAGCCACTGCACGGTGACCCCGTTCGCCGGCGACACCGGCATCCGCCAGTTCTGGCAGCCGCGTCCCGGGACGCGGTCCCAGATGAACAGCGGTGCCCCCTGGCCCGCGGTGCAGCCCTGGTCCAGCAGTTTGCCCGCGTTCTGCACGGCGTACCGGTACACCCCGGTGCCGACGCCCTGCGGTTCGATCGTCCACTTCTGGCACGCGCCCGCGACGCGGTCGTAGGTGGTCACCGGGTTCCCGCTGGCCGTACTGCAGCCGGTGTTGTCCAGCACCTGCCCGGAATGCTTGGCACGGAACTGGTAGTAGCCGTCACCGGTGCCCCACGGGAAGAACTTCTGGCAGTCCGCGCCGTTCGACGGCCACTGCTGGACCTTGGTCCCGTTGTTCCAGCCGCACGCGGCGACGTCGGCGTAGAGGCCGCTCGACACCGCTTGCAGCGAGACCCAGGCGTCGTCCCCGAACTCCCCGCCCGGGTCGAAGGTGGTGGCCCGGAACCGGTAGTCGTGGCCCTCCTGCAACAGCCCCGGCGGCGCCGTCCAGGTCGCGGTGGTGCCGGACGGGACGTCCCACTGCCAGAAGTCCCCGATCATCGTTTCGCCTTCGTAGACATAGAAGACAGCGGTGACGTTGCCGCCGTCGGGGTCCGTCGGCGTGAAGCGCAGCGTCGGGGTCAGGGACTTCGTGTAGGTGACACCGCCGGAGTCGACGCGATCCGAGATGTCGTGCCCGGCGGCGGGATTCGGCCGCTGGTTCCGGTACGTCACCTCGAGGTACGGCGACTTGCCGCCCTCGCTGGACGAGAACTTCTTCCAGCCGGACGAATCCGCCTCGTTCTCAGCCTTCAGCAGCATCGAACCGGTCGTGACCCCGGCGCCCGCCCAGGCACCGATCAGGTTCCCGATCGGCGTACGGACCCAATCGGCCGCACAAGCCGCGCTGTAGCCGCGGGTCGCGTTCGTCGTCGCCCAGCGGGTGCCGGGGGCCGGCTGGTTCGCCCAGCGGGTGCCGGTGCCCACCAGGGCGGTGTCCCAGACCTCCCAGTTGCGCGGCGAGCACGAGTAGGAGTGGTTGCCCCACAAGGCCAAAGTGGCCGATTCGATCTCCGCGCCCCGGAATCGCGACACGTCGAAGTGGAGGTACGAGCGGGCCTTCGTGGCCCCGCCGTCGTAGGTGCCGATGCGGAGTTCGGTGGCACCCGACTGGTCGGTGGTGGCGATGTTCGACTGCGTGAAGGTGTCGAAGTTCGTCCACACCGAAACACCGGGATCGACGATGACCGGATAGGCGCGCGCCGGGTCGGCGAAGTACCCCGCGTCCGGCGTCACGTTCAGGCCGAGGGTCCCCCGCTCCTTGGCCGACACGACCTTGCCGACCTTCACCTTCGCGGCCGGGTCGCCGCTGCGCTGGTCGATCCGCGAGTCCCACATCTCGGCGGCGGGCACGCTGCCCACCACGTCGCCGGACGCCGTGACGAGCGCCGTGTTCCCGTCCGCGTCGGTGCGCGGTGTGAGCCCGGTGGCCCGCAGCGGGAGGGCGAACGTCAGCGCGCGCTCGGGACGGCGCTTGACGACGAAGAACTGCTCGAACCCGGTCCGCGTGGCCTTGACCTGCAGGTCGACGCCGGGCTGGACCTCCGGATAGGTGGCGACCTCACCGGTGAGCACCGGTTCGGGCAGCGCGCCCGGGTACTGCAGGGCGACCTTCCCGTCCCGGCTCTGCACGGTGGCGAGATCCCCGCTCTTGCCGTTCGCGCCCGTCAGCACGAGGTCACGCGGATGCGCCTTCGGCCGGACGAGGCCGTCGGCGCCCTTCACCAGCGTCAGATCGACAGGGGTCCAGTCACCGCCGCGGCGGACGTGGACCGGGCCGCCGTGCACCTGGGTGGTGCGGGAACCGTCGGGATTGGCGAAGGTGGCCGAGTTCTCCGTACGCTCGGAGAGGATCTCGACCGGCTTGTTCTGCGATCGCGCTGCCGTTTCGGGTGACGTCGCTTGCGCGGGAGCAGCGAGAACGGCGCTCCCGGCCAGGCACGCGGCGACGAGCGCGAGGCCCCGCCGCGGGATTCTTCGGGTTTCGGCTTGCACTTCGATCTCCCCAATCGTGGATGAAACGGTGACACATCGCTTACGCATGTCACATCCACGGGGTTGCCCGCCGCTCGAAAAAATCCGGCCGCGTGAGAGGGTGCGGTATGGCCAAACCGACTCCGCTGCAGCTCAGGAACATCGTCATGGCATTGCTCATGGTCGGTGCCCTGGTATGGAACCTGTCCATCGGCGGCGCTTGGTGGCTCACCGCGATCTTCTCGGTCGGAACCGTCCTCTCGCTGCTCTCCGCGTACCTGAACCGGCCCGGCGCTCAGCCCTGAGCACCCCCGAAGCGCGAAGTGAGGTCCTCACGGCCTCGGTCGGTCAGGGCGCCGAAGAGGCGTAGGCGTGCCATGCCGCCGTCGGGATAGATGTCGAGACGCACTTCGGTCACCTCGGGTCCCGAAGCGAGCGCGAACCGGTGCCGCGTGTCCGGCTGCAGGCGGGTCTTCGGCAGCAGCTCGACCCATTCGCCGTCGCCGTCCCGCCCGCTCAACGCCGCCCAGCCGGGCGCGTTGCCCTTCAGGTTGCTGTTGTCCAGTTCGGCGAACCGGACGACGCCCGCGCCGGCGAGCCGCACGGTGACCCAGTCGTTCCCGTCATCACGGCGGCGGGACGTCTCCCAGCCCTCGGCCTGGTGCGCGGCGAGCCCGGGCGAGAAGAGGTTGTTGGGCGAGGAATAGAACATGTCGCTGCATCCGGTGACGACCGCGCCGTTCTCCAGGGCCGCGAGGTCCAGCGCGCCGAGGTCGAGCAGCCGCGGGTCCGGGATCGGCGTGCCGTGCACCCGCAGCCGGGCGACACCGCCGTCCGGGTGCATGGTCAGCCGGACGTGCGTGTAGCGCTTGCTCCCGCCGACCTCGAAGAAGTTCTCCGTATGACCCGAGGCCGCGCCGCGTTTGACCAGCACGTCCCAGTCGGCTTCGGATACTTCGGCCGCACTGGGGTAGCCCTCGACGGCGCACGCCTCGACCGAGACGAACGGCGGGTAGTTCCCCTTGAAGAACGCGGTGTCCACGACGACGCCGGTGATCGCGCCCGCCAGGCCGAGCCGGACGACGGCCTGGTCGTCTCCGGGCTCACGGTGCCGCCGGGTCTCCCAGCCGTCGTAGACCTGGCCCTTGGGGCCGAACGTCTCCGCCCGGTGCGCGGGCGTCCAGGGATTGACCAGATTCTCCTTCTCGGCGAACAACTCATCCGTCGCCCACATCACGGTCCCGCCGAACTTGCGCGAGGCCAGATCGGGCAGCTTTGTCCACTCAGGACGGTCGTTCACGGTCTCCTCCATCTCAGCTCCTCATCCCGGGTCAGCAGGACGCCTGCCGGGTCTTCACCGGTGATCTCCTTGCCGCGCAACCACGTGCTCCGCACGACACCGGCGAGCGGACGTCCGTGGTAGGCGCTGACCGGGTTGCGGTGCTTCAATTTCGCGACGTCGACGACGAACGCGTCGTCGGGTGCGAACACGCTGAAGTCGGCGTCGTAGCCCGGCGCGAGGTGGCCCTTGCGGCGCATCCCCGCCTGCGCGGCCGGATGTTCGGCCATCCAGCGGACGACGTCGGTGAGCGCGAACCCGCGCTGCCGCGCCTGTGTCCAGACCGCGGGCAGACCGAGTTGCAGGCCGGCGATCCCACCCCAGGCAAGCCCGAAATCGCCGCTGTCGAAGCGTTTCAGCTCCGGCGTGCACGGCGAATGGTCGGTCACGACGCAGTCGATGACGCCGTCCGCGAGGCCCTGCCACAGCAGTTCGCGGTTCCCGGCCTCACGGATCGGCGGGCAGCACTTGAACTGCGTCGCCCCGTCGCCGATCTCCTCCGCGGTGAAACTCAGGTAGTGCGGGCAGGTCTCGGCGGTCAGCCGGACGCCGTCGCGCCGCGCGCTCTCGACCATCGGCAGCGCGTCCGAAGAGGACAGATGCAGGATGTGCGCGCGCACGCCGGTCTTCCTGGCGAGTTCGATGACCTGCGCGATCGCCACGTTCTCCGCGCCACGCGGCCGCGAGTGCAGGAAGTCTTCGTACTTCTCGCCGTGCGGATCGGGCGCGTGATCGATCGCGTCGGAGTCCTCCGCGTGCACGATGATCATGCCGTCGAAGGTCCGCAGTTCGGTCATCGCCTCTTCGAGCCCGCGCGCGTCCAGCGGCGGGAACTCGTCGACGCCGGAGTGCAGCAGGAACGACTTGAAGCCGAACACCCCGGCCTCGTGCAGCCCCCGCAGATCCGCCAGATTGCCCGGGATGGCACCACCCCAGAATCCGACATCGACGTGCACGCGCCCCTCGGCGGCCTTGCGCTTCACCTCCAGCGCCGCGACGTCGACCGTCGGCGGCAGGCTGTTCAGCGGCATGTCCACGATCGTGGTGACCCCGCCCGCCGCGGCCGCGCGGGTCGCCGAAGCGAAACCCTCCCATTCACTGCGGCCCGGATCGTTGACGTGCACGTGGGTGTCCACGAGACCCGGCAGCAGGACGACGTCCTCGCCGAGTTCGAGCACCCGATCGCCGTCCAGCGCGGCTCCGGCCGGTTCCACCGCGACGATGCGGCCATCCTCGATGCCGACCGTCGCGGGTACTTCTCCGGCGGCCGTGATCGCCCTGGCAGCCTTGATCACCAAGTCCATTGATACTCCCAATTTCCACTGAGTGGAATCGAGGTTTCGCACTCCGACATTAACTCCGGCCACCCTGCTCGTCAATGAGCCTCGGCGGCGCTACCTTCGCTGGGTGCAGTTAGAAGCCGAGTTCACCAGCGAACCGTTCCACGGCGAGGGCCCGCCACCCGAGCATGCCGTCAAAGCGCGCGACACGGCGGAAGGCGCGGGCCTCTCGGCCGACTTCGGCCCGCTCGGCACCCTCGTCCGCGGCGACGCCGACACCCTGCTCGACGCGCTCCCCGCCATCGCCAGGGCGGCACTGAACGGCGGCGCGACCCGCGTGACCCTCCAACTCCGGCAGGTCGGCGACGACGCGGGCGAGCCGGCCGTCGAACTGCACAGCGCCCTCGCCCGACTCATCGGCGACGTCGAACGCGAGCTGGGTGGCAAGCTCGACACCCTCGACCGCGCCGCCAAGCAGCGCGCGGTCCGGCTGCTCAAGGAACGCGGCGCGTTCGGCCTCCGCAAATCGGTGTCGACCGTCGCCGAGGCACTGGGGGTCACGAGGTTCACGGTCTACAACTACCTCAACCGCGACCAAGACTGAAGAGTGAATTCAACAAAATGTTGACGGAGGCGGATCCGTCGCCGTACCGTCGGTTCCCGTGCCGCTCACCATTCGAGAGTTCGACCAGGCACCCGCCCAGGACGTCCGGCCGGTGCTGACAGCCTGCCTCGACGTCCCGCGCTGGGTGGAAACCCTGCTGGCCAGGCGCCCTTACACCGACCTGGCCGCCCTGCTCGCCGCGTCCGAGTCGCTGACCCCGCTGCGCCCCGACGAGATCCGGCAGGCGATGGCCGCCCATCCCCGGATCGGGGAGAAATCGGGCGGCGAGAGCACCGAAGCCGGTTGGTCGCGCTCGGAACAGTCCGGTGTGGACGGTTCCGCGGCGCGTGAGTTCGCGGCGGCCAACGCCGAGTACGAAGCGACGTTCGGGCACGTGTTCCTGGTCTGCGCGAGCGGCCGGAGCGGCCCCGAACTGCTGGAAAACCTCCGTTCGAGGCTCTCGAACGATCCGGAGAAGGAACTCGAAGTGGCCGGTCAAGAGCTGGCCAAGATCGCCGCGCTGCGGCTGGAAAAGGCGGTGACGTCATGAGCCTGGTGACCACGCACATCCTCGACACCGCCGCGGGACGCCCGGCGGCCGGGGTCGGGGTCCGGCTCGAAACCGGCGCGGGCGAACCGATCGCCGACGGCCGGACCGACACCGACGGCCGGATCCGCGACCTGGGCCCGGAAACCCTGGACCCCGGGGTGTACCGGCTGGTCTTCGACACCGGCGCCCACCTCGGCCCGGACTCCTTCTTCCCCGAAGTCACCTTGACCTTCCGCATCGCCGACGGGACCGAGCACCACCACGTGCCGTTGCTGCTCAGCCCGTTCGCCTACTCCACCTATCGAGGGAGCTGATCGCCCGTGGCCATCACCCTGGGCCCCAACCAGTACGGCAAGGCCGAAGTCCGGCTCGTCACCGTGCGGCGCGAAGGCACCGTCCATCACCTCAAGGACCTCACCGTTTCGACGTCGCTGCGCGGCGACCTCGCGGCCACGCACCTCACCGGTGACAACGCCGACGTCGTCGCGACCGACACGCAGAAGAACACCGTCTACGCCTTCGCCAAGGAGGCCCCGGTCGGTGAGATCGAGGACTTCGCGCTCCGCCTCGGACGGCATTTCGTCGACTCGTTCGAGCACATCTCCGGCGCCCGGGTCCTGATCGACGAGCATGGCTGGAACCGCATCTCCGGACATGACCACGCGTTCTCCCAGGCGGGCAGTGAAAAGCGCACGACCGCGGTGACCATTCAGGACGGTCAGGCCTGGGTGGTGTCCGGTTTGGACGATCTCGTCGTGCTCAAGTCGACCGGTTCGGAGTTCCACGGCTTCCCGCGTGACGAATACACGACACTGGCCGAGACGAACGACCGGATCCTCGCGACCGCCGTGACCGCTCGCTGGCGTTACCAAGGTGACGGCATCGACTGGGCGGCGAGCCACACCGAGGTCCGGCGGATCCTGCTGGAGACCTTCGCGGACAAGCACAGCCTCTCCCTGCAGCAAACGCTGTACGCGATGGGAGAGGCCGTGCTCGAGGAACGCGAAGAGGTCGCCGAAGTCCGGCTGTCACTGCCGAACAAGCACCACTTCCTGGTGGACCTGTCGCCGTTCGGGTTGAAGAACGACAACGAGGTCTTCTACGCCGCCGACCGGCCGTACGGCCTGATCGAGGGTGTGGTCCTGCGCGATGACGCGGAGGACGCCGGCCTGGCCTGGCACACCCTCGCCGCCTTCTAGGGCGCAGTGAGGTCGCGGTCCAGGCGGTCGTGAGTGGCGATTCGGGTTCTATTTTGCGTGCCAGTGTTCGCAAGTTCGTGATGCCCAGCGGCCGTGTCGCGAAAGTCCTAAAACTCGTCCCGCAGTACATGAAGGCCCCCTTCCTTGCGCCTAGGTACAGGAAGGGGGCCTTCATGTACCTAAGACCCCTTCGGCACTAACCCGAATCGCCACTCACGACCCAGCGCCGATCCGCCGGGCGACGATGTTGCGAAAGCGCCCTTCGCAACACCGCCCTCAGGCGGCGGCGATCGGGCAGGCGAGGTGGGACTGTGTGGATTTCGGGACATCTAACGTCCCGAAATCCACACAGTCACCAACCTGGCCCCGCGTCGAAGGAAGCCACCAGGCCACGCCCCGCGCGACACCTTTGCCCTGCACCTCAAGATCCTCGCTAGGGAACCGGCAGCGGCATCCCGGGCACGCTCTGGTCGGCGGGGACGACCCCGTCGGCCAGGTACGCGTCCACGACCTTGTCCACTGCGGCGTTGCCGGTCGCGTAGAGCCCGTGGTCACCTTCGCCGGTCACCGTCAGCATCCGCGAGTTCGCGAACCCGGCGTGTGCCTTCCGGGCTCCCTCGATCGGCGTCGCCGGGTCGTGCTCGGACTGGACGATCAGCACCGGCGGGACACCCTTGCCGTCCAGCTTCGGCAGCGGACGCGGTTGCTTGTCCCAGAACAGGCAGACCGAGGCGTTCAGCACGCCGCCGCCCGCCATGAGCAGTCCGCGGTCGAGGTTCCGCTGCGAGTCGCGGATCAGCGACTCGCGGGTGCCGGTGAACCGGCCCTCCCCGCAGAGGGTGTTCCAGAACGTGGCGTCCTGCGCGTCGGGGTAGTCCCCCGCGTCCTTGACGGCAGCGAGAGCGTCGGCCTTCGCCTGCTCCCCGTTCTCCAGCCCCGCCCGCACCTTGACCAGCAGGTCGGCCAGCGCCGGGAAGGACTCCTTCTTGTAGAGCATGTAGACCATCGCACCTTCGAGCTCCATCGGCCCGTTGCCGTTGAGCGGATGACGCGACAAGGTGTACCGGAGCCGCTCGTAGGCCTGCCGGACCTCTTCGCCGCTGGTGCCGAAGTGGTACTTGGCGTCGTAGCGCGCCATCCACGGCAGGAAGTCCTGCCGCCAGCGTCGTTCGAACCCGACCGCCTGCCGGTTGAACGAGTTCTGCCACGTCGTGGTGAACTCCGTCGAGGAGTCCAGCACGAACCGCCCGGTCCGCTGGGGGAACTGCTGCGCGTAGTGCGCGCCCAGCCAGGTGCCGCCCGAGTAGCCGACCCAGTTGATCTTCTCCCGGCCGAGCAGCACCCGGAGCAGGTCGAAGTCCTTGATCGTCTGGTAGGTGGTGATCAGCGGCCCGAGTTCGCCACTGGCGGCCTGGCAGGACTTGGCCACGTGTTCCGCGTTGGCCAGGATCTGGTTCAGGTTGCGCGGATCGCGGTCGCGCGGGTCCAGCTGGCGGACGAGGTCCGCGGTGCCACGACAGGTGACGTTGGTGCTCTTGCCGGTCCCCCGGACGTCGATGCCGATGACGTCCTGGTGTTGCCGCAGCTTCTCCTGCCCGCGGAACGTGACCGGGAACCAGCGCCCGGCGCCGCCCGGCCCGCCCGGGTTGGTGAGCACCGACGCCGTCGACGGTCCGGTCGACTTCAGCCTGCTGACCGCGATGGTCAGATCCTGTCGCTCCGCCGCGCGGTCCCAGTCGCGGGGCGTGCGGTAGGTCGCGCATTCGAGTCCGCCGATGTCGGTGCCCGGCGGCAACGTGATCAGCTCCTCCGCCGCGCAAGGATGCCAATCGAGTGTCTGGCCGGTGTAGCGGTCCGGGATGTTCGTCGTGTTCAGCGTGCTCGCCGAAGCCGGCAAGGCCCCGGCGAGCAGCCCGCCCACGACCACCGGGATCACCCCGGCGGTCAGTAGCCGCTTCATCTGCTGCCCCCTTCTTTCCTCGGTTTCCCAACGGATCTCGACGCTAGGGCCGGGCCTGCCGCGCGAACATCGACCGCAGGTAGCGCCGGAAGGTGAACCAAGGATTGAGGGGTGGCTAGGTCCGCGGCACAAGTCCCGCCGCGGCGGCCTTCCGCTGGAGTTCGTCCGAAGTGGTCGCGTTCCGCGCGTCCGGCGCCTTCGTGGACGCGGCGGTGGTGCCGCCCAGCGCCTTGAAGACCAGGTCGGCTTCGGCCTTCATTCCCGCCGCGTACGGGTGGTACGCGACCGCGCGGAAGAGGTTGGTGTCCTTGCCGCTGACCCACGCCGCGTCACCGGAGCAGGCGTCGTGGCCGCGGCTCGGGCCGTAGGTGTCGACGTAGCGGGCGCCCTGCTTGCGGGCGGCGGTGGAGACGGCCTTGTTGAGCGCGCGTTCGACCTCGTCGGCCCAGGCGTAGTCGCCGTCGGCGAACGGGACCACGCTGGGGCAGTAGCCCTTCGGCGGCACGATCCTCGGGTAGCCGACCAGCACGATGGTGGCGGCCGGTGACCGCTCACGGACCCCCTTGACGACGCGTTCGAGGTTGCGCTGGGTGTTCGCGAGCGCCGCGAGCAGGGTGTCCTTGCCGTTGATCGTGAAGTGGTCCTTGCACGGCGAGCCGGTCGGGTCGTCGTCGCGCAGCTCGGGGCAGGTGCCGATCAGGCTGCCGAAGACGCTGTAGTCGTTGCCGCCGATGCCGATGGTCACCAGGTCCGTGTCCAGGGTCAGCGCGTCGAACTGCGGCGGCACGCTGCCCAGCGCCAGGCTCGGCGAGGGCACCGTCTGCGGGCTGGTCATGTTCGTGGTGTCCGCCGACGAGCAGCTGACGTCGGTGAACGCGCCCGGCTTGTAGTAGAGCCCTAGCTTGGTGGCCAGCCAGGCCGGATAGTTGTTGTTCGACCGGAAGCACCAGCTCGCCTGCTGCCACGGGATCAGCGGGCCCGCGGTGTACGAGTCGCCGAGGGCGACGTACTTGCGGAAGGCGGGGCTCTCCGCAGCACTCGCCGGCGTCCCCAAACTCGCTAGGGAGACGACAGCCAGCAGCGTGGCGAGGACAAGTCGGGCGGTACGGCGCATGGCGACCTCGTGATCCGTCGTTGGACTACCGGCCGATCCTGACAAGTTCCCACCTCCGTCCACAATAGAAGTGAGCATCTTTCACGTTTCAGGGGTGAGAACGCCACTTGATAGAACGCTCTATCATGGGAGCGTGACAGGAACACGGGAACGCATCGTGAACGCCGGCGCCGAGCTGCTGAGGCGCAACGGGTACACCGGCACCGGGGTCAAGCAGATCGTCGAGGCCGCGAAAGCACCGTTCGGCTCGCTCTACCACTTCTTCCCCGGCGGCAAGGAGCAACTCGGCGAGGAGGTCATCCGCACCTCCGGGATGATGTACCTCGCGCTGTTCGAGATCTTCTTCGCCGAAGAGCCGGACCTGATCCACGGGATCGAAGCGTGCTTCGCGAGCGCGGCCGAGACACTCCAGGTCACCGACTACGCCGACGCGTGCCCCATCGCGACGGTCGCGCTGGAGGTCGCGAGCACCAACGAGAAGCTGCGGATCGCGACGGCCGACGTCTTCACCGCGTGGATCGAGACGGGCACCGAGAAGCTGGGCAAGTACGGCCTCGAACCCGCGGCGGCGCGACAGCTCACGATCGCGTTGGTGAACAGTCTCGAAGGGGCTTTCGTGTTGAGCCGATCGCTGCGTAACACCGAAGCGCTCGAGGTCGCGGGGGTTTCGTCGGTCGCGTTGGCGCGCACGCTGCTCCCCGATGCGTGAAGCACCGACGGCGGGCTTCTGAACTCCGGGGTTTCTCCGCAACGCGCAACGGCTTCCGATCGACCTAGCGGTCGTCAACGCCGAATTCCGTTTGGGGAGCACATGATCATCAGGAAGCTCGTGATCGGCACCATCGCGGCCGCCGCCCTGCTGACCGCCGTCGCGGTGCCCGCGACCGCCGCCGAGGTCCAGCCGTCCACCCTCACCACGACCACCAGCAGCACGAAGATCGACGCCGGGAAGACCGTCACGATCTCCGGCAAGCTCAAGAAGGCCGACGCCACCCCGATCGCGGGCGCCGAGGTGGGCATTTCCTTCTGCTTCAACGGCTTCTGCGGTGAGGCTCAGGCCAAGCCGGTCACCGACGCCGCGGGCGCCTACAGCGCGACGCTCACCCCGATCCGCACCGGCAACTACCACGCCGACTTCTTCTCCACCGACGCGGCGGTCGCGAACTCGCAGGCCGACACCCCGAAGATCGTCGTGCTCCACCCGGCGAAGATCACGTCGTTCGCGGCGGGCCGCGGTGCGGCCAAGGCCGTGACCGGCTCCGGCACGATCGACTTCCCCGGCCAGTACACCGCGAACCCGATCCCGGTCGAGCTCCAGTACTTCTCGTTCAGCACCTACCGCTGGACCACGGCGGCGACGGTGGACGCCACCTGGAACGGCACCACCTGGGCCTACGCGGCTTCGGCCGAACACCGCAAGCCCGGCGTCTGGCGGGCCTTCTACGCGGGCACGCCCGAGATGTTCCACGCGGCGGCGAGCGACCTCGTCTTCGTGCTCTGACCTGTTCCGTGAAGGCCTCCTTCCCTACCGTCAGGGTAGGAAAGGAGGCCTTCACGGACCGCTAGCGGGACGCCAGGTAGGCCCGCCAGTCCCCCACGCCGGAGATGTCCGTCAGCTCGTCGGAGTCTACAAAGGACGAACGCAGCACGGTCGCGAGGCAGGCCGCGCCGTCCTCCAGTTCGATGACGCCCAGTTCCAGTTCCGGCGGCTCGGCGGGGACGAGGTGGTCCCGCAGGACCGCGAGCGGCAGGTCGTAGACCTCCCCGACCACGGAGCCGGAACCGCCTTCGTACATCGCCGGAAACCGGTCCCCCACCGAGAAGTAGTGATACTTCGGCGCGGATCGGGCCACGCAGCACAACGGCGCGCCCTGCAACTGTTCGTGCAGCGGACCGCCGCGCATCCCGCCGCCGTTGAGGAACATCAGAACCACGACATGATCCCTTCGATCCCGAAGTACACCCCGAACACCGCGGCCAGGATCCCGAGGATCCAGCCGATCTCGCGGATCTTGCCCTTGCAGATCTTGATCAGCACGTAGGCGACCAGCCCGGCGCCGATGCCGTTGGTGATCGAGTAGGTGAACGGGATCAGCGCGATGGTGAGGAACACCGGGATCGCGAAGTCCAGGTCCCGCCAGGGGATCCGCGCGCACTGGGCCATCATCATCCCGCCGATGACCACCAGCGCGGGCGCCGCGGCCTGCGCCGGGACGACCGCCGCGAGCGGGGTCAGGAACAGCGTCGCGGTGAACAACCCGCCGGTGACGATGCTCGCCAGCCCGGTCCGCGCGCCTTCACCGACTCCCGCCGCCGACTCCAGGAAGACCGTGTTCGGCGCCGATCCGGTGACCCCGCCCGCCAGCGCGCCCGCGCCGTCGACCAACAGGATCCGGCCCATCCCTTCGACCTTGCCGTCCTTGACCAGCCCGGCCTCCTCGGAGACCGAGGTGATCGTGCCCATCGCGTCGAAGAACCCGGAAAGCACCAGCGTGAACAGGAAGACCGCCGCGGTCACCGCCCCCGCCGACGCGAAGCCTCCGAAGAGGTCGATGTCCCCCAGCAGGCTGAAATCGGGATGCGCCACGACCTGCTCGGGCACCTTGGGTTCGACCAGCCCCCAGCCGTCGACCTCGAACACGCTGTTGACCAGTACCGCGAGCCCGGTCGCGACCGCGATGCTGATCAGCACCGCGCCGGGAACGCCGCGGCTCACGAGCACGATCATCAGCAGCAGACCGAGGCAGAAGATCGCGATCGGCCAGCCTTCGAGATGGCCCGCGATCCCCATCCGCACCGGCACGGTCGACTGCGCGGAGTCGGGTGTCCGCGTGACGAACCCGGCGCTGACCAGGCCGACCAGCGCGATGTAGAGACCGATGCCGACGGTGATCGCGACCTTGAGCGGCATCGGGATCGCGTTGATGATCCGTTCCCGGACACCGGAAACCGCCATGAACACGATGCAGACGCCTTCGAGGACGACGAGGCCGAAGGCCTGCGCCCACGTCATGGTCGGCGCCATCTGGAAGGCGACGACGCCGTTGACGCCGAGTCCGGCCGCGAGCGCCAGCGGCGCGTTGCCCACGAAACCCATCAGGATCGTGGTGACGCCCGCCGCCAGCGCGGTCGCGGTGGTGATCGCCTCGGTGCTCAGCCTCGCGCCGGTGATGTCCGCCGACGCGCCGAGGATGAGCGGATTGAGCAACACGATGTAACACATCGCGACGAACGTGGTGATCCCGCCGCGCACCTCGCGGCCGACCGTGCTGCCGCGGTGGGAGATCTTGAACCAGCGGTCGAGCCCGGACAGCCGCCCCGGTTCGGGCGAGGGCAGGTGGGGACGCTCTGTACCTAATTGGGTCATGCCTACTCCACAACGTTGTGGGGCGGGAAGAAACTCAGTAAGCCTTCTTGTCGGGTTTCGACAGCCAGGCCTGGAAAGGCGCGAAAGAGTCCGGAAGGGACAGTTGGCCGACGGGTAGTGACCAGGTCTCGCGCGGGCGGGAAAAGAGGTCGTAGAACTCGCGGTCGTCGAAGCCCGCCTCGGCCGCGTCGTGGCGGTCCGCGGCGTAGACGACCTTGCCGACACGCGCCCAGAGCGCGGCGGAAAGGCAGAGCGGGCAAGGCTCGCAGGAGGTCACGAGGACGCAGCCGTCGAGTTTGTAGTCGCCGATCGCCTGGCAGGCCGCGCGGATCGCGACCACCTCGGCGTGCGCCGTCGGGTCCAGCGTCGGCGTCACCTGGTTGGTCCCGGTGGCCAGCACCGAACCGTCCCGGACGATCATCGCGCCGAACGGGCCGCCGCCGCGTTCGACGTTCGTGGTGGCCAGCTGGACGGCTTCGGCGAGCCATTTCTGCTCGTCGGACTCCGAAATGGACAGACGGGTACCCACGGATGTGCTCCTAGCTCGAAAAAGTACGGGTTTCTCAGGTGCCGGTGAGGTGTTCGGGGCGCACCGGGACGCGGGGCAGCGCCAGCCCGGTGGCCGCGCGGATGGCCGCGACGATCGCCGGGGTGGACGAGATCGTCGGCGGTTCGCCGACCCCGCGCAGACCGTACGGCGCGTTCGGGTCGGGCCGCTCCAGGACGTCGATGTCCATCGGCGGCATGTCCAGCACGGTCGGGATCAGGTAGTCGGTGAACGACGGGTTGCGGATCTTCCCGTCGACGGTCTGGATCTCCTCCATCACCGCGAGCCCGAGGCCCTGCGCGGAGCCGCCCTGGATCTGGCCGAGCACCGCCTGCGGGTTGAGCGCCTTGCCGACGTCCTGCGCGCAGTCGAGCGCGACGACCTTGATCAGCCCGAGTTCGGTGTCGACGTCCACGACCGCTCGGTGCGCCGCGAAGCCGTACTGGACGTGCGCATTCCCTTGCCCTGTCTCGGGATCGATGGGCGTCGTCGGACGGTGACGCCATTCGACGACCTCGTCGAAGACCTCGTCGCCGAGCACGTCCGCGAGATCGGCGAGCACACTGCCGTCGGCTCCGACGACCTTGCCTCCGATGACGTTCAGCTTCCCGTCCGCGGCGAGCTTGCCCGCCAAATGCTTGTGCAGCCCGGATCGCACCGCGACGCACGCGGCCTGGACCGCGCCGCCGGTGACGTAACTCTGCCGGGACGCCGACGTCGAACCGCCGTTGCCGATGTTGGTGTCCATCGGCAGGATCGTCACCTGCTCGATGCCGAGTTCGGTCCGCACGATCTGCTGCATGATCGTCACGAGGCCCTGGCCGACCTCGCAGGCGGCGGTGTGCACGGTCGCCGCGGGTTCGCCTCCGACGAGTTGCAGCCGCACGCGGGCCGTCGAGTAGTCGTCGAAGCCCTCGGAGAAGCAGATGTTCTTGATGCCGACCGCGTACCCGACTCCCCGGACGACGCCCTCGCCGTGGGTGGTGTTGGAGACGCCGCCGGGCATCCGGCGCAGGTCCAGTTCTTCGTGTGCGACCGGCAAGGGCTTGGCGCGCAGGCGTTCCAGCAGTTCGGCCACCGGGGCGGCCGAGTCGACCACCTGCCCGGTCGGCATGAGACTGCCTTCCTCCATCGCGTTCAGGATCCGGATGTCGACCGGGTCGATGCCGCAGGCTTCGGCGAGCTTGTCCATTTGGGACTCGTAGGCGAACCCCGCCTGCACCGCGCCGAAGCCACGCATCGCGCCGCAGGGCGGATTGTTCGTGTACACGCCCCAGCAGTCGACCGAAGCACTGTCCACATTGTACGGTCCGACGCCGAGGGTGGCCGCGTTCGCGACCACCGCGCCGGTGGACGAGGCGTACGCGCCGCCGTCGAGGTACAGCTTCGCCTTCACATAGACGAGCCGGCCGTTGCTATCAGCGCCGTGCTCGTAGTACATCTTCGCGGGGTGGCGGTGCACGTGGCCGTAGAACGATTCCTCGCGGTTGTAGACCATCTTGACCGGCTTGCCGGTGTGCAGCGCCAGCAAGCACGCGTGGACCTGGATCGAAAGGTCCTCGCGGCCGCCGAACGCGCCGCCGACCCCGCCGAGCGTCAGCCGCACCTTGTCCTTGGGCAGGCCCAGCGCGGCCACGATCTGCTGCTGGTCGACGTGAAGCCATTGCGTGGCGACGTAAAGGTCGACACCGCCTTCGGTGTCCGGGATCGCCATACCCGACTCGGGCCCCAGGAAGGCCTGGTCCTGCATGCCGACTTCGTAGACACCGGACACCACGACGTCGGCCTCGACCGACTGGTCGCCGTGCCGGATCTTCGCGTATCGCACGACGTTCCCGCCGGGGTGCAGCTCGGCGCCCTCGCCGGCGGCGGCCTTCTCGGAATCCGTCACCGGTTCGAGGACCTCGTAGGCGACCTTGATCCGCTTCATCGCGCGGCGCGCCGTCTCGGGGTGGTCCGCGGCGACGAGCGCGACGGGCTCGCCCTGGTAGCGCACGACGTCGACGGCGAGCACCGGCTGGTCGGAGTGCTCCAGGCCGTACTTGTTCACGCCCGGAACGTCTTCGTGGGTCAGCACGGCGTAGACCCCTTGCACGGCAAGGGCATCGGTGATGTCGATGCCGGTGATCCGCGCGTACGGATGCGGGCTGCGCAGCGTCGCGCCCCACAGCATGTCCTCGTGCCACAGGTCCGAGGAGTAGGCGAACTCGCCGCGCACCTTGACCGTGCCGTCCGGGCGGCGCGGGCTCGTGCCCACGCCGTTTTCGGTGGCGGTGGCGGTGGCGGTCTGCTTGGAGACTTCGGTGGTCGTCTGCGTGGAGGTCATAGCGTCTCCCTCAGCCGGGCACTGGCCACGGCCAGCTCGCGGGCGATCTCGTCTTCGGATTCCTCGCGCAGCGTCCCGCCGGTCACCACGGTCGCGCCGCCGACGAACAGCCGCGCGATCGGCGGCGTCGCACCGAGCACCAGCGCGGCGACCGGGTCGGTGATGCCCGCGTAGTTCAGCCCGTTCAGGTCCCAGACCGCGAGGTCGGCGAGCTTGCCCGCCTCGATCGAACCGAGGTCCTTCTCCCGGCCCAAGCAGCGCGCGCCGCCCATCGTGCCCATCCACAGTGCCTCGCGCGTGGTCAGCGCACGCGGTCCGCCACGCTGGCGCGCTTGCAGCAGCGACTGGTGCAGCTCTTCGCCGAGGCCGCCGGATTCGTTGGACGCGGCGCCGTCGACGCCCAGCCCGACCGCCACCCCGGCGTCGAGCAGCTGCCGGACCGGCGCGATCCCGGCGCCGATCCGCCCGTTCGACGTCGGGCAGTGCGCCGCGCCGGTGCCGGTGGCGCCCATCCGCCGGATCGCTTCCGGGGCGAGGTGGATCGAGTGCGCGAGCCACACGTCGTCGGCCAGCCAGCCGAGTTTGTCGGCGTACTCGGCCGGGGTGCAGCCGACCTCGGCGAGGCACTGCTTCTCCTCGTCGACCGTCTCGGCGAGGTGCGTGTGGAGACGGACCCCCTTGCGCCGCGCCAATTCCGCCGCGCCGGTCATCAGCCGCTCGCTCACCGAGAACGGCGAGCACGGTCCGGCCGCGATCTGCAGGTGCGCGCCCGCGGAGCCGTCGTGGAACCGGTCGATCGCGGCCTCGGTCCCGAGCAGCGCGGCCTCGGTCTCCTCGACGAGGTTGTCCGGCGGCAGCCCGCCCTGGGATTCGCCGCGGTCCATCGAGCCGCGGACGACGTGCAGCCGCACGCCGACGCGGATCCGCGCGGCGGCGAGTGCCTCGACCTGGTCGCCGCCGTCACGCGGGAAGACGTAGTGATGGTCTGCGACCGTGGTGCAGCCGGTGGTCGCGAGCCGGGTGAGCCCGGCGGTGGCCGCCGCGTGCGTGATCCCGGCGTCGAGCCTGCCCCAGATCGGGTACAGCGCGACGAGCCATTCGAAGAGCGTGTGGTCGGCGGCGAGGCCGCGCGTGGCCCACTGGTACAGGTGGTGATGGGTGTTGATCAGCCCGGGGGTGACGAGGTATCCGGAGCCGTCGACGCGTTCGTCGTAGTCGCCCTGGGGAGCCCTGCCTTCGCCGACCGCCGTGATGCGGTCGTTCTCGATGACGACGTGGCCCGAGGCGTGTTCGGTGCCCTCGCCGTCGACGGTGGCGATCGCGGCGTTCTCGATGACGGTCTTCACGCGGTTTCTCCCCTGGTCGCGGCCAACCGGACGGCGTCGAGGATCTTCTCGTACCCGGTACACCGGCACAGGTTCCCCGCCAGCGCCTCGCGGATCTCCTCGTCGGCCGGATTCTCGACCCGGTTGAGCAGATCGTGCGCGGCCACCACGAGGCCGGGGGTGCAGAAGCCACATTGGACGGCGCCCGCGTCCACAAAGGACTGCTGGACCCTGTCCAGCTTGTCGCCGTCGGCGAGCCCTTCGACCGTGCGGACCTCACGGCCCTCGACCTGACCGGCCGCGACCAGGCACGAACACACCGGGACCTCGTCGAGATACACCGTGCAGGACCCGCATTCGCCCTGTTCACAGGCGTTCTTGGAGCCCGGGAGGCCGAGCCGCTCGCGAAGCACGTAGAGCAGGCTCTCGCCCTCCCAGACGTCGTCGGCCTGCCGGGACTCGCCGTTGATCGTCACGTTCACGCGCACTCGCGTTCACCCTTCTGGAAGTCGTTCCACGCCCAGGTCAGCGTCCGCCGCGCCAGGACGGACAACGCGTGTTTGCGGTAGTCGGCGCTGCCGCGGACGTCGTCGATCGGCGACGACGCCTCCGACACCAGCTCGCCGAACCGGCGTTTGACCGAGTCCGTGATCGAAGCCTTGGTGGACCAGGGAAGTTCGGCGGAGAGGAATTCTTCGGCGGCGGTCGCCCGGCGCGGGGTCGGCGCGGCCGAGCCGACGGCGGCGCGGACCTCGCGGGTGCCCAGGTGCAGGGCCACCGCGAACGAGCAGACCGCGATGACCATCGCGTTGCGCGTCCCGACCTTGGCGAACTGCTGCGGACCGGCCTCGGCGGGCAGGTACACCGCGGTGATCAGCTCGTCGGGTTCGAGGGCGTGGCGTTTGACGCCGAGATAGAACTCCTCGGCCGGGATCCTCCGCGTCCCGCGTACCGACGCGGCCTCGATCTCGGCGCCGAGCACGAGCAGCACGGGATGCGTGTCGCCGGCGGGCGAGGCGGCGCCCAGGTTCCCTCCGACGGTGCCGCGGTTGCGGATCTGCGGCGACCCGACGGTGCGCGAAGCCATCGCCAACGCGGGCAGAACTTCACCCAGCTCAGCGATCACCCGGACGTAGGGCACGGACGCGCCGAGCCGGATCTCGCCGTCGGTCTCGGTCCACTCGGCGAGTTCGGTGACGCGGTTGAGATCGAGCAGCGCGCCGGGACGGCGGTGGTCGAAGTTGAGCTCCACCATGACATCCGTGCCACCCGCGATGGGCACCGCGTCGGGTCGCTCGGCCTTGACGGCGAGCGCCTCGGTCAGCGAGCTGGGGCGCAGGAAATCCACTCTCGGGCTCCTCGGTTCGGCGGCGTTCTGTGACGGCTGACTCAGTAGACGCCCTGCGCCCGTATGGCGGCAACGGTGCCGAAGCATGAAATCTCCCCTGCACGCACCTGTCGTTTTGTGCTTTCCTACAAACCTGATGACGACCGTGAAAACTCTGCTCGCGCTTCCCGGGTTGCGCTTGCGCGTCCGCGCCGGGACGGCACTGCTCGACCGTCCGGTCTCCCGGATCTTCGTCACCGAACTGCCCGATCCCGGGCGGTACGTGTCGGCGGGCGAACTCGTCCTGAGCGGGTTGCTGTGGTGGCGCGGGCCGGGCGATTCCGAGGCCTTCGTCGCCGCGCTGGCGAAGGCCGGGGCCGTGGCGCTGGCGGCTTCCGGAGCGGATTCCGACGGGATCCCCGAAGACCTCGTCGAAGCGTGCACGCGACACCGGATCCCGTTGCTGGAAGTGCCGACGGACCTGTCGTTCTCGGTCGTCACCGAACGCGTCGTGCTGGCACTGGCCGCGGCCGGGGAAGGCGCTCGCAAACGTTTGCTTTCCGCCGCGGCCGAAGACGCGTCGGTGGAAACGCTGCTGGACCGGGCCCACGCCGAGATCGGCCTCCCCTGCTGGGTCGTGCCCGCCGTCGCGCCGGCCGACCTGGTGCGGCGCTTCGTCGCCGCGGGCGGACGCGCCCTGGAGGCGGACGACGTCTCCGTCCGGCCGGTCGGCGGCAGGCAAGCGCTGCCGTGGCTGCTCGCGATCGGCGGCGCGCTGACCGCCGCGCAGGCGGAGATCGCCGAAGAACTCGCCGGGCTGATCGGGCTCGCGCGGACCAGGGCGGACGAGGTCCGCGCGGTCACCGACAGGGTGCTCGAACCGTTGCTGGCCGCGCTCGACGAGGGAGGCGATCCGCACGCGGCGCTGACCGCGACCGGGCTGCGCGGCGATCTGCGCGTCGTCGTCGCCCGCACCGAGGGATCCGAAGCGGCACGCGGGATCCTGACCGAACTGCTGCCGCCGGGCGCCCTCGTCGGACCCGCCGGGGAGACGACCTGGGCGCTGGCCGAGGACGACGGCGAGTGGCCGGAAGACTGGCCCGCCACCGTGACGGCCGCGTTGACGGGAGTGGAATCGCTGCTGCCGTGCCGCCGGGTGCTGATCGGGATCAGCGACCGTTCCCCGGTTTCGGTGCTGCGGGGCGCGAAAGAGGTCGCGCGCTACGCGCTGGCCGTGGCGGGGATGCGGCCGGGCACGGTCGAGGTCGTCCCCGGCGGCGAGATCGGCATGCACCGGCTGCTGCTCGCGGGCGCGCCCGACGAACTCCGGGCGGCGTTGCGGCGGCGGGTGCTGGGCCCGCTGCTGAACTACGACGCGGAGCAGGGCACCGATCTGGTGCACACCCTGCGCGTCTTCCTCGAATGCTCCGGCTCGCCGACGCGGGCCGCGCGGGAGCTGCACGTCCACGTCAACACCTTGCGGTACCGGATCGGGCGGGCGAGCGAACTGCTCGGCGCCGATCTGACCGAGTTCACCGAACAGCTCGACGTCTATTTGGCCTTGTCGGCAGGGAGCTGAAATGGGCATCACCACGGCGAAAGAAGCCGCCTACGACCCGCGTGTGGTCGCTTTCGGGCGGATGATGGGCGCGGCGAACCGGCTCGAATACCTGCTCGGCCGCGCGCTGGAGGCCGAATGCGGGATCTCGCACCTGATGTTCGAAGTCCTGCTGATCGTCGGCAGGGCGGGTGAGTCCGGGATGAGCATGCGCGCGATCGCGCAGGAGCAGGTGCTGACCACCGGCGGCGCGACCCGGCTGGTCGACCGGATGACGACCCTCGGCCTGGTCGTGCGCGCCTCCGACGCCGAAGACCGCCGCGTGCAACTCGTGCGGCTGACCGAGACGGGCGAGGAGACGACCGTGCGGGCGGCGCGGGTGCACGTCGAGAACATCCAGCGGCTCTTCCTCGACCCGCTGCCCGCGGACCATCGCGAACAGTTCACGCAGGACCTTCGGACGCTGAGCCATTTCGCACGTGACGCACTCCCCAGGCTCCGCTAGGAATATCTGACTCGTCAGGCATCGTTGGGTCTGGTCATGAGGCTCATTTATGTCTTCGACGCGTACTGCGGCTGGTCCTACGGCTTCGCCAGGACCATGGCCGACGTCGCGCACCGGCATCCGGACCTGCCGGTCGAGGTGGTGTCCGGCGGCCTGTTCATCGGCGGGCGCCGGGTGCCGATCCGGCAGTTCGGCTACGTCCAGGGAGCCAACGCCGAGATCACCCGCCGGACCGGGGCCCCGTTCGGGGAGAGTTACGAACGGCTCATCGCGGACGGCGAGTTCGTCATGGACTCCGAGGCCGCCGCCTGCGGGATGGCGGCCTTGCGCGAAGTCGCGCCGGACCGCGCGGTGCGGCTCGCGGCCTTGCTGCAGGAGGCTTTCTACCTCGACGGGCTGAGCCTGTCCGACGTCTCGACGTATCGCGTCGTCGCGCAGCGGGCGGGTCTGGACGGGGACGCCGTCGAGACCGCGCTGGACCGGGTTTCCGCGGCGGCCGATTTCCGGCGGGCACGGGACCTGGGGGTCACCGGATACCCGACCTTGCTGGCGGACGACGGGGAACGGGTGGTGACCCTGGTCGCCGGGAACGCGAGCGCGGACGAGGTGGAACGGCGGATCGGCGCGCTGGTTTCCTAGACTCCGTGTCATGCCTTTGACACTTCGGCCGGCGACCGCCGCGGACGCCGACGCCGTCGCGCGCATCTGGTACCACGGCTGGCAGGACGGCCATCTCGGCAACGTGCCCGACGAACTCGTCCGGGTCCGCACCCGCGATTCGTTCTGGGAACGAGCCGCGGACCGCGTCGGCGATACCGCTGTCGCCTTGGTGAACGGCGAAGTGGCGGGATTCGTGATGGTCGTCGGCGACGAGGTCGAGCAGGTCTACGTCTCGTCGGATCATCGCGGGAGCGGGGTGGCCGGAGGACTGCTCGCGGAGGCCGAACGGCTCGTGGGCGATGGCGGGCATTCGCGCGCCTGGCTCGCCGTGGCACCGGGAAACGCGCGGGCGCGGCGGTTCTACGAGCGGTGCGGCTGGGTGGACGAGGGCGAGTTCGACAACCAGGCGTCCGGTCCGGACGGGCCGATTTCGGTTCCCTGCCGTCGTTACGTGAAGACGCTTGCCTGAATGATCACCGACGGGCGGCCATCACCGCCGCGAGGCCCTCTCGCAGGTCGTTGACGAAGTATTCAGGAACCTCCAGCGACGGGAAATGTCCCCCGGTTTCGGGCGCCCTCCATCGGACGATCTGCCGGTACCTCTCCTGCGCCCAGGCGCGCGGATACTTCTCGATGTCACGAGGATAGATGGTGATCGCCGACGGGACGTCGACCTTCAGTTCGGGGTCGAGCGAGTTGTGGCTTTCGTAGTAGATGCGGGCCGAGGACGCTCCGGACCGCGTCAGCCAGTACAGGGTGACGTCGTCGAGAATCCGGTCCCGGGAAATCGTCTCGAACGGGCTGTCCTCGGTGTCCGACCACTCGGCGAACTTGTCCAGGATCCAGGCGAGCAGCCCGACCGGTGAGTCGACGAGCGAGTAACCGATGGTCTGCGGGCGGGTCGCCTGCTGCTTCGCGTACGCCGCGCGGTGATGCCAGAAATCGTGGGTCTCCTCGGTCCACGCGCGCTCGGCCGCCGTCAGCCCGTCCGTGGTCATCCCGGGCGGCGACTCCGCGAACGTCGTGTGGATCCCGAGGACGTGCTCCGGGAACCTGCCGCCGAGAACCGTGGTGATGTTGCCTCCCCAATCGCCGCCATGGGCCAGGAATTCGCCGTAACCGAGCCTCCCCATCAGTTCCACCCATGCGGCCGCGATCTTCTCGGTTCCCCACCCGGTGCGGGTCGGCTTGTCGCTGTAACCGAAGCCGGGCAATGACGGAACCACGACATGGAACGCCGGCGCGTCCGCGTCTTCCGGATCGGCCAGTTCGTCCACCACGTCGACGAACTCGGCGACACTGCCCGGCCAGCCGTGCGTCAAGATCAGCGGAGTGGCGTCCACGCGCGCGGACCGGCGGTGCAGGAAGTGGATTCCCAGCCCGTCGATGACCGTGCGGAACTGGCCGATCCGGTCGAGGCGCGTTTCGAACGATCGCCAGTCGTACCCGGTGCGCCAGTAGTCCACGACCTCGACGAGGTCGGCGAGAGGAACGCCCTGATCCCAGCGGCCGGGCCCCTCACGATGGACCGTCTCGGCCTCCGGTAGCCGCGCCGCGGCCAGTCGCGTGCGCAGATCGTCGAGGTCAGCGTCGGTTGCTCGGGCTTCGAATGCTTGGACGTCGCTGGTCGAACGGGACATGAGACCTCCTGAGCTGTCGCGGAACCGGCTAAGACGGTTCTAACAGGTCCTCATGCCGGTACGCAACCGGCTAAGGTGGTTCCATGTCCGCCGGATTCCCCGACTTCCGCCTCGGTAGCGTGCTCGCGACCAGCTTCACGGCGACCTTGACGGAGCGTCAGGGCGACGCCGTGGAGCGCATTCCCGTGCCGCACCGGCTCGTCGACTGGCTGGCGGTGAACGGTCTCGCCGTGGATTCCTGCACCACCGCCCAACTCGACCTCGCCCGGGAACTGAGGGAGTCGATCCACGCCGCCGCGACGGCGGCCGCGAGCCGGAACGCCCTCCCCACGTCCGCCGTCGAAGTCATCAATGACCGCAGCGTTCAAGGGCGGGCCGCGGCCGTCCTGACAGCCGAGGGCGCTCGGCGATGGCGGGTTTCCCGCGTGGAAGACGCCCTCGGCGTGATCGCCGACGACGCGATCAGCGTCATCGCGGGCGAGCGGGACGGGAAATTGGCCTTATGTGCATCGCCGACCTGTCAGGCCGCCTTTTTTGATACGAGCCAAAGTCGTACCCGGAGATGGTGCGACATGAACACTTGCGGGAATCGCCAGAAGAAGGCGCGCTTCAATGCGAATCAGCGCAAGAATTCCGGATCTGCTGGGTGACCTTGCGCGTTTAGCCGACTAAATGTGAGAGGTGGCGTTCGTGCCGGTTTCGTCGGGGGTGACGGTGGGGCGCAAGCGGAGGGGCGTGACCGTTTTACGACAACGGGCAGAGGCCAGCGGCAGCGATCTGGCCGTGGCCGTTTTTCGGCAACGGTTCGGATTTCGCGCCGGGCGACCCGATGCATCTAGTTGACTAAATGCGGTGACCGACGTTCGATGTCGCGCCGAGTAGCGGCGGCTTTCCGCTGAAATCACCCCTTAGTGGTGAATGCGCGGGCTGCCTGTTGCCTAAAATTACGAACACATGTTCGATAGGTTTGCGGTATTATTGTGGGGTGTCCGAGACCTTTGTTCCCGAGTTGCCGCAGGAGTTGTGGCGCGCTGGCAAGCTGGAGCTTGCTCATGGCGTGCAGCAGTTCTTGCAGGTGATGCGGGTGGCGTCCGCGGGTTTGGGGCGGTATCTGGCGGAGGTCGAGTCTCGTGGCGCGAAAGACTTGTATGGCTATGGGTCCACGGTGTCATGGTTCGCCGATGTCGCGGGGTTGAGTCAGGGTGAAGCGCGGCCGTATGTGAGGCGTGCTGTCGATCTGAACCCCACGCGTGCCCTGGACGGCACCGAGATCCCGGCTTTCGCACCCGCCACCAGCGTGGCGGCGGCGGAGGGCGCGATCGGCGAGGAACGGATCAAGCAGATCGTGGAGATCCTCCGGAAAATCCCCGCCGAGGTATCGGTGGAGGATCGGGAACACGCGGAGACAACCCTCGCCGATCTCGCCCGAAGAGCCGGACCCCAGCAGATATCGGACCTCGGAGACCAGCTACTGGGCTGGTTGGATCCGGACGGCAAGGAACCGAAAGACCCCGAACCGAAGCAGCCTCGTCGCGAGCTGACCTTGGAACGCCGCAAAGACGGCTACTGGAAACTGAACGGCCTCCTCGACGACGAGTCAGGGGCCCGCACCGCCGCCGCCCTCGAAGCTCACGCCACACCCCGCCCGATCGACGAGTTCGGCCAAGTGGATCTGCGCACGAAGGCTGAGCGTCAAGGTGACGCATGGGTCGACCTGGTGGATCTCGCGGTTGCGTGCCCGGATCAGCCTGGGACCAGCGGCTACCGCACGTTGATCCATGTCACCATCGGCCTCGACGAACTGAAAACCGGCCTGGGCACGGCGTGCGTGGACTTCGTCGGAACCATGACCGCCCGCGAAGCACGGATGGCCGCCTGCGACTGCCTGATGCTCCCGGTCGTGATGAACGCGGCCGGTGAGCCCCTGGACGTGGGACGACTGAGACGATTCGTCACCCCAGGGCAACGCCGCGCCCTCAACATCCGGGACGGGGGCTGCGCGTTCCCCGGGTGTCATCGCAAGCCGAAGAACTGCCACGCCCACCACATCCATCACTGGGCAGACGGAGGCCCCACCGACCTCCGGAACCTCGTGCTGCTGTGCAGCTTCCACCACCGCTTGATCCACCACGGCGATTGGGAAGTCCGGATGGCAGCTGACGGGCTACCGGAGTTCATCCCACCCCAGTACTTGGACCCGCTAAGAAGATCGCGGCGTAACACCCACGCTTGACCCGAGAGCCCGCCAGCCACACCGGCGACGGGCCCCTCGGCATGTCCACAGGCACCGAGCGCATCAGTGGTCGGTCCGGAGCTCATTGAGGGATAGTCGCGCGGGCGGTGGTCCGTGATAGCCGGGCGAGCGAGTACGACCCACGGGATCGACACCCTGGCGCCGAACCGACCACGGCAGACCAGGGTGACGGCACCACAGCCACCCGAACCATGACGCGCTGGGACTCCACCGATCGGCGCCTTACCGCAAACCCGGCACCTACCCGCGCCCCGAGTCCTTTACAGAAGTCAGATAAGCCAGCGCCATCCCGGTAGTTTCACTCGCCCAAATACTCCAGCTCAGACCATCCGCCCAGATCCGGCTACTGGCAGCCCGGTGCACACAGGAACCGATGATGGTCCGAGTCACCATGCGAAGCGCCCCTTCCAGGTCCCCCAACACCAGGACGAGCGGCCTCGACGAAGGCGGCCTGGATCGTGGCCAGCGCTTGCAGCCGACCCCGACGATGAACTCCTCGAGGCCTTGGTCGGCCAGCACCTTCGACGGGCACCCGGACCCCGATTTCGACGCCAAGACCCGGTCACTCAAGAAACAAGATCGGCACCGTTGCGAAAGTCCCGATCATCGAGGCGCTGCGGGGCAGTGCGCGGGTCGACGGCAGAATCGCGCCGATGTTCGACCTCGGCGTCGGACTGGACCCCGAAGTGTCGGGCTACGGGAACGTCCTGATCCGGGGCCTGTTCCTCGGCATGACCCGAGCTCGGCGACTATCTGCGCCTGCCGTTGCGCACCTACTCCATCGCGCTCCGGATGGACGAGGTTCTCACGCGGTACCACGGCACGAAAAACGCTCAAAGGAAGATCTTGACCAGCTGATCCTGTCCGTCCGGATCCCGCAGCACGACCTGTTTGCCCGCGCGGAGTTCCGCGTCCACGAACTCGTAGATCAGCAACGCGCGGTTGACCAGGTCGACCTTCTTGAGCCCGGTGCGCTCCTGCAGTTTGCCCAGCGCGTCGACCGCCTCGGCGATCAGTGCGACATTGACGCGATCGACCACCGCGGGGCGGCCGGTCGCGGTCTCCTCGACCGATGGCATACGCGCTCCCTTCCCCTGCGGCCCCGAGCCGCACCTCCATGCTGACACAGCAGGTGCGTATTAACCACATTTTCCGCAGTGAAAATGTGTGAGATGGGTTGCGGCGTCGCTCGGGACGGCCCTACAGTGGGCCTCGTCAGACCGACGTTCGTCCCATGCGGCGGATGAGAAGTGCGACCACTCACTTCGTCGATCCGGCAGGTAGGGAAAGCGGCTTGCGTGCGAGGGGCTCGTAAGCCGTCGATTTGAGGGGAGACGGAGGCAGGTATCGGGGTGCCTCCGGATCAAAGTGGTCCCCAGCTTGACGCGCCAATCCCGGCTCGCCTGACTGGGCTGGAAAGGGCATGCGCATGGCTGCCGAAATCGAGGGCCCGGGAGAGACCGCGCCCGTGGAAGCAGTACCGAGCTGGGACGAGACACCGACCCCGCTCGCCAGGGTCAGGATCGAAACGACGGAGCTGAAGGCCGAAGCGGCGGTGCCCGCCACCGAAACCCGACGGCTCCTCGCGACGATCCTGAACACGTTGTTGGTGCTCGGAGCCGTCCTCGGCCCGGCGCTCACGTTGCAGGTGGTTCCGGCCGCCTTTCCGGTGTGGGCGACGGCGGGAACGATCGCAGGCCAGCTCGCCATGCTGGTGCTCGTCGCGAAGTCCGCGCACCCCGAGGAAACACCCGGCCGCGGCTCAGCCGACTGACACCGCCCGGGCGAGCAGCGGCTGAGCGAACGTCTGCCACGAAAGGCGCTCGCTCAGCCGCTCCTCACACGCTCCGCCGCGCGTATCCGTCCAGTTCGGGCCTGGTGAACGAGAGCTCCCCCGCGTCCACGGCCCCGCAGTCCAAGCCGCGCAGCAGGAAACTTGCCAAGGCCTGTGCCGTCGCCGGCTCGTCGAGCACACCGCGCCCGGTCTGGTCCGCGTAATCCCGCAACCGTCCCAAGGCCGCCGGGAAACCCTCGCGGAAGAACGCGTAGGTCGCGGCGAACCGGGTCGGCAACTGGTGCGGATGCAGATCCCAGCCCTGGTAGAAGCCGTTTTCCAGGGATCGCCGCACCAGCCGCAGGTGTTCGCGCCAGGCCGGGAGGATCGCGTCGCCGACGGGCAGCTTGTTCGTCGAGCCGTCCGAAAGCCGGACACCGGTCCCCGCGGCCGAAACCTGCATGAGCTGCTTGGCGAAATCGGCGGCCGGGTGCTCCATGCTCTGGTACTCGGCGCTGATCCCGAGACCGGCGCTGTAGTCGTAGGTCCCGTAGTGCAGCCCCGAACACCGGCCGCGCGCGGCTTCGATGATCCGCGGCACCGCCACTGTCCCATCGATGTCCACAATGGACTGTGCCGTCTCGATCTGGACTTCGAATCGCAGCGCGGATTCGGGCAGGCCGTACGCGGATTCGAGGCGTTCCATGACGTCCGCCGCCACTTCGACCTGCTCGACGGCGGTCACCTTCGGCAGCGTGACGACGAAACCTTCCGGCAGCGGCCCGCTTTCCAGCAGTCCGGCCAAGAAGAGATCGAGGGTGCGGATGCCGCGGCGCCGGGTCGCCTGCTCGAAACTCTTGAACCGGATACCGACGAACGGCGTCCCGCCCGTGACGGCGAGGGTCCGCCCCGCGGCGAGCGCGGTGGCGTCCTCCTCTTCGTCGCCCGGCCTGCCGAGGCCGTCTTCGAAGTCGATCCGCAGATCCTCGATCGGCTCGGTCAGGAGTTTGGTCCTGACCCGGTCGGCGATGTCCGCGTCCAGGCCCAGCTGATCGGCGTGCTCGCCGAAGACCCGCAAGGCCTGCTTGCCCCAGTCCGCGACGAGCCGAGTCTTGTACCGCGACGCGGGCACGTACACGGTGTGCACGGGCTGGCGGCCGGGCGGCTCGCCGGGATACTTCGCCGCGACACGCGCGTCGGCCTCGGCCAGGCGCGCGTCGGCGGCGGTGTAGACGTCCTCGGTGAGCCGCCCGTTCCCCATCTGTCTACTTGATCCGTTCGTAGGCGGGCAGTGTCAGGAAGTCCGGGAACTCGTCGGCGAGCGCGACCTGCTCGAACAGCTCGACGGCGGGCTCCAGCAGCTCCGGCTTGATCTCGGCGGCGAGTTCACCGCGAACCTCGGCCAGTACACCACGCACCAGTTCCTCGGTCACCTTGTCACCGGTGTCGAGCTGCGTGCCGTTGCGCACCCACTGCCAGACCTGCGAACGCGAGATCTCCGCGGTGGCCGCGTCCTCCATCAGGTTGTGGATCGCCGCCGCACCGTTCCCGCTCAGCCAGGAGGCGATGTAGCGGATGCCGACGTCGACCGCCGCGCGCAGACCGGCCGCGGTGGCGCCGCCCGGCGTCGAAGCCGCGTCGAGCAGCTGGTCCGCGGTGACGGACACCTCGTCGCGGGTCCGGTCGAGCTGGTTCGGCTTGTCGCCGAGGACCTTGTCGAACTCCTCGCGGCAGATCTCGACCATGCCCGGGTGCGCGACCCACGAACCGTCGAAGCCGTCGCCCGCCTCACGGCTCTTGTCCGCGCGGACCTTGTCGAGCGCCGCGGCGGTGACCTCCGGGTCCTTGCGGTTCGGGATGAACGCGGCCATGCCGCCGATCGCGAACGCGCCGCGCTTGTGACAGGTGCGCACCAGCAGTTCGGTGTACGCGCGCATGAACGGCGCGGTCATGGTGACCGAGTTGCGGTCCGGCAGCACGAACTTCTCGCCCGCGTCACGGAAGTACTTGATGACGCTGAACAGGTAGTCCCAGCGGCCGGCGTTCAGGCCGGAGGCGTGCTCGCGCAGTTCGTAGAGGATCTCGTCCATCTCGAACGCGGCCGGGATGGTCTCGATCAGCACGGTCGCGCGGACGGTGCCGTGCTCGATGCCGAGCGTCTTCTCCGAGTGGGTGAAGACGTCGTTCCAGAGCCGGGCTTCGAGGTGGCTCTCCATCTTCGGCAGGTAGAAGTACGGGCCCTTGCCGCGGTTGAGCAGTTCCTGCGCGTTGTGGAAGAAGTGCAGGCCGAAGTCGACCAGCGCGCCGACGGCCTGGCGCCCGCCGAAGGACAGGCCTCGCTCGTCGAGGTGCCAGCCACGGGGGCGGACGACGATGGTCGCGTGCTCGACGTCGTCCTTGAGCGCGTAGCTCTTGCCGCCGCTTTCCAGCGTGATGGTCTCGCGGACGGCGTCGTACAGGTTGACCTGGCCGGAGACGACGTTCGCCCAGTGCGGCGTGTTGGCGTCCTCGAGGTCGGCGAGCCAGACCTTGGCGCCGGAGTTCAGCGCGTTGATGGTCATCTTGCGGTCGGTCGGGCCGGTGATCTCGACCCGGCGGTCGCGCAGCGCGGGCGGGGCCTCGGCCACCTTCCAGTCGCCCTCGCGGACCTCCTTGGTCTCGGGCAGGAAGTCGAGCTTGCCGGTGGCCCTGGCCTCCTCACGGCGCTTGCTCCTGGCCTGCAGCAGCTCGTCGCGACGACCGGCGAAAGCCTCGTGCAGACCCGCGAGGAAGGCGAGTGCCTCCGGCGTGAGGATTTCGTCCCCGCGCTCGACCGGATCGCCGAGCACCTGAGCTTCAGACATGAGAAACACCCCGAGTTCCGGATAAATAACGTCCCTACGGTTTTACATGACGGACTATAGTTTCTGCATAGCGGAACATCAACGCCGACGTAAGGAGCACCACGGTGGCAGCGGAGAAGAACGGGCGTGACGGCGGCGTCCAGTCACTTCAGCGGGCCTTCGACCTCCTCGAACATCTCGCGGACACCGGAGGCGAAGCCAGTCTCTCGGAGCTGGCGACCCTGTCCGGGCTCCCGATGCCGACCATCCACCGGCTGATCAGGACGCTGGTGGACCTGGGTTACGTCCGGCAGAACACCAACCGCCGGTACGCACTGGGCGCACGGCTCATCCGGCTGGGCGAGAACGCCAGCATGCAGTTCGGCTCCTGGGCGCGGCCGCTGCTCGCGGAACTGGTCGACGAGGTCGGCGAGACGGCGAACCTCGCGGTCCTGGAGCGGGACGAGGTCGTTTACGTCGCCCAGGTGCCCTCGAAGCACTCGATGCGGATGTTCACCGAGGTCGGACGGCGGCTCCTGCCGCACGGCACCGGCGTGGGGAAGGCGATGCTCGCGCACCTGCCGTCCGACGACGTCACAGCCCTGCTCTCGCGGACCGGCATGCCCTCGTACACCGAGCACACCTTCACCGAACAGGGCGCGCTTCTGCACGAGCTGGCGAAGATCGCCCAGCAGGGTTACGCGCTCGACGAAGCCGAGCAGGAACTGGGCGTCCGCTGTGTAGCCGTCGCAGTCCCGGGCGCGCCGGTGCCTGCAGCGGTCTCGGTGTCCGGCCCTTCGGGGCGGCTCACGATGGAGGCCGTCGAGCGGATCGCGCCCGTCGTCCAGCGGATCGCGACCTCGCTCGGTTCGACCCTCTCGCGTGACGGGGTCACTGTTTGAGCCTGGTCTCCAGACCGTCGAGCATCCTGTCCAGCCCGTAGCGGAACTTCTCGTCGCGAAGCCGCTCCGGGTCGGCTTCGACGTCGTCCTGGACGAGCCGCTTCCGCTGATGCGGATGCTCCTGTGCCGCCGCCTCGACGGCGGGGCGCAGTTGCTTCGCCCACTCACTCTCGCTTCGCCCGCTCTTCGCGACCGTCGTGAGCCAGGCCGCTTCGGTCGTCCCCATGCCGATGACGTAGGAGATGACCGCGCTGATCGCCTGGTCGGCCTCGTCGCCGGGGAATCCCGCGGTCACGAAGACGGCCAGCAGCCGCTCGTTGAGCCGCATGACGTTCGGCCCGAGATACGACAGGCCGACCGAGCCGAGCAGTGAGGCGACCCACGGGTGCCGCAGGATCATCGCGCGGACGCTCTCCGCCCCGACGACGGCCGCCTCGCGCCATCTCGCCGGATCTTCGCTGTCCGGCACGGCGATCTCGCCGTAGACCTCGTCGACGACCAGCTCGATCAGCTCGTCACGGTTCGCCACGTGCCGGTAGAGCGACGTCGCGCCCGCGTTCAGCGCGGTGCCGAGCCTCCGCATGCTCAGTGCGTCGACGCCTTCGACGTCCAGGATCCGGACGGCCTCGGCGACGATCTGCGCCTGACTCAACGCGGGCTGGTCCCGTTTCCGGCGGGGGCGGGTCCATACCGACTGGATCGGCTGTTCTTCGGCTGACATGCGGCCCACTGTAGCGCACGACGTACCCCCTTGCGAACGCTCTCGCATTCTGCGTACAGTGTGCGCAACAGCAGAACAACGTACGCAACCACCTCTGGGGGTAACGATGAACGAGACGACAGGACGCGATCCGCGCCGCTGGTGGATTCTGATCGTGCTGTGCCTGAGCACGCTCGTGCTGGTCGTGGACAACATGGTGCTGACGGTCGCCGTGCCGCCGCTGGCCGACGACCTCGGGGCGAGCGCGCAGGACACGCAGTGGATCCTCGACTCCTACATCCTGGTGTTCGCAGGGCTGCTGCTCACGTCGGGAAGCCTCGGTGACCGGTTCGGCCGCCGGAAGGTGATGATCATCGGCCTCCTCCTGTTCGGGGTGGCCTCACTCGTCGCCGCGTTCGCCGGGAACCCGTTCGAACTGATCCTGTCCCGCGCGGTGATGGGAGTCGGCGGCGCGCTGATCATGCCGAGCACGCTGTCGATCCTGATCACCGTCTTCGACGACGCCGAACGCCGCAAGGCGATGGCGGCGTGGAGCGCGGTCGCGATGCTCGGCCTGATCGGCGGCCCGGTACTCGGCGGCGTGCTGATCGCGTGGTTCTGGTGGGGCGCGGTGTTCCTGATCAACGTGCCGATCGTCGTCATCGCCGTGATCGCCGCGTTCACCCTGATGCCGGAATCGAAAGGCCCGTGGCAGAAGCCCGACCCGCTCGGCGCCATCCTGTCCGCGACCGGGATGGTCGCGCTGGTCTGGACGATCATCGAGCTGCCCAAGCACGGCATCACCGAGGCCGGAACCCTGATCCCGCTGGTGATCGCGGTGGCGAGCCTGACCGGTTTCGTGTTCTGGGAGCGGCACACGCCGTCGCCGATGGTCCCGCTCAAGTTGTTCCGCAAGCGCAATTTCAGCGGCGGCAGCCTGTCGCTCACGCTGGTGCAGATCGGCAACGGCGGACTGCTGCTGCTCCTGACCCAGTACCTGCAGTACGTCCTCGGCTACACCCCGACCCAGGCGGGCCTCGCGTTCATCCCGATGGCCATCGCTTCGCTACTGTGCAACACCCTCGGCGCAACGCTGGGCCAGAAGGTCGGCAACCGCGTGCTGGCCGCGGCCGGGATGACCGTGATGGCCGCCGGATTCGGCCTGCTCGCGACGCTGTCGACCACCTCGGGTTTCCTGCTCCCGGCGATCGCGCTGTTCCTGCTCGGCGCCGGCGGCGGGCTGGCGATGCCGTCGGCGATCGCGGCGCTGATGGGCGAGGTCCCCGAGGAGCAGGCCGGTGTCGGCTCCGCGCTCAACGACACGATCCAGCAGCTCGGCGCGGCGCTCGGCATCGCGATCCTGGGCAGCATCGTGTCCAGCCTGTTCACTTCGCAGATGCCCGCTTCCGCCCCGGCGCAGGCGCGGCTCTCGATCGGTGACGCCTTTGCGACCGGCGACGGCGGCCTCATCACCGCGGCGCGCGAGTCGTTCACCTCGGCGATGTCGACGACGTTCCTCGTGAGCGCCGTGGGCGTGCTGGCCGCGGCGGTGGTCGCCTTCGTGGTGATGCGGGACAAGAAGACCGCTGCGGTCGGGACCGGCGAGAACGTCCCTGTCACGGTCTGACCCCGTGCTATGAAAGTCCCCTTCATTGCAAAATTTGCAATGAAGGGGACTTTCATAGCACTCACTAGCTACTGAGCAGGGCTTCCACGAAAGCGCCCGGTTCGAACGGGGCCAGGTCGTCCGGCCCCTCGCCGAGGCCGACCAGCTTGACCGGCACCCCGAGTTCGCGCTGCACCTGGAAGACGATGCCGCCCTTCGCGGTGCCGTCCAGTTTGGTCAGGACGATGCCGGTGACGTCGATGACCTCCGAGAACACGCGGGCCTGCATCAGCCCGTTCTGCCCGGTGGTGGCGTCGAGCACCAGCAGCACCTCGTCGACCTTCGCCTGCTTCTCGACGACTCGCTTGACCTTGCCGAGCTCGTCCATCAGGCCGGTCTTGGTGTGCAGACGGCCGGCGGTGTCGATCAGGACCGCGTCCACGCCCGCCTCGGTGCCACGTTTGACGGCGTCGAAGGCGACCGCGGCCGGGTCCGCGCCTTCCTTGCCGCGCACGACCTCCGCGCCCACCCGCTCGCCCCAGGTCTGCAGCTGGTCCGCCGCGGCGGCACGGAAGGTGTCGGCCGCGCCGAGCACGACGGTGCTCCCCTGCGCGACGAGCACCCGGGCGAGTTTGCCGGTGGTGGTCGTCTTGCCGGTGCCGTTGACCCCGGCGACCAGGACGACGGCGGGCTGCTTCGCCCCGTCGACGATGTGCGGCAACGCGCGGACGGCGCGGACCGCGTCGGTCGAGAGGGCGGCCGTCAGCACTTCCTGCAGGACCGTGCGCGCCTCCTCGGACGTCCGCACGGCGCGGCGCTTCAGTTCGTCACGGAGGCGCTCGACGATCTCGGTGGTCGTCGCGGCGCCCAGGTCCGCCATGAGCAGCGTGTCTTCGACGTCCTGCCACGAGTCCTCGTCCAGGTCGCCTGCCCCCAGGAGGCCGAGCAGGCTCTGCCCGAACACCGAACGGGACTTGCCCAGCCTGCCGCGCAGCCGCTCCAGGCGCCCGGTCGCCGGGGCGATCTCTTCCACCGGCGCGGGAGCGGCTTCCTCGGCCGGTTCGGGAAGTTCGACGTCGCGCACCGTGCGCTGCGCGGAATCCCTCGGCACCGCCGCGTCGTCCCCGACGGCGGGCTGGCCGTCCGTCTCGGGGCGGTCCTCGACCGGGTGCTCGGGTTCTTCGGCCTCTTCGGTCTTCTCACCACCGGGAGCCAGCGCGATCCCGCCGGTCGCGGTATAGCCGCCACCCTTCGGCTTCTGGCGCTCGACGGCCTCGGCAGCCTGGGATTCGTCCAGGCTGATCCGGCGGCGGCGCGCGATGAGCAGCCCGGTCACCAGTACGGCGACCAGTACCACGACGGCAACGACAACGATCCAGAACCAGGGGGTGCTCGACACGGCGCCAATCCTCGCATCCGCACACGGCCCGACGTAGACGCCCCACGGGAAGCAAGCCGATCTTGTCAAGCACCCACTGGATAGGACTCATTTCGGACAAGAAGAAACGGTGTCGCTTGCGCGGTCTCCGGCACGAGGGCTAGACCACTCCAAATGACGGTTTTCTCCGGCACTGGGGTCCGGATGATCGGACTCATCTCCGGCACTTCGATCGACGGGATCGACGTGGCGGCCGCCGAACTGCGCGCCGACGGGGACACGGTGGTGCTTTCCCCGCTCGGCCAGTTCGAGGTCCCTTATCCCGAAGCGCTTCGTGAAGCACTGCTCGGCGCCCTCCCGCCGAATCCCTGCAGCGCCGAACAACTGACGAAACTCGACACCTTGGTGGGACAGGCGTTCGGCGAGGCGGCGGCACGCGGCATCGAGGAACTGACCGGCGGCGAGGCCGACGTCGTCGCCTCACTCGGCCAGACGGTGTTCCACTGGGTCGAGGACGGCACCGCCCGCGGCACGCTGCAACTGGGGAACGCGGCGTGGATCGCCGAGCGCACCGGACTGCCTGTGGTGGCCGACCTGCGCGTGCGCGACGTCGCCGCGGGCGGGCACGGCGCACCGCTCGCCAGCACCCTGGACGCGTTGTGGCTCCGGGAAATGACGGCCTCCGGACCGGTCGCGGCGCTCAACATCGGCGGTATCGCGAACATCACCGTCGTCCCCGCAGACAATGCAGACAACGCCGACAACGCTGACGGGGACGTCCTCGCCTACGACACCGGCCCCGGGAACGCCCTGATGGACATCGCCGCGCACCGAGCCACCGGCAGGCGGGCCGATGTCGACGGGGCGCTCGCCTTGCGGGGCAACGTCCGGCCCGATCTGCTGGCGAAGCTCCTGCTCGACCCGTACTACGCGGCCGCGCCGCCGAAGTCGACCGGCAAGGAACTGTTCCACGGCGAATACCTCGACACCGCACTCGACGGGCTCCCGCCGGTCGGCGCGGAAGACCTCTTGGCGACACTGACCGAACTGACCGCGGTGACGATCGCCGCGGAATGCCGTCGCCACGGCATCGCCACGCTGATCGTCTCCGGCGGCGGCGCCGACAACCCGGCGCTGATGGCCGCGCTCGCCAGGAACCTTCCCGGCACGGCGGTGAAGACCAGCGACGACCACGGGCTGCCGCGCGCGGGCAAAGAGGCATACCTGACCATTCTGCTCGGCTGGCTGACCTGGTCCGGCGTCCCGGGGAACCTCCCGTCGGCGACCGGTGCCCGGGGCGACCGGCTGCTCGGCAGCATCACCCCGGGCGCGGGCCCCCTGCGGCTCCCCGCCCCGCATACCTCAACCGTGACCCGCCTACGGGTGGCGGCGACGACCGGCGAGCGATAGGAGATACGGATGCGCGCACTTGACCTCGCGATCATCGGGCTTTTTCTGGTCGGCATGCCCCTGCTGGGCGTCTGGATCGGCGGTAAACAGAAATCCGGCTCGGACTACTTCGTCGGCGAAGGCAAGATCTCCTGGTGGGTGGCCTGCCTTTCGGTGGTCTCCGCGGAGACTTCCACCCTCACCGTGCTTTCCGTGCCGACGGTGGCCTACATCGCCGCCCCCGGAGACGGCGGGATGACGTACCTCGCACTGGCGATCGGCTACATCGCGGGCCGGATCGTGGTGTCGATGGTGCTGCTGCCGCGCTACGTGGCGGGCAACCTGGTCACCGCGTACGCCTTCCTGGGGAAACGGTTCGGCAGCGGACTGCAGGGCACCGCGTCGGTGACCTTCCTGCTCACCCGCACGCTGGCCGACGGGATCCGGCTGTTCGCCACCGCGATCCCGATCAAGGTGGTGATGGCGGCCTACGGCCTGACCGTCTCGTACTGGACCATCGTGATCGGGCTCGGGATCGCCATGGTGCTCTACAGCTTCTTCGGCGGGGTCCGCGCGGTCGTCTGGGTCGACGCGATCCAGATGCTCTGGTACATCCTCGGCGCGGTCGTGGTGATCTGGGCGATCTCCAGCAGGCTGCCCGACGGCTGGTTCGGCAAGGCCGTCGACGCCAACAAGTTCCAGATCTTCGACTTCTCCTCGAACATGCTCACCGGGCAGTACGCGTTCTTCACCGCGGTGATCGGCGGCGCGGTGCTCTCGATGGCGTCGCACGGCTCGGACCAGCTGATCGTGCAACGCCTGCAGTCCACCAACGACCTGCGCGCCGCGCGGAAGGCCTTGGTCGCCAGCGGTTTCGTGGTGTTCATCCAGTTCGCGCTGTTCCTGTTCATCGGTGTCCTGCTGTGGGCGCTGTACAACGGCCTGAACCCGACCAAGCCGAAGCCGGAGGGCCTCGGGCTGGCCAACAAGGACGAACTGTTCGCGAACTTCATCGTCAACGATCTGCCGAGCGGGCTGTCGGGCTTCGTGATCGCCGGGATCCTCGCCGCCGCACTGAGTTCGTCGCTCGGCGCACTGGCCTCGTCCACGGTGACCGACGTCTACGAACGGGTGATCGGCAGGCAGCTGCCCGAAGCCGACAGGCTGCGGCACGGCCGGATCTGGACGATCGTCTGGGCGGGCGCGCTGATCCTGTGCGCGGGTTTCTTCGCCTCCTCCAACAAGACCTCGGCCGATCCGATCGTGGTGCAGGCGCTCGGCATCACCGGCTACACCTACGGCGCGCTGCTCGGCGCGTTCCTCTTGGGCCTGTTGTTCAAGCGGGCCAGGCAGGTGGACGCGATCGTGGCGTTCGTTTCGACGGTGGTCGTGATGGCGTTCATTATCCTGGGCGTCAAGTTCAACAAGCCGGACGGCAGCCTGATCGGGGTCGACTTCAGCAAGGCGTCGGGGAACACGGTGGCGCTGGCCTGGCCCTGGTACACGCTGTGCGGCGTGGTGATCACGCTCGTGGTGGGCGGGTTGCTCTCGCTGCGGCACAGCAGCGCGGACCCGCTCGCCGAAGAGGTGAAGGAGTCCTCTTCGGTTTAGGCCCCGGAATGCTATGAAAGGCCCGTTACTTGCAAATTTTGCAAGTAACGGGCCTTTCATAGCATTCCGCTAGGCAGGAACCGGGTCCTCTTCCGAGGTACGGAGCCGCTGCGAGATCACCTTGGTGATGCCGTCGCCCTGCATCGAAACGCCGTACAGGGCGTCGGCGATCTCCATGGTCGGCTTCTGGTGGGTGATGATGATCAGCTGCGAAGAGTCCCGCAGCTGCTCCAGCAGCCCGATCAGCCGTCGCATGTTGGTGTCATCGAGCGCGGCCTCGACCTCGTCCATGACGTAGAAGGGCGAAGGCCGGGCGCGGAAGATCGCCACCAGCATGCCGACGGCGACGAGCGACTTCTCACCACCGGAGAGCAGCGAGAGCCGCTTGACCTTCTTGCCCGGCGGGCGCGCTTCGACGTCGACGCCGGTGGAGAGCAGGTCGTTGGGCTGCGTGAGCACCATGCGGCCCTCGCCGCCCGGGAACAGCACGCTGAACACGGTCTCGAACTCGCGAGCGACGTCCTCGTACGCCGACTCGAAGACCTCGAGGATCTTTTCGTCGACCTGCTTGATGACGGCTTCGAGGTCCTTGCGGGTGTCCTTGAGGTCTTCGAGCTGGGTCGAGAGGAACTTGTACCGCTCCTCCAGCGCCGCGAACTCTTCCAGCGCCAGCGGGTTGACCTTGCCCAGCAGGCTCAGGTCCTTCTCCGCGCGCTTCGCCCGGCGAGCCTGGGTGTCACGGTCGAACGGCATCGGCGGCGGCTGGGTGACGTCTTCGCCGCGTTCCTTGGCGGCCTCGTACTCGGCCATCTCCCCCGCGCTCGGCGGCACGGGGATGTCCGGGCCGTACTCGGAGACGAGGTCCTCGAGGCCGATGCCGAAGTCCTCGGCGATCTTGGTTTCGAGCTGCTCCAGGCGCAACCGCTGCTCGGCGCGCAGCACCTCGTCGCGGTGCACGGCGTCGGTGAGCTTCTCCAGCTCGCCGGTCAGCTCGCGGACCTTGCTGCGGACCTGGGTCAGCGCGGTCTCCCGCGACTGCCGCTGCGCCTGCGCCTCGTCCCGCTCGTGGGCGGCGCGCTGCACGGAGACCTCGATGCGCTCCAGCGCGATCTCGCCGCCGTTGACCACCGCGTTGGCGATCTCGGCGCCGCGTTTCCTTGCCGCCCTGGACTTTTCGGCGCGTTCACGGGCCTGCCGCTCGGCGTGCGCGGCACGGCGGAGCGATTCGGCCTTGCCCTGGATGCTCCGCGCGCGCTCTTCGGCGGTGCGCAGCGCGAGCCGGGACTCCATCTCCTCCTGGCGGACCGTGCCGAGGTCTTCGGCGGCCTGATCGCGCTCGGCGGTGTCCGGATCCTCGTCGATCTCCTGATCGGCGACGGCGGCCAGCCGCTCTTCGAGCTCGGCGAGCTGCCGCAGCGCCTCTTCGCGGCTCTGCTCCACCTTGGCACGCTGGTTGCTCAGCCGGTCCATCTCGGCCTGCGCGGCACGCGCGGCCTGCTGCATCCGGTTCAGGCGCTCGGACGAGCGGGCCTTGCGGACCTTCGCGTCACCGAGCGCGTCCTTGGCCCTGCCGACCTCTTCGCGCCGGGCCTGCTGTCCGGCGCGGGCGCCTTCGAGTTCCGCAGCGGCGCGTTCCAGCGCGCGTTCGGCGGCGTGCAGCCGATCGCCCGCCTCGTCGACGGCGGCCTGGATTTCGATGACGCTCTCGCTGCGGGCGGAACCACCGACCGCCCAGCGGGCGCCGAAGACGTCGCCCTCGGGCGTGACCGTGCTGACCTCGGGATACACCTCGACGAGGCGGCGCGCGGACTCCAGACCGTCCACAATGGCCACCCGGTCGAGCGCGTGCTCGACGGCGGAGCGCAGCGCGGGCGGCGCCGAAACCACTTCGCGTGCCCAGCGCGCGCCCTGGGGCAGCGACGGCCAAGCACTGGTGTCCACAACGGACTCGAGCCCGCCGAGCAGGATGCCCGCACGGCCGGAGTCGTTGTCCTTCAAGAACTTCAACGCGGCGAGCGCGTCGGCGCCGCCGTTGACCGCGACCGCGTCGGCGACCGGGCCGAGCGCCGCGGCCAGCGCGACCTCGTGGCCCGCCTCGACGGTGAGCAGCGCGGCCACCGAGCCGAGCAGTCCCGGCAGTTCGTGCTGCGCGCCGAGCAGCGCCCCGGCGCCGTCCTTGCGGCGCAAGCCCATCGACAGCGCCTCGACGCGCGCCTTCTCCGACGCGATCTCGCGCTCGGCGGTCCGCTCGGCCTTGACCAGTTCCTCGACCCGCGCCTTGGCGGCGTTGTTGGCCTCCACCGTGCGGTCGTGGTGGGCCTGGAGGTCGACGTCGTCGGATTCCTCGACGCCGCCCTCGGCCTTGGCTTCTTCGAGTTCCTCGACGGCGATCTCCGCGCGCTCGGCGGCCTCTTCGAGCGACACGGTGAGCCTGTCGATCTCGTCGGAGGTGGCACCGTTCTTGCTGCGCAGCGCCTCGACCTGACCGGCGAGTTTCGCCAGCCCTTCCCGCCTGTCGGCGATGGCGCGGACGGCGGCCATGTGCGCGCGCTCGGCGGCCTGGACGAGGTGTTCGAGCTGTTCACGCTTCTGGACGGTCTCCGAGAGCACCATGCGTGCCTCGGCGACGGCCTCGTTGAGCTCCTGCTCCTGCTCGGCGACGTGCTCGGCCTCGGCGAGCAGCTCGTCGGGGTCGCGGCCGGTGCTCGCCTGCTGCACGTCGGACGACAGGTGCCGCTGACGCTCCAGTGCGAGCCGCACGGTGCCGCGCAACCGCTCCGTCAACGCGGAAAGCTTGTACCAAGTCTCCTGGGCCGCGGCCAGGCGCGGCGCGTCCTCGGCGAGCGAGGCCTCGAGCTCGGCTTCCTCGGCGGCGACGATCTCCAGTGCCTGCTCGACCTCGGTCCGGCGCTGACGGGCGACCCGCTCGTCGGCCTCTTCCTTGGCGAGGCCCGAGCGCTGGGTGACCAGGTCGTGGGCGAACAGCCGCAGCCGGGCGTCGCGCAGTTCGGACTGCACCCACTGCGCCTTGCGGGCGATCTCGGCCTGTTTGCCCAGCGGTTTGAGCTGGCGGCGGAGCTCGGTGGTGAGGTCGCCGAGCCGGTCGAGGTTGCCCTGCATGTTCGCGAGCTTGCGCAGGGTCTGTTCCTTGCGCTTGCGGTGCTTGAGGACGCCTGCGGCCTCTTCGATGAAGGCGCGGCGCTCCTCGGGCTTGGATTCGAGGATCGCCGAAAGCTGCCCCTGCCCGACGATGACGTGCATCTCGCGGCCGATACCGGAGTCCGACAGCAGCTCTTGGACGTCCATCAGACGGCAGCGGTCGCCGTTGATCTCGTACTCGCTCGCGCCGTCGCGGAACATCCGGCGGGTGATCGAGACCTCGGAGTACTCGATGGGCAGCGCGCCGTCGGCGTTGTCGATGGTGAGCGTGACCTCGGCGCGCCCGAGCGGGGCGCGGCCGGCGGTCCCGGCGAAGATGACGTCCTCCATCTTGCCGCCGCGCAGGTCCTTCGCGCCCTGGGTGCCCATGACCCAGCGGAGCGCGTCGAGGACGTTCGACTTGCCGGAGCCGTTCGGCCCGACCACACAGGTGATGCCCGGCTCGAAACGCAACGTCGTCGCCGAGGCGAAGGACTTGAAGCCCTTGAGCGTCAGGCTCTTCAGGTGCACGTCGTGCTGACCCCTCTAGGCTGCGGGAACCGGTCGTTCAATCGGGCCAGGCTACCTGTGCGCTCAGGGTGATCGTGGGACGCGGGGGCTTCAGCGCTCCACGAACCCGCGGATCCCGCCTTTCGCCGGCGACCAGCGCTCGACGACGCGATCCACACTACCGGGTGATTCTCCCGACCGTAGAGCGGTCAAAAGCCGCTCACAGTGTTCACGGACACCCTCCGCTACCACCTCGACACGGCCGTCGGCCAGATTGCCCGCGCTGCCCACGAGCCCCAGCTCGAGCGCCCGGCTGCGGGTCCACCAGCGGAAACCGACACCCTGGACCCGGCCGTGCACCCACGCTGTCAGCCTGATGTGCGTTTCTTCCTCACTCACGACACCTATCGTGCACCATCCGAATGAACGCGGAGGGTGAACACAACGTTCGCCGTCGTTCGCAGACGGTGAAGCGGCGGTGATAATCTCCGCGCCGGGTCCCCACTTTGGGCTACCTCGCCCGGGTAGCCGGAGACGGCGCGCTGTTTCTCTCATCAGCCGTTTCAACTCCCCGAAGTCCCCCATCCGAGGAGCCAGCACATGCCCCGTCCCGACGGGTCTGATTCGAGCGCACGCGTGTCCGTGGCACCCCCGCGCGGCGCCACCGGCAAGCTCAACCGCGCCGGCTACGCCGTACTCGGCGTCAGCGGCCTCGTGGTGGCGACGGCCTTCGCCGCGATCGCCGAACTGGCGGGCCCCGGCGTCTCGGCCACCGCGGGCGGCACCGGCGTCCCCGGCGGGCAGGGCACGCCCGCCGGTGTCCAGCTGGTCCCGGGCAACGCCGTCCCCGGCGGCCCGATGACCGTCAGCGGCTCGCCGGTCCCCGGCGCGGCCTCCAGCTCCACCCCGCCGACCACGGTGACCTCGGTCGGCCCGGACGGCAAGGAGACGACCAGCGTCGTCACCCCGCCCCCGGTGGTGCCGCCGAACCCCGGCGGCGGCGAGCCACCGCACACGGTGCTGCCGCCGACGACGCCTCCCACCAAGCCGCCGACGACGAAGCCGACGACACCGGGTACGACTCCGAATACGTCGACCACCCCGCCGACAACGCCGCCCACCACGACCACCACGGGCGAAAGCCCGCCCGGCGGCGGTTCCAGCACGAGCGGCGCCCCGAGCGAGTCGACCTCGGGCCGGTCCAGTGTCTCCGGTACCGACACGTCCACGAGCGCGGCTCGGTAGGCCTCACCACATGCTATGAAAGGCCCGTTACTTGCAAAATTTGCAAGTAACGGGCCTTTCATAGCATCCAGGACCGGACGAAAACCGCGCTCACATCTCGAACCGGTACCCCATCCCCGGTTCCGTCAGCAGGTGCCGCGGCCGCGAGGGTTCCGGTTCCAGCTTCCGCCGCAGCTGCGCCAGGTACACCCGCAGATAGTGCGACTCGGTCTCGTACGAAGGACCCCACACCTCGTGCAGCAGCTGCTTCTGCGCCACCAGCCGTCCCCGGTTGCGCACCAGCAGTTCCAGCACGCCCCATTCGGTTTTGGTGAGGTGCACTTCCTTGCCGTCGCGGCGAACCTTCTTGGCCGCCAGGTCGATGCGGAACGATCCCGTGTCCACCACCGCGTCCGCACCGTCCACACTGGACGCCGCCGAACGCCGCACCGCCGCGCGCAGGCGTGCCAGGAGCTCGTCCATGCCGAAGGGTTTGGTGACGTAGTCGTCGGCGCCGGCGTCGAGGGCCTGTACCTTGTCGGCCGAGTCGCCGCGCGCGGACAGCACGATGATCGGCACCGTCGTCCAGCCGCGGAGCCCGGCGATCACTTCGGTACCGTCGAGATCGGGCAGGCCGAGGTCGAGCACGACGACGTCGGGTTTGGTCTCGGCGACGGCCTTCAGCGCGGCCGTCCCGTCGTGCGCGGTGATCACCTTGTAGCCGCGGGCCGACAGGTTGATCCGCAGGGCTCGCACGATCTGTGGTTCGTCGTCGACGACCAGAACGGTCGCCGACGCGGTTTCTGCGTTCATCGCACCCGTTCCCCCTCTTCGTTGTCGAGAGCCTCGTCGTCGAAAGCGAGGAGGTTCTTTTCGGGATCCTGACCAACATATGCGGGCAGCGAGATGACGACGGTGAGCCCGCCGCCGGGCGTGTCCTCCGCCCGGATCCGCCCGCCCATCGCCTCGGTGAACCCCTTGGCGACCGACAGCCCCAGTCCCACGCCGGGCACGTTGTCCCGGTCTCCCCCGAGCCGTTGGAAGGGCGCGAAAGCCGAGTCCGCGGTGCCCTTCTTGAGCCCCTTGCCGTGGTCGATGATGCGCAGTTCGACGTGCTCCGAATGCGTGCTGGCGCGCGCGGCCACCGGCTCGCCGGAGACGCCGTGCCGCAGCGCGTTGTCGATCACGTTCGCCACCACCCGTTCCAGCAGTCCGGGATCGGCGCAGACCGACGGCAGCCGCGCGTCGATCGCGACCACCACCGAATCCGAGTTGTCCACATTGGACAGGGCGTGCGAGACGACCTCGTCGAAGCCGACCGGGCGCAGATGCGGGCGGACCGCGCCGGTCGCCAGCCGGGAGGAGTCGAGCAGGTTGTCGATCAGCCCGGCGAGCCGGTCCGCCGACTCCTCGATCGCTTCCAGCAGTTCGTCCGTGTCCTCTTCGGACAGTGAGATGTCGGTCGCGCGCAGGCTGCCGATGGACGCCTTGATCGACGTCAGCGGCGTGCGGAGGTCGTGTCCCACGGCCGACAGCAACGCCGTGCGCAGTTCGGTCGCCTCGGCCTTGCGTTCGGCGCGGACGGCCGCCTTCGCCGTCCGCTGCTGCCGCAGCGCGAGCAACGCCTGCCCGGCGACGGCTTCCAGCACTCCCCGGTCCGAAGCGGGCAGCGCGCGTCCCCGCAGCGTCAGGTGGACGTCGGCGGTGACCGCGATGTCGGCGTCGGCCTGATCCGGGTCGGCGCAGGGATCCGTGCCGGCGCTCGCCACCCGTTTCCACTTCCCGTCCCGCTTTTCCAGCAGGGTCACCGAAGTCATCCCGAAGTTCTCGCGGACCTTCTCCAGCAGCCGCTCGATCGGGTTGGTGTGGGTGAGCACGGTGCGCGCGTACGAGGCGAGCAGCGCCGCCTCGGTCCGCGCCCGCGCGGCCTGGGTGGCCCGCCTCGCGGCGGTGTCGACGACGGCCGCGACGAGGATCGCCACCAGCACCATCGCGACCAGGGTGATCACGTTGCGCGGTTCGTGGACGGTCAGGTTGTACAGCGGCGGCGTGAAGAAGAAGTTCAGCAGCCCGGCCGAGAGCACCGCCGCGAGCAGCGCGGGCCCGAGCCCGCCCACCAGCGCGACCAGCACCGTCGCGAGCACGTAGTCGACCACGTCGGTGGAGAAGTCCAGCTGGTCCCGCAGCAGCACCCCGAGCAGGGTCGCCAGCGCCGGGAGCACCAGCGCGAGCGCCCAGCCCGACAGCCGCCGCGACGGCGTCAGCGGGCTCCGGGCGAACCGGGCGCGCAGCCGTCCGCCCGCCTGGGCGTGCGTGACCATGTGGACGTCGATCGGGCCGGACCGCTGGACCACGGCCGCGCCGATGCCCTCGTCGAACAGCCTCGCCACCCGCGAACGCCGCGAGGTCCCGACGACCAGCTGGGTCGCGTTCACCCCCTGCGCGAAGTCGAGCAGCGCCGTCGGCACGTCGTCGCCGACGACGGTGTGGAAGGTCGCGCCGACCTCTTCGGTCAGCTTCCGGTACTTGCCGACCGCCGTCGGCCCCATCCCGGCCAGCCCGTCCCCCCGCAGGATGTGCAGCACCTGCAGTTCGGCGCCCGCGCGGTTCGCGATCCGGCTCGCGCGGCGGATCAGCGTCTCGCTCTCCGGGCCGCCGGTGATGGACACGACCACCCGTTCGCGTGCTTCCCACGTGTCGGTGATCTTCTGCTCGGCCCGGTACCGCTGGAGGGCGACGTCGACCTGGTCGGCGACCCACAGCAGCGCGAGCTCCCGCAGCGCGGTGAGGTTGCCGGGGCGGAAGTAGTTGCCCAGCGCCGCGTCGATCCGCTCGGCGGGGTAGACGTTGCCGTGCGCGAGGCGCCGCCGCAGCGCCTCGGGCGTGATGTCGACCAGCTCCAGCTGCTCGGCCCGCCGCACGACCTCGTCGGGCACCGTCTCCTGCTGGGTGACGCCGGTGATCCGCTCGACGACGTCGTTGAGGCTCTGCAGGTGCTGGACGTTCACCGTGGAGAGGACGTCGATCCCGGCGGCGAGCAGTTCGTCGATGTCCTGCCAGCGCTTCTCGTTGCGCGAACCCGGCACGTTGGTGTGCGCGAGTTCGTCCACGACGGCGACCTCGGGCGCGCGGGCGAGCAGCGCGTCGAGGTCCATCTCCTCGAACTCGTGGTCCCGGTGCTCGGACCGGCGGCGAGGCATGGTCTCGAGCCCCTCGACGAGCTCCGCGGTCTTCTTGCGCCCGTGGGTCTCGACCAGGCCGACGACCACGTCGGTGCCCCGGTCGAGGCGGCGTCGCGCCTCGCCGAGCATCGCGAAGGTCTTGCCGACGCCCGGGGCGGCGCCGAGGTAGATCCTCAGCTCGCCCCGGCGCGGCTTGGTCGTGTTCTCGTCCACGTCTGTCAGTGTGCTCCTCCGGCCGCGTCGCGCACGGCCAAGTTGACCTTCAGCACAGTGACCCCCGGCGCACCGATCCCGGCGCCGCCCGTGTTCTCCGCCACGAGCTGCCGGACCTTCTCCTCGGAGAGGCCGGTGTTCCGCGCCACACGGGCGACCTGCAGGTCCGCGTAGGCGACGCTGATCGCCGGATCCATCCCCGATCCCGACGTCGTCACCGCGTCGGCGGGCACCTGCGACTCCTGGACCCCCTCGCGGGCGGCGATGAGCTTCTTGCGTTCCCCGATCGCGGCGACCAGGTCCTCGTTGTACGGGCCCTTGTTCGACGCGCCGGACGACGACGGGTCGCCGGGGCCGAGGGCGTCCTTCGAGCCCGCGGACGGCCGGTTGTGGAACCAGGGGTCCTTGGCCGGGTCGGCCGCGACCGGGTCGACGCCGATCAGGGACGAGCCGACGGCCTGCCCGTTCTGGGTGATGATCGAGCCTTCGGCGTTGCCTTGGAGGCCGGGGATCCGGGAGACCGCCCACACTCCCAACGGGTAGACGACGCCCAGCAGGACCGTGAAGACGAGCAGGACACGCAGCCCGGCGAGGGTCTGCTTCAACAGTGCGTTCATGGGATTACCCGATTCCAGGGATGAGACGGACGAGCAGGTCGATCAGCCAGATCCCGAGGAACGGGCTGACGATGCCGCCGAGGCCGTAGACCAGCAGGTTCCGGCGCAGCAGCGCCGAAGCCGAGGACGGCTTGTACCGGACGCCGCGCAGGGCGAGCGGGATCAGCCCGACGATGATCAGGGCGTTGAAGATGACCGCCGACAGGATCGCCGACTTCGGCGTCGCCAGGTTCATGATGTTGAGCGCGCCGAGCTGGGCGAAGATGCCGGTGAACATCGCGGGCAGGATGGCGAAGTACTTCGCGAGGTCGTTGGCGACGCTGAACGTGGTCAGCGCGCCGCGGGTGATCAGCAGCTGCTTGCCGATCTCCACGATCTCGATCAGCTTCGTCGGGTCGGAGTCGAGGTCCACCATGTTCCCCGCCTCCTTGGCGGCGGAGGTCCCGGTGTTCATCGCGACGCCGACGTCGGACTGCGCCAGCGCGGGGGCGTCGTTGGTGCCGTCGCCGGTCATCGCGACCAGCCGCCCGCCCTCCTGCTCCTTCTTGATCAGCGCCATCTTGTCTTCGGGCTTGGCCTCGGCGAGGTAGTCGTCGACACCCGCGTCCTGCGCGATGGCCTTGGCGGTCAGCGGGTTGTCCCCGGTGATCATCACGGTCTTGATGCCCATCGCGCGGAGCTGGACGAACCGCTCCTTCATCCCGGGTTTGACCACATCGGACAGCCGGATCACGCCGCGCACGAACGCTTTCGCGCCGTCGTACTCCGCGACCACCAGCGGGGTCCCGCCCTGCTGGCTGATCTCGTCGACGACCCGTTCGGTCTCGTCCGGCATGTCACCGCCGCGTTCGCGGACCCACGCCCGGACGGAGGCGGTGGCCCCCTTGCGGACCTGACGCTCACCGATGTCGATACCGCTCATCCGCGTCTGCGCGGTGAACTCGACGAAGTCCGCGAGCTTCTCGTCGTCGGACGCCGTCTCCGGGAGCCCGTGCTCCCTCGCGACGAGTTCGACGATGCTGCGGCCCTCCGGCGTGCCGTCGGCGAGGCTGGACAGCCTCGCCGCTTTGGCGATGTCGTCCGGAGTGGACGTTCCGACCGGGACCAGCTCGGTGGCCTTGCGGTTGCCGAAGGTGATCGTGCCGGTCTTGTCCAGCAGCAGCGTCGAGACGTCACCTGCGGCCTCGACCGCGCGGCCGCTCGTCGCGAGCACGTTGCGCTGCACCAGCCTGTCCATCCCGGCGATGCCGATCGCGGACAGCAGTGCGCCGATCGTGGTCGGGATCAGGCAGACCAGCAACGCGGTCAGGACGATCACGGACTGCTGGCTGCCGGAGTAGCCCGCCATCGGCTGCAGCGCCACGACGGCGAGCAGGAAGATGATCGTGAGCGTCGAGAGCAAGATCGTCAGCGCGATCTCATTCGGCGTCTTCTGCCGGGAAGCGCCTTCCACCAAGGCGATCATGCGGTCCACAAAGGACTCGCCGGGTTTGGTGGTGATCTTCACGACGACGCGGTCCGAGAGCACCGTGGTGCCGCCGGTGACCGCGCACCGGTCGCCGCCCGATTCGCGGATGACCGGGGCCGATTCGCCGGTGATGGCCGATTCGTCGACGGTCGCGATGCCCTCGACGACGTCGCCGTCACCCGGGATGACCTGACCGGCCTCGACGACCACGAGGTCGCCGACGCGCAGGTCGGCACCCGGCACGTTCTCCTCGTCGCCGTCCTCGGTGAGGCGGCGCGCGATGGTCTCCTTCTTGCTGCGCCGCAGGGTTTCCGCCTGCGCCTTGCCCCGGCCCTCCGCGACGGCCTCGGCGAGGTTCGCGAACAGGACGGTGAACCACAGCCAGATCGTGATGAGGATGGTGAACACGCTCGGGTCGGTGACGGCGAAGACCGTCGTCAGCGCCGAGCCGATCCACACCACGAACATGACCGGGTTGGCCAGCTGGTGCTTGGGGTTCAGCTTGCGCAGCGCCTCCGGGAGGGAGGTCGGCAGCTGGCGGGGACTGAAGATCCCGACACCGACCCGGCCGGTGTTCTCCACCTGGTGCTGCGACAGTTCTTCAGGGGTTCGTTCTCGAGTGACGGTCATGCGAGTGCCTCTGCGATGGGCCCGAGCGCGAGCGCCGGGATGAAGGTGAGGGCCGCGACGAGCACGATCGTGCCCGCGAGCATCGTGCCGAAGAGCGGTCCGGTGGTGGGCAGCGTGCCCGCGGTCTCCGGGACCTTCCGTTGCGAGGCAAGGGATCCGGCCAGGCACAGCACGGCGATGATCGGGATGAACCGGCCGAGCAGCATCGCCACCGACAGCGAGGACTGGAACCAGTCGTTCGTCACGGTGAGCCCGCCGAACGCGCTGCCGTTGTTGTTGCCCGCCGAGGCGTAGGCGTAAAGGACCTCGGAGAGGCCGTGCGCGCCCGAGTTCGTCATGGCGGCCGGGGTGTCGGCCAGCGTGAGCGCGATACCGGAGCCGAGCAGGACCACGGTCGGCATCGCCAGCATGGCGACGGCCGCGCAGGTGACCTCGCGCTTGCCGAGCTTCTTGCCCAGGTACTCCGGGGTCCGGCCGACCATCAGCCCGGCGAGGAACATCGCGATCACGGCCATCACCAGGATGCCGTAAAGACCGGTGCCCACCCCACCCGGCGAGATCTCGCCCAGCAGCATGTTGAGCAGGACCCCACCGCCGCCGAGCCCGCTGTAGCTGTCGTGCGCCCCGTTGACCGCGCCGGTCGACGTTCCGGTGGTCGCGGTGGCGAACAGCGAGCTCAGGCCGATGCCGAACCGCTGTTCCTTGCCTTCCAGGTTCGCCCCGGCGGCCAAGGACGCGGGACCGCTCGCGTGGGCTTCGGACAGCCAGGTCACCGTGAGCATCGCGGTGAACAGCGTGGCCATCACCGAGAGCAGGACGTAGCCCTGTTTGGTGTTGCCGACGAGCTTGCCGAACGTCCGGGTCAGCGAGACCGGGATGACCAGGATCAGGAAGATCTCGATCAGGTTGGTCCAGGCGTTGGGGTTCTCGAACGGGTGGGCGGAGTTGGCGTTGAAGATGCCGCCGCCGTTGGTGCCGAGTTCCTTGATGGCTTCCTGACTCGCGGCGGGCGCCAAGGCGATCTTGCTGGTGCTACCGTCGGGATTGAGGACGTCGACACCGCTCTTGAGGCTCTGGACGACGCCGAGCGCGATCAGTGCGATCGCGGCCACGAACGCGATCGGCAGCAGGATCCGGATCGTGCCGCGGGTCAGGTCCACCCAGAAGTTGCCGAGGCGGTCGGTCTTCGCGCGGACGAACCCGCGGACGACCGCGACGGCGACCGAAAGGCCCACGGCGGCGGACAGGAAGTTCTGCACGGTCAGCCCGGCCATCTGGACGAAGTGACCCATGGTCGCTTCGGGGCTGTAGGACTGCCAGTTCGTGTTGGTCACGAAGCTGACGGCGGTGTTGAAGGCGACCGCCGGCGAGACCGGTTCCTTGCCGAGGCTCCACGGCAGGATCGACTGCAACCGCTGAAGCAGGTACAGGAAGACGACGGAGACGAACGAGAAGCCGATCACGGCCGACGCGTAGGTCTTCCAGTGCTGTTCCGATCCGGGGTTCACCCGGAACAGGCGGTACAGGCCGCGTTCGGCCTTGGTGTGCTTCTCGATCGAAGACACAGTGAAGACGCGCGCCATGTAATCGCCGAGTGGCCGGTAGACCACCGCGAGCGCGACGAGGAGGAGGCCGGCCTGCAAGAGGCCGGCCATGACGTCTGACATCAGAATTTCTCCGGCCTGACCAGTGCGATGAACAAATAGACGATCAGCCCCAGCGCCAGCAGTCCGCCGACGACGTTGGCCACGGTTCCCGTGCCGGTCACAGCTTCTCCAGACCGCGCAGGGTCAGAGCGAGAACCACGAATACGCCGATCAGGAGCACGGCGTAGAGCAAGTCGGCCACTAGGCACCTCTCAGGACAGGTCACCCCATCGGTGACCAGGACCTCGCAACAGTGCGCTGGTTACGGGCCTTCGAGACCTCTGCCTGACGGCCTCTTGATGCCCCGATCGGGTGCCTTTACGACTTCTTGATGCCCGGTGACCTGTCCCACAGACGGTGACGCACTGCGGACGGAGCGTGCAATTCGGGCAGACAAGCCGGTCGATGCGTGTTACACCAGTGTTACGGATAGTTGTATGTGCTAACTAATCACCAGGAGGTAGCGATGTGCGGAATCGCAGGGTGGGTCTCCTTCGACACGGATCTGACTCAGCGCCGGGAGGTCGTCGACGCGATGACCGAGACCATGGCGTGCCGTGGTCCTGACGACTCGGGCACCTGGGTCCGGCCGAACGTGGCGCTGGGCCACCGCCGTCTCGCGATCATCGATCTGCCGGGCGGCAGGCAGCCGATGGCCGAAGCCGGACTGGCCGCCATGGTCTACAGCGGCGAGGCGTACAACTTCACCGAGCTCCGCCAGGAACTTTCCCAGCGGGGCCACAAATTCGAGACCGACAGCGACACCGAGGTCGTGCTCCACGGCTACCTGGAGTGGGGCGACGAGGTCGTCGATCACCTCAACGGCATGTACGCCTTCGCGATCTGGGACGAGCGCGACGAGAAGCTCGTGATGATCCGCGACCGCATGGGCATCAAGCCGTTCTACTACTACCCGACCTCGGACGGCGTCCTGTTCGGCTCCGAGCCGAAGGCGATCCTCGCCAACCCCTTGGCGCGCAAGGTGGTCGACACCGACGGCGTGCGCGAACTGATGTCCATGACCAAGACGCCGGGCTGGTCGCTGTGGAAGGGCATGCACGAGGTCGGGCCGGGCACGATCGTCACCGTCGACCGTTCCGGGATCCGCACGCGGACGTACTGGAAGCTCGACGCGAAGCAGCACACGGACGACCAGGAGACCACGGTCGAGCGGGTCCGCGAGCTGATGACCGACATCGTCCACCGCCAGCTGATCGCGGACGTGCCCCGCTGCGTCCTGTTGTCCGGCGGGCTCGACTCCAGCGCCGTCACCGGTCTCGCGGCGGCGCGGCTGGCCGAGCAGGGCGAGCGGCTGCGCACGTTCTCGGTCGACTTCCAGGGCCAGGAGGAGAACTTCCAGCCGGACGAGGTGCGGGACACCCCGGACTCGCCGTTCATCCGCGACGTCGCGGACCTGGTCGGCTCCGAGCACCAGGACGTCATCCTGAACCCCGCCGAACTCAGCGACCCCGAGATCCGCCGCAAGGTGCTGACCGCGCGGGACATCCCGGCCGGGCTCGGCGACATGGACACCTCGCTGTACCTGCTGTTCAAGGCGATCCGCGCGGAGTCGACGGTGGCACTGTCCGGCGAGTCCGCCGACGAGGTCTTCGGCGGCTACCGCTGGTTCCACGACGAAGCCGCGGTGAACTCGGGAACGTTCCCCTGGCTCGCCTTCCGGATGGGGCTCACCAGCGAGCGGGGTGCGTTGCTGCGCGAGGACGTCCGGACCAAGCTGGACCTGCCCGGTTACATCGCCGACCAGTACAGCACCGCCGTCGCCCAGGTCGAACACCTCGACGGGGAGAGCGAGCAGGACCGGAAGATGCGGACGGTCTGCAACCTCCACCTCTCCCGGTTCGTGCGGATGCTGCTGGACCGCAAGGACCGGGCGTCGATGGCCGTCGGGCTCGAGGTGCGGGTGCCGTTCTGCGACCACCGCCTCGTCGAGTACGTCTACAACACGCCGTGGTCGCTGAAGACGTTCGACGGCAGGGAAAAGAGCCTGCTGCGGCACGCCACGAAGCACGTCCTGCCCGCTTCGGTGCGTGACCGGGTCAAGAGCCCGTATCCGTCCACTCAGGACCCGGGCTACGCGGCGGCGTTGCAGCAGCAGGCCAAGGAGGCCCTGACCGAACGGGACAACCCGGTGTTCTCCCTGGTGGACCGGGACTGGCTGCACCGGGTGTCCGAAGTGGACCCGGCGACGATGTCCTCGGCCCAGCGCTCCGGCATCGACCGGGCGCTGGACCTCTACCACTGGTTCGATCTGTACCAGCCCGAACTGCAGCTGGACTGAGGTTTCGGTCCGCCGCCGTCTCAGCGACGGCGGCGGACCGTTCCCCCTACCGCGACACCCCCGAGCACCGCGGTCGCGGCGAGCAGGATGCCCGCCTCGGTCCACTGGAACCGCCAGAACCGGCTGATGGGCTGGTAGACGGTGAAGTCCTGATAGCCCGCCGCCAGAGCGCACTCGCTCTTCCCCAGCCCCAGCGGGCAGCCGGGCACGTCGTCCAGCGAACTCATCTCGCGGCCGTCCGGCGCGACCCTGCCCACCTCGATGATCAGAGCCCCCGTCGCGGCCGGATCGGGACCGAGCGTGCGCACCGGCTCGGCGTAATTCGGCCTCAGGACGAGCAAGGCGATCGCGGCCGCGAGGAACACCGCGACCGTGATCGCGATGGCGGGCAAGGTCTTGCGCACCAGCACCCCGGCAGCCGTACCGAGGGTGAAGGCGAACAGCCACCAGGCGGCGGGCGCGATCCCGACCGCACCGAAGTAGGACGTCTCGACGAAGGTCTGCGCCTTGCCGGGGAACAGTTCCAGCCACCGGCCGAACATCTGCCCCGACGCAAGCCCGGCCAGCGTCGCGCATCCGGCGAGGACGCCGAACTTGACGGCCAGCCAGTGCCCGCGGCCGATCGACTGCGTCCACGCGAGCTGATGGGTGTTGCGCTCGTACTCCCTGGCGAGCAGCGGAGCGCCCCAGAAGACACCCGCCAGCAACGGAACGAACGGCAGCATCGCGATCAGCGGGTAGATCTTCTGGTAGAGATCCTCCAGCCCCGCGTCGTACTCGCGGCACGGGGTGCCGCCTCCGTGACAGTACAAGGAGATCTCGCCGTTCGAGGCGTCCATGGCGATCTGCGCGGACATGAGCAGGACGCCACCGAGCACGGCGAGGAACCCCAAGGTGACGAGCAGCTGAGTGCGGTGCTGCCGCCAGGTGAGCCAGAGCAAGGAATATCCCTTTCTAGGAGCGGCGTCGGATGGCGAAGGTCGCGGCGACGACGAGCAGGAGCGAGACGCCCGTCAGGATCGCGGCTTCGGTCCACTGGAAACGCCAGTACCAGTCCTGCGGCAGGACCTTGAGCGCGGTGATCTCACCGGCGGCGTCCCGGACCATCTCCACCACCCGGCCGGTGGGTTCCGAACTCAGGGGGACGAGCTCGGGTTCCGCGTAGGAGTCCCGGAAGTTGCTCACGCCGATCATCAGGCCGACGGTCACCGCGATGGTGACGGCGATGGCGGGCAGGGTCTTGCGGAGGAGCGCGCCCGCGGCGGTGCCGAGCACGAATCCGAAGAGCCACCACGCGCCGGGAGCGACGCCGGTCATCGCGAACAGGACGGGATTGTCGAAGCGACTGGTGAAGGCCGTGTCGCCGCGATCGGTCGGGAAGACCTCCACCCAGCGCTGCATCATCGCGCCGAACGCGAGACCGCCCAGGGTGGCGAGCACGGCGAGGAACCCCAGTTTCACGCCGAGCCAGCGGAACCGCGAGATCGACTGGGTCCAGGCGAGTTTCGTGGTGCCGCGTTCGAACTCGGCCGCGACCAGCGGCGCGCCCCAGAAGACGCCGATCGCCACCGGCACGACCTGCAGCCAGGAAAGGTAGGTGTACAGGTCTTTGAAGAGCTTCGCCGGATCAAGACTGTCCGCCGCGGCGTTCCCGTTGATCAGCAACAGGATCCCGACGACGACCAGCAGGCCCGCCGTGATCAGGAGTTGCATGCGGTGCTGGCGGTAGGTGAGCCAAAGCATCGTCGCCCCTTACGCCGAAGCCAGTGTCGGGCGAGGCAGGCTCGCGGATTCGGGTCGCCGGAGGTAGGCGAGGACGAGCTCCTCCAGGTTCGCCGGCCTTTCGGTCCACTGTGGACCGAGCGGGACCGGTCCGGTGCGGGCGAAGACGGTCGCCTGCCGTCCGGCTCGCGCCTCGTCCACGACCGCGACGCGTTTGGCCAGCGCGTCGGCCTCCTCCGCGGGCCCGGAAAGGATCCGGTGCCCGGCGACGAGTTCGTCGATGTCGCCGCTGACCTGGACGCGGCCGCCGTTGAGGACGATCAGCCAGTCGCAGGTGTTCTCCAGATCGGAGACGACGTGCGAGGAGAGCAGGACGGTCATGCCGGTTTCGGCGACCGCCTCCATCAGCCCGCGCATGACCTCGTGGCGGGCCAGCGGGTCGAGGTTCGCGAGCGGCTCGTCGAGTACCAGCAGGTCCGGGCGTTTCGCGAGCGCGAGGGTGAGCGCGACCTGCGCGCGCTGCCCGCCGGACAGCTTGCCGACCTTGTGTTTCAAGGGAAGCCGCAGCGAATCGATGCGTTTGAGCGCGAACTCGTCGTCCCAGCCGGGGTTGAGGCGCCTGCCGAACTCGAGCATCTCGGCGATGCTGAAGCCGGGGTACAACGGCTTGTCCTGGGCGAGGAACGCGGAGGTTCCTTGGATCGAGACCGAACCGACGGTCGGGTCGAGCAACCCGACGGCCAGATGCAGGAAGGTCGTCTTGCCGGCGCCGTTGGGCCCGACGAGGGCGACGACACGTCCTTTCGGGACGGAGAGGGAGCAGTCGCGCAGCGCCCACTTGCGGCGGTAACTCTTGCCGAGGCCGGTGGCCTCGATGACGGGTTTATCGGTCATGCGGATCGCTCTCCTCGAAAGCCATCGACCATCACCGAGGTGAACAACGCCTCGACGTCTTCCTGATCCAGACCGGATTCCCTCGCGTCGCGGACCCAGACCCCCAGGCTCTTCCGCAACCGCGTGTGCTCCGCGAACGAAGCGCCTCCCAGCGTTTTCTGGACGAAGGTGCCGAGGCCCGGCTTTCCCTCGACGAGCCCTTCGCGCTCCAGCTCGCGATAAGCCTTGAGGACGGTGTTGGGGTTGATCGCCAGCTCGGCGACCACCTCCTTCGCCGTCGGCAGCCGGTCCCCCGGCTCCAGCAATCCCAGCCGGAGGGCGTTTTTGACCTGCTGGACGAGCTGGACGTACGTCGCGACGCCCGAGCCCTTGTCCAGGTGGAAGGCGACCACTGGCAACACCCTTTCACTAATTAAGTAGTGAAAGGGTGGAGGACGGCGGGCATGCTTGTCAAGTGATCCGCAAATACGTGAAGGCCCCCTTGAAGGACTCAGAGTCCTTCAAGGGGGCCTTCACGTAAAACCCCAGCCCCAGTCAAGAAGAAGCGCCAGTCCGACGACACGGGGGAAGACGTCGAGCTGGCACTACCCCCAACCCCCACCGCCGTCAGAAGGCGGTGCCTGTGCAAGTTGAAGGTGTCCACCGTCGTACCGGAACCGAATGGGGGGTCCTGCCCGTCTTGTTGGTTGGGCACGGTTCCGGCGACGGGTCCTCGGTGGACACCCGGCAACTATCGCGGCGGCCGGATGCAGGGCGCTTGCACTACGCTTGCAGGCTCTGACGATGGTGGGCGGAGGTGGCCGGGTGGAGTTCCGCGTCCTCGGCGCCGTCGAGGCGTGGGCCGGTGACGGTCAGGTCGATCTCGGCTCGCCCAAACAACGGCTCGTACTGGCGGTTCTGCTGCTGGAGGCGGGTAAACCGGTACCGCGTGACCGGATCATCGACCTGCTGTGGCCCGAAGAGCCACCGGCGAGCGCCCGGAACACCGTTCAAGCGCTGGTGTCCCGGCTGCGGGCGGTGTTCCGCGGCGCGGGCGGGCCGGAGATCGTCTCCGAGGGGACCCGTTACCTGCTCAGGGTCGAGCCGCGCGAGGTCGACCTGCACCGCTTCACCGAGCTGACGGCGCAAGCCCGCAAGGCCGACGACGAAACCGCCGTCGACCTCTTCGACGAGGCGCTCGGGCTGTGGCGCGGCGAGGCGTTGTCCGACGTCGTGAGCGGCGAGGTCGCCCAGCGGCTCCGCGGTGGCATGAACGAAGCACGCTGGACGGCGCTGGAAGATCGTGCCGAAGCGCAGTTGCGGCTCGGCCGAGGCCGTCAGGTCCTCGCGGAACTGATCGAACTGGTCGCCGCGCAGCCGTTGCGGCAGCGGTTCGTCGGGCAGCTCATGCTCGCGCTGCACCGCGAAGGCCGCACCGACGACGCCCTCGAGGCATTCCGCTCCCTGCGCGACAGGCTGGGCACCGAACTCGGCCTCGATCCCTCACCGGAGCTGCGGAAACTCGAAACCGCCATCCTCGCCGCCGATCCCGCTCTGGAACCGGCCGCGGCCTCGGTCAAACCCGAGCCGGTCCGCCCGGCGCAGCTGCCGCACGACGTCCGGGGGTTCGCCGGGCGCGCGGCCGAGCTGGAGCGGCTCGACGAGGCGACCCGTCACGCGGGCGAGGGCACCGACATCTGGGTGATCAGCGGGACCGCGGGCGTCGGCAAGACCGCGCTCGCGGTCCGCTGGGCCCATCGCGTCCGCGACGCGTTTCCCGACGGGCAGCTCTACCTCGACCTGCGCGGATTCGACCCCGACCACGAACCGCTCACCCCGGCCGTCGCGCTCACCCAGCTCTTGCAAGCGCTCGGCACCGCGCCCAAGGCCATCCCGCCGGACACCGACACGCGGGCCGCGCTCCTGCGTTCCCTCCTCGCCGACAACAAGGTCCTGCTGGTCCTCGACAACGTGCGCGACACCGGTCAGGTGCTTCCGTTGCTGCCGCCGTCGGGCACGGTCCTGGTCACCAGCCGCCAGCGGCTCGGCGACCTCATCGCCCGCACCGGGGCCCGGGCGCTCCCGCTGTCCGTCCTGCCCGCCGAAGACGCGCGGCATCTGCTGGAAGCCGTGCTCGGCAGCGAAACCGTCGCCGCCGAGGCGGGCGCGGCGGCGGAGCTGGCCCGGCTGTGCGGGCATCTCCCGCTCGCCCTCCGGATCGCGGCGGCCAACCTCGGCGCGAGCGGTGAACCCGAGATCGCCGAATTCGCCCGCGAGCTGGCCGGTGGCGACCCGCTGGCGGAGCTGACCGTCGACGGTGCCGAGGAAAGCGCCGTGACCACGGCGTTCGGCGTCTCCTACCGGGCGCTTCCCGAAGAGCACCGCCTGCTGTTCCGACGGCTCGCGCTGGTCCCGGGCCAGACGTTCACCGCCTCCGCCGCCCAGGCGCTGACCGGCGCGACGCGGGGCAACCAGCTGCTCAAGGCACTCGCCGCGGCTCATCTGATCGAGCGCTACACCCCGGGGCGCTACCGGTTCCACGACCTTCTCCGCAGTTTCGCGGCAGGCCGCACGCTGTCGGAGGACACGAAGTCCGATCGCGACGCCGCGGAGAGGCGGCTCTTCGAGAGCTATCTGACCACCGCCGACGCCGCGGGCCGCGTCCTCATCCCGCATTTTCTTCGCCTGCCGCGCGAAGAACCGGAGGACAAACCCTTCGCCGACACCGAAGAGGCGCTGGCCTGGCTCGACGCCGAGTGGCCGAACCTCGCCGCCGCCGTCGAGCACGGCGCCGAACACGGGCCGCCCGAGTTCTCCTGGCACCTCGCCGACGCGCTCCGCGCCTTCTTCCACCAGCGTGGCCATCACGCGGAATGGATCGACACGGCCTCGACGGCGCTCAAGGCCGCCCGCCGCAGCGACGCCGGACAAGCCCAAGCGGCGATGCATCTGAGCATCGCGCTCGCCTGCGTCAACAGCGGCCGCTACGACGAGGCACGCGAACACCTCACCAGCGCCTTGCGCGGCGACCTCCTCGAAGGCTGGGACGCCGGTCGCGCGGCCGTGCTCAACAACTTGAGCGCCGTGCACCAGCGCCTCGGCGATCCGCAGGAGGCGATCCGCTGCGGGCTGGAATCCCTGCGGCTGTGCGAAGAGCTGTCCATGCCGGGTATCTCGATGGCGCTGGCGAACCTCGGTTTCCCGTACTGGCAGACAGGTCAGCTCGACGAGGCGCTCGCCAACTTCACCCGCGCGCTCGCGGTCGCCGAACGGGACGGCGCCCGGTTCAGCGTCGCGGTGCTGCTGGTCGACCTCGGCACCGTGCACCGCGATCTCGGCCTGCCCGACGACGCCTACGACTTCTACACCCGCGCGCTCGCGGCCAACCGCGAACTCGGCTACACCTACGGCGAGGCCACTGCCCTGTCCGGCCGGGCCGTCCTCGAAAGCATGCGCGACCCGAGCGAGCAGAACCGCGCGGACGCGCTCGAAGCCGTCGAACTCACCCGCAAGATCGGCGACCGGGGCACCGAGGCGTGGACACTCGTCGGACTCGGCGAAGTCTGCCTGCGGCTCGGCCTGCCCGAGGAGGCCGCCGAGCATCAGCGGCTCGCGTTGTCGATCGCGCGGACGACCAGCTTCTTCTGGTGTGAGGCCGCCGCGCGGACCGGGCTCGCGGAAACGCTGCTGGAACTCGGAAAGCTCGAAGAGGCCAGGACACACGGCGAGCTGGCGCTGGAACTCGCCGCACGCTCCGGCTACCGGCCTGTCGAGGAACGCGCGAAGCTGATCCTGGACAAGCTCTAGCCGCGCGGCTTCTCGTACGACCTGACGCTGCCGGCGATCGCCGCCATGCTCGCCGTCAGGATGCTGAAGATGACCGCCAGCGCGATGGCGACGCCGTTGCTCTTGTCGAAGCCGAAGATCCACTTGAGCTGAGCGTCGAGGGGCGTGCCCCACAGCAGCGGTGCCGCGATGAGCATCGCCACCGCGAAGAGCGCGCACAGTCCGAACAGTGTCCACGCGCCGGAAATCCTGCGGGCGAACGTGAATCCCGCCGTGACCACCAGCGCGCCGGTGCTGATGACGCCGAAGGCCACGTTCTGCATCTCCACGCCGGACCACTGACCGGTCGCCCCGTTGGCGTGGACGACGTTGTAGAGCACGAACCAGACGAGCATCCCGGCGGTGAGCAGCGCCAGGCTCCCGGCGATCATCGCCGCCGCGGCGTTCGCCCTCGGCTTGGACGGCGGCTGACCATACGGCTGCATCGCACTCCTCACGCTTCCGGCGACCCGAACCCGCCGCCCCTCGAGATCCGCGATCACTGTAGCCAAACGGTGTCGATGGTGGCGGTCGTGGCAGCAAGCTGCCTTCCAGGCGACCACGGTGCCGAATCGTGGTGGGTCTCGTGAGTGGCTAGGACGGTTATCGAGGAGAAGGGCAAACGTGGCGTGCTCGTGCCGTTTTCGGTGTCGGTCGTGGGGTGGGTGTGGTGAAAGCCTCGTTCGCAACGGTGAAGGCCACACCAGCCTCCTGGGACGTCGCGAACACGCCATGTTTGCCCTGCCACCCAAGAGAACCGCCCTTACCACTCACGAGGCACGTGAGTCAGACGCGTACCTCGTCCACCCTGACTGGGCGGCGTTCCCGGCGGGAGACCTCGCACGCCTCGGCGATGTAGAACGCCTCCAGCGCGTCCGCCGCTCCGCACGGGCTCGGCGCGCGACCGGCCGCGACGTCGAGGAAAGCCTTCAGCTCACTGATGTACGCGGGCCGGAAGCGTTCCATGAAACCGGGATAGGCCGGACCGGGCAACGGCTGGACGCCGGGTTCCACCGAGGTCAGCGGCGCGCGATCGTCCAGGCCCACCACGGCGTTCCCCGCCGAGCCGAGTACTTCCAGCCGGACGTCGTAGCCAGCGCCGTTGTAGCGCGTCAGCGAGACGACGGCCAGCGTTCCGTCGTCCAGGGTCAGGGTCGCGGCCGCGGTGTCGACGTCACCGGCGTCGGCGAAGAACTGCTCGCCCTTGTTCGTCCCGACGGCGTAGACCTCGACGACCTCACGGCCGCTGACGTACCGGACGACGTCGAAGTCGTGCACTCCGCAGTCCCGGAACAGGCCACCGGAATGCGCGACGTACTCCGCGGGCGGCGGCGCCGGGTCCAGGGTGGTCGCGCGCAAGGTGTGCAGCCAGCCGAGCTCTCCCGACGCCACCGCGGCCCGGGCGGCCGCGTAGCCGGCGTCGAACCGGCGCTGGAAGCCGATCTGCACCGGTACGTCCGAACCGGAGATCTTGTCGATCACCGCGAGCGTGCCCGGGATGTCGGCGGCGACCGGCTTTTCGCAGAACACCGGGATCCCCGCGTCGACCGCCGTGAGGATCAGTTCCGGATGCGCGTCCGTCGCCGCGGCGATCACCAGTCCGTCCAAAGAGGACGCGAAAAGCGCGGGGATGTCCGCCGCCGCTTCGACGCCGAGTTTCGCCGCGGCCGCCTGGGCGCGGCCGGCGTCGACGTCGGCGACGACCACGGAGGAAACCTCGTCGAAGCTCTTCAAGGTCTCGGCGTGCGAAGTGCCGATCCGGCCGGTGCCGGCGAGTCCCAACCTCATTCTCGCAACCTTCCTAGAGTGCGGTGGTGGTCGATCGGACCACCAGCGACGGGTGCAGCAGATGCCGGACCGGTTCGGTACGTTCGCCCCGGACCCGTTCGAGCAGCGCTTCGACGGCCAGCCGCCCCATTTCCGTTCGCGGCTGGTCCACAGTGGTCAGTGAGAGGTGGCGCAGGGCGGCCAGTGAGGTGTTGTCGTAGCCGACCACGGAGACGTCTTCGGGGACCCGCAGGCCCGCCTCTTCCAGCGCGGAGATCGCGCCGACGGCGTTGAAGTCGTTGCCCGCCAGCAAAGCCGTCGGCAGCTTCTCGCGCGGGTGGTCGCCGAGCAGCTCGTGCACGGCCTTCTCCCCGGCGGTGTCGGTGTGTTCGCTGCGCACGATGAGCGGATGCAGCCGATGGCGCCGCATGGCCTGCTGGTAACCCCGCCGCCGGGCGGCCGCGCCGGCGGCGACCCCACCGTCCAGATGGGCGATCCGGCGGTGCCCCAGCGAAACCAGATGCTCGACGGCGAGCGCGGCGCCCGCCTCGCCGTCGTCGTTCACCGTGTCCACCCCCGGAACACGCGAGGTGCGCGACACCAGGACGACCGGGCATTGGGCGGCCGCTTCCTCGATCGCCGACGTCGGCACCACCGGTGACAACAGGATCACCCCGGCGGGCCGGAAGGACAACAGGCTCTTCAGCGCGGACCGCTCGCGCGCGGGACTACGGCCGCCGGTATTGAGGATCAAGTGGAATCCGGCCGCTTCGGCCGCCGCGTCGAGCCCCTCGACGACGTCGGCGAAGAACGCGTTGCGGAGATCGGAGACCATCACGCCGAGGACGGTCGAAGTCCGGCTGGCCAGCGACCTGGCCATCGCGTGCGGCTCGTAACCCAGTTCGTGTGCCGCGCACAGCACCCGCGTCCGCCGTTCGTCGGAGACGTTCGGCGCGTTCCGCATCACCAGCGACACGAGCGCGCGGGACACCCCCGCTTTCGCGGCGACGTCCTCCATCGTCGGTCGCGCCATTTCCAGCCTCCCCCTGCCCTTGACTTTACTGTGACGGACGCTACAAGATTAGAGCGCTCTAATCAATAGAGCGCTCTAATCCGCTCCCCGTCCCCGCTCTGGAGGCCGCCGATGACATCCCGGATCCGAATCGCCGCCGCCCCGATCTCCTGGGGCGTATGCGAAGTCCCCGGCTGGGGTCGCGTTCTCGACGCGGGGACCGTGCTGGGCGAAATGGCGGAGCTGGGGGTCCGCGCGACCGAACTCGGCCCTCCCGGCTACCTGCCGCGAGACCCGGCCGCGCTGCGGGAGCTGCTCGGCGGGTACGGGCTCGACCTGGTCGGCGGCTTCCTCGCCGTCGCCCTGCACGAGAACCCCGGCGCCGCGCTGGCGGCGGCCGAGGAGTCCGCCGCGCTGTTCGCCGCGTGCGGTGGCGACATGCTCGTCCTCGCCGCCGCGACCGGTCTCGACGGCTACGACGACCGGCCCCAGCTGAGCGAAACCGAATGGGCGACGCTGATCGAAACCTCCGGCGAGATCAGGGAAATCGCCGCGCGCCACGGACTGCGCACCGTGCTGCACCCGCACGTCGGGACCCATGCGGAAACCGAGGAAGAGGTCGAGCGTTTCCTCGCCGATTCCGACCTTCCGCTGTGCCTGGACACCGGGCATCTCCTGATCGGCGGGACCGATCCGGTCTCGCTGGCCAAGCGTTACCCCGAACGGATCGGTCACCTGCATCTCAAGGACGTGCGCGGCGAACTCGCCGAAGACGTCCGCGCCGGAAGGCTTCCCTACACCGAGGCGGTGGGCAAGGGTTTGTACGTCCCGCTCGGCGACGGGGACGTCGACATCGAAGCGATGGTCAGGTTCGTCCACGAGGCGGGCTATGACGGGTGGTACGTGCTCGAACAGGACACCGCGCTGAGCGAGGGGAGCCCGGAAGATCTGCCGAAGCGGGACGTGGCCAGGAGCCTGGCGCATCTCGACGGAATCGTCAGCCGGCTCCCGGCTGCCAGGTAACGGAAGAAGCGAGGAGAGACGACGATGTCCCATCGCTTGAGGAAATGGCGCAGCAACGGAACCTACGAGGAGGACTCCACGCGGGTTCCCGGGAAGACACTGAAGGCGGTCTTGGTGGCCGCGGCGGGACTTTTGCTCCTGTCCGCGTG